>NZ_JBGFSN010000001.1:0-243485 GCF_044342975.1 Pantoea osteomyelitidis
CTGACCCCCAGAGGGTCCTGAAGGGACGTTGAAGACGACGACGTTGATAGGCCGGATGTGTAAGTGCAGCGATGCATTGAGCTGACCGGTACTAATGACCCGTGAGGCTTAACCTTACAACGCCAGAGGCGTTTTTGAGAGAGTTTCAGCTTGTTCACCGGATAAGTCCGGCGTGGCCTGAAGGGGCGGCGCGGGAAAACAGAATTTGCCTGGCGGCTGTAGCGCGGTGGTCCCACCTGACCCCATGCCGAACTCAGAAGTGAAACGCCGTAGCGCCGATGGTAGTGTGGGGTCTCCCCATGCGAGAGTAGGGAACTGCCAGGCATCAAATCGCGACGAAGCCCCGTACTGACGTACGGGGCTTTTTCGTATCTGCTGTATCTTAAACAAAATCAACGTTTGCCAGATCAACAACCGCTACTTTTTTAGCCAGTTGCTGATAAAAGCCGCAATAATTTCAGGCTGATTAATATCCAGTAGAGGTAATGAGACGTTAAGCGCGCAATTGCTGGCTACCGCAATAACATTCCCGTCGAGCAATTCCTCAACACCACCTTTTGCTCCTGCACGCCATAGAACGATCTTCGGCACCGCTTCACCCTTAAATCCCTCTACCAGCACAATATCCAGCGTCGTTGCATCCATACGACTCGCCAGATAGTGCAGATCTACCGCATCGCATTCAGGCGTCTCGCTCATCAATGCCCAGCGCTGCTGACTGGCCACTAATACCTGATCGGCACCTGCTTTGCGTAATTCGTAACTGTCTTTCCCCGGCGTATCGACATCCATCTGATGATGGGTATGTTTAATCAGCCCCGGGCGTATTCCATACGCCTTCAGCAAGGGAATCAGCTGTTTTAACAGCGTCGTTTTACCGGTTCCGCTCCAGGCGACAAAGGCCAGCAAAGGTACTGTCATGATCGATCTCCCAGCCGCGCCAGATCGTCCGGCGTATTGATATTGCTGAATGCCAACTCATCATCCGTAAAATCCACAGCATATCCTCCTTCCTGCTGAAGAAAATGCATTAGCCGACGTTCGCCGCGCTGCAAATACGCTTCAAGCGCATCAGCCAGGCGACGATGCACCAGCGCCAGCGCCGGATGATCGCGCTGTGAAGAACGCACCCAGACGGCCGGAGCCTGCGCTTTGTGCTGCCACAGCCGCGCAACGTAATCTTCAGGAATAAAAGGCGTATCACAGGCGCAAAACGCAGCCCAGTCAGTCTCTGTGGCGCGTAGCGCGCTGAGCATACCCGCCAGCGGGCCGGGAAAATCGGGCAGCGTGTCGCCAATTACAGCGACGCCGCTCAGCTGGTACTGGCTAAGGTTACGATTGGCGCTGATCAGCAGATGATCTACCTGCGGCTTCAGACGCTGCAATACATGCTGATAAAGCGGTTGTCCGTGGAACTGTAGTAATCCCTTATCCTCTCCGCCCATTCTGCGGCTCTGTCCGCCAGCCAGAATCACGCCGGTAATTGCTGACATGAAAACAACTCCTCGCTTTTCATTGAAAAATAACCCTGCTAACGTAGCGGATAATTGCGATTAAAGGAGATGACAATGAAATGCCAACGCCTGAACGAACTCATTGAGTTGCTGCAACCCGCATGGCAAAAAGAGCCAGACCTCAATTTAGTGCAATTCTTGCAGAAACTGGCGCAGGAATCTGGTTTCAGTGGCCCGTTAAGTGAATTAACCGATGATGTATTGATTTATCATCTTAAAATGCGTGACGCGGATAAGCAGGCAGAAATTCCCGGATTGCAGAAAGATTATGAGGCGGATTTCAAAACCGCCCTGCTGCGGGCGCGCGGGGTAATTAAGGAGTAAGGCCAGGGTAACGAGTAATGCTATCCTTACCGCTCACAGTAAAAGCAACACACAGGCAAAATGATGAGCGAAGCAGCCTTTAACTTCCACACGCTAAATCCTGATGTCATTCTCGATGCGTTATGGGAATCAGGGCTACGCGTCGAATCAGGTTTAACCGCGCTGAACAGCTATGAGAATCGCGTATATCAGTTCAGCGACGAAGATAAACGTCGCTACGTAGTGAAGTTTTATCGTCCCCAGCGCTGGAGCGCCGACCAGATTGAAGAAGAGCATCAGTACGCGCTCGACTTGCTGGCAGATGAGGTTCCGGTCGCCGCGCCGCTCAGGCTTCAGGATAAGACGCTGAACGAACATGCCGGATTCTGGTTCGCTGTATTCCCCAGCTTAGGCGGCCGCCAGTATGAGACAGATAATGAAGAGCAGATGGAGTGGGTAGGACGCTTCCTCGGGCGTATTCATCAAACCGGCCGTAAAAGCCTGTTCCGACATCGTCCTGATATGGGCCTGGATGAATATGTTCATCAACCGCGTCAGCAACTTGAGCAAAGTTCGTTGGTGCCGTCAGCGCTGAAAGATCCCTTACTCAACGTACTGGATAAGCTGATTGCGACTTTGCAGCAGCGCTGGCACAACAACTGGCTGCCCTTACGTCTTCATGGCGATTGCCATCCGGGTAATATTCTCTGGCGCGAAGGCCCGTTTTTCGTCGATCTGGACGATGCGCGTAACGGACCGGCCGTGCAGGATCTTTGGATGTTAATTAATGGCGATCGTCAGGAGCGGCTTATCCAGTGGGATATTTTGCTCGAAGCCTACGGTGAATTCGGCGATTTCGATATTAATGAATTGTCACTGATTGAGCCTTTACGGGCGATGCGCATGGTTTATTATTTGGCCTGGGTTGTGCGTCGTTGGCAGGATCCCGCTTTTCCCCGCGCCTTTCCCTGGATGACCGACGAGGATTTCTGGCGCAGGCAGATTTCCCTTTTTACCGAGCAGGAGAAGTTGTTACAGGAACCTCCTTTACAGCTGACCCCGCAATTTTAATGAAGAAGTCAGGAGAATTTTTCCCAATGAAAAAGATTTGGTTTGCGCTGGTTGGTCTGATGCTGGCTTTCAGCGCCTCCGCTGCACAATTCACCGATGGCAAACAGTATGTAAGCCTGCCGAAACCTGTTGCAGGTGAACCTCAGGTCATGGAGTTCTTCTCTTTTTTCTGTCCGCACTGCTATCAGTTTGAACGTATTTATCATGTCAGCGACGCGGTCAGAAAAAATCTGCCGGACAACGTGAAGGTGACTAAATATCACGTTGATTTCCTCGGCGGCGATTTCGGTCCGGTTGTTACCCAGGCGTGGGCCGTGGCGATGGCGCTGGGCGTAGAAGATAAGGTCACTGCGCCTATTTTTGATGGTATTCAAAAAACGCAGACCATCACCGATGCAGCCAGTCTGAAAGAGACTTTTATTAAGGCAGCGGGTATTTCCTCCGGCGATTACGATGCCGCCTGGAATAGTTTTGCGGTCAAAGCGCTGGTCGCTCAACAGCAAAAAGCCGCCTCGGATGTTGACCTGCGCGGCGTACCGGCAATATTCGTGAATGGCAAATATATGGTAAACAACGGCGGCCTTGATACCAGTTCAATGGATAACTTTGTTGCTGATTATGCCAACGTAGTGAAGTTCCTTGTTGATCAAAAATAATCGCAGCGCATCGTTTTTTTCACGCCGGCAATGCCGGCGTTTTTTATTTTACTTACCAAATACAGGCGTATTCTTAGAGCAGGAAATAATGCCGGCCAGCCATAGACTTTTTAAGCATTAATTTAATATCCACATTGGACTTTATGTCATTAAAAAGCCATTTCACTTCACGGAAAATTCATAACCCTTTGTTTATAAAATATTTTTATGTGTAAATTAAAGAATAATAACGTAAATAACAAGACGTTATGATTTTTACGCACAAAGTTATCCACAGGTTGATCCTTGCGATCCGCGCCGTATAACCGCGAAAATTTCCCCTGAAAGCCAGCGCAAATTCAACATTCTCGCTAAGCTGTGGCATCCTTATAGTTCTGACTATGGCTAACGAAGAAAACAGAGACCTATGGCGCAAATTGCAGACAATCCCCTGATTCTGGTTGATGGCTCATCCTATCTTTACCGCGCATATCACGCTTTTCCGCCGCTGACGAATAGTGCAGGCGAGCCAACCGGCGCCATGTATGGTGTACTCAACATGCTGAAAAGCCTGCTGATGCAGTACAAACCGAGCCATGTTGCTGTGGTCTTCGATGCTAAAGGAAAAACTTTCAGGGATGCGTTATTTGAGAACTATAAATCCCACCGTCCCCCTATGCCGGATGATTTACGCGCCCAGACTGGCCCGCTGCATGAAATGGTGAAAGCGATGGGACTGCCGTTGCTGGCAGTCAGCGGCGTGGAAGCCGATGATGTAATCGGAACGCTGGCGCTCGAAGCAGAAAAAAAAGGCCGTTCAGTACTGATCAGCACCGGTGATAAAGATATGGCGCAGCTGGTCTCGCCAAATATCACCCTGATCAACACCATGAGCAATACGATCCTCGGCCCGGAAGAGGTTGAGCAGAAATATGGTGTTCCACCCGCGCTGATTATCGATTATCTGGCGCTGATGGGCGACTCCTCAGATAACATTCCCGGCGTGCCGGGCGTGGGGGAAAAGACGGCGCAGGCGCTGTTGCAGGGCCTGGGCGGCATGACATCGATCTATGACAATCTGAATAAAGTTGCCGATCTCAGCTTCCGTGGCGCAAAAACCATGGCAACCAAGCTGGAGCAGAATAAAGAAGTCGCTTTTCTCTCTTATCAGCTGGCCACAATTAAAACCGATGTGGCGCTGGAACAAACCTGCGAGCAGCTGACGGTAAACGAGCCGGATGTCGAAGCCTTACAGGTTTTGTTCAGCCGCTACGAGTTCCGCCGCTGGCTGACAGATTTGCAGGAAGGAAAATGGTTGCAGGGTAAAAAGAGCAATCCGCAGGCGCAAAAAGTCCTGGCGGAAGAGGAGGCTGAGCAGCCGGAAGCAACCAGCATTCTCTCTGCTGATGGCTATGTCACTATCCTTGATGACAAGACGCTCGATGCGTGGCTTGAAAAGATTAAACAGAGCGATGTTTTCGCCTTCGATCTGGAAACAGATTCACTGGATACCCTGAGCGCCAATATTGTCGGGATTGCCCTTGCGGTTGCGCCTGGCGAAGCGGCTTATCTGCCGGTTGCCCATGACTATCTGGATGCGCCGCCGCAGCTGGATCGCGATGCGGTATTGCAGCGCCTTAAACCGCTGCTGGAGGACAAGAGCCTGCTCAAAGTAGGGCAGAACCTCAAATACGATCGCGGCGTGCTGAAGAATTACGACATTGAGCTGGACGGTATTAAGTTCGATACCATGCTGGAGTCCTACATGCTTAACAGCGTGGTGGGCAAACACGACATGGATAGCCTCTCTATGCGCTGGTTGAAACATAAAACCGTTACCTTTGAAGACGTTGCCGGGAAAGGTAAAAACCAGCTGACGTTCAACCAGATCGATGTGGTTCAGGCTGCCCACTACGCGGCGGAAGATGCCGACGTCACGCTACAGCTTCACTTGAAAATGTGGCCGGAACTGGAAAAGGCCAACGGACCGAGGAGGGTCTTTGAAGAGATTGAAATGCCGCTGCTGACGGTAATTTCCCGTATAGAGCGCAACGGCGTCTTGATCGATCAGGCTATCCTCGCCAAACATTCTCAGGAACTGACCACGCGGCTGGCCGAGCTGGAAAAGAAAGCTCATGAGCTGGCGGGTGAGCCGTTTAATCTCTCCTCAACGAAACAGCTTCAAACCATTTTGTTTGAAAAGCAGGGAATCAAGCCGACGAAAAAAACGCCGGGCGGCGCGCCTTCCACCAGTGAAGAGGTGCTTGCCGAGCTGGCGTTGGATTATCCACTGCCGAAAGTGATTCTGGAGCATCGCGGTCTTTCAAAGCTAAAGTCGACTTACACCGATAAGCTACCGCAGATGATCAATCCGCTCACCGGTCGCGTACATACCTCTTATCATCAGGCTGTGACCGCAACGGGCCGTCTCTCCTCAACCGATCCGAACCTGCAAAATATCCCGGTGCGTAACGACGAAGGTCGACGTATTCGTCAGGCTTTTGTCGCGGCGAAAGGAAACCGCATCGTGGCGGCGGATTACTCGCAAATCGAATTGCGCATCATGGCGCATCTTTCTCAGGACAAAGGACTGCTGGAGGCGTTTGCTCAGGGTGAAGATATCCACCGCGCCACGGCGGCGGAAGTCTTCGGCATGGCGCTGAGTAAGGTGACCAGTGAACAGCGCCGTAGCGCCAAAGCGATTAATTTTGGTCTGATTTACGGTATGAGCGCCTTTGGCCTTTCCCGTCAGCTGAATATCGGAGCCGGAGAAGCGAAGAAATATATGGACCTTTATTTCGAGCGTTATCCCGGCGTTTTACGTTACATGGAAAACACGCGCCAGCTGGCGGCGGAAAAAGGCTACGTTGAGACGCTGGATGGCCGCCGTCTCTGGCTGCCTGATATCAAATCCAGCAACGCTATGCGCCGTAAAGCCGCAGAGCGCGCCGCGATCAACGCCCCGATGCAGGGCACCGCGGCGGATATCATCAAGCGCGCCATGATCGATGTGGATGCCTGGCTGCAGCAGCAGAAATCTGATGCGGTAAGGATGATCATGCAGGTGCACGATGAACTGGTTTTTGAAATCAACGCGGATGCGGTTGAAGAGGCCAGCAAACAGATTCGCCATCTGATGGAAAACAGCATGAAGCTGGACGTTCCGCTGCAGGTTGAAGTCGGTGTTGGCGACAACTGGGATCAGGCGCACTGAGTCGCTGGTACTGATTTTCAGGACGCGTTCTGAAAAACGTACCTGAGATCAGCTATAAGAAAACCGTTTGGTTAATCGGTTCAGCGTTTTCTGAAAAGGACCTTTTCAGAAGCGGTTTTCTAACTGGTTCACTGCTAAGCATTTTTTTCATCATTAGACTACAAGCGAAGAGTGTTTTTGTGACGGACCTGGTAAAAAAAACCTTATTCCATGAAAATTAACTACAAAAAATTCTTTGTGGCCCTGAGAAAATCAGGTAAAGTTTAACGCGTAGGGTACAGAGGTAAGATGTTCTATCTTTCAGACCTTTTACTTCACGTAATCGGATTTGGCTGAATATTAGCCGCCCCAGTCATCATATGACTGGGGCGTTTTTTATTGGTTTTTTCTGGAAAAAGGCCTTTGCAGAAGGTTACGCTTGCGGCTCTGCCTCTTCTTCGGCGGGGGCTATATCATTAAACCAGGCGTCGAGCTTGTTACGCAGCTTGTCTACGCCCATCTTCTTCAGCGAAGAGAAGATTTCCACCTGAACATCACCCATAAAGGCCAGCGAGGCCTCGCGCACCATAGTTAACTGAGCTTTACGCGCGCCTGATGCCAGCTTATCCGCTTTGGTCAGCAGCACTAACACCGGAATTTGGCTCTCCACGGCCCACAGAATCATCTGCTGATCGAGATCCTTCAGCGGATGGCGAATATCCATCAGCACCACTAAGCCCTTTAACGCGTTGCGCATCTGCAAATATTCGGCCAGCGCACGCTGCCATTTGCGTTTCATCTCTTCCGGCACTTCGGCATAGCCGTAGCCGGGTAGATCGACCAGTCGTTTTCCTTCCGTGACTTCAAACAGGTTGATGAGCTGAGTGCGGCCAGGGGTTTTACTGGTACGCGCCAGACTTTTCTGGTTGGTTAAGGTGTTCAGCGCACTGGATTTACCTGCATTGGAGCGCCCGGCAAAAGCCACTTCGATGCCGGTATCCGCAGGCAGATGACGGATATCAGGTGCGCTGGTGACAAAATGGGTAACGTGATAATTCAGAGAAGACAAGGTAAGACTCCGGAAGCTTTATTCAGGGCAATGGCGCTGATTATACCTGTTATGGTGCGAAAGTGCCCGAAGGCTTCATTCGAGAAATTTTTGTCAGAAATGTGCGATATGTGCTGCCAGCGATCTGCGCCATCCGGGGCTGCGTTTAATATTTAATAGTTATTTTTCAATGAATTATAAAAAAATTGCTGTGGTATTATCCTGATTTTTGAAAAAGTGCGACTTGTGCGTTTTGCCGGTTGGTCTACAGTTGTTGTCAGTGCACGGCAGCACCCATCAGGAGGATGCGCTCAGGAGCGTCAGGAAGATAAGGAGCGAAGGAGCAGGAACGGGTCAACGGAACGGCCAACAGGGACAGGGATACTCTCAGGACAAGAGCAGGCGCAGGATAAACCGGGACGTTGCGAGCCAGAATGGACTCAACGAGCGTTTCCTTCGTATGAAGGTGCGAAAAAAGGCGACAGCATGAGCTGTCGCCTTTTTTCTTGGTCGGCTTTCTGCTAGATTTCGCCGCAATTCTATACTGAATGAAAACCGCCGAGACTGGACACCATGAAGCAACCTGCACGAGCCGCGCGCGGCAAGCCCGCCGCTAAACGCAAATCGCGTGAAGATCTGAATATTGAGGCACGCGACCGCAAGCGCGAGAAAAAACATCGCGGTCATGCTTCTGGCAGCCGTGCTCATCCGGAAGCGCAAAGCCAGAACAAGCAGGGCGGCGCAAAAGCGAAAGATCCCCGTATCGGCAGTAAAAAACCGATTCCGCTGCTGGCGGAAGGGCAAACTGTGAAAAAACCAGCCGCTGAGCCTGTGGCAAAACCGAAAAAAGCGCGTATGACACCGGCAGAAGAGCTGGAAAAGCTGGAAAACGATCAGCGTCTGGATGCCTTATTGGATCGTCTGGAAAATGGCGAGACGCTGCCTGCGGAAGAGCAGGCCTGGCTGGATGAAACGCTGGATCGCATTGATGTGCTGATGGAAGAGTTGGGCATCGAACTGGACGACGATGCTGACGATGAGCAGGCTGAAGAGGACATGCTGCGTCTGCTGAAAGGAAACTGAGTCTGAATTGATCGGCATGCGCTGCGGTGCATGCCGTGCTAAACAGGTATTCACCTATGCTTTGGCCTGGATCAATTTTCGCGCTTCTGCTGACATGTTATCTGCTTTGGTTATTGATTAAACTACGTCGGCTGTCGCGTCTGAAGTCGCGTTTGCGGCGGGCTCAATTCCGTCGACCTGTTTCCTCTTCTGCTGCGCGGCCTTCTCTCAGAAGACGTCACCGCAAGGAGTAAACATGTCATCGCAGCAGATCGAGTGGGACCAGGCGCTAATCGAAAAATATAATTACGCCGGGCCTCGCTATACCTCCTATCCCACCGCACTGGAATTCAGCGAAAGCTTCAGCAATAACGACTTGCTGCACGCCATTGCGCGCTATCCTGAACGACCGTTATCGCTCTACATTCATATTCCTTTTTGTCACCGGCTCTGTTACTTCTGCGGCTGCAATAAAATCGTGACGCGGCAAAGCCAGAAAGCGGATCGCTATCTGGATGTGCTGGAGCAGGAGATTCGTCAGCGCGCGCCGCTATTCCGCCAGCGTCACGTCAAACAGCTGCACTGGGGCGGCGGCACGCCGACTTTCCTTAATAAAACGCAAATCACTCGGCTGGTGACTCTGCTGAAACAGCAGTTTCATGTTGAACCTGACGCTGAGATCTCCATTGAGATTGATCCACGTGAGATCGAACTGGATGTACTGGATCATTTACGCGCGTTGGGTTTCAACCGGCTCAGCATGGGCGTCCAGGATTTCGATAAAGAGGTGCAGCTGCGGGTTAACCGGGTACAGGACGAACAGTTTATCTTTGCGCTTATCCAGCACGCCCGTGAATTGGGTTTTGCTTCCACCAATATTGACCTTATCTACGGCCTGCCAAAGCAGACGGCGGATAGCTTTGCCTTTACGCTAAAGAAAGTGATTGAGCTGAATCCCGATCGTCTCAGTGTTTTCAACTATGCGCATCTTCCCGCCCTGTTCGCCGCGCAGCGTAAAATCAAAGAAGCGGATTTACCCGACGCGCAACAGAAGCTCTTGATTCTGCAGCAGACCATCGAGACGCTGACGCAGCAGGGTTATCAGTTTATCGGCATGGATCATTTTGCCCGACCGCAGGATGAACTGGCGGTGGCGCAGCGTAACGGT
Organism: Pantoea osteomyelitidis; assembly: GCF_044342975.1. Lineage (NCBI taxonomy): Bacteria > Pseudomonadati > Pseudomonadota > Gammaproteobacteria > Enterobacterales > Erwiniaceae > Pantoea > Pantoea osteomyelitidis. The sequence continues at coordinate 9,995 of NZ_JBGFSN010000001.1, forward strand.
GAGCTGCACCGGAATTTCCAGGGCTATACCACGCAGGGCGACAGCGACCTGCTCGGTATGGGCGTATCGGCAATCAGCATGATCGGCGATTGCTATGCCCAGAACCAGAAAGAACTGAAAGCCTGGTATGCCAACACAGAAGAGCAGGGGCACGGGTTATGGCGCGGGCTGGCGCTGACGCCTGATGACTGCCTGAGACGTGAGGTGATCAAGGCGCTGATTTGTAACTTCGCGCTCGATTACCATTGCATAGAGAAGCAGTGGTCGATTCGTTTCGAAGAGTATTTTGCTGAGGATTTGGCGTTGCTGGCGCCGCTGGTGGCAGACGGGCTGGTGGAGCGCAGCGAGAAAGGCTTGCAGGTCACTGGCCGTGGAAGATTGCTGATCCGCAATATCTGCATGTGCTTTGATGTTTACCTGCGGCAAAAAGCGCGTATGCAGCAATTTTCGCGCGTGATATAAAGCAGGCAGCGGAGCAACAGCTGTTGCTCCGGCCGGCATTGTTGTGGTTACTCCATTCCTAACTCTTTCAGCTTACGGGTCAGGGTATTGCGTCCCCAGCCCAGTAACCTGGCGGCTTCCTGCTTGTGTCCCTGAGTGTGACGCAGCGCGGTGGTGAGCAAGGTGCGCTCCATTTCCGGTTGCGCTTCAGAGAGCAGGTTTTGATGACCGGAACGCAGCGCGCGGTCCGCCCATTGCGCCAGCAGAGTTGCCCAGCTATCCGGCAACGACTGAACCGGACTTTCCGGCGTGCCGGATTCAAACAGCTCTGTCGGAAGATCCTGAATCAGCACTTCCTGACCGGCCGCCATTACCGTCAGCCAGCGGCAGGTGTTTTCCAGCTGGCGCACGTTGCCGGACCAATGCAGTCGCGTCAGCGCCGCTTCGGTTTCGGGATGAAGAATCTTCGCTTCTACGCCCAGCTCGCGCGCAGCAACCTGTAAGAAGTAGCGCGCCAGACGCGGAATATCCTCACGACGTTCACGTAAGGGCGGCAGATGGACGCGGATAACGTTCAGACGATGGAACAGATCCTCACGAAACTTGCCTTCCTGTACGCGCATTTCCAGGTTCTGGTGCGTAGCGGCGATAATGCGCACATCTACTTTTACCGGCGCATAGCCACCAACGCGGTAGAACTGACCGTCAGCCAGCACGCGGAGCAGACGCGTCTGCACATCCAGCGGCATATCGCCGATCTCGTCAAGAAACAGCGTGCCGCCATCGGCCTGTTCAAAACGGCCCTGACGAATCTGATTGGCGCCGGTAAAGGCGCCTTTTTCATGACCGAACAGCTCAGACTCGATCAAATCCTTAGGAATGGCCGCCATATTCAGGGCGATAAAAGGCGCTTTCGCGCGCGGGCTGTGGCGATGCAAAGCATGCGCAACCAGCTCCTTCCCGGTCCCGGACTCACCGTTAATCAGCACGCTGATAGAGGATCGCGACAGACGACCAATGATGCGGAACACATCCTGCATCGCCGGCGCCTCGCCGATGATATCGGTGGTCGGACCGCTTACCGGCTGATTACGCGGCGGCTGCTGCTCCTGATAGTGGCTGATGGCGCGTTCTACCAGCGCTACCGCTTCATCGATATCAAACGGCTTCGGCAGATAATCAAACGCCCCTTGCTGGTAGGCGCTGACCGCCGCATCCAGATCGGAGTGCGCCGTCATGATGATCACCGGCAGCATAGGATGACGCTGTTTAATCTGCTTCAGCAGGGCCAGACCGTCCATGCCCGGCATACGAATATCCGACAATAATACGTCCGGGGTTTTAGTGGCGAGCGCGTCCAGCACTTCGTTACCGCTGTCAAAGGTTGCACAGCTCAAACCGGCTCCAGTGAGCGCACGTTCAAGCACCCAGCGGATGGAGCTATCGTCGTCGACGATCCAGACTATCCCTCGTTGCATAGAAACCTCACTGGCGAATGGGCAGGTAAACCGAGAATTCGGTATGACCGGGCCAACTGTTAAATTCTATTTTTCCTGAGTGCTGATCGATCAGGCTACGGGCAATCGACAGACCAAGACCGGTGCCGCCTTCGCGTCCGCTCACCATCGGATAGAACAGCGTATCCTGTAGCTGAGCCGGAATGCCGGGGCCATCATCTTCGATATCGATACGGGCCACCAGACGATAGCGTGTTCCGTGCAGCGTTAACTGAAACGCGGTGCGGGTGCGCAAAATTATGGTGCCGCCTTCTTCGCCCAGCGCCTGTAGCGCGTTACGCACGATGTTAAGCAACACCTGTTCAATCTGATCGGGATCGTGCGGCAGTTCCGGCAGGCTGGGATCGTAATCACGTACCAGCGACACGTTTTCCGGTAACTCCATCGACACCAGATTTACCACGCGCTCGGCCACCTGATGGATGCTCTGGGTCACATGCATACCCGGCTGCTGCGGTCCCAGTAGCCGGTCCACCAGATTTCGTAACCGGTCCGCCTGCTCAATAATGACTTTGGTATATTCGTTCAGCGACGGATCGGGCAACGCTCTGGAGAGCAATTGCGCCGCGCCGCGTAAACCGCCCAGCGGGTTCTTTATTTCATGCGCCAGACCGCGTACCAAATCGCGGGCCGCTACCTGCTGCGCGTGTTGAATTTGTTCCTGACTGAGGCGGCGCTGGTTATCCATCGGCGCCATTTCCAGCAGGAGTAAACCCTCGGGCAGGCGTTGCGCCGTCAGCGACATAATATGCGCGCGGCCATCCACCACTAAGGTCACCTCGCTGTCGGTAAAACCCTGGCCGGCTGCAAGACTCTCGCGCATCACATCGATATTCAGCGAAAAGTAGCCGATTAAATCAGGAAGCGGTGTGCCGAACAGTTTACGTGAGCTCTGTGCCAGTAGTTGCTGCGCAGCCGGATTGGCGTAGCGGATAACCAGGTCGTTATCAACCAGCAAAATACTGTTAATCAGGGAGTTGAGAATCTGCCCAGCATCGGGCAGCGTGCCAGTTGCCATACAGCGTTCCTCTGCACCAGTTTGGTGCATTATAGTCATTAAGCCAGCGGCTCGTTATATGAACGATGAATTCGTGGAGAAAAAAGCCCATCCGAAGATGGGCTGAAAGTTTCCACGGCAACAAAAAGCGTCAAACCAGATTAAACGCTGTAGTAAAGTTCGAACTCTACCGGGTGCGGCGTCATGCGAACGCGGTCGTTTTCAGACTTACGCAGTTCGATGTAGGCATCGATGGCGTCGTCAGTGAATACGCCGCCACGAGTCAGGAACTCACGGTCTTCGCCCAGCGCGATCAGCGCTTCTTCCAGAGAACCAGCCACTTTTGGAATCTCAGCTTCTTCTTCCGGCGGCAGGTCATACAGGTTTTTGTCCATGGCATCGCCAGGATGGATCTTGTTGATGATGCCGTCGAGGCCAGCCATCAGCAGCGCAGTGAACGCCAGGTACGGGTTAGCAGCCGGATCCGGGAAGCGAGCTTCGATACGACGCGCTTTCGGGCTGGCTACAACCGGAATACGGATTGATGCAGAACGGTTACGGGCAGAGTAAGCCAGCATAACCGGTGCTTCGTAACCCGGAACCAGACGCTTGTAGGAGTTGGTGGTCGGGTTCGCCAGGGCGTTGATCGCTTTAGCGTGCTTGATGATGCCGCCGATGTAGAACAGCGCGGTTTCAGACAGGCCGCCATATTTGTCGCCAGCGAACAGGTTAGTGCCACCTTTTGACAGTGACATGTGGCAGTGCATACCAGAACCGTTATCGCCAAACATCGGCTTCGGCATGAAGGTCGCGGTTTTGCCGTACGCGTGGGCAACGTTGTGCACCACATATTTGTAGATCTGAATTTCGTCCGCTTTTTTGGTCATGGTGTTGAAGCGGGTAGCCACTTCGTTCTGACCAGCGGTAGCCACTTCGTGGTGATGCGCTTCAACCACCAGGCCCATCTGCTCCATGGTCAGACACATGGCGGAACGGATGTCCTGAGCGGAGTCGACCGGCGGAACCGGGAAGTAACCGCCTTTGATGCCCGGACGGTGGCCTTTGTTGCCGCCTTCGTATTCTTTGCCGGTGTTCCAGGCCGCTTCAACGTCGTCGATAGCAACGTGCGAGCCGGAAGTGGAAGAACCGAAACGGATGTCGTCGAACAGGAAGAATTCCGGCTCAGGTCCAAACAGGACGGTATCAGCGATGCCAGATGAACGCAGGAAATCTTCCGCACGTTTGGCGATGGAACGCGGGTCGCGATCGTAGCCCTGCATGGTGCCCGGCTCAAGAATGTCGCAGCGGATGATCAGCGTCGGGTCTTCGAAGAACGGATCCATTACCGCAGTGGTTGCGTCCGGCATCAGCACCATGTCTGATTCGTTAATGCCTTTCCAACCGCCGATGGAGGAGCCATCGAACATTTTGCCTTCTTCGAAGAAGTCAGCGTTAACCTGGTGCGCAGGAATAGTAACGTGCTGTTCTTTACCTTTGGTATCGGTAAAACGCAGGTCAACAAACTTTACTTCGTGCTCGTTCATCATCGAGAGAACGTGTTCAGCGGACATACTCAACTCTCCTGGAAATGGTCATTGTTGTCGTGGTAAGAGAACCTCAGTTTCTGGAATGCGTCACGTGGCGCGTACATCCCTGAACCAAGATCTCGACAAGCTGTTTCAACCGTCGTGCAACTGTGGTTTTCGCTTAAGAGTAATAAAGCGAATTCTGTGCCAACTTTTTTATATCAGCTAAAATGGCGCTTTTATGCACCTTCAGATGACAGGTGAGCTGCACCACGATGGATAATACGCACTAATTTGGTGCTGGTGGTGAACAGTTGAGCACTAATTTGGTGCATTATCCGGCTTCAGTGCAATTCTTGCACTGAATTTGATGCTAAAACCCGCCACTACGATAAACTTTAAGAGGAAACTGTGATCGTGTTCAGTATTCCGCTTAATCCGTGTACAATAGCGCGCTATTTCTAATGCCTGAGGCAAAGCTGTGATCGAAAATTTGCGTAACATCGCCATTATCGCGCACGTTGACCATGGTAAGACCACCCTGGTTGACAAACTGCTGCAACAATCTGGTACCTTCGATGCCCGCACCGAAGCGACCGAGCGCGTAATGGACTCCAACGATTTGGAGAAAGAGCGTGGGATTACCATCCTCGCGAAAAACACCGCCATCAAATGGAATGACTACCGTATCAACATCGTTGATACCCCGGGACACGCCGACTTCGGCGGCGAAGTAGAACGCGTCATGTCCATGGTGGATTCGGTGCTGCTGGTTGTCGATGCGATGGACGGCCCGATGCCGCAAACGCGTTTCGTGACCAAAAAAGCTTTCGCCCATGGCCTGAAGCCAATTGTGGTGATCAACAAGGTTGACCGTCCGGGCGCGCGTCCTGACTGGGTTGTGGATCAGGTATTCGACCTGTTCGTTAACCTCGACGCGACCGATGAGCAGCTCGACTTCCCGATTATCTTTGCTTCTGCGCTGCAGGGCATTGCCGGTCTGGATCACGCCGATATGGGCAGCGACATGACCGCGCTCTATCAGGCGATCGTCGACCACGTCGCTCCTCCGCAGGTGGAAGCGGACGCGCCGCTGCAGATGCAGATCTCTCAGCTGGACTACAACAACTACCTGGGCGTGATCGGCATTGGCCGCATCAAGCGCGGTAAAGTTAAGCCGAACCAGCAGGTTACCGTTATCGACAGCGAAGGTAAAACCCGCAACGGTAAAGTCGGTAAAGTGCTGGGCCACCTGGGCCTGGAGCGTATCGATACTGACCTGGCGGAAGCGGGCGATATCGTTGCGATCACCGGTCTGGGCGAGCTGAACATCTCCGACACCATTTGCGATCCGCAAAATGTCGAAGCGCTGCCTGCGCTGAGCGTGGATGAGCCGACCGTTACCATGTTCTTCAACGTCAACACCTCGCCGTTCTGCGGTAAAGAAGGTAAGTACGTGACCTCTCGTCAGATCCTTGAGCGTCTGAACAAAGAGCTGGTACACAACGTTGCGCTGCGTGTGGAAGAGACCGAAGATTCTGATGCGTTCCGCGTGTCAGGTCGTGGTGAGCTGCACCTCTCCGTACTGATCGAAAACATGCGTCGTGAAGGCTTTGAGCTGGCGGTTTCCCGTCCGAAAGTTATCTTCCGCGAAATCGATGGCCGCAAACAAGAGCCGTTCGAGAACGTGACGCTGGATATCGAAGAGCAGCATCAGGGCGCGGTCATGCAGGCGATGGGCGAGCGTAAAGGCGACATGAAAAACATGGACCCGGATGGCAAAGGCCGCGTACGTCTCGACTACGTGATCCCAAGCCGTGGTCTGATCGGCTTCCGTAACGAATTCATGACTATGACCTCCGGTACGGGTCTGCTGTACTCCACCTTCAGCCACTACGACGACGTGCGTCCGGGCGAAGTGGGTCAGCGTCAGAACGGCGTACTGATCTCCAACGGTCAGGGCAAAGCCGTAGCGTTTGCGCTCTACAGCCTGCAGGATCGCGGTAAGCTGTTTCTCGGTCACGGTGCGGAAGTTTATGAAGGCCAGATTATCGGTATTCACAGCCGCTCCAACGACCTGACGGTTAACTGTCTGACCGGTAAGAAGCTGACCAACATGCGTGCTTCCGGTACTGATGAAGCGACCACGCTGGTTCCGCCGATCAAAATGACCCTTGAACAGGCGATTGAGTTCATTGATGATGACGAACTGGTTGAAGTTACCCCGACTTCCGTTCGTATCCGTAAGCGTCATCTGACCGAGAACGATCGTAAGCGTGCATCACGCGGCAGCAAAGACGTGTAATTACCGTCTTTACTCTGCGCAGAAGCCCCGCCTCCGGCGGGGCTTTTTTTTTATCCAGGCTAAACTATATCGTTGGCGACAGCAGCCAGGCTGCTCTCTCACCACACAATATGCGGCAGATTCCAGATTCCATCTTTCTCTCCGGCCCTGTCTGTTCAGCGTCATGTTTTGCCGCTAGAGTGAATGATCCAGGGAATTAAAGGAGAGCGTCATGCTGTATATCTTCGATTTAGGCAATGTGATTATCGATATCGATTTCAATCGCGCACTGGGCGTCTGGAGCGACCTGGGACGCGTGCCGCTGGCTTTGTTGCAAAGCAGTTTCCAGATGGGTGAAAACTTTGAACAGCACGAGCGTGGCGAAATCAGCGATGAAGAATTTGCGGCGTCGCTCTGCGAACAGCTTGATGTCGCACTGAGCTACGAACAGTTCACCGCCGGCTGGCAGGCGATCTTTGTGGGCGCTCGCCACGACACGCTCTCGTTGATGAAACAGCTGCGTGCGCAGGGCGATCGTGTGGTAATCCTGTCAAACACCAACCGCCTGCACAGCGAGTTCTGGCCAACGCAATATCCTGAAGTTCAGCTGGCAGCGGATAAGCTTTACCTCTCCCAGGAGCTGGGTATGCGTAAGCCGGAGGCGCAAATCTATCAGCATGTGCTGAATGAGGAAGGCTTCACTGCCGATCAGGCGCTGTTCTTTGATGATAATCAACAGAATATCGATGCAGCGCGCGCGCTGGGTATCGAAAGCGTGCTGGTTACCGACAACAAAACGGTACCGGGCTGGTTTGCCGGCCGCCTCTGATTTATGTCATTGCGACATTTACGCCATTCGACACACGTTTTTTTTGGCTGGCTGAAACTGTTGTGGCATCGCATTGACGACGACGGCATGACGACGCAGGCGGGTAATCTCGCCTTTGTCTCGCTGTTGGCGCTGGTGCCCTTTGTCGCGGTGGTCTTTTCTCTGTTTGCCGCATTTCCGGTGTTTGCCGATGTCAGTCAGCAGTTAAAGCACTTTATTTTCACCAATTTTGTGCCGGCAGCGGGCAATATCCTCCAACGCTATCTTGAACAGTTCGTTGCCAATGTGAACAGGATGACGGCAGTAGGCGCGGTGGGCTTAATCATTACCGCCCTGCTGCTGATGCATACCATCGATACTGCGTTGAATGAAATCTGGCGCAGCCATAAAAAGCGGCCGCTGGTTTACTCCTTTGCCGTTTACTGGATGATTTTAACCTTAGGCCCGCTGTTAGCCGGGGCGAGCCTGGCGATCAGTTCTTATCTGCTCTCGCTGCGCTGGGTGAGCGTATCGGGCGTGACCAGCCTGATCGATCATATCCTGCGCGTCTTTCCGCTGTTGCTTTCCTGGCTGGCGTTTTGGCTGCTCTACAGCATTGTGCCGACACGTCGCGTGCCGCCGCGCGATGCGTTGATTGGTGCGCTGGTGGCCGGGGTGCTGTTTGAGTCAGGGAAAAAAGCCTTTGCCCTCTATGTTACGATGTTTCCCTCATTCCAGATGATTTATGGCGTGCTGGCGGTGATCCCGATTCTGTTTCTGTGGGTTTACTGGACCTGGTGTATCGTGTTGCTGGGAGCCGAAATCACCGCTACCCTGGATGATTACCGTCAGCTAAAACGGCAGGAACAAGAAAAAGAACGAGAGGAAACATGATTGCTTTGATTCAACGCGTGTTGAACGCCAGCGTCACCGTCGACAACGTGGTGACCGGGGAGATTGGTCAGGGGTTACTGATTTTGTTGGGCGTGGAAAAAGGCGATGACGAGAAGCGCGCCGAACGCCTGGCAGAACGCGTACTGGGATATCGAATCTTCAGCGACGAAAACGGCAAGATGAACCTTAACGTACAACAGGCAGGCGGCAGCGTGCTGGTGGTTTCGCAATTCACGCTGGCGGCCGATACGCAAAAAGGGATGCGTCCCTCTTTTTCAGGCGGCGCGGAACCTGCCGAAGCCGAGCGGCTTTATCACTATTTTAGCGACTGCTGTCGTCAGCAGGGCATCACGACGGCCAATGGCCGTTTCGCCGCCGATATGCAAGTGGCGCTGGTCAACGATGGTCCGGTCACCTTTTGGTTGCAGGTGTGAGGTTATCAGCCGAGCGGCAAGGGAACAGCCACGCAAGCTCCGAACGAGAGAAACACTTTATGTATCACCTTCGCGTACCGCAAACGGCAGAGGAGCTGGATATCTATTACCAGTTCCGCTGGGAGATGTTACGAAAGCCGCTGCGCCAGCCGCAGGGCTCTGAGCGCGACGCCTGGGACGCGCTGGCGCACCACCAGATGGTGGTTGACGAGCAGGGGGATCCGGTCGCCGCAGGACGGCTTTATATCAACGCCGACAACGAAGCCTCTATTCGCTTTCTCGCCGTGCATCCCTCGGTGCAGGGAAAAGGGTTAGGCACGCTGGTGGCGATGACGCTGGAGTCCGTGGCCCGTCAGGAAGGGGTGAAGCGCGTAACCTGTAGCGCGCGTGAGGATGCCGTAGAGTTCTTCGCCAAGCTGGGGTATATCAACCAGGGCGAAATTACCGCGCCGCAATCCACGCCGCTGCGCCACTTTCTGATGATCAAACCGGTAGTGACGCTGGATGATATTCTGCATCGCGCCGACTGGTGCGGACAGCTCCAGCAGGCGTGGTATGAGCATATCCCGCTGAGCGAAAAAATGGGCGTGCGCATCCTGCAATATACCGGGCATAAATTTATCACCACCATGCCGGAAGCGGGCAATCAGAATCCCCATCACACCCTGTTTGCTGGCAGCCTGTTTTCGCTGGCGACGCTTACCGGCTGGGGGCTGATCTGGCTGCTGCTGCGCGAACGTCATCTGGGCGGCACCATTATTCTTGCTGACGCCCATATTCGTTACAGCAGGCCGATTACCGGCAGGCCGGGGGCAATCGCCGATCTCGGCTCGCTGAGCGGCGACCTGGATCGTCTGGCGCGCGGGCGTAAAGCGCGCGTGCAGCTGGAGGTGGAGCTGTACGGAAATGACGAATGCGGCGCGGTGTTTGAAGGGGTCTATATCGTACTGCCCGCCGATCCTGACGAGCCGCTGGAAGAGGGCGGTTCGGGCGCTAAACTCGACCCGCTGTAAAGCAGAAGAGGCTGACCGTCAGCCTCTTTTCATTTCAATGTACCTGTCCGGCCCGCATCGTTTGCTGTAACGATTGCGCATCGGTGGTGACGTTCAGCGAGCCGTTAACCGTCGGGCGCAGCGGCGCATCGGCAGGCAGCGCCCCCTTCAGCTCCAGCTGCAAATTGCTGCTGCCGTTCAGCGGTAACGTCGGCCAGCCCCAGTTATGCAGAATATTGACCGGCACCGCCTGGCCTTTCAGATTCAGCTGTAGCGGACGCGCAGGCTCTTGGCCCAGGATGGCGGTACCTTCCAGCAGGCCGTTGCCGCTAAAAGCGCTCATTTCCGTGACCTGGATCTTTTGATCGTCGGCGCTCAGCGCCAGCGACGGATGACGCAGATCGGTGCGGTTAAAGGTGGCCTGGGCGGCATTAAAGCTCGCTTTGCCTGCCCAGATGCCCCACTGATGCTGACGTGCTAATAGCAGGCTATCGGCGCTGCCGTCCAGCGCTGTCATCTGGAAGGGAAAGTCGGGGTTGATGTCGATAATCAGGTTGCGATTGGAGGTCAGCTTTTTCACCAGCACGCTATCCAGCCAGGCGGGCAAGGTCTCCTGCCAGCGATCGCGCCAGCTTTGCGGCAGCGTATACTCCAGCCCGGCCACCGCCAGCTCATCCAGCGTCAGGCGTTTATCGTCGCGCGTCCAATTGCCTGAGGCGCGGATCACGCCGTTAGCCCAGCGTGAGCTGAACTGCGTCAGGTCAATGCCTTGCGGCGTAAAGTCGAGGTTGATGATCGGATCGTTCAGCTCAAAGCGGCCATTGATAAAGTTGCTGGCATTCAGCGCCAGCGTACCGCCATCGCTCTGCCAGTCATCGCCGCGCCAGGTAATGTTTTTCAGCGTCAGATCGAGGTCGGTCACCGCCCAGTCCGGTCCCTGCAAACGCGCATCGGTCATATCCAGACGGGTTATCTGAATCGACGGCAGCTCGCGCAACGGCTGTAAAAAGCCGTTCAGGCTTTGCTCGCTTTGCAAACGGAGGTCGTTCAGATGCAGATTGCTGATTTTCCAGTTGCCCTGAGCATCGCGTTCCGCGCTGCCTGTCAGCGAGCCGCGCGCCAGATCGGCGCCGACGTTAGAGAGCAGCAGGCGGTCATGATCCACGCTGCCCTGCAGCAGCACGTTTTCACCCGCTACGCCATTCAGCGTCAGGCTGTTGGCGCTCATCTGGAAATGGGTATCTGCGCCCAGCATGTCATTCGCGCGCGGCTGCCATGGCACAAGGCCGCCATTGACCTGCTCTGCCTGTAAAGGCAGCGCGCTGTTCGGGCTGCCGATGTGCATATTACTGAGCTGCAGACGGTTCGCCTGTAGCGGCAAGGCGTTGTGCGGCGTCAGGTTGGCAAGATTCACCTCGCCATCTCGCAGTTCAATACTGCCGAAATGAAGCGGATTGCTGAACTGGATCAATGCCATGCCGAGATCGACGCGCTTTGCCACCACCACGGCGGGCTGACCGTCATGACCAAAGCTGAAGTTGTTAAGAATAACGTGCGAGGGCGATGAGAAATTGTGCTCAATCTTGGTGACGGAGAGATGGTATTCGGTTTTGTCGCTCACCCAACGGCTGAACCAGCCCGCGCCCCATTGCGTCTGCAACAGAACATAAATAACCACCAGACAAAGCAGTATCAGCAGCAGTAAGGTGAGGAAAAACTTTCCAATAAATTTCATCGCATCCATCCCGATTAAAGCCGGTCAGAGGTTGTTATGCCTGAATTACCGTTACAGCTCAACAGCCTGGATGTAAAGTCGGACAAATAGCGAGCAGAAAAGCGAGGCAGGCCGTGGCCTGCCTGCTAAATCACTTTTCCTGCGGGAAAACCAGGTTCAGCACGATGGCGGTGATGCCGCCAGCGGCAATCCCGGAAGAGAGCAGCGTTTTCAGCCAGTCCGGCGCGAATTGCAGGATCAGCGGCTGCTGGGAAACGCCAAGCCCGACCGCCAGCGACAGGGCGATAATCATGATGGCGCGGCGGTTCAGCGGCTCACGCGACACGATGCGTACGCCCGATGCGGCAATGGTGCCGAACATCACGATAGTCGCGCCGCCCAGAACCGGCTCCGGGATATGCTGCACAAAACCGCTCACCGCCGGGAACAGGCCCAGCAGAATCAGCATCAGCGCAACGACAAATCCCACATAGCGACTGGCGACGCCGGTGAGCTGAATCACGCCGTTATTTTGCCCGAAGCAGGAGTTAGGGAAGGTGTTGAACAGCGCCGAGACAAAGGAGTTCAGCCCGTTCGCCAACACGCCGCCCTTCAGACGTTTCATATAGAGCGGGCCGCTGACCGGCTGCTCAGAAACATCAGAGGTGGCAGTGATATCGCCAATGGTTTCCAGCGAGGTCACCATAAACACCAGCATCAGCGGGATCAGCAGATTCCAGTCAAAGCCGAGACCGTAGTAAAGCGGCGTGGGTACCGCAATCACCGGCTGCGTGGTCGATGCGGCGATCTCCGGCAGCATGCCGAGCGCCCAGGCGAGCAGATAGCCGATCGCCATCGCGATAACCAGCGAAGCGACGCGCAGGTAAGCATTGCGCTGGCGGTTCAGCAGAATAATCACCGCCAGCACGGCGCCTGCCAGCAGCAGGTTTTTCGGCGCGCCGAAGCTGTGATCGTTCATCGCGGCAAAGCCGCCGCCAATCGAGGTCAGACCAACCTGAATCAGCGACAGACCAATTATCATCACCACAATGCCGGAGACCAGCGGCGTGATCACGCGGCGCGCCAGATGCAGCACGCGCGACAGCACCATTTCGGTACAGGAGGCGACCATCAGCGTGCCGAACAGCGCGGCCATCATCGTCGGCACGTCCGCGCCGCCGTTTTTCAGCGCCATGCCGCCCATAATCAGCGGTGTAACAAAGTTAAAGCTGGTGCCCTGAATCGACAGCAGCCCGGAACCCACCGGTCCCCAGGTTTTGATTTGCAGAATCGAGGCAACGCCAGAGGCGAACAGCGACATGCTGATAATGTGCTGCGTATCCTGCGCGGGCAGACCCAGCGCCTGACAAATTAGCAGTGCAGGCGTGATCACCGCCACGAACATCGCCAGCAGATGCTGACAGGCGGCAAACAGCGTTTGCGGCAGCGGCGGACGGTCGTCGAGGCGATAAATCAGTTCGCTTTTGGTTTGGGCGGAGCGGCCGGAAGAGGTGATTTCCTGAGGATTGGCGGACATTTCTCTGTTCCCGAAAAACAAAGTGGCGATTGTAATCATCTGTCGGACAAAAGCAAACGTTTGCCTGTCTGGCTATAAAAGAGCGGCTTATACGTTGGTGTAGCGCTCGGTTTCTGGCAGCCAGCGCTCAATCAACGCTCCGGCCTGTTCCGGGTAGTGCTGATGAATATGGCGCGCCACACGTTGCACTTCGGGGATCATCGCCTGATCGCGCAGCAGATCGGCCACCTTAAACTCGGCGTTGCCGGTCTGGCGCGTGCCCAGCAGCTCGCCGGGTCCACGAATTTCCAAATCGTGCTGGGCAATAACGAAGCCGTCATTACTGTCGCGTAATACCTGAAGGCGTCTTTGCGCGGTTTTGCTTAACGGCGCTTTATAGAGCAGTACGCAATGAGAGGCGACGGCCCCGCGGCCCACACGACCACGCAGCTGGTGCAGCTGCGCCAGCCCGAGCCGTTCCGGGTTTTCGATGATCATCAGACTGGCGTTTGGCACGTCGACGCCCACCTCTATCACGGTGGTGGCGACCAGCAGCTGTAGCTCATTCGCCTTAAACGCCTGCATCACAGCCTGTTTCTCGGCGGGCTTCATGCGGCCATGCACCAGACCGATATTGAGATCGGGCAGCGCCGCTTTCAGTTCTTCCCAGGTGGCTTCCGCCGCCTGCGCTTCCAGCAGCTCCGATTCTTCAATCAGAGTACAAACCCAGTAAGCCTGACGCCCTTCCTGGCAGGCAAGTTGCACGCGGGCGATAATCTCGCTGCGACGGCTGTCAGGAATGGCGACGGTGGTTACCGGCGTGCGCCCTGGCGGCAGCTCATCAATGGTCGAGGTATCCAGATCGGCGTAGGCGGTCATCGCCAGGGTGCGCGGAATCGGCGTGGCGGTCATGATCAGCTGATGGGGATGAAAGCCCTGCTCCTCGCCTTTTTCCCACAGCGCCAGCCGCTGATGCACGCCAAAACGATGCTGCTCATCGATAATCACCAGCGCCAGCCCGTTAAACTGCACCTGCTCCTGGAACAGCGCGTGGGTGCCGACCACCATCGCGACCTGGCCGCTGGCGATCGCCCCCTGCTGCGCCTGACGCGCTTTGCCTTTCTGCTTGCCCGCCAGCCAGCCGACTTCAAGACCCAGCGGGGCAAACCACTGGCGGAAGTTAGTGGCATGCTGTTCCGCCAGCAGCTCGGTGGGGGCCATCAGGGCGACCTGTTTGCCATAAGCGATCACATCCAGCGCGGCAAGCGCCGCAACCAGCGTTTTGCCAGAACCCACGTCGCCCTGCACCAGGCGCATCATGGGAAAATCATTTGCCAGGTCGCGTTCGATTTCCGCCACCACGCGTCGCTGCGCGCCGGTAGGAGAAAAGGGAAGCGCGGCCAGCAGCTTATCGCTCAGCGTATGGCGTGGCGGCATCGGCAGGGCGTGATAACGCTGCGCCCCCGCACGCACTTCCAGCATGCTGAGGTTATGCGCCAGCAGCTCTTCCAGAATCAGACGACGCTGGGCCGGATGTCGGCCGCTTTCCAGCTCGCTCAACTTCAGATCTGGCGGCGGGCGGTGAAGGGTGCGCAGCGCCTCCGGCAGGCTGATCAGTCCGCCGCTCAGCTCGGGCGGCAGCAGTTCGGCGATGGGGCAGCTGTCGAGCAGAGTTAATGCCTGATCGGTAAGGTTGCGCAGCGTAGCCTGACGCACGCCTTCGGTGGTGGGATAAACCGGCGTTAACGTTTCCTGCAACTCCACGCCGCCATGCTCGCCCTGCACGCGATATTCGGGATGGATCATCTCCGCGCCGCGCTGGCCGCGTTTTATCTCACCGTATGCGGTAACACGGCGGCCAGGCGACAGGCTGTTTTTCATGCCGGCATTGAAGTTAAAGAAGCGCATCGTCAGCACGCCGCTGCTGTCGCCGATCTGGCACACCAGCATACGGCGGCGGCCAAAGGTGACGTCGGTATGCAGCACTTCTCCTTCCACCGTGGCCCAGATCCCCGGCAGCAGGTCGTTAATAGCGTAGAGTTGGGTACGGTCTTCGTAGCGCAGCGGCAGATGCAGCAGAAGATCCTGAATGGTATGCAGGCCAAGTTTGGCCAGTTTGGCTGCCTGGCTGGCGCCGACGCCGGTCAGGGTGCTGAGCGGGATGGCATCCAACAGGCGGCCTTTCATTTTTTACCCGCCGCCTGCATCGTGGCCCACCATTCAGCATCCGCTTCAGGCTCGCCCTGCGCATTGATCCAGGGGTACGGCAGACCCTTTTGTTTTGCCACGCGCGCCAGCACCGGATAACCGCCTTCGAACAGCAGGCGCTGCTGTTCAGCCTCATCCAGCAGGCTGTACTCGCGCTGGTACATCCCGGCATTCTGCCGCTGGCGCTGCGCTTCATAAAGGATTAGCGCTGAGGCCACGGAAACATTCAGCGACTGCACCATGCCGACCATAGGAATAATGATGTCCTGATCGGCCAGCGCCAACGCTTCCGGGGTAATGCCGGTTTTTTCCTGACCCATCAGGATACAGGTCGGGCGCGTGTAATCGATCTCGCGAAAGTCGACCGCCTTATCGGACAGATGCGTAGCCAGCACCTGCATTTTTTGTGCTTTAAGGTGGCTGACGGCGTCGGCGATGGTGCGGTGGGTGGTGACTTTCACCCAGCTGTTGCTGCCCGCGGATGAAGAGACCACGGTGCGCATGCGCTGGCTGGGCCAGACCGCATGCACCTCATGAATGCCCACGGCATCGGCGGTGCGAATCACCGCAGAAACATTGTGCGGCTTATGCACCTGTTCCATGCACACGGTGAGATCGTGCTGGCGCAGGGCCAGCATCTCGCGTATACGGGCAAAACGTTGAGCGTTCATGGACTAATTACGATTTCGGTGAACTTTAATCACATCCGGCATCACGCGAATTTTTCGCATAATGTTAGCCAGATGGACGCGATCGTGCGCGGTTAAACGGATAAAGGCGCTGTAAACACGGCCATCACGCTCTTCCGTATTCAGGCTCTGAATATTGGAACCGGCGGTGTTGATAGCGGCAGTCAGGTTTGCCAGCGCGCCCTGATGGTTAAACATATCCACCTTAATTTCGGCGACAAATTCCTGATCGGTCACTTTATCCCATTCAACCGGCATAAACTTCTCCGGCTCTTTCTGGTAACCGCGAATATTACGACAGGATTCGTGATGCACCACCAGGCCTTTGCCCGGACTGACGTGAGCGACAATGGGATCGCCGGGAATCGGTCGACAGCACTTGGCGAAGGTAATCAACACGCCGTCAGCGCCTTTAATCGGCAGCTTGCTGCGTTTGTTGCTGGTGAGCTTCGCGGTGCCGGACTGCAACAGATTCTTCGCAATCACCACGCTCATTGCATTGCCGAGGCCGATTTCCGCCAGCAGATCGTCAAGACCGGCCAGCTTCATACGGTCCAGCTCATGCTGAATATTTTCCGGCGGGATTTCCGCCAGCTTGCGGCTGCCGCCCAGCGCATGGCTGAGCAGACGCCGTCCCAGGTTAACCGAGTCTTCGCGCTTGAGGTTTTTCAGCAGCTGACGGATTTTGGCGCGCGCTTTTGAGCTGACGACAAAATTGAGCCAGGCGGCATTCGGACGCGCGCCTGGCGCGGTGATAATTTCCACGGTCTGACCGCTGGCCAGCGGCTGTGACAGCGGATAAGGCTGACGATCCACTCGAGCGCCAACGCAGGCATGACCAATATCGGTATGCACGGCGTAGGCGAAATCGACCGGCGTGGCGCCGGCCGGCAGTTCGACAATACGGCCTTCCGGGGTGAAAACGTAAATCTCATCCGGGAAAAGATCGGATTTTACGCTCTCGATAAATTCAAAGGAGCTGCCTGCGCTCTGCTGCAGTTCCAGCAGGCTCTGCAACCAGCGCTGCGCGCGGATCTGCGCGGTGGTGCCGCTTTCGCCCGCCTGCTTGTAGGCCCAGTGCGCCGCCACGCCCATCTCCGCCATCTGGTCCATATCTTCGGTACGGATCTGCACCTCTACCGGCACGCCGTGCGGGCCGATCATCGAGGTATGCAGCGACTGATAGCCGTTGGCCTTGGGGATGGCAATGTAATCTTTCATGCGGCCGGGACGCGGCTTATACAGGCTGTGCATCTGGCCGAGCACGCGATAACAGGTATCCACATCCTTCACGATGACGCGAAAGGCGTAAATATCCATGATTGAGTGAAATCGCTGCTCTTTCAGCGTCATTTTGCGGTAAATCGAGTAGAGATGCTTTTCGCGACCGCTGACGCGGCAGGGGATGCCCGCTTCCTGCAGGCGGCCATCAATTTCAGAAAGAATCTTCTGAATCATCTCTTTACGATTGCCGCGCGCCGCCTTTACCACTTCTTTGATGACGCGATAACGGTTGGGATAGAGCGCCTCGAAACCCAGCTCTTCCAGCTCGGTTTTCAGGTGATGAATACCCAGACGGTGGGCCAGCGGGCTGTAAATCTCCAGCGTTTCCAGCGCAATACGGCGACGTTTGTCCGGCCTTAGCGAGCCGAGCGTACGCATATTGTGGGTGCGGTCAGCCAGTTTAATCAGAATGACGCGGATATCCTGCACCATCGCCATGATCATTTTGCGGAAGTTTTCGGCCTGCGCCTCTTTCTTGTCGCGGAATTTCAGCTTATCGAGCTTGGAAACGCCCTCCACCAGTTCGGCAACGCTTTTGCCGAACAGTTGTTCCATATCCTGATAGGTGGCGGACGTGTCTTCGATAACGTCATGCAGCAGCGCGGCCATGAGGGTTTCATGATCCAACTTCATCTCCGCCAGTATGCAGGCGACCGCAACCGGATGGGTGATGTAAGGCTCGCCGCTGGAGCGTGTCTGTCCCTCGTGAGCATCACGCGAGACAAGGTAGGCTTGCTTGAGGCGCTTAATCTGGTCCTCAGGCAAGTATTTTTCAATCAGCTGATTGAGGCTCTCGAACAGATACAAGGTTTACCTGCAAGGTACGATTAACGACGACCTTCAGCGATAGCGGTAACGGCTTGTAATTCAGCGGCTTCCTGCTCTTGCTGCTCTTGACGATCACGCACATCCAGAATCTGGTTGGTGATCAAGCCCTCTTCGATTTCGCGCAGGGCGATAACGGTGGACTTATCGTTCTCTTCCGGCACCAGCGGATCTTTGCCGCCTACCTGCATCTGACGTGCACGACGTGCAGCGACCAACACCAGGTCAAAACGGTTACCAATTTTTTCTACTGCGTCCTGAACGGTTACGCGTGCCATAGGTGTGCTACTCCACAGATGAAGAAATGACTGGGCATCATACTGAAACTGAATTCAGACTGCCAATAGTTTGCTGATTAAAGCATCATGTCGGGCTTTTTGGCGGCTCATACGCAGACGTTCCGCACGAATAATGGTTTTCAGATCGGACAGCGCCAGATCGAAATCATCATTCACAATCAAATAATCGTACTCGGCGTAATGGCTCATTTCCGCCACCGCCTGCGCCATGCGTTTGGCAATGACCTCTTCGCTGTCCTGACCGCGGCCACGCAGACGACGATCCAGCTCATCTTTCGATGGCGGCAGAACGAAGATGCTACGGGCGCCGGGCATTTTTGCGCGAATCTGCTGCGCGCCCTGCCAGTCGATATCGAGGAAAACGTCCACGCCGGTGGCCAGCACCTGCTCAATCGCTTTGCGTGACGTACCGTAATAATTGCCAAACACTTCAGCGTGTTCAAGGAAAGCGTCTTCAGCGATCATCGCCTCGAACTCTGCTTTCGACACGAAATAGTAGTGCTCGCCATGTGCTTCACCGGGACGCACGCCGCGGGTGGTATGGGAAACAGACACCTGCGTATCGTACAGCGGCTGCGTTTTTAACAGAGCCTGAATCAGGCTGGATTTACCCGCGCCGCTGGGGGCGGAAACAATATAAAGCGTGCCTTGAGCCATGGTTATCTTGAATTGAGTAAAGAGCGGAGTCGATTTCCTGCCCATTATACACGGCTTGCGCACGCCACGCAGCGTTTGCGCACGCCGCTGCGTCAATTCTTTTTGCGCGCGGTCGCGCAGCACAAAAGAGACGCTGCTTTATTGCCGCCTTTTTCTGCGTAACGCGTTCCATTTTACTTTTCTCGTTCTGGTGGTTCTCCACGCCCTGTTTTTCAATGCGGAGAATACAGACGGGAGGCAGCAGAATGAAAGGATGCCGATGTGTCGTCGTGGCGCTGTTAATGTTTTTCACCGGAGGAGCGGGGGCGGTTTGTCCCGCCTGGACGCCAGCGCGCGCAGAAAAGGAGATCACCTTGCTGCAACAACAGCTGCGGCATTGGGATGAGGCTTACTACCGACAGGGCAAGAGCCTGATTACCGACGCCGATTACGACAGCCTGCAACAGCGGCTGCGCGAATGGCAGCACTGCTTTTCTCCGGCGTCTCCCGCCTATACCGCTCAACTGCCTGACAAGGGCGAGCGGCTGCATCCGGTCGCCCACACCGGGGTGAAAAAACTCGCGGACAAGCTCGCCGTGGCTTACTGGATGCAGGGCAAGGAGTCGCTCTGGGTACAGCCGAAAGTTGACGGTCTGGCGGTCACGTTGGTTTACCGTCAGGGCGAATTGGTTTCGCTTATCAGTCGCGGCGATGGCGTACGGGGCGAGGAGTGGTTTGATAAAGCCCATGATATTCCCGCGATTCCGCAGCGCATTCACACCGAGCTGCCGGAGATCATTCTGCAGGGCGAACTCTTCCTGCAGATGACCGATCATCAGCAGGCGAGGCAGGGTGGAAAAAATGCCCGTGCGCAGGTGGCTGGCACGATGATGAGCAAAATAGCCAGCCCGCTGCTCCCGGCTTTGGGGATTTTTATCTGGGCCTGGCCCGACGGGCCACAATCAATGCCTGCCCGGCTTGAACAGCTTGCGCAGTGGGGTTTTCCCCTGGCGAAGCAGTGGAGTCGCGAGGTCCGGGATGAAGAAGAGGTCGCTGAATGGCGCGATCACTGGTTCAACGCCGCTTTGCCTTTCGCTACCGATGGCGTGGTTATCCATCAGGCGCAGCGTCCTGCCGGAAAAAACTGGCTGCCCGGACAGGGTGACTGGGCCGTCGCCTGGAAATATCAGCCGCCGGTGGTCAGCAGCGAAGTGGTTTCCATGGATTTCACCGTGGGCCGCACCGGAAAAGTGTCGGTGGTGCTTAACCTGCTGCCGGTTCAGCTGGATGACAAAACGGTTAAGCGCGTGAATCTGGGATCGGTTCGGCGCTGGCGGGAACAGGATATTTTACCCGGCGATCAGGTAGCGTTAAGTCTGGCGGGACAGGGGATCCCCCGGCTCGAAAGAGTCGTCTGGCGCGTTGCCGATCGTGACTATCCTCAGCCGCCGGATGAGAACGCCCGGCACATGCTGAGCTGTTTTTACGCATCCGCTGAGTGTCGTGAGCAGTTTCTGGCGCGTCTGAGCTGGCTGAGCCGGAAAGCCGTACTGGATATTCCGGGTGTGCAACGCAGCACCTGGCAACGGCTGCTCTCGACCGATGAAATCACTCACCTTTTCTCCTGGCTGACGCTGCGTCCGGAACAGATCGCCTCTGCGTCAGGCATCAGCCTGGCTCGCGCAAAACAGATCTGGCACAGATTCAACCTGACGCGACAACAGCCGCTGCGCCGCTGGATCAGCGCGCTGGGCATTCCCTTGCCGCGAGCGGCGCTTAACGCGCTGGAAGATACCTGCTGGGAAGCGTTGCTGTCGCGCCAGACTGCCGACTGGCAGCGGCTGCCCGGCGTGGGAGCCGTGATGGCTGAAAAAGTTGTCACTCATTTGCGTGACGCGCAAACACAGCAGCTGATCGCTTTTCTGCAGCAGCAGGGCATTCCTGCCCTGCCATCAATGCTCGGGATGGGGATAGTTGAAAATCGGCAGACCCAGGCGGAAGCGCAGCGCAATCAAACGCGCGATGAAGCCGAACAGCAGCGTGATGATAATCACCGCCTCATGGGCCAGTGAAGTTTTCAGCAGCAGGATATAAATCCAGCCTGAGGCAAAAGCGATACCGGCATACAGCTCTTTCTGGAATACCAGTGGGATGCGATTACAGAACATATCGCGCAGCACACCACCAAATACGCCGGTAATCACGGCGCTGATCGCGGCGATAATAGCGGCATGACCGGTATCCAGCGCCACCTGAGCGCCGATAATGGAAAAAACCACCAGACCCAGCGCATCCAGCACCAGAAACACTTTGCGCAGATGGTTCATCAACGGTGCCAGAAACGTGGTCACAACCGCTGCTGCCGCCACAATCATGATGTATTCAGGATGTTTGACCCAGCCGAGCGGATAGTGGCCAAGCAGGATATCGCGGACTGAACCGCCGCCAATGGCAGTGACGGAGGCAATAATAATCACGCCAAACAGATCCATTTTACGACGGCCAGCCGCCAGCGCGCCGGTCATTGCTTCTGCGGTGATGCCAATAATGTAGAGAACGGTTAATAGCATAAGGAACTCCGTAATGTTGGCAGCAAAGCTAAAGTTTAAAGCCGATCCAGACCACTGAGTTTTTCTAAAATGAGCACTTCGGATTAGTTTAACTAAATCGAAGCAAGCATGATGCCTTGTAAATGACAGTGATGAGGTGTTTTTCGTTTTTCTTTCAGATAGATTATTTCGATGCGAAGCAAAGGCTACAGGTTTTCGAGCCGTTGTTTCAACACGCCGAGGCGATGAGGGATTTTCAGAAGATAACGCGAGGCCGGATAATAAAAAGAAAAAAGCGTGCTGGTTTGCAGCACGCGAATGCACCTTTTCAGATGCCCAGAGCCCACCATACAGACTTATTATATTTATCCGTTTCTGACATGAATTTGGGTCAGACCTTTAATGCTGAATCGATATTCTGGTTGAAACCAGGGGCGGCCATAATAGCAGTAGATTAGCATTCTGACGGAAACCATCGCCAGATAACCCCAGATAGCGCATAAAACCGAAGGCGTCAGCCAGACGGTAAACAGCGTTACGCTCAGGCCAGCCAATACCGATGCCGTTTCGGTAAAAGCGATTTTGGTATATTCTTTTTCGCGCTGTAATATTGCGCGGTAATGTTGGCCTTGCGGAATAACAATAAATATGACGGAAAGCATCTCCAGCATAATTGCTAATTCCGGTTGGTTCATTATCTGACTAAAAATATCACTGCCGATAAAAAGAACAGCGAAGATGGCCAGGCCGATTAAAACGTTCCCCCAATAGAGAATAGATAATTCTCTGACGGAAAGCGTTTGGTTACGAATAATGCCATTGGCAAATCCGCGATCGGACAGCGTATCAATAACCAGTAACATCACCACTGCAATTGCCAGTAAATCGAGCTCTTTTGCTTCAAGTATTTGTGCCAGAAGGGAGAGTTGTAAAACACCAATTCCAACAATTTTAATGGATGATAATAATGACCATTTTGCGGCGGTTAAACTTCTTCCTCGTATCGCCATATTATGCTCGTTATGGTACATGTACCAGTGCAAAGAGAAGGGGTACATGAAGGCAAGCAATCACTCGCAATCATGCAGGACTTAATTAATGCAACGTTTCTCTGAAATCATCCTGAAATGCGTAATCAGGATTGCCTTGTTATTATAGGTTCAATCAAATAATGCTCAGCGGTAAAAAATATCCCTGGCTTGGCGGCTGGCTTTTCCTCATCAGAATTACCTGCTGTCAGGCAAAATTCCGTGAGTTGATGAATAAACCCTGTTGTAGTTGCATATTCTCCTGCCAGAGTCCGGCTGGCCTGCTCAACAGATTTCTTTTTATAAAAGCAATGGATCGGTTGAGCGTTCCATTTAATTTTCCCTGCTGCTGTTTTTATAGGTGTTGCTGTGTGTGAAATGAGTTATACCGCGTTTTCTTTCAATTAACACCATGAGAAAAATCTGATAAGTTTTTTAAGGGAATAAATGGATTCAGACTTTGCATGAGTATTAATAAGCGAGCATTTACTGCTTTATTAATCAACGCGGGAAACAAAACCAGAATATAAGCAGGCTTTATACCTGCAAATGGAAAAAGTGATGAAAAATCAGCGTTTGCACCTTCCGCTCAGCTGCTACCGAGCCAGGAATTTCCTGAGGCAAATGCTTTAGCTGGCCTGGTGTGTTTAACATTTTACACGGGATAGTAAAAAAAACAGATTAACAGCGCTACGTAAAAAAATATCGCTTCATCCTGAAGCGACCGGGGGTGAATAAACTTTATTTTCCATAACAGCTTGGTTTTATTGAGTTAACAACCGGTACAGGCTGTCGAGATCGCGTTTAACCCACGCAATATCCTGCTCAAATTTCTCATCGGACATCAGCGGCTGGCGGTAAACCGTGATGATGACTTCGGCGCCCTGTTCATTAGCGATAATGCGCATCGGCATATAAATCTCTTTGCCAAAGCCCGTATCGATCCAGTGATCCATCACGCCGTAAGGATTGTGCGCGGTAAAACGGATTTTTACCGTGCCTTCAGGACCTTTGGTTTTCCAGTGATTGCCTTCCGGCTCCAGCGTTCCACTGCTTAATCCGGCAGCCCATTTCGGGAAATAGTCCGGTTTCCAGATGGTTTCATACAAATCTAACCAGTTACGGGGAATCGTCAGGCTCAGGGTACGTGATGGCAGCATGTTACCTCCAGAAAGCGGCAGAAAAGGTGATTAAACCATGCGTAGTCTGGTCTGCAAACTCCCCGGAGAGGGAAGTGTGTAACAGATGTCATTTAACCACGCGACAGGAACGAGCCAGACATGTCCGGCTCGCGCATTGGTTGTCAGAGAAACTGGCCGCGCCCTTCAACGTCATGGGTTTCGCCGCTGCCATCTTCCTGGCGCAGCACAAACGTGTCGGATTGCGCCATCACCGCACAGCTATGATTGGGGAAAACACGTAGCAGCGCGCCAGGCTGCGGCGCCTCCTGATAAGTAACAAAGCCATGCTCCTCAGAGAGCTTGATGACCTCGTAACAGGTTCCTTGTTCATCTACCGCGATGCCGAAGCCGCTGGCGTTAGTGCCGTGCGGACCTTTATCCGAGCTGAGCATTTTGGAACCGGCATCAATAATTGCATAATGCGCATTCACCGCGACAACGCGGGTAACAACGGAAAGCGCCAGATTATCCGCTGCGCTCAGGCCGAGCCGACAGGCTGTCAAATCTAACAGCGCATAATTACCCGGTCGGATTTCCGCGATGCCGCTGGCCACAGGCGCGGCCAGGGCCGTTGGCGTTGCGCCGACAGAGAGCGGACAGGGCGCGAATCCCGCAGCGATCAGTCGCGCCTGAAGCGCCTTCATCAAGCGCGCCTCTTCTGCCGCGATGGCGATAATGGCATCAACGTTGCCCGCGCCGTAAGCATGACCGGCATGGGCAAGCAAACCGGCAAAACACAGCCCATTTGCAGCGATTGTCTGCGCCAGCTGCAGCGCGGCATCAGAATGGGGATCGACACCAATACGATGCAGCCCGACATCCACTTTGATAGCAACGGCGATGGTCGCATCCGGCTGCGCTGCTGCGGCATCCGCAATGGCCTGCACGCCAGCCAGCGCGTCGACGATCAGCGTAATGCGCGCCTGATGCGCGGCGGCGGTCTGTAATAAATCAAACAGGGTTTCTGCTTTGATAACCGGATAGGCCAGCAGCAGATCGCGCTCGCCGCCCAGAATAAAGGCAACGGCTTCGCTGGGCTTGGATACGGTAATTCCCTGCGCGCCAAGAGCATGCTGCTGCCGGGCAATCAGTACGCTTTTGTGGGTTTTCACATGTGGACGCAGCGTCACGTTAGCCGCCTGCGCTTTTTGCTGCATCTGCTGAAGATTGCGCGTCAGGCGCGCCGCATCGATTTCAATATAAGGCGTTAAGCGATCGTCATAAAACACACGCCGTAAGCCAGCTTCAAAGCTCTGTTCCATCTTGTTTACTCTTTGTCGACGGGATGAAAACGCGTGCGCTCATCTTAATCGAAACGTTAACAGACGTCGGGAGAGTTTTGCGGCGGCGGTTAAACGCCAGATAAAAAAGCAGGCTTCAAAGCCTGCTCAGCGATTCAGACGTAAAGTGAGGCTTCACCCGGCGGGCGGGTTTTGAAGCGGCGATGCAGCCAGAGATACTGCTCTGGGGCACGCAGGATCTCCGTCTCAATCACCTTATTCATATAGGCGGCAGCGGCTGACTCATCATCATAGGGATAGCCTTCCAGCTCCGGTTCAATGATTAGCTGGTAGCCATCTTTGCTGCGGTTACGAATCAGCACAATGGTTAACATGGCCGGTTTAGCCAGCTTCGACAGCACATAGGTGCCGTTAGTGGTGGCTGCCTTATCGACGGCAAAAAGCGGAGCGAAGATGCTGCCTTTCGGGCCGTAATCCTGATCCGGCGCAAACCACACGGCTTCGCCCTGCTTCAGGGCCTGCACCATGCCGCGCAAATCTTTACGGTCGATCATCGCTTTATTGGAACGCATACGCCCTTTGGTTTGCGCCCACTCCATTGCCCGATTGTTATGCGGGCGGTACATCGCCATCATTGGCTGGCAGAGACCGGTAATGCGTCCCCCCAGTTCGAGCGACATAAAATGCACGCCAATCACCATCACGCCACGCTTATGGTTTTGCGCCAGCTCCAGATTTGCGATGCCTTTTACCTGAAACAGCCGCTTCACGCGCTGATCGGACCAAAACCAGGCGATGCCGGTTTCTGCCAGCGCCATGCCCAGCGAGGCGAAGTTTTCCGCCACGATGCGCTCTTTTTCTGGCTCGCTGAGATGGGGAAAGCAGAGATCCATATTACGGCGGGTAATTTTTTCACGGCGCTTGAGGAAATGGCGGGAAAACTTACCGGCCAGCGCGCCAAGACGGATTAAAGCGGGATAGGGAAGCTGCACCAGCAGCCAGAGCACTCCCAGTCCGAACCAGGTAAACCAGTAGCGCGGATGGAGCAGGGAGGAACAGAACTGTCCTGTCTTTTTCATATATGCCTTTATGTGATAAATCGATGTATCGCATAAAGAACATTCCTTTTATTTCCTCAGGCGCTACGAGTCTTTAACTCTGACCGGCACGGTAGCAGAAAGTGCCATTAAAGAAAGGTAAAGGTTGCAATCTCCAGGATTGAGGCTTTTTGTGGTACTGGTATTAAATGAAAAATAGTGCTTATCGGACAGATGGTTATAAATTCCACGCCGACAAAAAAATAGAGGAAAAAAAAGAAAAGTAATTTTTAACGGCTTAGCGGCAGGCTGAAGCGCCAAATTGATCCAGATCAAGTTAAGTAGCATTTGCATACAAATTCTGTGATTGGGTTATTTTCTGAGCAGCGGTCTGTGATACACTCACCGCGCAAAAAAACAGCCAGTAGCTTTACCTTTTTATTAGTGAAAACAGCATATTGGTATGCATTATTTAGTTATTAATTAAAGCGTATCGTTCCATATCAAATTAATTGCTGGCGTTATTATCGCCGTTACGGCTGTAAGATTTTTGTATTATTTAAAGGAAAATTGTTAATTAAAGTTTTGGTTTGCTTCAACAGCGTGTCTTTTTTGCGGATGTCGCCAGACGTATCATGTTTTTTTCTCCCTTTTCAGTCTTATCCAGGTATTTCATTCATCATGTTTGAAGCTCTGATTGTCGATGATCATCCCGTGGTTCTGTTAGCGGTAAAAATGCTCCTGCAACGTTGTGATATTGTTGTCAGCGCAGAAACCGGCTGCGGCTATGATGCGTTAAAAAAAGCGCGGCTGATTAAGCCCGAGCTGGTTATTCTGGATATCGGTTTGCCGGGAATGGATGGCCTGGAACTGCTTTCGCGATTAAAAAACCTCAATAGTCAAAGTCGCATTCTGGTGCTCTCATCAAAGCCAGCTGAAAGCTGGGCATTGCGCTGCGCCAGAGCCGGCGCGTCTGGCTTCGTGGCGAAAGATGAAGGGCTGGGCGAGCTGGAAGATGCGATTAAAGCCGTACGCAAAGGAAAATTGTGGTTTCCCGCCTCTCTGGGTCCTTCGCTGCTGGGCGCGGCATCCGCTACAGATAAAAAGTCGGGGACACAGGATTTGTCGCCGCGCGAGCTGGCGGTATTGCAGTACCTTGCTGTCGGCTGGGCGAATAAACGCATTGCTGACGAACTTAACCTGAGCTGTAAAACCATCAGCACGTATAAAACGCGTTTGTTGAAGAAGCTGAGCGCCAACTCCCTGATTGAACTTATCGATATTGCAAAGCAGCAGGCATTAGTCAGCTAATTCAGGTAATGCCCTCATGTTAAGCGTCATTATTCGGATAGGTGTCGCCCTGTGGGCGCTGCTCTCTTTTCACGTCTGGTCAGCGGCCCCCTGCGCCAACTTTAACCCGCTGGCGCCGCTGCCTGACAGCTCCCGCCATTACAGCCAGGATAAATTTATCCTCTCGCCGGAGGAGAAAGCCTGGATCCAGGCCCACCCGGTGGTACGCGTGGTGATTACCGATTCTTACGCGCCCTATGCCTTTGTTGATAATCACGAAAATTTCAACGGCATCAGTTCGGACCTGTTTACCATTATTCGCATTTTTACCGGCCTGAGTTTTACCGTCAGCACCACGCAAAGCGCGAACGAAATGGTAAATAAAATTAAAACCGGGCAGGCGGAAATGATTGGTGCCATCACGCCGGATAATCAATATCGTGATGTGGTGGCTTATTCAAAGTACTGGCAGCGCAATGATTACGTCTTGCTGGCAGCCAGCCAGCCTGATGCGCCACAACAGATCGCTGATGTTAAGGGAAAAAAGCTTTCCGTGCGGGAAGGAAGCCCGGCAGCGGCCTGCATCCGGGAGCGCTTTCGTGACGTCCAGGTAGTTGAGGCGGATAATGCGTCACAGGCGGTAGACTTGCTGTTGGATGGCAAAGTCAGCGGTGCCATCACAACCCTAAAGAACGCGCAATATCAGGTGAAAAATTATGGCGAAGCGCGGCTGAAATATACGCCGGTTCTGCCTGACATGCAGGCTTACCTCGCCTTCGGCATCGCTAAAAACGATCCCGAGCTTTTGAGCATCGTCAATAAAGTGCTGGACGTCGTTTCCAACAACGGCATTGAAAACCTTAATAAAAGCTGGGATGCGGATAAGCTGGTGGAAGGCGGCGGCATCTGGCGGACGTGGCATCAAAATTTCCTGAAGATAACGCTGGGATCCTTTACCTTTATTCTGTTCTCGTTGCTCTGGGGCATCTACCTGCGCAAGCAATACCTTGCCTGTAAA
Source organism: Pantoea osteomyelitidis (assembly GCF_044342975.1). Taxonomy (NCBI): domain Bacteria; kingdom Pseudomonadati; phylum Pseudomonadota; class Gammaproteobacteria; order Enterobacterales; family Erwiniaceae; genus Pantoea; species Pantoea osteomyelitidis. Next base: position 38,403 of record NZ_JBGFSN010000001.1, read on the forward strand.
TATGCCAAACAGGGCATCAGCGAAAACCTGCGCTTTATGAATGTCATCATGAATGGCGTGCCAACACCGATTTACGTGCGTGACAGAAACGGCGCTCTGATTTCCTGCAACAACAGTTATCTGGAGGCGCTGGGGCTGAAGGGCGATGCGGTGATTGGGCGCGATATTCAGGCGGTGCCGTTACAGTGGCCGATAGCGAAGGTACTTCATGCGGATTATCTTCAGGTGATGTCGGAAGGTAAACCGCTGATGGGCGACAGAACGCTCTCCTTCCAGGATCCCGCTTTCGACAGAACCGTGTTTCACTGGATCATGCCTTATTATGACGGGCAGGGAGAGATCTCCGGCGTCTACTGCGGATGGCATGATATTACCGAACGACAGAAGCTGATGGACGAGCTGGAAGATGCGCGTGCCCGCGCAGAAGAGGCGAACAAAGCGAAATCAACGTTTCTTTCCACCATGAGCCACGAGCTGCGCACTCCCCTGAACGCCATCATTGGCATTCTTGAGCTGACGCTAAAAAACAAACGACAGGAAAAAAGCGATGCCGAGCTGCTTGGCGTTGCGTATGAAGCCGCATCCGGCATGGTTGAGCTGGTTGGCGATATACTCGATATCTCCCGTATTGAATCGGGTCATCTTGCCCTGGAGAGGGAGGCTGCAGATATCAGCGCGCTGACCCAGTCGGTGATGCGTATTTTCCAGGGACCTGCTACGCAAAAACAGCTGCGTCTGTCATTGCGCTGCGACGGTGAAAATAATGCACAACTGCTGATCGATCCGCTGCGCTATAAACAAATCCTTTCTAATCTGATCAGCAATGCGCTGAAGTTTACTTCTGAAGGCGAAGTCAGGGTCAGTTTGTCTGTGCAGGCGGAAAACAGGCACGAGAGCGAGGTGACGGTCACGGTGACCGATACCGGCCCCGGTATCAGCCAGAGAGATCAGAAAAAACTTTTTGCGCCGTTCAGTCAGCTTGCCTCCTCGTGCGCGAACGCGCGTCAGGGCGCAGGACTGGGTCTGGTTATCAGCCGCGCCCTGTGCGAAAAAATGGGCGGTCAGCTGCAACTCGAAAGCGTTCCCGGCCTGGGGACGCGGGTGAGCTTTACCCTGACCCTGCCGGTGGCGCAGGAGGAGATTAACAAAACAGAGCAAACCCTTACGGGCGTTGAGGAGAATAAACCTGGACTGCGCCTGTTGATTGTAGAGGATTACAAGCCTAACCGTATGCTGCTGAAACAGCAGTTGCAGTTCCTTGGACATCAGGTCGATGAAGCCACGAACGGTAACGAAGGGTATTCGCAATGGGCGAACGGCGAGGGTTATGACGCGGTGATCATTGATTATAATCTGCCTGAACTGAACGGCTGCGAGCTGAGTCGTAAAATTCGTCAGCAAGAGAGGGCGCAGCATTTGAGCGCGACGGTGCTGATTGGCTTTACCGCCAACGCACGCGCAGAAGCGATGGAAAAATGCCTGGAGGCGGGCATGGATGACTGCCTGTTTAAACCCGCCTCGCTTGAGCAGATCATGCACATCCTGGAAAAACAGTGTCAGCAACCTTCTGTGGCGATACCTGTTCCCGACAGCAAGACGCAGAATATCCGTAAAAGCGTCGAAACAATGGTGGGCGGCGATATGCAGGTGGCGCTCTCTTTCCTGCAAGAAGTCAGGCAGCAGCTGCAACAGGACAACCAGGCGCTGGCAGAGATCGCGTTGCGTCAGGAACGGAACGAGCTGGCTGACCTGGCGCATAAAGTGAAAGGGCTCGCCAGGATACTCAGCCATCAGGCGGTGGCGGCCTGTTGCGATGAAATTGAACAGCTGAACGAGACGCAGAGTGAGCGCGACGGCTTTCCTCTGCATGCGCTTCACCAGCTTGAAGACGCCATTGCGGCGTTTGCCGCTGAAGTGGAACAGATCCGTGCGGAAATGGCGCAGGCGTTAACTGCGCAAACTCACTGAGCGGAGCGTTCCTTCAGCGCTTTAGCGATGCTTTCATAGAGCCGCTGCCGGTAGGCTGATTGCTCAGCATCCTCCGCGATCTGCAAGGCAAAATCGGGCATCGCTTTGGCTTTCTGAGGTAATTCCTCCACAGCAGAGGCGGAATTGAACGGCAAAACGGCTGTTTTCACCGGCAGCGGGCGGGTGGCATAAACATAGTGAATATCTACCTTCTGCGGCGCATCATTCGCCGTCGCCTGCTGTTGGCTAATCACCTGAAAAAAGCCGTACAGCGTGACGCTGGTAAAGCCCAGCGCAAAAGAGACGACAACCACAGCCAGCCAGAAAAGAGGACGACGTGTGGAGAAGATCGCGGCGTTGGCTGGCGCGGCGCGCACAATGCTGAACGATTTTATCAACGCTCTCATTCTTCCTTCCGATCGATTTTCAATGCGGGCGCGTCACCCGTTTGCTGGTTCAGCGCCATGACGGTGTAGATGCCCGCGCTGCCGTCAGCCTGCAAGCCTGCGCTTTTCTGAAAGCGTTTTACCCGCTCCTTCAGCTCGGCGCTCCATTTCTCCGTTGCCAGCGGATTCAGCAGTAAAACGTGGCTGAGCTTGCTGTCGAGCCAGTGGATGTCCTGCGCTGGCGAGCGGGGCGAGATTTTATCGGCGGAAGAGGGCAGCAGCTTCGAGAACAGCGTCACGCGGGAGGTGGCATGGCGGGAAAACCATGACTCTGTGGCGCGCCAGGTTTTTCCGGCAATCAGCATATCAACATGATTACCCGTCACGCCCGCCACGACGGCGTAATAGCGTTTGTCCCGCAACACAATTTCAGCAATCCATGGATGGCCGTCATCAATAAGCGCCGCCAGATTTTTACTGGCGGTTAAGCAGAACAGATTCGCCCGTACGCTGTTTTCACAGGATGCCTCCTTCAGCGTAACGTCATAACCCCATACCCGAAACAGCTGCTGCATCGCCTGTTCGCGAGAAGCGGAAACCGCCTCCAGGCCGGGAGCGGAAGAGGCAGGGCCAGCGGTGGGAAGCTGGCTTTCCAGCCATGACACATTTTTGTCTTTTGTTGCCCAGGCGGCATAGCCCGACGTCAGGCAAAGCAGTACCGCCAGCAGCAGCGTTTTTTCGCCGCTCAGCCAGCGGCCATAGCAGGCTCTGATCGCCGCCCGGATATGGCCCGTCGTGACGTGCGCCGGGGTTACGCTGCACAAATAGCTGCGCGTGCTGAGCATCAACAAACGGATCTGTTCAGGCGCGCGGCGACCCGCCCTGATAAGCTGCTTTTTATCTCTGCTACTGAAGCCGGTATCCGTAATGCCGCGCTGTTCCAGCTCTCTCTCCAGCCAGGCCAGGCACTCCCGCTCTGTTAAACGCCTGAGTAAAAAACGGGAAATCGTTAGCGGTCTGAGGCCGCAGGTCAGCGCTTTTTTATCTGCGCCACAGGCCAGCAAAATAAGCCCGCTAAAAACCCGATCCGGAGCCAGCGCCAGCGCAGCCAGGCGCGCAAAGCAAGCTGGGGTAAATTTTTCCACACCGGTGATGATCACCGGTTGAGAAATCTCGCTTGCGCGCGCGTGTTGCAGGTAGCGCGGCCAGTCAGGCCGGGCGCCATCAAGCGTAATAGCCGCCGGAAACACGTCACGCAGCGCCTGGCAGAATGCCTGGATAGTTAAATCGCTCTTGCTCTCAACCAGGCAGTGAATATTCTGCTCAGCCAGATAATAAACGGCCTGAAACAGGTTTTGATAATATTCGGTTTGTTTAATTAGTACGTCACTGTCTTTACAGGAAATTCTAAGGTCAGGCGAATTCATAGCGTTGTATTTAATAAGGAAAGGTGGTGGCGTGGCGCAATATTACTGGAGTATTATCCCTGCTGATAAAATAACCATCCTGATAGCTTTGTGATGCAGACCTTTATATTTGTCGCTGCATCAAAATAAATTATAAAATGCTCATTATTTCAGCATAGAAATAGCTTACCCTGTTTTTGCTGGGTAAGGAGATAGCCAGAAAAAATGGGTAAGTTGCAAACATATCGCGCTGTGTTGACAGCTTTAGCGTCACTGGGAATAGCCGCGGGGGCAACGTTTGCCGCTTATCAAAATATCCTGCTGCTAAGCCGCTACAGCCCGGATTCTCCTCAGCCGGTACCTTCCGCCGCGTCCGAAGCCGCCTCTTATACTGCTATCGCCTCTTTGTTCAACGAAGCCCGGCGCTCGCAGGCGGAAGTGAAAGCCGCAGTGACGCCTTTCGACCACAGACTGCTCGGGATTAGCTACAGCGATAATCCCTTGTTATCGATGGTGACGTTACGCAAAGGGAACCGACAGCAGAGTTATCACGCCGGGGAAAAAATTGACGGCCACCCTGATGCGCGCATTATTCATATCGCCAGAGAGCAGGTGGATATTGCAAGCTACGGCAAAATTATTCATCTCGCTTTTAAAAAGCGTCCTGAGAGTACGCCTCGTTTATTGCCTGATGCGACGGTAAAACCGCGCGTTTTACAGGATGGGGGAAAACTTATTCCTCTTTACCGGGAAAATGAAATCGTATCCTGGCGCTTTTTACCTGCCTCTCTGAATTTCAGCCATGAACGGTGGCGTTTAGGTAAGGATGACATCGTTCTGGCGGTTAACGATCTCGACATAATGATATCGCAAAACAGCGAGCAGATTGAACGTCTGTGGGAAACGGCCACGCATGCAAAAGTAGATATTTTGCGTGACGGAAAAAGGATTACCCTGGAAATTGATGCCAATAAATAGTGCCTTTATATGAAAACGCTTTTATTACATGCCTGCCTGCTCTCCTCTTTGCTGACTGCGCCGCTTGTGACATCTGCCGCTAATTTTAGCGCCAGCTTTCAGGACACGGATATTCATGATTTTATCGATATCGTCAGTCAGAACCTGAATAAACCCATTCTGGTGGATCCCTCGATTCAGGGAAAAATTTCGGTCAGAAGCTATGACATGTTCACCGAGGAGGAGTATTACCAGTTTTTCCTCAGCGTGCTGGATCTCTACGGTTACAGCATCGTGCCGATGGACAACGGTTTTCTGAAAGTCATTCGTTCCAGCAAGGTAAAAACGGCCGGAACGCCCATCGCCGATCAGGTTAATCCGGGCAAGGGCGATGAAGTGATTACGCGCATGGTACAAATGCATAACGTTCCCGCGCGCGATTTAGCCCCGCTCCTGCGCCAGCTGAATGACGCCAATGGCACAGGCAACGTGGTGCATTATGAACCCGCTAACGTGGTTATCCTGACCGGTAAAGCAATGATCGTGAATCGTCTGGTTGAGGTGATTGAGCGCGTTGACCGCGCCGGCATTCAGCAGCGTGAAACCGTGGCGGTGAGAAACGGCTCGGCGAAAGAGCTGGCGGAACTGCTCAATCAGCTCAGTAATGAGGAGCTGAAAGGACAGAACGCGAGCGCGCTGATGGCAAAAGTGGTGGCGGATCAACGCACTAATACCCTGGTTATCAGCGGCTCTCCGCAGGCGCGCAGTAAAACGCGTGAGATTATCCATCGGCTGGATAAAGAGGGCGGCTTTCAGGACAACACCCGCGTGTTTTATTTGCGCTATGCCAACGCCACGCAGATTGCCGATGTGCTGACCGGCATTGGCGAAAAGTTTGCCGCTGCCCAGAACGGGAAAAGCGCGAAAACAGCGGCGCTGAGCAGCAATGAGATCAGCGTTGCGGCAGATACGCAAACCAATTCGCTGATCGTTACCGCGCCCCAGGGCGTGATCTCCTCGCTGGAGAAAGTGATTCAACAGCTGGATATCCGACGTTCTCAGGTGCTGGTGGAAGCGATCATTGCGGAAGTGCAGGATGGCAGCGGCCTGAATCTGGGGATTCAGTGGAATTCCCGCTACGGCGGCGCGCAGTTTACCGATACCGGTCTGCCGATAGCTAATTTGAAAAAAGACAACATCCTCAACGGGGCGGTAAACGGCCTCGCCACCGGTTTTTTCCGCGGCGACTTCAGCGCCTTGCTGACGGCGCTGGCGCAGGATGCCAAAAGCGAAATTCTCTCTACGCCCAGCGTGGTGACGCTGGATAATAAAGAGGCCTCCTTTAATGCCGGTCAGGATGTCCCGGTATTATCGGGATCGCGCACCACCACCAGCGATAACAACGTGTTTAATACTGTAGAGCGTAAAACGGTCGGCACCAGGCTGAAGGTCACGCCGCAAATCAACGACGGCAACACCGTACAGTTAAAAATCGAGCAGGAGGTTTCCAGCGTGGATAAAACTTCCAGCGAAGCGGGCAATCTGGGCCCGACGTTTAATACGCGAACCATCAGCAATGAGGTGATTGTCAACAACGGGCAAACGGTGGTGCTGGGGGGCTTAATCGAGGACGTTAACAAGCAGAACGTCTCTAAAGTCCCGCTGCTGGGCGATCTCCCGCTGGTCGGCCAGTTTTTCCGCTACACCTCCAGCGAAAAAAGCAAACGTAACCTGATGGTGTTTATTAAAACCACCATCATTCCCGACGATGAAGTTTACGGTCACGTTTCCGGCAAAAAGTATCGCCATATACGCGCCGATTTTGAGCAGCGTAGCGAAAAGCCTGTCTCCGGCATTTTACCTCCGCCTGACGACGTAATGTTGCCGCCGCTGACGCCGCCCGCTGGCAGTAAAGCCGAACGCGGACGCAATCCTTTTCGGCAGTAACGCGGGGCGATCTGATGGAAAAAAAACACGCCGAAAACGCGCTGAGCTTTTTTAAGCAGCATGGCGTGCTGATTGGTGAAAACGAGGTGATTGCGCGTCGTGATGTCTCGCCAGCCGCCCTGCTTGAAATCCAGCGGGAATATCAAGGCAGCATTCAGCCGCGCTTTGTCTCTGATAAGGAGTTTGAGGAACGGCTGACGGATATCAAACAGTATCACGCTTCGGCATCCCGGCAGATCGCGGACAACATGGACGCCTCTATCGATCTGATGGCGCTAACGGAGGAGATCCCGGATAACGAAGATGTGCTGGACACGGCAGAGCATTCGCCCGTGATTCGTCTGATTAACGCTATCCTGGCCGAGGCGGTCAAGGAAAAGGCGTCGGATATTCATATCGAGACCTTCGGGAAAACGCTGGTTATTCGTTTTCGCGTTGATGGCGTGCTGATTCCGGTGCTGCAACCCGCCCGCAAGCTCTCCGCCATGCTGATTTCACGTATCAAGGTGATGGCCCGGCTGGATATCGCCGAAAAGCGCCTGCCCCAGGATGGACGCATTTCATTGCGCCTCGGCAGCCGGGCGATTGACGTTCGCGTCTCCACCCTTCCTGCCCGGCATGGCGAACGCATCGTGATGCGTTTGCTGGATAAAACCAATCTGTCGTTCGGGCTGGCTGAGCTTGGCATGGCGAGCGACGAGCTGACCCGGCTGAAACAGCAGATCCATCAGCCTCACGGCATCATTCTGGTGACCGGGCCGACCGGCTCCGGCAAGAGCACCACGCTTTACGCCATGCTCTCCGCGCTCAACAGCGATGAGCGCAATATTCTCACCGTGGAAGATCCGGTTGAGTATGAGCTTGAGGGAATCGGCCAGACGCAGGTAAACAGCGCGGTGGATATGACCTTTGCCCGCGGGCTGCGCGCCATTCTGCGCCAGGATCCGGATGTGGTGATGATCGGCGAAATCCGTGACAGCGAGACGGCGAAAATCGCCGTTCAGGCTTCGCTTACCGGCCACCTGGTGCTGTCGACGCTCCATACCAACAGCGCCTGCGGCGCCGTCACGCGTCTCCAGGATATGGGCGTCGAGCCTTACCTGATCGCCAGCTCGCTGACGGGCGTGCTGGCCCAGCGTCTGGTGCGCCGCCTCTGTCCTGCCTGTCGGGTCGCACGGCCCGTAACAGCGTATGAAAAAGCGCTGCTGCCTGCCGCACAATCTGCGCCATCGCAGCTCTGGCATCCGCAGGGGTGTGAGCGCTGCCGTCACAGCGGCTATCTGGGGCGTATCGCCATCCATGAAGTGATTACCATCGACCAGGCGCTGCGGCGGGCGATTGGCGAAAGCCAGGGCGAGGGCGTGATGGAAACCCTGCTGCGTCAGCAGGCGCGCAGCCTGCGGCAGAACGGTCTGCTGCGCGTGATGCAGGGGGATACCAGCCTGGAGGAGGTTTTGCGGGTGACCGCCGAACAGGCATTCAGCGGAGAGCAGGCATGACAGATCGTTACCGCTGGCAGGGGATGGATAGCCAGGGAAACCGGCATCGCGGCGTGGTTTCTGCAGCTTCAGCGGCGCAGGCGCGCAGAGAGCTGCGCGAGCAGGGCTACATCATTCTCTCCATGCAGCAGAGCGAGGAGCGGCGCGCCTTCGGACCGCGTTTTTCCCGTCGTGTTCCGGCAGCGGCGATTACCCTGTTTACCCGACAGCTGGCGACGCTGGTTAACGCCGCGATTCCCCTTGCACAGGCGTTAAAAATCATCGCCGCGCAGAATGAAAATGCATTGCTGGCGAAACAGCTCGCCACCATCCGGGAGCGGGTGCTGGAGGGGTATGCGCTGCATGAAGCGTTGCAGGCCTGTCCGAAGTCGTTCGATAAGTTATTCCGTACGCTGGTCGTGGCGGGCGAGAAAACCGGGCGGCTGGGTGAGGTGCTGGAGAAGCTGGCCGACCACAATGAGCAGCAGCAAATGCTGCGCAACAAACTGACCCAGGCGATGATCTACCCCACAGCGCTGACGCTGGTGGCGCTGGGCGTGATCGGCATTCTGCTGGCGGTAGTGGTGCCGCAGGTCACGGAACAGTTTGTGAATATGAAACAGGCGCTGCCGCTCTCTACGCGACTGCTGCTGATGTTGAGCCACGCGGTGCAACAGTATGGCCTGCCCTGTCTCGGCCTGTTGGCTGCCGCCGGGCTGCTCTTCCGGATCTGGCTAAAAAAGCCCAATAATCTCCTCAGGTTTCAGCGCGGAATGGTGCGCTATCCTCCGTGCGGAAAACTGGTCAGGACGCTGAATGCCGCGCGCTATCTGCGCACCCTGACCATTCTGCAGCACAGCCATGTGCCGTTACTGGAGGCGATGGAGATCGCCAGAACGGTCAACGCCAATGAATATGTGAATACGCTGATGCAGGAGGCCGCCGGGAAAGTGCGTCAGGGCGTGCCGTTAAGCCGCTCGCTTGAGCAGACCGCGCTGTTTCCGGCGATGATGATTTATATGATCGCATCGGGTGAGCAGAGCGGCCAATTAAGCGTACTGATGGCGCGCGCGACCGAATACCAGGAAAAGCAATTGCAGCATCGTATCACGCTGATGCTGGCGGTATTTGAACCGCTTCTGGTGATCACCATGGCCAGCATCGTCTTGTTTATCGTTTTGTCGATATTACAGCCCATATTACAACTGAATAATCTGGTGAGTTAACCGCTATGTTTGTTACTCCAAACCGCGCGCTGCGTCATATCTCATCGCAGTCTGGCTTTACCCTGATGGAACTGATGGTGGTGATCGTCATTCTTGGCGTGCTGGCCAGCATGGTGATCCCGAATCTGATGGGAAACAAAGAGCGGGCGGATAAGCAAAAGGCCGTCAGCGATATCGTTGCGCTGGAAAGCGCGCTGGATATGTACAAACTCGATAACCATCGCTATCCCACCACCGATCAGGGCATCCAGGCGCTGGTCACGCAACCCGAACTGGCGCCGGTGCCGAAAAACTATCGTGAAGAAGGCTATATCCGCCGCCTGCCGCGCGATCCCTGGGGAAATGATTACATTATCGTCAGTCCTGGCGAGCATGGAAAAATCGATCTTTTTTCGATGGGGCCTGATGGCGAAGCGCATACCGAAGACGATATCGGTAACTGGAAGCTGGATGAGCAGTAGGCCGATCACCAGGCAGCAGGGTTTTACGCTGATTGAGGTGATGCTGGTGATGGTGATTGCTGCCGTCGCCGCCATGGCGGTTATCACCTTTTTACCGGAAAGAGCCAGCCAGCAACGGTTTGGCGAACGGTTCCGCGCCTTGCTTGAATATGCCGCCGACCGGGCGGTGTATACGCATCAGCCCGTCGGGATCGCCCTGAGCGAAGGGCATTATCAGCTGCTGCAGCTCGCTTCTCCGGGCGAACGCAGCAAGCGCCTTATCTGGATGCCGCTGGAAAGCGGACGTTATCCCGGCAGTGGTCTGTTTCCCGATGAGCTGGAGGTGGCGCTGAACGGTCAGCCGCTTCCTCCCGTGATTTCGCTGGTTCCGCAGGTTCTCTTCCTGCCTGATGGCGAAGCATCTGTTTTTACCTTGTCGTTTACCCATCCTGTGACCGGCAAAGGTTACATCCTTTCTTCTTCAGGAGGGACGCCGTTTGAGCTGCAAACAGCGCCGCAGCGTCAATAATCAGGCTGGCATGACGCTGCTGGAAGTCATGGTTGCCCTGGCGATTTTTTCCGTTGCCGCGCTGGCGTTGATGAAGAGCCTGATGCTGGGGGGGCGGGAGAGCGCAAGGCTCGCTGAGATGCTGACCGCAAGCTGGATTGTGGAAAACGCGCTGTTAGAAAACGATCGCGTCGCTTTAACGCAGCAGCATTCTGTGGGCGGCTGGCTCTGGCAGGAAAGCGCAGCGGATGGCGAAGATGACGCGGCGCGGATCATCACCGTCGTCAGACAGGACGATCCCCGGACCGTGATTTATCAGTTAGCACTGAGTGATGAGGATGAACAGGCGCCATAAAAACCAGCAGGGATTCACTTTACTGGAAGTGCTTATTGCCACGCTAATCTTTTCCATCATGAGCGTGATGGGCTGGCAGCTATTACGCGGTGCGAATGAAATCAGCGGGCAGATGCAGCATAAAACGGCCTCGGCCAGCGAGCTGCAACGCCTCTGGCTGATATTGCGGCGCGATCTTTACCAGGTCGTGGCTGCTGAGCCGCTCATCACCGTGAGCGAGCAGAGCTTCTCCTGGACAACCAAAAATCCGTTTTCTGAACTGAATGACGCAGAGCATCGGCAGATCAGAAAGGTCATCTGGCAGCTAAAAGAGCATCAGCTTGTGCGCACTATCCAGGTTGAAGGCGGGATTCGGAGCGAGCACGTTTTTCTGCAAGATGTCGTCTCTGTGAAATGGTCCTTTTATGACGGTGGCTGGAAAACCCAATGGCGCGCTGACGCTCGTCCCGATCGGGTGGCGGCGGAATTCAGCCTCGCAGACGGCAGATCGTGGCGCTGGGTTTTTCATACCGATGCGGGAAACCTGATGCGTGTTATTGAGCTTGATAACAGGACAACCGAGCGGGCTGCTGAATGAAACGCAAAGCAACAAAGCCTGCATCCCCATCGCAGCGGGGCGTAGCGATACTTATCGTGCTGATTCTGGTTACGTTGATGTCGCTGCTGGCGGTGAAGATGAACGGGCTATTTGTCAGTAATTTCCAGCGGGTAGAGGCGATTAAAGCGTTGCAAACGCAACAGTGGCTCATCAATAGCGAAGAGAAACGGCTGCTGAAAAAAATGGCGCAGCCCGATCGGAGCATGTTGTCTGCTCAGAGATGGCACAGAGAGCTGAATCTGGCCGGCACCACCTGGCGCATTGCGGGAAAGCTGGAAAGCGCGCAGCGTTGTTTCAATCTCAACACCCTGGCGAAGCTGCCTTTTTCTGTGGAAAGAGCAGATTCAGAACCACATCAGCGTTACCTGACTATGCTGGCCGGCCTGCTGGCGCCTGCGCAGGATCGTGACATCGCGGAAGCGCTTTTACAGCGTTTTTCCGCTTTGCAAACACCGGCCAGCGAAGTCGTAAGGCGCAAAACGCTGTTGTATCAGGAAAATGAATTACCGGCGGCAGCGCGGGCCTTCATCAGAGACGATCGGTCGTCGCCGCTTTGCCTGCTGCCTTCGCGTCAGGCACGAGTGGATATCAATCAACTGACCAGAGAGCAGGCACCCTTGCTGACCGCGCTGTTCACGCCTTATCTCAGTCTGGAGAAAGCTCAGGCGTTGATTGCGGCGCGACCGGAGGGCGGCTGGAAAACGCTTAAGGCGGTGCACCAGGCCTGGATGAAAATCAGCTACGAGACATCGATTCCGCTGTCGCTGTTTGAAGAGCTGCTCAGCGTGCGGAGTCATTTCTGGCGAAGCCAGATAACCGTTACGGATGAAGAACATGCGCTCACCGTTAGCAGCGAAATCTATTTTTCTCAGGAAGAGAATAGCGCTTTCATCTGGAATCATCGCTATGTCTATTAATCAACGTCGGTGGTGATCAATGCACGCCTTTCTGTTCGTTCGGCCCGACTCCTTTCTGAGTTCACGCCTCTGGTGGTTTACCTCACAGGATATGACGCCACGCGTGCTGGAGCATCCGCAGCAGTTAAATACGTTAAGTGGTCACCCGCTGGCGCAGCGGGTTTGTCTGCTGCTGCCTGCCTGTGAAATTCTGTGTCGGCGCTTTACCCTGCCGGATAAAAAGCTGCGGGATCTGTCGTCAACCCTGACGTGGATGGCCGAGGAGAGCGTGCCGGAGGCGCAGGATCTGCACTGGCACGTCATGCAACGCAACGGGAAGAGGCTTGACGCCTTTGCCGTGCCGCAGGCTGTTCTGCAACGCTGGCTTGATCTCTGTAGCCAGGCCGGGCTGCAGGTTGTCAGGGCCGTGCCGGATGCGCTATTGCTCGATTATCACAACAATAGGATCACCCTGGCGAAGCTGGATGAAAACTGGCTGGTACGGTATGGCGAAACGGAATTTGCCGAAGTGTCACCCTCGTTATTGCCTGCATTTATTCAGCAGCTGCCTGCGGCGGAAATCATCAGCAGCGATGTTATTCCTGATGATATAGAGATGAAATACCATGTTTCATGCCGCTCCGTCTGGCGCATGATGGCTTCAGCGCCGCCTCGCAGCCATGACAATATATTGACCAGCTTTACGGCGAATAACAATAACGAGAAAAAGGTTAACGCATTTCTTATTATGGCTATAGCCTATAGTTTCATCATTTTTTTCGCTTCACAGTTGTTTAGTCTGTATAAGCTGAATGAAATTGCTACGCGTACAGAAAATCAGGCGCAAACGCTTTATCAACGTTACTTTCCGCAGAGCCGTCTGCCTCACAATCTTAAATATGATTTTGAGCGTAAGGCTAAACAGCAAGATCCTGGTTTTGCGCAATTGATTCAAGCTATTGACCGCATAAAACAAACCTCTTCGGGCATGAGCGTTACAAAGCTGGAATATTATTCCACGCCGCTGAGTCTGCGCTTGCATATCAAAGGTGACGCTTCGGCGGAAGCATTTATTACCGCACTGAAGAAAGAGACCGGACTTGAAATAAAACAGAATCAGGATGGCACTGCCGATGTTATTGAACTTTACCGCAGGGCGCGCTAACGCTTTTTGCCAGAAAATCACTGAAGCTTATGACGTGAAATTGAAGTGTATTCTGTTGGCAGGGGTGCTCCTGGTTAGCGCAGGAGCGCTGGTCACGCTGAATAATATGATGCAGGCGCGGCGGCTGCGCATTGAACATAATGAAAAAACCGTGCAGGCGATATTGTCGCTGGCAAAAAAGCATGCGCTAACGGTAAAAGCGCTGCAGGTCAGCGAGCCTGTACAGGCGGTGAAAGAGCGCGCCGCAAAAGCGGGGATCAATCTCATTCTGATGGAAAGTGATAAACAACAGGCGCGGCTGCGCATGAGTGAGACGACGCTGCCGCGCTTTATTGCCTGGGTAGACCAGCTTAACGACGCGACGGGCGTACAACTCAGTCAGGTGGTGCTGCTTCCGGCCGAAAACAGCAAACATATTCAGGTTGAGGCGCTGCTGGTCTGGGGGCAACCATCATGACGTTAACCGCCGATCTGTTGAGTCATGGCCCTGATGCCGGGCGCATTCTGGCCATTCTGCTCATGTTTTTCGTCGGTGCGATAATGGGCAGCTTTGCCGGCGTGGTTATTGAGCGTTTACCCCTGACGATTACCGGGACGCAGCCCTATCCCATGTCGCTCGCCTTTCCCTCCTCGCACTGTTTTATCTGCCTGCACAAACTGGCCTGGTGGGAAAATATTCCGCTTATCAGTTGGACCCTGCTACAGGGAAAATGTCGCCATTGCTGCCACGCTATTCCGGTGCGGTTGTGGCTGACCGAGCTGGCCGTTGCAGGTTATTTCGCCCTTTGTACCTTCTTTTTTGCCGATACGCTGTTGCTGTTTGCCTGCTGTTTGCTGGGATATCTGCTGTTTATGCTGACGGTGATTGATATTCGCCATCTGCTGCTGCCCGACTGCCTGACCCTGGGGCTGTTATGGTCAGGATTGTGTTTTCACACAATAATCAACGAAGCTGTGACGGCTTCGGTTTGGGGAGCGATAGCGGGTTATCTGGTTTTCGCCATCCTGCGACAGCTCAGCCTCTGGCTATTAAAAAAAGAGGGATTAGGCGGCGGAGATTGTAAGCTGCTGGCCGCCTTAGGCGCCTGGCTGGGCTGGCAAGCGCTGCCCCTGCTCTGTTTATTTGCTGCATTAATAACTTTGCTTGCCGCGCTGTTTTTTATCATTACCGGAAATAAAAAGGCGGTATTTCCATTCGGTCCGGGTTTAAGCCTCACCGGAATGATTATATTTTTATCTGAAAGTCGTATCGCAAGTTAAGGCGTGGCCTGAATGCCGCGCGCTTTTATTCAGGCTTAACCACTTTTTCTTTCTCCCGCAGATAATACCGCCAGACTTTCGCCGCATAATTCATGCGCTGCTGGTGACGGTTTTTTGCCGTTCCGGCATGATACGCCCCCACTGCTTCCCAGGTGTAGCCATATACCATCATCATGTCAGATAAGATCGCCGCGCCGGTAAGCACGGAAATACAGGGATCGTTTTGCAACATAAATTCGTTAACGCCAGACTTACGCAGGGCGGGCAGGTGGCGGCTGTTGATCTGCATCAGACCGGTATCCCAGCTGCCATCGCTGTTTTTACCCATCGCACGGGGATTCATCGCAGATTCTACCTGGGCAATAGCCATCAGCAACTTGCCATCAATATGGAATGTCTCTTCAGCGAGCTGCCAGCAGGTGGCGTTTGCGGCACAGGAGAACAAAAAAGAAAAAACAAAAAGCAGGAACTTAACCATAGCATTTATACAGGTGAGCCGAGGGATGAAAAGAAAAAAGGCGCGCACTCTGAAATAAAGCCACGCCTTCAATGAAAGCTGGCTGGAAAACGATTATTACCAGCCAGAGATTGTTTACTCCTCTATTTTCTCAAATGGTGACAGCTTTTCCTGCTGCGTTTTCGCTATCAGCGTCCTGAGCGTTTTTTCCAGCGAATGACGTAATTCATTCTGGTTGGGTGAGAGCAGCGTGGCGCCTTCACGAAAAATAACCGCATGATCTTTTGTTCTGACCAGTTCCAGCCTGATGACAGGCGCTTCGCCCTCAGGCGTCACTTCAGTGCCGGAGATATAATAATCCGTTTTCAGCAGCTGAAGGATGTTCAGAATGCTTGCATAATCAGTCCCATGGCGGGTAAATACCGAAGGCAGGATGGTGATTGTGCCATCATTCAGGTTGTGCAACAGATCCTGAATCTGATCGTGTAGCATTAACGTATCACTGTTATTTACCGTGAAGGGAAATACAGCGATGCGAATGTTATTTTCCTGTTGCGCCAGGGCATGAGCGGAGATATCACGCTCAATGATGGGACAAATAAAACGGTAGCCTTTGCCGTATAACGTATTAATGTATTTATTTTTATCGGTTTGCTCCAGCATTTTGCGGATAACGTAAATGCACCTGGTCAGGGATTCATCAGAAACGATACCGCCATTCCAGACTTTTTCAATAATTTGCTCTTTCGTTAAAATTTTATCAGCATTTTCAATTAAAAAGCGCAAGACGCTAACTTCTTTTGGCGGCAAGTTAATCGGCTGATCATTTTTTAACAAAATATTGTCTGAACGAAGCAAGAAATCGTTAAATTTATACTCTTTCATTTTTTTACTCAGTTTTCACGTAAAAAGATTCGGAAACGCGGATACGTCTCCGGTTATAACTTCCACAGCAGAATAATGGGGGCTGTTTTTTACGTAAATTTTAATCAGATTGTCATAAGAATAAAGACAGATAATTCTCTATACCACAGCGAATATTCTTACATATTATGGCTTTTGTCAGTATTTTCCTACAAACGGGCCAGCCATTCGCGTCATGACAGAATAGAAATAAGTCAAGTCAGATTGGATTATTGTTTAAAGATGTATTTATCGTCTTTTGATGCTGGTGAGTTAATGAAGATATTTGCTGAGCTTTGAAAAATAATTTATGGGAAAAATTGGTGTTGTTTTGGAAAAAAATTAATCAAACAGAATTGCGCTGGAATTAAGCATTATAGAGATTTATATTAATAGTTCTGAATACTCGATAAAACCTTTACCATTCAATGGTTAATTATTATATGCGCAACGTAATTATCCGGATTAATAGCTGTTGTAAACAACCCGTTTTAGTTTGAAGCACCTTTTGAAATCACGGTCAAATAAGGTTGGAGCCGGTAATGCTATGGTCTGCAATTATGATTTAATGTCATGCGTTGTAGAGGCGTCCACAAGCAGAGTTTATCTGACCGCATTTTTGAACTATTCCTTAGCCAATACCGGCTCTAAAACATCACAATTATCCCTATAATAACCACGGTTTATCTTATGGAGATCGCAATGGATAGCATTACAGAGGTTAGGGGTTTTTCCAGACGGTGAATTAATGATGAATTTCAGGGCTGGGTGATAATTAATATGATTATATTATTTTCGATAGTTCCATTTTTCATTATTAGAGTGTCAATTAATTGTTACATTGAAAGAAATAAATCTATCCCCGCAACTATTAAACAAATATTCTGGTATTATAGTAAAGTAACGTCCATGCCATTGTTTCTGATGGTTTTATTAAATATTGCTCTGGAAATATAAGCGATGAGGGGCGCAAACCCTCGTTATTATCGTTCGTTCCAGCTCTTTGAATGCTGTACGTTGCCATCACAGTATTTGTGCGTAATTTTTTCGTACATTAACGAGACCGTTTCAGTGTGGTTAGTTCCTGTGAGGCCTGAAATTTTAGTGCTTGGCATACCTGGATTGTATGCCGTTTGATGTCGTATTCGAAAATTCGTCGTGTCCGCAGCATATCAGTAGCGATAAGGTACGCGCGAAGCGTGCGTCTGGTTGCTTCTAATGCTGGCAGATGGATACAACAAAGCCCGCCAGAGTACGGGCTTTTAGGGTTTCTGTTAGCTAATACGTTTTCGTGATTTTTTACTCAATATTCTGAATCTGCTCGCGCATCTGCTCGATCAATACCTTCAGCTCAATCGCTGACGTCGTGATTTCTGCATTGATCGATTTAGAGGCCAGGGTATTCGACTCACGGTTGAATTCCTGCATCATAAAATCGAGACGGCGGCCGACAGCTTCTTTTTTCTTCAGAATGTTGTAGGTTTCTTTTACATGGGCATCGAGACGATCCAGTTCTTCAGCTACATCGATACGCTGCGCCATCATCACCAGTTCTTGCTCGAGACGATTATTTTCCAGCTGAACCTCAGCTTCTTCCAGTTTGGTCACCAGTCGTTCGCGCTGCCATTTCACCACTTCCGGCATCTGCGCGCGCACTTTGCTGACTTCCGCGCTGACGCCTTCCAGACGCTGCTCAATCAAGGTCTTCAGCGCCGCACCTTCGCTTTCGCGGGCGGCGATAAAATCATCCAGCGCGATATCCAGCGCCTTCAGCAGCTCAGCATTGATAGCATCGAGATCCTGCTCCTGCGCCGACATCACGCCAGGCCAGCGTAAGATATCCAGCGGATTGATTGCGCCTTCATCGCTCTGCATTTTTACCCAGTTTGCCGCCTGCACCAGCTGTTTCGCCAGCGACTCGTTGAGCATCAGTTCGCCCTGTGCGCTGGGATCGGCATCGAAACGCAGGTTGCATTCAACTTTGCCGCGCGTCAGGCGATTACGGATACGCTCACGAATCACCGGCTCCAGGCTGCGAAACTGCTCCGGCAAACGAATATAGGTTTCCAGGTAGCGTTGGTTGACGGAGCGCAGCTCCCAGGCGGCGCTGCCCCATTCTCCTTTTGCTTCGCGGCGGGCGTAAGCGGTCATACTGCGGATCATAAGCGGTACTCATTTTCAGAAAGATTGCCTGAATTATAGCGAGGCAGGCTTCGCCATAACAGGAATAAGCACGTTTTAAGGATAATGGCGAAAATCTTCGCCTTTTCGCGACAGGCACTTATCATAGTACTGGCACATTTTTCAGCTCAGTCGGGGGATAATGAAAAGCTTAACGTGGGTTCCTGTCATACTGATCTTATTGCTGTCGGGCTGTAAGGCTCCGCCTCCGCCGCCTCCCGCCATCCGGGTGCAACCAGTCTGCGCCGGAGGAGAGATGATGATGCAAACCACCCTTTGGTTTACGCAGGGAACGGCAATCAGTAGCGTCGACTGGCAAGACTTTATTGATAACGAGGTCACGCCACGCTTTAAACAGGGTATCGCCATTTATGACGCGCAAAGAGTGTGGCCGGACAACAGCGGCAGGTGGGTCAAGGCAAACAGCAAGGCGCTGGTGCTGATACACGGCGTTGAGATTGCTGATAACACCCATATTGAAGAGCTGCGCGACATTTATAAAAAGCGTTTCGCGCAGGCGTCGGTTATGCGTGTCGATGCCCCAGCCTGCGTGGGCTATTAACCGGCGCCGCAAGACAGCATGGACGGAAGCCCGTATAATGCGCAGCCAATCATTAGCAAGCCGGAGAGAAACCATGCGTCCAGCAGGCCGTAGCGCACAGCAGGTGCGTCCCGTCACACTGACTCGTCATTACACCAAACATGCCGAGGGTTCCGTACTGGTTGAATTTGGCGAAACCAAAGTACTTTGCACCGCCACCGTTGAAGAGGGCGTGCCGCGCTTCCTGAAAGGCCAGGGCCAGGGCTGGGTCACCGCCGAATATGGCATGCTGCCGCGTTCAACCCACAGCCGTATGGCGCGTGAAGCGGCGCGAGGCAAGCAGGGTGGCCGCACGTTGGAAATTCAGCGACTGATCGCCCGCTCGCTGCGCGCGGCAGTTGATCTCAAGGCGCTGGGTGAGTTCACCATCACTCTCGACTGCGACGTCATCCAGGCCGATGGCGGTACGCGTACCGCTTCGATTACCGGCGCCTGCGTGGCGCTGGCCGATGCCCTTAACACGCTGGTGGCGAACGGCAAACTCAAAGCCAACCCGCTGAAGGGCATGGTGGCGGCGATTTCCGTGGGGATCGTGGAAGGGGAAGCGCGTTGCGATCTGGAGTATGTGGAAGATTCAGCCGCTGAAACGGACATGAACGTGGTGATGCTGGAAGATGGCCGCATGATCGAGGTGCAGGGCACCGCAGAGGGCGAGCCGTTCAGCCATGAGGAATTACTCGAACTGCTGGCATTAGCGCGTGGCGGTATCGAAAGCTTAATTGAGGCGCAGAAAGCGGCGCTGGAAAATTGATGTAACAGGCGACCTCAGAGTCGCCTTTTCTTTATTTGAGGAGTGAGAAATGAAAGCCTGGCAGCGTCAGTTTATTGAATTCGCCCTGAATAAGCAGGTTCTGAAATTTGGTGAATTTACCCTGAAGTCCGGACGTAAAAGCCCCTATTTCTTTAATGCAGGCCTGTTCAACAGCGGCCGCGATTTAGCGCTGTTAGGTCGTTTCTACGCTCAGGCGTTGGTTGATGCCGGCATCGATTTCGATTTGCTGTTCGGACCTGCCTATAAAGGCATTCCCATCGCCACCACCACAGCGGTTGCGCTGGCAGACCATCACGATCGCGACGTGCCTTACTGCTTTAACCGCAAAGAGGCCAAGGATCACGGTGAAGGCGGCACTCTGGTCGGCAGCCCGCTGCAGGGTCGGATCATGTTAGTGGACGATGTCATTACCGCCGGTACAGCAATCCGTGAATCGATGGAAATCATCAGCGCCAACGGCGCGACGCTGGCTGGCGTATTAATCTCTCTCGATCGTCAGGAACGCGGGCGCGGCGATATCTCTGCGATTCAGGAGGTAGAGCGCGATTACCGTTGCCATGTCACCGCCATTATTACGCTGACCGATCTGATCGCCTATCTGGAAGAGAAGCCGGAGATGGCCGATCACCTGGCGTCCGTGCGCGCTTACCAGAAAGAGTATGGGATTTAATTAAAGATAAGGCGGGCTTTGCCCGCCAGATTACACCAGCTGCGTCGCCAGCAGTGGCCAGCGAATATCGAAATCCGCCGTCGGGCTGTAGCGAAATTCAGAGCGCACAAAGCGCGACAACAGCCCTTCGCAAAATGCCAGCAGCTGGCTCGCCAGCAGGCTTTCATCGGTGCGAAAACCTTCCCCTTCACGCATTTTACGCTCGCGCATCACCTGACGAAGCTGCGCCTCAATACGTTCAAACAGCTGGTTAATACGGCTCTGCAGGCGATCCTGTTCAAACATCAGGGCGTGGCCGGTGAGAATACGCGTCAGCCCCGGATTACGCTCACCAAATCCCAGAATCAGATGAACAATCAGACGCAGGCGCGTCATGGTCTCTTTTTCATCTTTCAGGATTAGATTGATGCGGGTAATCAGACTGTCTTCGATAAATTCAATCAGGCTGTCGAACATGCGTGTTTTGCTGGGGAAATGACGATAAAGCGCCGCTTCCGATACACCCACATTGGCCGCCAGTTTTGCGGTGGTAATACGTTGGCTTCCGTCGCTGGATTCCAGCATCTGCGCCAGTGATTGCAAAATTTCTTCGCGACGATTCCGTTTCGCGCTTATTTTTTCTGCCATGACCTTAAAAACCCCTGAAATTCACCCAAAGCAGGCAATACCACGCATCTGCCATGAGACAGAGTCTCATGGAGAGAAAGAGTGAATATCAACAGATGCGTAAAAGGAAAAACTGCGTTTACTGGCGACCGGAATGGCCAAAGCCGCCTTCGCCGCGCACGCTGGCGTCAAAATCTTCCACAAGATTAAATTCAGCCTGAACCACCGGCACGAAGACCAGCTGAGCGAGGCGTTCGCCTGGCTGAACGGTAAAATTATCCTGGCCGCGGTTCCAGACCGAGACCATCAGCTGGCCCTGATAATCGGAATCGATCAGGCCCACCAGGTTACCCAGTACAATGCCATGTTTGTGGCCCAGGCCTGAGCGCGGCAGGATAACCGCAGCCAGGCTGGGATCGGCAATATGAATCGCCAGTCCGGTCGGCACCAGAATAGTTTCGCCAGGTGCCAGTTCCAGCGCATGGTCCAGGCAGGCGCGCAGGTCCAGCCCGGCAGAACCCGAGGTCGCATAGGTCGGCAGCGGAAATTCTTTGCCGACGCGCGCATCAAGAATCTTAACGTCGATTTTTTTCATCATAACGGCTGACAATCTCGTCTAATAATTGTTGGCCAAGGAGCCTCTTATCGCTGAGCGGTAAGACTTTTTCTCCTTCCTGCCAAAAAAGGTGAAGCGCGTTAGTGTCGCTATTAAAACCCTGTCCGGTTTTCGACACATCATTGGCGCAAATAAGGTCCAGATTTTTTCGTACCCTTTTTTGTCGGGCGTATTCTTCCACATTCCGGGTTTCTGCGGCAAATCCAACCACAAAGGGTCGACCTTCGGTCAGCGCGCCAACGCCTGCGACAATGTCAGGATTCTTCACCAGTTGCAGAGTAACGCTTTCAACGTCACCCTGTTTTTTGATTTTTTCTGCGGCAATTTCTGCCGCCCGGTAGTCTGCCACGGCTGCACTGGCAATGAAAATATGTTGTTTGATTATCTCGCTCATTACCGCCTGTTCCATATCCAGCGCGGTAGTGACGTCAATGCGTTTTACCCATGCCGGAGTCGGTAAGGTTACCGGCCCGGCAATCAAGGTCACCTTTGCGCCCCGTTTTGCGGCAGCGGCGGCAATGGCGAATCCCATCTTGCCCGAGCTGTGATTGGTGATATAGCGAACGGGATCAAGGGCTTCACGCGTAGGACCAGCGGTAATCATAATGTTGAGATGTTGCAGATCGTTGACGGGCGATGCCCAGGTTACTGCGTGGTCAACAATCGTCAGCGGATCAAGCATACGACCGGGACCGACATCGCCGCAGGCCTGGCTGCCGCTGTCCGGCCCCCAAATCATCATGCCACGCGCGGCAAGGCGCTCAAGGTTCTCCAGCGTCACCGCGGCGCGATACATTTGCTGGTTCATCGCGGGCACTACGGCGATGGGCGCGGCGGTGGCCAGGCAGGCGGTGGTCAGCAGATCGTTGGCCATGCCAGCCGTGACGCGCGCGATAAGGTCGGCGGTGGCCGGCGCCAGAATCACCAAATCGGCCCATTTCGCCAGTTCGATATGGCCCATGGCGGCTTCGGCAGCCGGGTCGAGCAGGTCATCATAAACCGGGTAACCCGATACCGCCTGCAGGCTCAGCGGCGTAATAAAGGCTTTGGCGGCTTCGGTCATCACCACCCTGACATCCGCGCCGCGATCGCGCAGTCGGCGCACCAGCTCAGGCGCTTTATAAGCGGCAATACCGCCGCTGATGCCAAGAAGAATTTTTTTACCGGCTAATCCCGTCATGCTGTCCGCCTCAATTATACAGTTAGCCGCGCCTTGCGCGTCACAATGAGGGAATTTTACCACAGCGCGCGCTGTCCGCCTGTTCACTCCCTGCGGCCTTTGCGAGACGTCCCGAAAAAATGCACAGCGAGAGTGGCGCGCAGCCAGGCGGCCCGGCATGATAAATCCGCATTCAGGGAGAACGCCGCAATGGATAATCTACCGCCACGGGAAAAATTACAGCAGATGGGCGCAGTCGCGCTCAGCGATGCCGAGCTGCTGGCTATCTTTTTACGCACCGGCGCGGCGGGCATCAGCGTGCTGCTGCTGGCGCGGCAGATACTGGACGAATTCGGCTCGTTATACCGCGTCATGACCGCCAGCAGGCAGGAGCTAACCGCAGTAAAAGGAATTGGCGAGGCTAAGCTGGCGCAATTACATGCCGTTGCCGAACTGGGGAAACGCTTTTTCGCTGCGCAACTGGCGCGGGAAAACGTCATGGAAAACCCGCAGGTCACGCGGCACTATCTGCAGAGCGTGCTGGCGCATCAGGAGCGTGAAGTCTTTATGGTGCTGTTTCTGGATAATCAGCATCGTGTGCTACATGCGCAGCAGATGTTTGCCGGTTCGATTAACAGCGTTGAGGTACACCCGCGTGAAATTGTCCGCGAAGCGCTGAAGTGCAATGCCGCCGCTCTGATTCTGGCGCACAATCACCCCTCCGGCATCGCGGAGCCGAGTCAGGCTGACAGAGAGATTACGCAAAAAGTAAGTCAGGCGTGCGTGCTGCTTAATCTTCGTGTATTAGATCATCTTGTGATTGGTCGCGGCGAATATGTTTCCTTTGCCGAGCGCGGCTGGCTGTAGTTTTTGACCACATAACAGACGTAAACGGGGCGTTTTTACGCGATCCGGCGGGATCTTTATTTGTTCGGGACTTGAGCACTGGCGCGGACCGGCGTATACTACGCCACCTTTGAGAATCTCGGGTTTGGCGTTTAGGCCTGCTCAGCGGGTTCACATGGAACTCGCCTGGATGGGCTACGAGCCTGACGAGGCGGCCAAGACCTAATTTTTAAAGCTCGAGCTGATTTGATTTTTGGAGAATAGAAATGTCACGAGTCTGCCAGGTAACTGGAAAGCGTCCGGTGACGGGTAACAACCGTTCCCACGCAATGAACGCGACGAAACGCCGTTTCCTGCCGAACCTGCACTCACACCGTTTCTGGGTTGAGAGCGAGAAGCGCTTCGTTACTCTGCGTGTATCTGCTAAAGGTATGCGTGTTATTGATAAGAAGGGCATCGATACGGTTCTGGCCGATATGCGCGCCCGTGGTGAGAAGTACTAAGGAACTGAATCATGGCTAAAGGTATTCGTGAGAAGATCAAGCTGGTTTCCTCTGCTGGTACAGGTCACTTCTATACCACCACGAAGAACAAACGTACTAAACCTGAGAAACTGGAACTGAAAAAGTTCGATCCGGTTGTACGTCAGCATGTGATCTACAAAGAAGCCAAAATTAAATAATTTTGGTTCTCTGCGAAAAACCCGGCTCCGGCCGGGTTTTTTGTTTGTATCAGCGAAATTTTTAAGGAGATGGCATGCCTGAATTACCTGAGGTGGAAACCAGTCGTCGTGGCATTGAACCGCATCTGGTGGGTGAAACCATTCTGCACGCGGTGGTGCGCAACCCGCGTCTGCGTTGGCCGGTTTCCCGCGAAATTCATTCTCTGAGCGATCAGCCGGTGCTGAGCGTACAGCGCCGCGCCAAATATCTGCTGCTGGAACTGCCGACCGGCTGGATCATCATCCATCTCGGTATGTCAGGTAGCCTGCGTATTTTGCCGGAAGAGCAACCAGCGGCCAAACATGACCATGTGGATCTGGTGATGAGCAACGGCAAGGTGCTGCGCTATACCGATCCGCGTCGCTTTGGTGCCTGGCTGTGGAGCACCGATTTACAGGGCAGCAACGTTCTGGCCCATCTGGGACCGGAGCCGCTTAGCGAGGAATTTGATGGTCGCTATCTGTTTGAGAAGTCGCGCAACAAACGCACCGCGATCAAGCCATGGCTGATGGATAACAAAATTGTTGTGGGCGTCGGCAATATTTATGCCAGCGAATCACTGTTTACCGCCGGGATCTTACCCGATCGTCCGGCGATGAGCCTGAGCGAAGAGCAGGCTGGTCTGCTGGCCAATACCATCAAAGCGGTACTGCTGCGCTCTATTGAGCAGGGCGGCACCACGCTGCGTGATTTTTTGCAGAGCGACGGCAAACCGGGCTATTTCGCCCAGCAGCTCCAGGTTTATGGTCGCGCCGGGGAACCTTGCAACGTCTGCGGGACGCCGATTGTCAGTGGAAAGCATGGACAGCGCAGCACTTACTGGTGCCCAAACTGCCAGCATTAACAGCGATAGCCGCCGCGTGCGGCCAGTGAATCAGGCCTGAGAGAGTTTTGCCATCAGCGCCTGATGAACTGGCGCAGGCAGAAAAGCCTCAACCTCGCCGCCGTGGCGCGCCACCTCTTTCACCAGTGATGAAGAGACGAAGGAGAATCCTTCGGACGGCATCAGGAACACGCTCTCCAGCCCCGGCAGCAGATGGCGATTCATCTGCGCCAGCTGTAACTCATACTCAAAGTCAGAAACCGCGCGCAGCCCGCGTACCAGCACGTTCGCCTGCTGCGCTTTGGCAAAGTTCGCCATCAGATCGCTAAACCCCATCACCTCGACGTTATCAAGATGCGCCGTCACCTGCTGCGCAAGATCGACGCGCTCTTCCAGACTAAACAGCGGCTTTTTGCTCGGGCTGGCGGCAATCGCCAGAACGATATGGTCAAACATGCGCGCGGCGCGGATGACAATATCCAGATGACCCCGGGTAAAAGGATCAAAGGTGCCGGGATAAATGGCTTTGGTGCTCATAAATTGCTCTCCGGGGTGGAGTGATTGAGCGCCCAAAGCGCTGAATATTTATTGAAGGTGTATTGCGCATTCACCACTGCCAGCATCCATCCTTGCTTACCGTCGAGAAAACCGGCGCGTAGCAACAGGGTTTTGATAAAAGCAGCCAGCGTATGGCTGTAAACCGAGAAAAGCGAGCAGCGTTTGCCGCGTTGATGACGTTCTCGCGCCCAGGCATCGGCGTACGCCAGCTGTTTGCGCTGGAAGGTGATCAAATCACGACAGGTAAGATGCTGCAAATCGCCCTGTAGCGCCACCACCGGCGCGCCGGCGGTTTCCAGCGATTCGTGTACCAGGTTATCGTTGTAGCGCAGCGTACGAGGATAGAGTCGCATTACCCGGTCGGGATACCAGCCGCTGTGACGCATAAAGCGGCCCAGAAACAGATTGCTGCGGCTGATGTTGTAAACGGTGGAGGAGGGCGGCTGTTCCAGCACCTTTTCAATCGCTGCGCGCAGTTTGGGCGTTACGCGCTCGTCGGCATCGATCATCAAAATCATTTCGCCGCTGGCATAACTTTGCGCCAGCTGGCGCTGCCTGCCGTAGCCTGGCCAGATCTCTGAATGGAATACTTTTGCGCCGCTGTTGCGGGCAATCTCTGCCGTTGTGTCCTGGCTACCTGAATCCAGCACGATAATCTCGTCTGCCCAGTTAACTGACGCCAGGCAGTCCGGCAAAAGTTCAGCTTCATTTTTGGCGATCATCACCACCGAAAGTCGCTGGCGTGTGGTCATTAGTGAGTCCGTGGCGGCAAGTGAGGTTCGAGCAGTTGCAGCAAACGCTGCAACGCTCCCTGATTCTGATGCAATACATCCACAGCATGACGGCCGTAATAGCGGCGATAGTCATCATCCTGCAGCAAATTCGTCACCTCTTTTTCCAGTGAGGCGACATCCGTTACGGTAATCAACCCTTCCGCCTGTTGCAACTTGCCGCAGATATCTTTGAAATTCCAGGTATACGGTCCCATCAGCACCGGAATGGCATGCGCCGCTGGTTCCAGCGGATTATGGCCGCCGCGCTCCACCAGGCTGCCGCCGACAAACGCCAGGTCGGCAATGCCGTACAGCATCATCAGCTCGCCCATGGTATCGCCAATCACTACCTGAGTATTCACGGAAGGAATTTCGCCGCTGCTGCGCAGGGTAAAGCTGAATCCGCGTTTTTGCGTCAGCTCGCGCGCATCGTTGAAGCGCTCAGGATGGCGCGGCACCAGAATCAACAACAGATCGGGGAACTGTTGCAGCAAATGGCGGTGCGCATCAAGCACGATCGCCTCCTCGCCTTCATGGGTGCTGGTGGCGATCCAGACCGGACGGCGCGGCGCCCACTGGCGTCGCAGCGTGACCGCTTTGGCCGCCAGCTCCGGCGTGACGGAAATATCAAACTTCAGGCTGCCAGTGACCGCCAACTGCGAGCGTTTCAGGCCCAGCTCCAGGAAGCGGTCGCCATCTTCAGCGTTCTGAGCGGCGATCAGGGTAATGCATTGCAGCAGCTGACGCATAAACCCGCCCAGCTTTTTGTACCCTTTCGCCGAGCGGGCGGAAAGGCGCGCGTTGGCAATGACCAGTGGAATGTTGCGCTTGTGCAGGATGCGAATGATATTCGGCCACAGCTCGGTTTCCATGATGATCACCAGCCGCGGATTCACCGTATCGAGAAAACGATTGATGGAGCCTGGCAGATCGTAAGGCAGGTAAACGTGATGCACATCTTTGCCAAAAGCAGACTGCGCCCGCTCTGAACCGGTAGGCGTCATGGTGGTAACGGTAATCGGCAACGTGGGATAGCGATGGCGCAATGCGCGAACCAGCGGAACGGCAGCCAGCGTTTCGCCTACGGAAACCGAATGCAGCACGATGCCGTCGGGTTTCACCTTGCCGACACAAAAGCCGTAACGCTCTGCCCAGCGTTTACGGTAAGCCGGCGCTTTTCGTCCGCGCAGCCACAGGCGCAGCCAAATCAGCGGCTGAATCAGATAGAGCAGGGCTGTGTAAATTGTTGTCATAATTACCGTTACGACACGTTTGCGTCAGAGATGGTCAAAAAATCCGAGATTGCGGCATGTTAGCAGAAACCCTGCGCTCGCTCATCTCACTTTGTCAGACGTGGTTTAATACCTGTTCATAAAGCAAATTCAGCGACTGCGCCAGATGTTGCGGCGTATAAGGCATGATTCTGCGGCGTGCGGCTTCTCCCATCGCTGAGTTTTGTGAAAGCACAGGAATGGCGCTAATCGCCTCGCTTAATGCATTGATATCCAGCGCGTCGCAGACAAAACCCTGCTGGCCCGCCTCAATAAATTCCGCGCCGCCGCAGCCTGTGCTGGTAATCACCGGCAGGCCGCAGGCCATCGCTTCCAGCACCACATTGGGAAAAGGATCGTAAAGCGTCGGCAGCAGCAGCGCATCCGCCGCATGATAAAACGGCTGCACATCCTGCTGTACGCCGACAAAGCGCAGGCGGTCCAGACAGTTCAACTGATTCGCCAGCTGCTGATAACGTTTTAACTGCTTATCCTGACCGACCACGATGAGGTAGCGGTCGCTGCGGGCAATCGCCTCAATGGCCGCCTTCAGCCCTTTACGTTCGAAACCGGAACCCACATAGATCATCACCGTGGCGCTCTGCGGCAGATTCAGCTGCTGGCGTGTGGCGTGGCGGCTGGCTTCGCTGGCGGGCTGAAAGCGGTTGGCGTCAATCGCGTTATAGATAACGTGAATTTTATCGGCGTCGAGCCGGAAGCAGCGGATAATATCCTGCTTCACCATCAGCGAGTTGCAGATCACCGCTTTCAGCGCCGGGGAATGAAACATTTCCGCTTCGGCCTGTAAAACGTAGCGGTGATAAGGACTTAAGGTTGCGCTCAGGCGTTGCAGCGGCGAGACGATGCGCGCGCGCTGCTCAAGCCAGACGCGATGAATGCCGTCACCGGCGCGGAAGATGTCGCAACCGGCAATGCGTTCATGGCTTTGAACGATATCAAATTTTTCGCGCTCCCAGCAGGCGCGGGCAGCGCGGGCGAAACCGCGCTCGCGCGATACGCGCCCCAGTTTCGCCGGATCGCAGATATGCAGATGCCAGCCGGGATTCGGCGTGCCCTGCCAGCTGCGGGTAATAATGTTGAGGTCCAGCTGGTCGCTATCCAGCGCTTCCAGCGCGCGTGAGATAAAGCGTTCCGCGCCGCCGTCGGGACGATATTTTTGCCGGACGATCGCCAGGCGTAACTTAGTCATGTAACAAGCTCCTCGCCGCATCGACCACATCATCAACCGGGATCGCCGAGAGAAAACGCTGCTCGGTTTTGGTATCAATCGAATCCGGGGAGGGCAGCGGGCCGTAATCGCCCGCCCAGATAACGCGGTTGTTCTCTCCCCACGGACGCCAGTGCTGTAATTTCGTCGGGCCAAAAAGCGCGATACAGGGCGTATTCAGCGCGGCGGCCATATGCATCGGGGCGGAATCCACGCCGATAAAAAGCTGAGCATGATCGATGAGCGCCGCCAACTGCGGCAGCGAGAACTTTCCGGCTACCGAGATCACATTTTCAGCGCGGCAAAGCGACTGGATGTGGTCGATCATCGCCAGCTCTTTTTTATCGGGCGCTGCGGTGAGCAGCACTTTGCGGCCCTGTCGGGCCAGGCTATCGATGGTCGCGGCGAATTTCTCATCATCCCAACATTTGAAGACCCAGCGTGAGGTAGGCTGCACCACAATCCAGGGTTCGTGAATGTTCTGCTGCTCAAGCAGTGCTTGAACCTGCTGCCAGTCAGCCTGCGCATAGTGCATCGAGGCTTTCGCCCCCTCGGTGCTGATGCCCAGCGGCGCCAGCGCCGCCATGTTTTGCTCAACGGTATGCAGCTTGTTGTGATGATCGGTCGGGACCAACAGGGTATGGCACGCGCGCCAGAATGCGTTGTCGCGCTTTTTAAAGGCAAAGCCGATGCGGACCGGCGCGCCGGATAGGCGGGTGATGATGGCGCTGCGCCACTGATCCGCCAGATTAATCACCAGATCGTAATCACTGGCGCGCACGGCGGCGAGCAAGTCGCGTTCATGACGCATCTTCTGCCAGCTTCCGTCGTTTTTCCATTTGCGATCGATAACGTGCAGATGCCGTACCGCCGGATGCGCCTCCAGCATCGGCCGGGTCTCCTGATAAAGCAAAACATCAATGTTTGCCTGGGGATAGCGCTGGCGCAGGGCATTGATAACGGGCGTGGTGAGCAACATGTCGCCATGATGGCGTAGCTTGATAAGCAGAATATTTTGCGGTGAAAAGGTCGCTGGAATCAGGCTTGCCATACTCAGGTTTTCTCAGGATTCAGTGAGCGGATTGTAGGACAAACCCCACAGGGGTTAAAGCCAACAACGGCTTATTTGTTACGCCAGCGCCAGATACGGCTCAGCCACAGCAGCAGCTGATACCACTGTTTCAGGCCGCGCGCGTTACGCAGCATACGGCGATGCGTTTGCGTGGCGAAGATATCCGCAATAATGGCGCGACGCGCTTCAGGATCCGGTTCGCGGCGCACACTGTGACAAACGCTGAGCGCTTCGTGCGTCACCTGATAGTGAAGCGCGCTGGAGATTTTAACCTTATCGCGATAGCGATTATTGATCTCTTCCAGCATTCGGGCGATTTTCAGATAGTGACTCTGATACTCAACGTTGCGCTGGCCGGTGCGTTTACGGTTGCTGATGGAGGCGTCATGCATGTAATAGCGATAAAGAATCTTATCGGTATAACGTACGCGCTGCGCGTTGAGCATAAATTCAGTGGTCCAGGGGATATCCTGATGATGCAGCCCCGGCTCGAACAGCAGCTGGTTTTTTTCAATCAGCTCGCGGCGATAAATACCCAGCCAGACCACATGCAGATAGCGACGGGTTGCCAGTGCGGTGCTCAGCCATTGCGGACCGCTCAATACCTCGGTGCTGCGCAAGCGGTCCGTTGGGATTAACGGCTTTACGTGCTGGTTGCGCTGGAAATACCACTCCGCGTTGCACTGCGCGGCATCAAGATTATCCGTTTCCGCCATGGTCGCCAGCGTCTGGTACATCTCGGGACTCAGGGTATCGTCGGCATCCGGAAAGGTGACATATTTACCTTTCGCAATAGCCAGCCCGGCGTTGCGCGCGCGTGATACGCCGCCGTTGGCCTGATGGATAACCTGAATATGAGCATGCTGTTGCGCATAACTATCGGCGCGCTCACCAGAGCCGTCTGTAGAACCATCATCCACAATGATAATTTCCAGCGATGAAAGCGTTTGCGCCAGCAGCGACTGCATAAAGGCATCGAACATGCTGCCCGCATTGAACATCGGGGTGATGACGCTGAGCAGCGGCGCTGGTAATTTTTCTGACATAACTACGCTTTTTTCACAGTAAGTGCATCACGCGGGGCAAGCTGTCGCATCATCATAAGGTAACCCCAGGTCAGCAGGATGAAATAGGGCGACTCGCGATTATAAAACTGTGAGTCACCCATACTGAAATAGATGACCGGTATAGACAACAGCAAACATTCAAAGTGCCGCTTCCGACCGCTGAGCGGCACAATTAACAGCGCCAGAAAAAAGGCCACCATAATGATGCCGCCTGCAACACCCTGCAGCGACAGGCTTTCCACGATATCGTTATGGGTGTGGTACTGAATATTCAGATAAGCGATTTCGTTATGGGGCTGATGCGCGTCCAGCCAGATTTTAGCCTGCTGGTTACGGCTGTCGGCGGATTGCCCCCAGGGATGCTGGGTAAAGGCCCAGAGTCCCGCCTGCCACATGCCAAAACGACCGCCAATCGAGGTGCTGGGATTGCCCTGATTATATTGCTCAATTTCGGTCTGTACCGTTTCAACACGATTGAGCAAACGATCGGAATATTTTGCTGCGCTGAAGATCGCGCCAGCCAGCAGCAGGGCAAAAACCATAATCCAGATCAGACGCGAGCGCCACGGCGCTATCAGGATGTGGTGCAGCATCGCTGCCAGACAAAACAGCGTAAAAAGCAAAATAGCCGATCGGGTTTCCGTGACGGCGAGCAGCAGATAAGAGACGACCAAAATCAGGAAAAAGGGCAGCGGATAGTGACGGGGAAAAGCCTGGCGGATAGACCAGAGCGTCACCATCGCCAGCAAGGTAAACATGTAGGCGCCTGAGGTCGCGGCGTCGGAGTTGATTTTAGGCCGCTCGCCGGTTTGCAGAAAAGTCTCCACGGCAAAGAAGGTAATCACGCAAATCAGTACGCTGAAGAGTAGCGCGCCAGCCTGAGCCAGACGGGGAGAAATGCGCCACTGCGGACTCAGCCGGTGAATAACATACAGCACAAAAGCGCCCAACATCATACGCTTACCGCTGATGCGGTAATGCTCCGCAATCAGCGGCAGTTGATGATTGGTGGTCAACGTCGCCCAGAGCCACTTGCTCAGGCCGAGCAGCAGCAGCAGTGTGGGGATCCAGTAAAAAACGATTTTGCGATCCTGGCGCCATACCAGCCAGATAAAGATGGCGATAGCGAGATAGGTTAGCAGGTAGTAAGCATTACGGGAGACTTCGCCGGACAGCAAAAAAAAAGCCATCGAGATGACGGTGAGACAGTAAAACAGCGTGGCGCGCGTCGTTTCCGTTCCAAGGGTTTTTGCTAACTGAGCGATACGCATTCTTTTCCTCAATGAAAAAATTTATGTCTCATGTAGCTGAACATCCAGGCAGCGCTTTCTGCATAATGCTTCTGATGCCATTTGATGCGTGCAAACCGTTTCATCTCTTTATAGTGACGCGGCAGATCCAGTGACTGCGACGCCCAGGGAGAGCGCTGATAATAATCGAAATAGAGAAGGGAGAGATCGCTGCCGCCCCAGGCATGCCAGGGTTTACATTTGCCGGTAAAGTGGATCATGACCGTATCGTCAGACACGCGCACGTTGTGCCAGACCTTGTTGGCGATAATGTCGTAAATATGATTGTATTTTTCCGGCAGGATCATCACTTCCCGCTCCAGCACGATATTAAGCGCATCCTGATCGGGAAAGCCAAACGCCTCGCCACGGTCGATCAGCACATCGGTAATACGTTGCGTGGCGTGCTGCGCCAGCCAGCGTGGAATATTGATTAACATAAAGCCGGAGTTGAAATAG
The DNA here is from genome assembly GCF_044342975.1 of Pantoea osteomyelitidis. Taxonomy (NCBI): domain Bacteria; kingdom Pseudomonadati; phylum Pseudomonadota; class Gammaproteobacteria; order Enterobacterales; family Erwiniaceae; genus Pantoea; species Pantoea osteomyelitidis. Next base: position 71,066 of record NZ_JBGFSN010000001.1, read on the forward strand.
TTGCCTGACGTTAGTCCCAGCTTCGGGCACTGGTTTTGACGCGCGCGCGGCGTATCGTTGCAGGCGCAAAGCGTGTAATCACCGATATCCAGGGTAAACAACGGTGAGTAATCGCCAACGACCAGCGTATCGGCATCAATATAGATCACCCGATCGCTGTATTGCGCGACCGTATCGGGGATGAGAAAACGATAGTGAATACTCTTGGGATAGCGGCCCACTTCCGGCAGGTTTTCCAGCCATTCTTTACTGAAAATATGCAGAGTAATAGCAACGCGATGATCCTGCGCCAGCAGGCGCAGCCTGTCGATCTCTTCTGCCGCTAAAGCATCGGAAAAAATATGGACATGGAAAGGCGTGTCCGGATGATTTTTAAACAGTGAGAAAAGAGAAATACCCATTCCACGCGCATAGGAATCGTTGATACCGAACGCGACATGCACCACATCTTCATCAGCGTCTGACAAGGTGTTGATGAGAAGGTTACTTTGCTGAATGCAGCCAGCAAGCCGATGAATTGCCATTACACTTTGCTATCCTACGTTTGTAGTAATAAATTTATGAATCTTCTCTAGTTTTTTTTCATCGAGACCAAACAGAACCTGTGCAGATTGGTCAAAATGAAAACGCGTAGCAAAAACAAAGGTAGACGCCGGAATATTATCAGGCCCGATGAAAAGTACATTATTTACCGGACGCTGTTCCCTGACTTCGCAAGGCCCATATAGCATAATTATAGAAACGGATTCTGCATCTGCGATATAGGCGTTACCTGAATCAGAAGATATATAGAAATCCATCCGTGCGATAGCCCAGGGAACCTCTTCAAGCTTTAACTGCCCGATAAGACTGACAATATTTTCCCGTGGTCCGGTGAGAGCTAACAGCTCATCCAGCCAGGGCTGTTCGGCAGGCGGCCCAAATACGTAAAAGGTGCAGGGCAGATCGCTCAGCTTCTCCATGATTTGCAACCAGACGCCGGGCGGGATGGTTTTTGCTTTATTACCCGCTGAGATACTGATGCCGATTTTAATGCCCTGCGGTGCGGAAAGCGCGGCGGGAGGCTCAGGCGGAACCCAGAGCGGCGAGGTGGCGTGCTTGGGAAAATCGGTATAACGATAATCGCGATCGATCAGCTTCAGATAACTGTCGAGCGTGAGATCCTGCTTGCCGTGCTCCACAATGCCCGTTGCGCGGCGGTAGAAAACGGCATGATAGCTTTTACGTACGTAGGTGCGTAAAAATTGCCTTTCGGGCGCGTTGCAGAGCGCGGCAAAAAAGAGATTAACGCTGTTCGGCTGCACCAGATAGACCTTGTCGTAACGGTTCATCAGGATAAAGGCCAGCTTCAGCTTGCTGAAGAAGCTGCGCTTGTAGGTTTCAATCAGAAAATAACGTGAGATGGTATCGTCGTGACGCGCCAGCGGCTCAACGGCCTGGCTGATTAACACCTCGGTCTGGCCTAACGCGCGCAACATCGGCGTGATATTAATGAAATCGCCGATTTTTGCTGTCTGGATCACCAGACTGCGGCCGGTCGGGCGATAAAACAGTCGCATCAGGGTTCTGAACGGCGCCAGCAGCAGATAGATCAGCACATAATTCATGATGCGGTTTCCGCCATAACTGCCCGTAAACGCTCAGCAACCGCACTGGCCGGTAAATGGGCAAGGTCGCCGTTGTCCGATTTCATCGCGATCTGGTTTTTCCCGTAACCGCCAATTAATCCCGGATCGGTGGGGCCATACAGCGTGACGTTGGGCCGATCCAGCGCGGCGGTCAGATGACTCAGGCCGGTATCCACCGATACCACGGCTTTGGCTCCCGCCAGCTGGCGAGCCACCTCTTCCAGCGAAAGTTTCGGCAGTACCTCAGCGTAATCGAAACCTTCCGCCAGCCGCAGCGCGCGCTGATATTCATGTTCGGCGCCCCAAGGCAGCTTGATACGCAGTCCGGCGGGCTGCATCAGCTCGATCAATTCGCGCCAGTGCGCTTCCGGCCAGTGCTTGTTATCACGCGTGGTGGCGTGCAGGAAGACCAGATAGTGATGAGCATCGTCGGGCAGGGTGGAGAGAAAATGATCGGCAATGGCGTAATCGCCAGGCGTATCGGGTTTTTCGTAGCCGAGGCTTTTGGCGAACAGCTCGCGCGTTCGTTCTACCGCGTGCTGCTGCTTGGGGATCTCATGGCGCTTGTCATACCACCAGCTGGCGAAAGGCTCGCGTGCGCTGCGGCTGTCCTGGCCATGCTTTATCCCTTTCGCCAGACGCGTAACCAGCGCGGCGCTTTTCACCAGACCCTGCGCATCGATAATGATGTCATAGGTGCGTGACTGCAGTTCACGTTTAAACAGCACACGCTCCTCGCGCTGCTGGCTGCCGAACCAGTGTTTGCGCCAGCGGCGAATCGCCACCGGCAAAACTTTATCAACGGCAGGATGCCAGCCGGGGATCTGAGCGAAATTCTCTTCCACCACCCAGTCAAAACAGATGCCCGGAATGGCCTGCATCGCATCGGTTAAAGCCGGTAGCGTATGGAGCACGTCGCCCATTGAGGACGTTTTAACAATCAAGACGTGCATGCCTTCTCCTGCGGTGTACGTAACAGCTTATTCAGTTCTTCCAGCACGCGCGAAGGCTGGATATCGATCAGGCTCTGATGATAGCCCTGAGCGTCATCGCCTTTACGCACTTTGTGATAGCCGGTGATCAGACGGATGATGTGCGCCTGCTTCGACAGCGGCGGCGTAAAGTCAGGGCTGCTTGGTCCATACAACGCCACCAGCGGACGGTTCAGCGCGGCAGCGATATGCATCAGACCTGAGTCGTTGGTCACTACGGCGGTGCAGGTCGCCAGCAAAATAACCGCCTGTTCCAGCTGGGTTTCGCCCGCCAGGTTGCGGCAGTGGACGCGCGCACTTTCCTCAAGGCTCTGGATAATCTCGTTGCCGGTATCGCGATCTTTCGCCGAGCCAAACAGCACAATCTGGTAGCCGTCAGCGATCAGCTGTTGCGCCAGCGCGGCGTAGTGATAATGCGGCCAGCGCTTCGCCGGACCAAACTCCGCGCCGGGGCAGAAGCCAATCATCGGACGTTCGGCAGAGAGCGAGAACAGCGCCGCCGTCTCCAGCATCTCCTGATCGCTGACCTGTAGCTGAGGCCACAGCAGGGGCTGGGGCAGATCGCGCGCGGAAGCGATGCGATGTTTGTCGTAGCCCAGCGCCACATAGCGCTCCACCATCAGCGGGAAGGCGGCTTTATCCAGCACGCGGACATCGTTCAGCAGGCCGTAGCGCATTTCGCCACGCCAGCCGATGCGCTGTTTTATCCCGGCGAAGAAGGGCACCAGCGCCGATTTGAAGGAGTTAGGCAACACGTAAGCGCGATCGTAGCCGCTGGCGCGCAGGGATTTGCCGATGCGGCGTCGTTCCGCGATCGCCAGCGCGCCATGCCCCAGCGGCATCGCCAGCGCCTGGTTCACTTCCGACATGCGCGATAACAGCGGACGACACCATGCAGGTGCCATCACGTCGATGACTGCCTCGGGGTACTCAGCCTTGAGGGTGCGATAGAGACTTTGCGACATCATCATATCGCCGACCCACGACGGGCCGATAACCAGAATTTTCATCGCTGGCGCTGCCATCCTTATGCGTTGCGGTTCAGCCAGGCCATATAGTCGGCGACCCCTTCGGCCACGGTTTTAAACGGCTTATCATAGCCTGCCGCGCGCAGTTTAGTGAGATCGGCTTGGGTAAAGGCCTGATAACGCCCTTTCAGTTTCTCCGGGAAGGGGATGTATTCAACCTGGCCTTTCTGGTGGAACTTCAGCACGGCGTCAGCCACTTCCTGGAAAGATTCGGCCCGGCCCGTTCCACAGTTGTAGATACCGGAAATGTTGTTTTCCCAGCACCACAGATTCACCGCCGCCACATCATCAACGTGGATAAAGTCGCGCTTGAAGCCGTCGCTGCCTGCAAACAGCTTGGGATTTTCGCCGTTGCTGATTTGGTTATTGAGGTGGAACGCCACGCTGGCCATGCTGCCTTTGTGACCTTCGCGCGGTCCATAGACGTTGAAGTAGCGGAAGCCGCACACCGGCGAGTTCGCTTCCGGCAGGATCTGACGCACATAGTGATCGAACAGCATTTTCGAGTAGCCGTAAACGTTCAGCGGCTGCTCATAAGGGCGCTCTTCGATGAAGTTGTCATTACGACCGCCATAGGTCGCGGCGGAAGAGGCGTAAAGAAACGGAATTTCACGCTCAAGGCAGAAATGCAGCAGCTCTTTTGAGTACTGATAGTTGTTATCCATCATGTACTTGCCATCCCATTCGGTGGTGGCTGAGCAGGCGCCCTCGTGGAAAATGGCTTCTATCGGACCCAGATCGTCGCCCGCCATCAGGCTGACCAGAAACTCTTCTTTGTCCATGTAATCGCAGATGTCCAGATCGGCCAGATTGACGAACTTGGTGCCATCTTTCAGATTATCCACCACCAGAATATCGGTGTGACCGCGTTCATTCAGCGCTTTGACGATGTTGCTGCCAATCATTCCTGCGCCGCCAGTTACGATAATCATGAGCTTAACCTTCAAGTTATGGGGTGAAACAGGAGGTTTCACACGCTAATAACTACCATCATAACATTTCATTACCGGGCAGGCAGCCAGATGACTCCGTAACCGCGCGCCTTTGCGCTTCCCTGACGTGAACCCTGCTGCAAAATTGACATTCTGTCTTCTGTTTATCGCGTATATGGCCTGTACTCAGTAAGTTGTGCCACATTTCCGCCATCAGAGGAGTTGAAAGATGTCTGCGTCATTTTATCACCAGATTCAGCACCAGCTCGACGCCGCTCGTCGTGAGGGATTATTCAAAGAGGAGCGAATTATCACCTCGGCGCAGCAGGCTGATATTGAGTCAGGCCAGCATCATTTGATTAACTTCTGCGCCAATAATTATCTCGGTCTGGCAAATCATCCGGCATTGATCGCGGCGGCAAAACAGGGAATGGATACGCACGGTTTTGGCATGGCGTCGGTGCGTTTTATCTGCGGCACCCAGGATACGCATAAAAATCTGGAACAGCAGCTGGCGGCGTTTCTCGGTATGGAGGACGCCATTCTTTATTCCTCCTGCTTTGATGCCAACGGCGGCCTGTTTGAAACCCTGTTGGATGCGGAAGATGCGATTATTTCCGATGCGCTGAATCACGCCTCGATTATTGATGGCGTGCGTCTGTGCAAGGCGCAGCGTTATCGCTATGCCAATAACGATATGGCGGAGCTGCGGGCCAAGCTGATCGAGGCGCGTGAAAAAGGGGCGCGTCATATTCTGATCGCCACCGACGGCGTGTTCTCCATGGATGGCGTGATTGCTAACCTTAACGGCATTTGCGATCTGGCGGATAAATTTGGCGCGCTGGTGATGGTGGACGACTCCCATGCGGTGGGGTTTGTCGGTGCCAACGGACGCGGCACGCCTGAATATTGCGGAGTAATGGGACGTATCGACATTCTTACCGGCACGCTCGGTAAAGCGCTGGGCGGCGCGTCGGGCGGCTATACCGCCGCGAAAAAAGAGGTGGTGGAGTGGCTGCGCCAGCGTTCACGCCCCTATCTTTACTCTAATTCTCTCGCCCCGGCGATTGTCGCCGCCTCGCTGCGCGTGCTGGAGATCCTCAAGGAAGGCGACGGTCTGCGCCAGCGCCTGTGGGATAACGCCCGCTATTTCCGCGAGGCGATGAGCCAGGCGGGTTTTACCCTGGCCGGAGCCGATCACGCCATTATTCCGGTGATGCTGGGTGATGCGAAGACGGCGCAGGAATTTGCCCGGCTGCTGCAACAGGAAGGGATTTACGTTACTGGCTTTTTCTATCCGGTGGTGCCGAAAGGGGCGGCGCGTATCCGCACCCAGATTTCTGCGGGGCATACCCAGGTTCAGCTGGAACAGGCCGTTGAGGCATTTACCCGCATAGGTAAACAACTGGGCGTGCTTGCCTGAGGAGAGGTGATGAAAGCGTTAGCCAAACTGAAAGCGGAAGCGGGGATCTGGATGGTACAGGACGCGCCGGTACCTGAGCCAGGCCATAACGATCTGCTGATTAAAATCCGCAAAACCGCCATCTGCGGCACCGACGTGCATATTTATAACTGGGACAGTTGGTCGCAAAAAACCATTCCTGTGCCGATGATTGTTGGTCATGAGTATGTCGGCGAAGTGGTGGCTATCGGTCAGGAGGTGAAGGGTTTTCGCTGCGGCGATCGCGTCTCAGGTGAAGGACACATTACCTGCGGGCACTGCCGCAACTGTCGCGCCGGGCGTATGCATCTGTGCCGCAACACGCTTGGGGTCGGCGTAAACCGTCAGGGTTGTTTTGCCGAGTATCTGGTCATCCCCGCTTTCAACGCATTTAAAATTCCCGACAACATTTCAGACGATCTGGCGGCAATTTTCGATCCTTTCGGCAACGCGGTGCATACCGCGCTTTCCTTTGATTTAGTCGGTGAAGATGTGCTGATTTCCGGCGCCGGGCCGATTGGCATTATGGCGGCGGCGGTATGCAGACATGTCGGCGCGCGCCATGTGGTGATCACTGATATCAACGAATACCGGCTTGAGCTGGCGCGCAGCATGGGCGTGACGCGGGCGGTAAACGTGGCGCAGCAGGATTTGCGCGCGGTAATGGCTGAGCTGGGAATGACGGAAGGATTTGATGTCGGTCTGGAGATGTCCGGCGCACCCGCGGCGTTTCGCGCCTTGCTGGAGGTAATGAACCACGGCGGACGAGTGGCACTGCTCGGCATCCCGCCGGGCGAAATGGCGATCGACTGGAATCAGGTAATCTTCAAGGGGCTGTTTATCAAAGGCATCTATGGCCGCGAAATGTTTGAAACCTGGTACAAGATGGCGGCGCTGATTCAGTCGGGTCTCGACCTGACGCCGGTGATCACCCACCACTATCACATTGATGATTTTCAGCAGGGCTTTGACGAGATGCGTTCAGGCCATGCGGGAAAAGTGATATTGAGCTGGTGATTAAGGTTTCAGTTTTTCGGCATCGGACAGATAGCGCACTTTGCGCGTGTAATCCTGGCCTTTGAACTGTAACGGCAGATCAGGATTGGTCAGATATTTCTGCCACTCCGACAGGGGAAAGCCGCCGTGCGCGCCGATCACGTCTTTTGGGATCGGCGCGGTCTGCCCGCCAATCTTTTTCGACACTGGCCAGTTTACCCAGTCGCCTAAGTTCACCGTGTAGAGATCCAGTAAATCCAGCAACGCAGCGAGCGGAAGCTGATCGGTAGGCGGTTGAGAATCATCCAGCCGCTCCCAGGTGTCGTTAAACAGCGCCAGCCATAACGGGCATAAACGTTTCCAGGTTTTCGACGTCGCAAAAAGAAAGGCGCTGTTCGCATGATCCTCCAGAGCGGGTCTAATCAGATGGCGATACCAGGCGGGCGCAACCTCGTCAGATGCGCCGTGCAGCTTGGCGATCATTTTGCCTTTGCGGAAGCTTGAATAGAGATAACCCTCTTTGGCGCGAAGTTCGGGCATTCGCAGCAGATTCAAATCTGAATCGATCATCAATATTCCGTCATAAGCCGCATGCAACGGAGCCTGAATTTTAATCAACCGGCTACGGTAGATCTGTTTATAGCGATAGCTATCCTGGCGCAGCGGGACATCCAGCATCACCACGCGCGTTTTTGGCGGCAAGGCGCCAAAGGCTTCTGCTGCCTGATCGCTGACAATCACGATCTCCTGTATATCAGGCGCGAAGCGCGCGGCGAACAGAGCGCTCAGCATCGCCTCTTCAATATAATCCGCGCCGGTACAGGGAATAATGACCGAGGAGACCGGTACATCGCCCTGCACCGCCCTGTTGCTGTAGGGCAGGTTATGTCTGGCGCGAACATGTCGATAACGCGGATTAAGAAAATTAAGCATGTTGTTTATCCCTGAGCACGCTTTGCAGAATATTTTCCACACCGGTCACGTAATGCTCGATAGCATACTGATCACGGACGCGCTTACCGGCGGCGTCAATCAGGCGCTGGCGCAGCGTAGCATCCTGCCACAGTCTGGTCATGTGATGACACAGCGCCTGTACATCGCCGTACTCAAACAGCAGGCCGGTTTCGTCATGGCTGATAAGCTCGGCGGTGCCTACTACATTCGAACCAATAACCGTGGTGTTAACCAGCATCGCTTCCAGCACCACACGCGGCAAGCCTTCGCTTTTTGAGGCGAGAATAAAGGTGTCAAAAGCAGTGAGATAATCCAGCGCATTGTTCTGGAAACCGGTAAAGATCACGTTGTTGAGGATATTTTCATCGGCCGCCAGCTGCACCAGCCGTTTGTGCTCCGGGCCTGCGCCAACAACGATCATTTTCCAGTCGGCCTCGGGATAGGCCGCTTTAAACCTGCCCAGCGCCTGCAAAATATGATGATTGGATTTGCGCAGAATCAGGGAGCCGATAGAGCCAAACACAAAGGTGCCGGGCGAAAGCCCTAAGCGGTTACGCACTTCGGCCCGGTCAGGCAAGGGTTGATGGATATCAATCGCGTTGGAAACGGTAAAGCAAAGTGCAGGATGAATGCCGCTCTTGCGCAGCGTATCGCTCACGCCGTGAGAAACCGCAATCAGCGCGTGGCAGTCCTGATTAACCATTTTCACCAGCCGGGCATCCAGCAGAGGATCGATGCGGCAATGTTGCACCACGGCGATATTCAGCCCGCGAGCAGCCAGATAACCTTCGACATTGGTGCTCGGCTGGTTATTCATATAGAGCGTGTCGTAATTACCAAGCTGTAGCAATGAGTTGATTTTGAAAGCATTCGGCACTATTCGCCAGCGCTTATCAATGAAGTCGATGGCGCGTTTTTTACACGGACGGCTAAAAAAAAGCGCGGTACGCAACAGCTCTTTTGAGACTTTAGCCCATCCCGGCTGCTTAAGCTGAGGGATGAAAAAAACCGGTATATCGAGCGCTTTCAGGATCGCCTCGATGGTCTCATCATTGCCGCGCGAATAGTTATGGTAAAAGCAGCAGGTGATATCGAATTTATGGCGATTAATGCGTTTCAGCAGCTCCAGCATGCTGTTGGTGCCGCCGCCCCATTCCCTGCCGTTGTCGAGCAGCAGAATTTTTTGTCTTGGTTGCGTCATCCGTCTTGATACCCTCGCCATATGTCCGATTCGCCCAACACAGGATTATACGAACTTACGTCAGCCTGGGGTAAGCCCGGGTGATCCTTTATGCGCTGGCGAGACTTAAAACAGACTTTTGAGTGTTTTCACCATGCTGCTCTGACTCACGCTTTCACCTACCACATCCAACATGCGCGTCGCCGGTACAGGCGCTAACGGTCCATGGGTTTTACATTCGCCCGGCGGCTGGAAATGCGGTTTCGGCTGCGCCTCAGGCTGGTGGGGCGGCGTGGCGGCATGCAGCGGTTCGTTCAGCAGCTGGCTCGGACGCACCAGAGTGATGTCGGCCGGCAACGACGGCAGCATCTGCTGCAACACGCGGACCGTATTGGGATGAGGATGACCAATAGCTATAGCGTAGCCGTTGCGCTGCGCCAGAAGCACCGCGCGCGTAAACTGCTGACGAATGGCGCTTTCGTTCTGGCTGTCATCAAGGAAAACGCGACGCTTGAGCACTTTCACATGGGTGCCCTGGGCGGCGGGGATCGACTGGCTGTTGCCGATGGTCATGCTGTCGAGAAAATAAAAATTGTACTGATTAAGCGTCTGCATCACCTTCTGCATGCCAAACAGGCTGGATGTCATTTTACTGCCCATATGGTTGTTCAGGCCCACCGCATAAGGCACATTGTTGACCGCGTTGCGGATGATACGCTCAATCTCGGCGCTGCTCATCTCCGGCGTCAGCGTATCTTTCTCCAGCGGCTGCTTGCTGAGCGGCGCCATCGGCAGATGAATCAGTACCTCGTGGCCAAGCTGATGCGCTTTGGTCGCCATGGCGCGCGCGCCTGGCGCATTGGGCAACACCGCAACGGAGATGGCTGGCGGCATTTGCAGCACTTTGTTCTCTTCCGTGGGGCGATAGCCAAAATCATCAATAACGATAGCGAGTTTGCCCGCGTGAGCGAAAACGCTGAGCAACAGGCCGCACAATACAGCGGTTATTTTACAAAGTCGAAACAAGGCTTATTTTCCTAACCACGGCAGTGGATTGACGGCCTGTCCCTGGCGCCGGATTTCAAAATAGAGTGAGGGCGTGCCGCGACCGCCGCTGGTGCCGACCAGCGCCACAGGCTGTCCCGCCTTCACCTGAGCGCCGACGCTTACCAGCGCGCTTTGGTTATAGCCATACAGGCTCATGTCGCCTTTACCGTGCTCAATCACCACCACCAGGCCATAGCCCTGCAGCCAGTCCGCCATCAGGACGCGGCCATCGGCGATCGCTTTGACTTCGCTGCCTTCCGGCGCATCGATCACCAAACCTTTCCAGCGCAGCTCGCCCTGCAGAGTTTCGCCGAAACGATGCTCGATGCGGCCACGCACCGGCCAGCGCGCCTGTGCAGAAGGGCTGCCAAGGCCACCCGTGCGCGCCATCAGCTCGCGTTCGCTTTGGGTAGGTTGGTAAGAGGAGCCTTTGGATTTCGCCTGTGCCTGACGCTGGCGGACTTTTTCCGCTTCACGCGCCTCGCGTTCGGCTCGCTCACGCGCTTCGCGCTCGGCGCGCGCGATTTTATCCTGCAGACGGCTTTCGTTCTGGCGCATCTCCACCAGATCGGCCTGATCTTTTTGCAGCGCGTTTTCCAGCGCGCTCAGGGTTTTCTTGCGCGCCGCGCTCGCCTGTTGCAGCTTGTCCTGCTGCGCCTGCTGCTGGTTGAGCAGAGATTTTTGCTGTTGCTGCTTCTGCTCAAGGGTCGTTTTTTGCTGGGCCAACTGCGCGCGCGTCTGTTTCAGATCGTCGATATTTTTTTGACGCGCCGCATTCAGATAACCAAAGTAGGCCAGAATGCGCTCGCTGCGCTGGCTCTCTTCGCCGCCCATCAGCAGCTGCACGCCGTTATGTTTGCCCTGACGGAAAGCCGCATCTAATTGTTCGGAGAGCAAGGTTTCCTGACGGGACTGCTGCTTTTCCAGTTTGGCGATCGAGGCGTTCAGCTGCTCAATATCATTATTCAGCGCATTCAGACTGTTGCGCGTTTCGCGCAGCTGTCGGCTCGCCTGGGCGATGACCTTTTCCTGACTCTGTAACTGATCGAGCAGCTTGCTGCGCTGAATCTTCTGAGCCTGAACGCTCTTCTCTTTTTCAGCGATATCCTGCTGGATAGATTTTAACTGGGATTTGTTGTCGTCTGCGCTTTGCGCCGTACAGGGCAGCAGCAGCGTGCCCGAACAAAGCAGGCTAAGGGCGAGGGTGGACAAGCGTATGGGCAACGGTAAGGTTAAACCGTTGCGACGGGTCCTTGTAGATAAAACAGTCGCTTTTCCCTTCATAGGCTAATGATTATTCCACGATGAACAGTTGCTTACCAGCTATCCCGCCAGGGATTTCCTTTTCCAAACATGTCTGTAATTTGTCAACTCTGTTCTAAGCGTTGCGACATTTTTGCAATAAAACCAATTTTTTTGAAAAATGACACACAAATCGTCACTCTGGCCGCTTAGCGTCTGTACATGCGAGGTGGCGCAGGTATACTCAGAACCCTTGTTTTAGCTTATTAGCCCGGTCTGGAGTCGTTACCCCTCATGCAAGAAATTATGCAGTTTGCAAGCAATCACACCATCCTCTGTCTGGCATGGGTCGTTTTATTGGTTCTGGTGATTGTGACCACCGTTAAAGGTATGTTCTCAAAAGTAAAAACTATCAGCCGCGGCGAAGCGACCCGCCTGATAAATAAAGAAGATGCGGTGGTAGTGGACGTGCGTTCACGCGATGAATACCGTAAAGGACATATTTCTGGTGCCCTGAACGTGGCGGCGGCAGATATTAAAAAAGGCAGCTTCGCCGAGCTGGAAAAGCATAAAGCGCAGCCCATAATTGTAGTTTGTGCGACAGGCCAAAGCGCAGGCGAGCCTGCCGCACAGTTAAGCGCCGCTGGTTTCGCGCAGGTTGCTGTTCTGAAGGACGGCATCGGTGGCTGGAGCGGCGAAAATCTGCCGCTGGTACGCGGTAAATAACTCCTTTTGAGGTACTAAAATGGCGAACGTTGAGATTTACACCAAAGCAACCTGTCCTTACTGCCACCGGGCGAAGGCGCTGCTGAATCAGAAAGGTGTGACGTTTCAGGAGATCCCAATTGATGGTGACGCAGCGAAACGCGAAGAGATGATCAAACGCAGCGGTCGCACCACAGTGCCTCAGATTTTTATTGATGCGCAGCATATTGGCGGCTGCGACGATCTTTTTGCGCTGGATGGTCGTGAAGGACTGGACCCGTTATTGCAGGCGTAATTTGCGACCAGGATTTTTTAACTTACAGGACTTAGTCACATGTCAGAACAAACCACTAACGAAATGACGTTCCAGATTCAACGCGTTTACACCAAAGATATCTCTTTTGAAGCCCCTAACGCACCGCAGGTTTTCCAGAAAGAGTGGGAACCGGAAGTGAAGCTGGATCTGGATACCGCCTCATCTCAACTCACTGACGACGTGTATGAAGTGGTTCTGCGTGTCACCGTTACCGCAAGCGTCGGCGAAGAGACCGCGTTCCTGTGCGAAGTGCAGCAGGCAGGTATCTTTACCATCGGCGGTATCGACGGAAACCAGATGGCCCATTGCCTCGGCGCATACTGCCCGAACATTCTGTTCCCGTACGCGCGCGAATGCATTACCAGCCTGGTTTCTCGCGGTACCTTCCCGCAGCTTAACCTGGCGCCGGTCAATTTTGATGCGCTGTTTATGAATTATCTGCAGCAGCAAGGTGAAGGCGCCGCTCCGCATCAGGATGCCTGATGAATACACTCAACGCTTCGATTAGCGTCATCGGTGCCGGCTCGTACGGCACCGCATTGGCGATTACTCTGGCCCGCAACGGTCACCCGGTGCTGTTATGGGGACATAATCCGCAGCATCTGGCGCAGTTGCAGGCTGAACGCTGCAATAGCGCTTTTCTGCCCGATGTGCCTTTTCCCGATAACCTCGCCCTTGAACCCGATTTAGCTCAGGCTATTGCCGCCAGCCGCGATCTGCTGATTGTGGTGCCGAGCCATGTGTTTGGCGACGTGCTGAAACAAATCGCGCCCTTTTTGCGTGACGACTCGCGCATTGTCTGGGCGACCAAGGGACTGGAGCGGGAAACCGGACGGCTGTTGCAGGATGTGGCGCGCGAGATCCTCGGCGAGGCAATCCCGCTGGCGGTGATTTCCGGTCCGACCTTCGCCAAAGAGCTGGCGGCAGGCTTGCCGACGGCGATCGCGCTGGCCTCGACCGATGCGCAGTTTGCTGACGATCTGCAGCAGAAGCTGCACTGCGGCAAAAGCTTCCGCGTCTATAACAACCCCGATTTTATCGGCGTGCAGCTGGGCGGCGCGGTGAAAAACGTTATCGCCATCGGCGCGGGGATTTCAGACGGCATCGGCTTTGGCGCGAATGCGCGTACTGCGCTGATTACCCGTGGTCTGGCAGAGATGAGCCGTCTGGGCGCGGCGCTGGGCGCCGATCCCACCACCTTTATGGGCATGGCGGGTCTGGGCGATCTGGTGCTGACCTGTACTGATAACCAGTCACGTAACCGCCGTTTTGGCATTATGCTGGGGCAAGGCAACGACGTTGAGACGGCGCAACGCAATATCGGACAAGTTGTAGAAGGCTACAAAAACACTAAAGAAGTCAGAGCATTAGCAGAAAGATTTGGCGTTGAAATGCCAATAACCGAGCAAATTTATCAGGTATTATATTGCGAAAAACCGGCGCGAGAGGCAGCATTGACTCTGCTTGGGCGTACACGGAAGGACGAAAACAGCAATAGCTGAAGCGGGAAGCTCAGCGTAATCACCTGTAGCGCCAGATCGAGCGCTTTTTTTCTCGGGAGAATGCAGCAATGTCGTCTGATGAATTAGAACTGGTCTGGAACAATATCAAAGCTGAAGCGCGGGCACTGGCCGATTGTGAACCGATGCTCGCCAGCTTTTATCACGCGACATTGCTCAAGCATGAAAACCTCGGCAGTGCCCTCAGCTATATGCTGGCAAACAAGCTGGCTAACGCCATCATGCCCGCTATTGCCATTCGTGAGATCGTCGAAGAGGCCTATCGTCAGGATCCTTCGATGATCGCTTCGGCGGCCTGCGACATTCAGGCCGTGCGCCAGCGCGACCCGGCGGTCGACAAATATTCCACTCCGCTGCTTTATCTAAAAGGCTTCCACGCTTTACAGGCCTATCGCATCGGCCACTGGCTGTGGAACGAAGGGCGACGCGCGCTGGCAGTTTATCTGCAAAATGAAATTTCCGTCTCTTTCGCCGTGGATATTCATCCGGCGGCGCGTATTGGCCGCGGTATTATGCTCGACCATGCCACCGGGATTGTTATCGGCGAAACGGCGGTGGTTGAAAACGACGTATCGATCCTGCAATCGGTAACCCTGGGCGGGACCGGCAAAACCAGCGGCGATCGCCATCCGAAAATCCGTGAAGGCGTGATGATTGGCGCCGGCGCGAAAATCCTCGGTAATATCGAGGTGGGGCGCGGCGCGAAAATCGGCGCAGGTTCGGTGGTGCTTCAGCCGGTGCCGCCGCATACCACTGCCGCAGGCGTTCCCGCGCGTATCGTTGGCAAGCCCGCCAGCGACAAACCGGCAATGGATATGGATCAGCACTTTAACGGCACCATTCCCGGCTTTGAATATGGCGACGGAATTTAGCTTTTGATCGCTGCGCCAGCGTAGCCAAGCTGGCGCCATGCCTCATACACTACCACCGAAACCGCATTCGACAGATTCATGCTGCGGCTTTCCGGCATCATCGGAATACGAATTTTCTGCTCTGCGGGCAGCGCGTCCAGAATCGCGGCGGGCAAGCCACGGCTTTCCGGGCCAAACATCAGATAGTCGCCCGACTGCCAGGCCACAGCGCTGTGGGCTGGCGTGCCTTTGGTTGTCAGGGCAAACAGGCGTTCAGGACGTTCCGCCGTCACAAATGCCTCATAGCTTGCATGACGTTTGATTGCGGTAAACTCGTGGTAATCCAGCCCGGCGCGACGCAGGCGTTTATCATCCCAGGCAAAGCCCAGCGGCTCTATCAGGTGAAGCTGGAAACCAGTATTGGCGCAAAGACGAATAATATTACCGGTATTGGGTGGGATTTCTGGTTCAAATAAGACAATGTTCAACATAAAAGGCCCCCGACAACGAGGGCCGAAGCATAGCAAATTATTATCGTGCGGAGTACAGCGGCAGCCAGATTGTCAGGCGCAGACCGCCCAACGGGCTGTTATCCGCCTTTACCCAGCCGCGGTGCTGCTGAATCGCCGTTTCCACAATCGCCAGGCCAAGCCCGGTGCCGCCCGACTCGCGGTCGCGCGCCTCATCGGTGCGGTAGAATGGACGGAAAATTTGTTCGCGATCTTCTTCGCTGACGCCAGGACCGTCGTCGTCGACATGCACGGTTATCCCTTCGATATCCACTGAAAAACTCACGCTGATATGCGAATCAGAGTAGCGCAGGGCGTTACGCACAACGTTTTCCAGCGCGCTTTCCAGCGCGTGTGGATTGCCATAAAGCGGCCACGGACCAGGCGGGTAGGGGATTTCCAGTTTTTTCCCCATCTGCTCCGCCTCGAATCGGGCATCTTCCAGCACGTCGTTCCAGAGCTGATTGGCCTTCATCGCTTCGCTGACCAGCGCATTTTTATGTTGCGTGCGCGACAGCACCAGCAGATCGTTGATCATGCCATCCAGTCGCTGAGCTTCTGTTTCGATACGCGCCAGCTCTTTCCCTTCGCCGTGGCGACGACGCAACAGAGCGGTCGCCAACTGCAGGCGCGTCAGGGGTGTGCGCAGCTCGTGGCTGATATCTGACAGTAAACGCTGCTGCGCGGTCATCATCCGCTCCAGCGCGCTTACCATCTGATTGAAACTCGAACCTGCCGCCAGAAATTCCTGCGGGCCGGACTCAAGCTCCGGATGCTGCCGCAGATTGCCGCGGGCAACCTCATCGGCGGCATATTTGAGCTTGCGCGCCGGACGCGCCAGGCTCCAGGCCAGCCACAGCAGCAGCGGCGAGCTGATAAGCATGGTCACGATCAGCAGCAGCAGCGGGCGGTCAAACAGCAGATTAATGAAGTCGAGCTGTGAACTGGTGGCAGGGCGGATCATATAGAGCTGATAGTTGTCTTCGCCATCACGCACGGCAAAAGGCCCGACCAGCTCGACACGACCATATTTTTTCTTTTGCGGGCGATCGGCGTTATCGGACTGACCGATAAAATTACGGATTACCTGCATTTCGTTATGCTGAGCGCCAATCACCCGGCCCTCGCTGGTCACCAGCAGCAGACGCTGGCCGGGCGGTGCCCATTTATCGATGGCGCGGAACAATCTGCGCCACCACATCAGGTCGTTGGGCGGATCTTCCGCCAGCTCCGCCTCAACATGCTGCTCAATCATTACGCCCTGACGCTGCTCGCTTTCCATCAGCGAGGTCATCTGACGCGAATCCAGTTTGGGGACCATCAGCACCAGCATCAACACCAACGCCAGGGTTAACCAGAAGATGGCGAAGATACGGGTGGTCAAACTTCCAATCATGATGTCGAAACCATCAGATAACCGCGGCCGCGTAACGTTTTAAACCAGGGATGGCCGTCGCGGCGCTCAGGCAGCTTACGACGCAGGTTAGAGATGTGCATATCAATGGCGCGGTCAAAAGGCGTTAAACGCTTGCCTAACACTTCCTGGCTCAGATGTTCACGCGAAACGACCTGGCCGAGATGCTGCGCCAGCAGATAAAGTAGGGTGAATTCCGTGCCGGTAAGATCCAGCGTCTCGTTATCAAAACTGGCCTCCTGACGACCCGGATTCAGGCGCAGGCAATCCACTTCCAGGGTGGGCGAGCTGTTATCGTGCTGCTGCTGTTGCTCGCTCCAGTTAGAGCGGCGCAAAATGGCGCGAATACGCGCCACCAGTTCGCGATCATTGAACGGCTTGGGCAGATAGTCGTCCGCGCCCAGTTCAAGCCCCAAAACGCGATCCAGCTCGCTGCCGCGCGCGGTAAGCATAATGACAGGCGTTTGGTGTTGCTGACGTAGTTCTTTTAACGTATCGATACCATTTTTCTTCGGCATCATGACATCAAGCAGTAACAGGTCGATGGAATTGTCCAGCAGGTTAAGGGCCTGCTCGCCATCGCTGGCGACAACTACTTCAAAACCTTCCATTTCTAACAGTTCTTTCAAAAGCGAAGTCAATTCGCGGTCGTCATCAACCAACAGGATCTTATTCATTTTTATTGCCCTCCGCAGGCAAAATACCGTGAACCTATATCGCCAATCCAACGCTTTACGTAGTTTTACACCCCCTGACGGATGTTTGCAGCTGTCGCCGTACACTGAGTTTCGTTGAATCGCAAAACGGAACGAACTGGGAGTAAACGATGCGCAACTTAACCGCCGTCGTCATTGCCTCAGCGATGGTTCTCAGTCATGCCAGTGCAAAAGCAGCAGACACGACGACGATTGACGAGATGCATCAGAACGGCGGATTGACGACAGGCAGTATGACGCAAAATCCGCAAAGCCACATGTTTGATGGCATTGAGTTGACCGAGCAGCAGCGGCAGCAGATGCGAGACTTGATGCAGCAGGCGCGACACGAACGTCCCGCGCTCGATATTCAGGATATCGAAACCATGCATGACCTGATCACAGCAGAGTCCTTTAATGAAGCGGCCATCCGCGGTCAGGCAGAAAAAATGGCGCAGGCGCAGGTAGCACAGCAAGTCGAAATGGCGCGTGTGCGAAACCAGATGTATCACCTGTTAACGCCGGCACAGCAGGCCACGTTGCAGAAGAATTATGAGCAGCGCATCAACGAATTGCGCAAGCTCGCAAATTTGCAGCAGTCATCATCGCTGCAAGCAGTGAGTAGTACCAGCAGTAACCAGTAACATAGTATCCCTGTTTTCCTTGCCATAGACACCATCCCTGTCTTCCCCGCCATGATGGCGGGGTTTTTTTTGCGTGTTTTTCATTAAGGTTTGCATGGTTCGCATGGTCTAAACTCAAAGCTTAAAATTCATACAACGCAGATCATGCTGAGGGACTTTGATGGACAACTATCACATCACCAGGAAAGGCGATAAGTGGGCGTTTCAAAAAGAGGGCAGCGATCGCGCGCTCAGGACAGCTGATACCAAAGCCGAAATTATGGTTCAGATGAGGGAGTATATGAGCGATAAGGTTGGCTCGGTAAAGATCCATACGGAAGAGGGCGTTATTCAGGAAGAACGCACTTATCAGCGCAAAGATGATCCCACAAAATCAAAAGGATAAAATAAAGCCGCGCTAAGCGGCTTTATTCGCTTTCGCCAGCCTGACTTTTTTCCTGTCCCGGGAGTTAACGCTGCGAACTCCGCTTAAAAGAATAAATTTATTTCAGAGGCGTATTCTTATTGCTTTATGTTACTACGCTTATTACCGCTCCGTTTTGTTTAAGACGTTAAATAATTGATTATTTTCCCGGTTGTTATTTTTCAGGGGCTGTTGCGGTCAGATGTTAAAAAAATAAAAAAAGCGAAGCGCGTATTTATGTTTATTTGTTTCATAGTTTTCATGAATATGATTATTAAATATAAATACTATTATAATCAGTATCTTAAATAATTATTCTATTTTGGTACTAAAACTGGAAAGATTCTTTTTCCTCTCTACAATTAGAAGTGTCGCAGCAAGGAAGGCGAACAATCCCGGGAACAAAAGGTTTATTAACCACATCATGTAATCCAGTATGAGTAAACTAAACGGAGTAAGTTATGGCAGAACATCGTGGTGGTTCAGGTAATTTCGCTGAAAATCCTCAGAAAGCTTCTGAAGCAGGTAAAAAAGGCGGACAGCACAGCGGCGGTAATTTCAAAAATGACCGTGAGAAAGCTTCTGAAGCGGGCAAAAAAGGTGGACAGAACAGCCATGGCGGCGGTCGCAGTTCATCTTAATCTGGCCGAACCTCATCTCTGAGTTTGATCCTTCTTTCATAAAGAAGAAAATAACCCCGACCTCTTATGCTGAGGCCGGGGTTAATTTTTTGTTAAAGCACCTGCAATGAAGGTGATAAGCTTTAGTCATTATTTCATTGCGATGCAGGAGCCTGAGGCTCTGTGTCGCGTCTCTTTAACGGAGCGTGGCATGCCCCCATCTTATGCCAGACTGGTTAATCGTGCGGCCCTGGCTGCGACTATTCTGGCCTTACTGTTGCTGCTGGTGAAAATTTTCGCCTGGTGGTATACCGGCTCCGTCAGCCTGCTGGCCGCGCTGGTGGATTCGCTGGTGGATATTGCCGCCTCCCTGACCAATCTGCTGGTAGTGCGTTATTCTCTGCAGCCTGCCGACGCCGATCACACTTTCGGCCATGGCAAAGCGGAATCCCTCGCTGCGCTGGCGCAGAGCATGTTTATTTCCGGCTCAGCGCTGTTCCTGTTCCTCACCGGCTTTCAGCATCTGGCAACGCCCAACGTGCTGCGTGCGCCCCTGGTCGGTATTGTGGTTACCCTCGTCGCTCTGTTTACGACTCTGGTTCTGGTAACCTTCCAGCGTTGGGTGGTACGTAAAACCCGCAGCCAGGCGATCCGCGCGGATATGCTGCATTATCAGTCAGATGTGTTTATGAACGGCGCGATCCTGATTGCACTGTTTCTGAGCGGTTATGGCTTCCCACGCGCGGACGCGCTCTTCGCGCTTGGTATCGGCGTATTCATTCTTTATAACGCGTTGCGTATGGGATACGAAGCGGTACAGTCGCTGTTGGATCGCGCTCTGCCGGAACAGGAGCGGCAGAGCATTATGGCGATAGTGGACAACTGGCCAGGCGTTCAGGGTTGGCACGATTTACGCACCCGGCAGTCCGGCCCGACAAAGTTTATTCAGCTGCATCTGGAACTGGACGATCAACTGCCTCTGGTTCAGGCCCATCAGGTAGCCGATGATGTTGAGCAGGCGCTGCGGCAAAGATTTCCCGGTTCCGATGTCATTATTCATCAGGATCCCTGCTCTGTAGTAGAAGCGGAACGTCAACATTTTCTTCAGTTTGATACTGATAATGCGGTCAGCTGTGAGGGAAAAGTGACTCAGCGATAACGTTAGTAAAAAAATTAGTGAAAACTTGTCTGACCTGAATCAATTCAGCAGCGGTGCTTTGATATACTATCTGCCATCTTATGTCGTACGTTTCGCAAATCGGGTTCAGGCGATGTTCGACAGGCAGGATTAACCCATAGTTTGAACAATCCAGAGGTTGTCATGATCAAAAAAATCGGTGTACTGACCAGCGGCGGCGACGCCCCGGGCATGAACGCAGCCATCCGCGGAGTTGTGCGCTCTGCACTGAGTGAAGGACTGGAAGTTTTTGGTATCTATGACGGCTATCTGGGCCTGTACGAAGACCGCATGATCAACCTCGATCGCTACAGCGTCTCTGACATGATTAACCGTGGCGGCACCTTTCTCGGCTCTGCACGCTTTCCCGATTTCCGCAACGAAGAAGTTCGCCAGGTTGCGATTGAGAATATGAAAAAGCGCGGCATTGATGCGCTGGTAGTGATCGGCGGCGACGGTTCCTATATGGGCGCCAAACGCCTGACGGAGATGGGGTTTCCGTGCATCGGCTTACCTGGCACCATTGATAACGACGTAGCGGGTACGGATTACACCATCGGCTATTTCACCGCGCTGGAAACCGTGGTAGAAGCGATTGACCGTCTGCGTGATACCTCTTCATCCCACCAGCGCATCTCGATTGTTGAGGTGATGGGACGTTACTGCGGCGATTTGACTCTGGCCGCGGCAATCGCCGGGGGCTGTGAATTTATCGTACTGCCGGAATTCCCTTATACGCGTGAAGAGCTGGTATCAGAAATTAAAGCGGGCATTGCGAAAGGGAAAAAACACGCCATCGTGGCGATCACGGAGCACATCTGCGATATCGATGAGCTGGCGCGCTATATCGAAGCGGAAACCAAACGCGAGACTCGCTCCACCGTGCTGGGCCATATTCAGCGTGGCGGCGCGCCCTGCGCCTATGACCGTATTCTGGCGTCGCGTATGGGCGACTATGCTATTGAGCTGCTGCTGCAGGGCTATGGCGGTCGCTGCGTCGGCATCCAGAATGAGAAGATGGTTCATCACGACATCATTGATGCCATCGAAAACATGAAGCGTCCCTTCAAACGCGACTGGCTGGAAACAGCGAAAAAGCTCTACTGATATTTCTTCTCCGGCGCGAGCTTCCTCGCGCCGCTTATCCCGCCTCTTTATTCCCGTAAGTTATATTGGTTTATTTTTAATTCTTTAATCCTTAGATAACTTTATGTCACGCTGCTTTCATAACGAATTCGGGAGAGCGAGCAATGAACAAGTGGAGTATTGGTTTCACCCTGTTACTGGCTTCAACCAGCGTGCTGGCAAAAGATGTGCAGCTGCTGAATGTCTCTTATGACCCTACGCGTGAACTCTACGAACAGTACAACAAAGCGTTCAGCGCGCACTATAAGCAGGAAACCGGTGACAATGTGGTGATTCGTCAATCCCATGGCGGTTCAGGCAAGCAGGCAACTTCGGTGATTAACGGCATTCGCGCCGATGTGGTGACGCTGGCGTTACAGTCTGATGTCGATGCTATCGCCGAACGTGGCCGTATCGATAAAAACTGGCTGAAGCGTCTGCCGGATAACTCTGCGCCCTATACCTCCACCATTGTTTTCCTGGTGCGTAAAGGCAACCCGAAAAACATTCACGACTGGAACGATCTGATCAAGCCTGGCGTTGCGGTGATTACGCCGAACCCGAAAACGTCTGGCGGCGCGCGCTGGAACTATCTGGCAGCCTGGGGTTATGCCCTGGATCAAAACAATGGCGACCAGGCGAAAGCGCTGACGTTTGTCAGAGCGCTGTTCAAAAACGTTGAGGTACAGGATTCCGGCGCGCGCGGCGCGACGAATACTTTCGTCGAGCGCGGCATCGGCGACGTGCTGATCGCCTGGGAAAACGAAGCTTACCTGGCGGTGAACAAGCTGGGTAAAGATAAGTTCGACATCGTGACGCCGAGCGAATCGATTCTTGCCGAACCCACCGTATCGCTGGTGGACAAAGTGGTGGATGAGCGCGACACGCGCAAAGTGGCGGAAGAGTATCTGAAGTACCTCTACTCGCCGGAAGGACAAACCATCGCGGCGCAAAATTTCTACCGTCCGCGTGATGCCGAAGTGGCGAAGAAATTTGCCAGCACCTTTGCGCCGGTTAAGCTGTTTACCATTGATGATAAGTTTGGCGGCTGGACCCAGGCGCAGAAAACGCATTTTGCCGATGGCGGCACCTACGATCAGGTGATGAAGCCGGAATAACAGCGTCAAACTCCATTAACGGCCAGCCTGCCTGTCACGCTGGCCGTTTTTGTTTGAACGCGGCGACGGCACGATTAACGTGTGACTTTCATCAGCAGCCAGGCGAGGATTCAGGCATCTGATAAACAGAGGATGCGAGCCATGCAGGGAAGAGGTCGTACCCTGAGCCTGATTGCCGTGCTGCTGGCGGCAGTGATTGTTGGTCTGATTATCGCTGCTGCGCACTTTCGTAGAAACTCCGACGCCCTGTGGCAAATCATCAGTGAAAAATGTGTCCCACATATGCAGCAAAAGGGCACGCCTGCGCCCTGTCAGAAGGTCGATTTTGCTCAGGGTTATGTCACGCTAAAAGATCTGAACGGACCCCTGCAATACCTGTTAATGCCAATCGCGAAAATCACCGGCATTGAAAGCCCGGCGGTGCTCAATCCCGCCACGCCCAACCTGTTTGCCGCCGCCTGGCGTGAGCGCACGCTTCTTGCGCAAAAGCGCGGCGCGCCCGTTGCTGACAGCGCGCTGTCGCTGGCGATCAATTCTGAATATGGCCGAACGCAAAACCAGCTTCATATTCATATCTCCTGTCTGCTGCCGGAAGTGCGTCAACAGTTGAACAGCCTTGCGTCGTCAATGGATAATCACTGGCGAGCCGAAAATTTGCAGCATCACCGCTACCTGATGCGCGCCTTAACCCCTGCCGAACTGGCGCAGCAAAGCGCGTTTATTCGCCTGGCGACAGAAGTGCCGGTTGCCCGTAATGAGATGGGAAAATATGGCCTGGCGCTGGCCGCGCTGCCGGACGGACGACTGGTGCTGATGGCGATTGAACGCAACTGGCTGAAATTAAACCGGGGTTCGGCTGAAGAACTGCAGGATCACAGCTGCAAGATTTTATAGCGACATAAAAAAAGGCGGCACGCTGGCCGCCCTGTTTGCGTTAAAACATTCAGGCTTTTTTCGCTGCCGCTGCGGCTTTCACGATCACTGCAAAAGCATCAGCCTTCAGCGAGGCACCGCCAACCAGCGCGCCGTCGATATCGGGCTGGGTGAAGAGTTCGGCCGCATTCTTGTCGTTGACCGAACCGCCGTACTGAATGATAACCTGCTCAGCGATGGCGGCATCTTTCTTCGCGATGTGATCGCGAATGAACTTGTGTACCGCCTGCGCCTGCGCTGGGGTAGCGGATTTGCCGGTGCCGATAGCCCATACCGGCTCATAGGCGATAACCACATCTTTAAACGCTTCTGCGCCCTGGCTTTCCAGCACCGCATCGATCTGACGCGCGCAGACTTCTTGAGTTTTGCCCGCTTCGTTTTCCGCTTCGGTTTCACCAATGCAGAGCACCGGCACCAGGCCCGCCGCCTTCAGCACGGCGAATTTCTTCGCGATAAATTCATCGCTCTCTTTATGATAAGTACGACGCTCGGAGTGACCGATGATGATGTATTTCGCGCCGATATCTTTCAGCATCTCGGC
The DNA here is from genome assembly GCF_044342975.1 of Pantoea osteomyelitidis. Taxonomy (NCBI): domain Bacteria; kingdom Pseudomonadati; phylum Pseudomonadota; class Gammaproteobacteria; order Enterobacterales; family Erwiniaceae; genus Pantoea; species Pantoea osteomyelitidis. Next base: position 95,077 of record NZ_JBGFSN010000001.1, read on the forward strand.
AGAAACTTCACCGGTAAAGGCGCCGGAGAGATTAACGTCCACGTTCTGCGCGCCCAGAGCGATATGGCTTCCGGAAATAGCATGCTTCGCCTGATCGAGGTACATCACCGGCGGCGCAATCGCCACGCCGCAGCCATCCACACCGGACAACTCTTTGCGCAAACCGTCGATCAGTTCGCCCGTCATATGCTTGTTGCCATTCAGCTTCCAGTTACCCATAACTAATGGATGTCGCATCATATCCTCCGCGTACGCGATTCGTTAAATAGCCCTGTCGACAGGCAGGGTTGTCTGCCAGACAGTATAGAGATCAAATGTATCGATAGCTTTGCTTTTCGTCATTTTTGCCGTTGGGATCAAGGCACTTCCAGCGTCAGCTTAAGCGGTTCAACGGCGAAGGTCAGACCTTTCTCGCCGTTGTCCGCCACCACAAAACGCAGCGCGCCTTCCGTTTGGGTAAAGTAGCGCGATCCTTTGCCAGCGTTCAGCAACTCATCGAGTTTTTCACGTCCCTTTTCAGGCGACAGGCCAGGGGAAAAGAAGCGCAGCAGCGCGGTCATATAGGCCATTGCCCGCGCCTGTGATGCCGCCTGGTCCGGACCAGGCAGCGGCAGCCAGGTGATCTGCAACGTTTTGATTTTGCCGGTACCCTGCTCGAGCGCGGTAGAGGCATAGAGTGTTTCATTGATTTTACTGGCGGCGCGCGTCAGATTGCTTCTGGCGTCGCGGTTATCAATGGCACGATATTCCAGCAGAGGCAGCTCGGGATAGGCGGCGTTATATTTCTCGCGAAACTGACCAATGGTCATATCAAAGGTTGGGGCACCCGCCAGCAGATAAGGGGCGGCAGGCATAGGGTCGGCGCGATCCTGCGGCTGCGGGTCGACAGCCAGCGCCGGTGCACACAGCGCAAGGCTCAGGATCAACGCGCCTGGCAAATTCTTCATTTCATCGGCTCTAACCAGTAAACATAACGCCAAATTAGAACGGTATTTACCCGCTAAAGTCAAAACCACAGCGGGTAATTTTTTCTTCTGCGGGTGAATAACATGACGTTACGGCAAAGCACAGGGCGCGCTACCCGATGATAACTTACCAGTAATGTTCGCTGGTGATATGTCCTGGCTTACGTTTCAGATGTTTACGCATCTCGCGCGTCTCTTTCAGCAGCTGCTGGGTATCACGCACCATCTGCGGGTTACCGCACAGCATAATGTGGCTGCTGTCGGCATCCAGGGTTAAGCCCACCGCGCGCTCCAGCTCGCCGCTTGCAATCAGGGCGGGGATGCGTCCGGTCAGCGAACCGGCAATCTCTTCGCGGCTGACCACCGTCTGGATATGCAGCTTACCGTTATAGATTTGCTGGAGCTGCTGCATCAGCGGCAGGTAGCTGAGATCGGCCGCGTAGCGCGCGGCGTGCACCAGCACGATATTTTCGAAGCGATCCAATCCTTCGCCCTGTTGCAGAATAGAGAGATAGGGTCCGATAGCAGTGCCGGTGGCCAGCATCCACAGGGTCTTGCAGTCGGGCACTTCGTCCAGCACAAAAAAACCGGACGCTTCTTTGGTCACCATCACCTGATCGCCGGGACGTAGCGCCATCAGATGCGGGCTGAGCTTGCCTTCCGGCACGGTGACCAGATAAAACTCAAGATTCTCATCATGTGGCGCATTCACGTAAGAGTAGGCGCGCTGCACGCGCTCGCCATCGATCTCCAGCGCCAGCTTGGCGAACTGGCCTGCGGTAAAAGGTTCAATCGGCGCCTGTACCCGAAGGCTGAACAGGGCATCGGTCCAGTTTTTAACTTCTTTCACTTGCGCATTGACCCACTCTGCCATGCCGTTCTCCTCCATTGCTGTTTTTTCAGGCTTGTTGCTATCTTCGTCATAGCCGCGCGCTTTTTCCAGCGCTGCGCCGGGTAAAGGCTCTAATCGACAAACTCTCTTCATCAAGCCTGGGCCTGTAGCGCTGCCTTTACAAGCCTGGCGCAAAATCTTGACGTCAAATTGCGTGCTGCTTTGCCGCTGCCTCTCGCTTTGTTATCTATTCCTGATATTTTTTGCGCCGTTACCGTGCGGCAGCCCTTTTTGCTGCTGCCTTTTTCTCTCTTTACAGAAAGACGTTCCGATAATCGATGATAAAGAAACTGGAAAACCGGCATCTGCTGGTAATGCTGATTGTGCTGGTAGCGGTGGGGCAGATGGCGCAAACCATTTACGTCCCGGCGATGGCCAGCATGGCGGAAGCTTTCAACGTGCGCGATGGCGTGATGCAGCGTGTGATGGCGGCTTATTTGATGACCTACGGCGGCTCACAGCTGGTTTACGGTCCGCTGTCAGACAGCGTGGGTCGCCGTCCGGTGATCCTCGCCGGTATGGCGATTTTCAGCCTGGGCGCGTTGATGGCGCTGTTCGCGTCCACTATCGATCTGCTGGTTCTGGCGAGTGCGATTCAGGGACTGGGCACCGGCGTGGCGGGCGTGATGGCGCGCACCATGCCGCGCGATCTTTATCACGGCGCTGCGCTGCGTCGGGCTAACAGCTTGCTGAATATGGGCATTCTGGTCAGCCCGCTGCTGGCGCCGGTCATCGGCGCGCTGCTGACGCACCTGTTCGGCTGGCACGCCTGTTTCGCCTTTCTGCTGCTGCTCTGTCTGGCGGTTACCCTGGCGATCGTGCGCGGGCTGCCGGAAACCCGACCGCAGGCGGCCGAGGTGAAGCCGTTATTATCCCGCTACGCCACGCTGCTTAGCGACGGCAACTTTGTCCGTTATCTGCTGCTGCTGATTGGCGCGCTGGCGGGCATTGCGGTATTTGAAGCGAGCTGCGGCGTGCTGCTGGGCGGCGTGCTCGGTCTGGATGCGCTCACGGTGAGCATTCTGTTTATTTTGCCGATTCCGGCGGCATTTTTTGGCGCCTGGTTTGCCGGGCGTGAGTACAAATCCTGGCACAGCCTGATGTGGTATGGCGTCAACAGCTGCCTGCTGGCCGGGGTGATGATGTGGATCCCGGCCTGGTTCGGCGTGATGAACATTTGGACGCTGCTGGTACCGGCCGCGCTGTTCTTCTTCGGGGCGGGCATGCTGTTTCCGCTGGCGACTTCCGGCGCGATGGAGCCCTACGCCTGGCTGGCTGGCAGCGCCGGTGCGCTGATTGGCGGGCTGCAAAACCTGGGCTCCGGTCTGGTCGCCTGGCTCTCCGCGCTGCTGCCACAGCATGGCCAGTTCAGTCTCGGCATGCTGATGTTCTTTACCGCGCTGTGTATGCTGCTTTGCTGGTGGCCGCTCTCACGTCGTCCGGAAAGCGGCAGCCAGAGGGTTACAGGATAAACGGATGCAGCTTCGCATCCTTGCGATCGAGATAGTGAACTGACTGAATGCGGCGAATGGTGCGCGATTTGCCGCGAATCAGCAGGGTTTCACTGGTGGCGATATTGCCCTGGCGTGTAATGCCTTTCAGCAAGTCGCCGCTGGTGATGCCGGTAGCGGCGAATATCACATTGTCGTTACGCGCCATTTCCGCCAGCGTCAGCACGCGATTGGCCTCGATGCCCATCTGCGCACAGCGCGCTAATTCCTGCTCGCCAATGCGGCGATTATCTTCGCTGTCACCTTTGACGTCATGGCGCGCCAGCAAACGTCCCTGCATATCGCCGTCCAGCGCGCGGATCACCGCCGCTGACACCACGCCTTCCGGCGCGCCGCCGATGCCATACAGCACGTCGACTTCGCTGTCCGGCATACAGGTAAGAATCGATGCGGCCACGTCGCCATCCGGCACGGCAAACACGCGCACGCCAAGCTGTTGCAGCTGCGCGATGACCGCATCATGACGCGGTTTCGCCAGAATGGTCACGGTAAGCTGCGACAGCGGTTTGTTCAGCGCGGCCGCCACGTTGCGCAGGTTATCCTCCAGCGGCAGCGCGAGATCGATATGGCCTCTGGCGCCCGGGCCGACAATCAGCTTTTCCATATACATGTCCGGCGCATGCAGAAAGCTGCCTTTGTCGCCCACGGCGAGCACCGCCAGCGCGTTTGCCTGGCCCATGGCGGTCATCCGGGTTCCTTCGATGGGATCGACCGCGATATCAACGGCGTCGCCGTTGCCGGTGCCGACCTTTTCACCAATGTAGAGCATCGGCGCTTCGTCGATCTCTCCTTCGCCAATCACGATCTGGCCGTCGATATCGACGTTGTCCAGCATGATTCGCATGGCGTTGACGGCGGCGCCGTCAGCGGCATTTTTATCACCGCGGCCCAGCCAGTTATAGCCCGCCAGCGCGGCGGCTTCGGTTACGCGGGAAAATTCTATGGCAAGTTCTCGTTTCATGGCATGCACCTGACAAAAAACAGGCAGGCAGTGTAACACAGAGGGAAAAAGGCAGGGGAAAGCACCCGCGACAACGCTGCCGCGGGTGAGTGGCATTACTCTTCGTGATCTTCCCACGACTGGGCGCGGGCGACCGCTTTTTTCCAGCCGGCGTAACGGTAGTTACGTTCGGTGGTTTCGATGCTCGGACGGAATTCACGTTCAATCACTGATTTGGCGCGTACCTCTTCGAGATCTTGCCAGAAGCCCACCGCCAGACCGGCCAGATAGGCGGAACCCAACGCCGTGACTTCACGCACTTCCGGACGCTCAACGCGCGTGCCAAGAATGTCAGACTGGAACTGCATCAGGAAGTTATTGGCAACGGCGCCGCCATCCACGCGCAGCGATTGCAGGCGCGTATTGGCATCGTTCTGCATCGCTTCCAGCACGTCGCGCGTCTGGTAAGCGATCGATTCCAGCGTGGCGCGAATAATGTGGTTGGCGTTAGCGCCGCGTGTCAGGCCGAAAATCGCGCCGCGCGCATAGGGATCCCAGTAGGGCGCGCCAAGGCCGGTGAACGCAGGCACCATGTAAACGCCGTTGGTATCTTTCACTTTCAGCGCGAAATATTCGGAGTCGGTAGAATCACTGATCAGCTTCATCTCATCACGCAGCCACTGAATGGATGCGCCGCCGATAAACACCGCGCCTTCCAGCGCATAGTTCACTTCGCCGCGCGGTCCGCAGGCGATGGTGGTCAGCAGGCCATGAGTCGACGTCACCGCTTCGGTGCCGGTGTTCATCAGCATAAAGCAGCCGGTGCCGTAGGTATTTTTCGCCATGCCCGGCTGGACGCAGAGCTGGCCGTAGAGCGCCGCCTGCTGATCCCCGGCAATACCGGCGATAGGAATACGCGTGCCGCCTTTACCGCCGATGTTGGTCTGACCATACACTTCCGAAGAGGATTTCACTTCCGGCAGCATTTCGCGCGGGATATCAAGGATATCCAGCATGCGCTGATCCCATTCCAGCTTGTGGATGTTGAACATCATGGTGCGCGAGGCGTTGGTGTAATCGGTGATATGCACGCGGCCCTGGGTCATTTTCCATACCAGCCAGGTATCGACCGTGCCGAACAGCAGTTCGCCGCGGCGCGCACGCTCACGTGCGCCCTCGACATGGTCAAGGATCCACTTCACCTTGGTGCCGGAGAAGTAAGGGTTAATCACCAGGCCGGTGGTGTGCTGAATATACTCTTCCAGCCCCTCTTTCTTGAGTTTGGCACAGTAGTCGGCGGTACGCGGATCCTGCCAGACGATAGCGTTATAGATCGGCTTGCCGGTCTCTTTATCCCAGACGATAGCGGTTTCACGCTGGTTGGTAATGCCGATGGCGGCAATCTGGTCTGAGCGGATATCGGCATGAGCCAGCACCTCTACCAGCGTTGAGCTTTGCGACGCCCAGATATCCATCGGGTCGTGCTCAACCCAGCCAGCCTTGGGATAGATCTGGGTAAATTCACGCTGGGAAACCGCCACGATATTGGCATCGTGGTCCAGCACAACGGCACGGGAGCTGGTTGTGCCCTGATCGAGCGCGACAATATATTTTTTATCGGTAGTAGTCATAATGCATTCCTGATGATGAAAGGAGAAGGCTTACGCTTTACGCTGTTCAGCTCGCGCGACCGGTTTTTCTGTTTTTTCACTGGCTACCGTCTGCAGGTTCACCGGCAGGTGACGCCCAATCAGGGCGCGATAGCCAAAGGCACCCAGGCAAGCACCCACCAGCGGGCCAAAAATCGGCACGAGGAAGTAAGGAATGTCCCGACCACCGGTAAAGGCCACATTACCCCAGCCTGCCAGCCAGGCGAAGATCTTCGGTCCGAAATCACGCGCCGGGTTCAGGGCGAAGCCGGTAAGCGGACCCATCGCACCGCCGATAATCGCCACCAGCAGGCCGATCAGCAGCGGAGCCAGCGGGCCGCGCGGGATGCCGTTGCCGTCGTCGGTCAGCGCCATGATCACGCCCATCAACACGGCGGTAATCACCATCTCAACCAGAAACGCCTGGCCCACGCTGATATGCGGGTTCGGATAGGTTGAGAAGATTCCGGCGAGATCGAGGCTTTCTATGCTACCGCGTACCATCTGGTGACTCTGTTCGTAATCAAGGAACAGGTTGTAGTAGAGGCCGTAAACCAGCGCAGCGGCACAGAAAGCGCCAGCAACCTGCGCAATGATATAGGGCAACACTTTTCGGCCATCAAAGTTGGCGAACAGGCAAAGCGCTACGGTCACGGCGGGATTGAGATGCGCGCCCGAGACGCCAGCCGTCATATAGATCGCCATGGATACCGCTAGACCCCAGATGATGCAAATTTCCCACTGCCCGAAGCTGGCGCCGGCCAGTTTCAGCGCGGCGACACAGCCCGCGCCAAAAAAGATAATTAACCCGGTGCCAATAAATTCGGCAATGCACTGACCTTTAATCGTGCTTGTTGTCTGACTCATAATGGTATTCCCGAAGCGAGGTTAAATTTTTTCAGTTTTTGTTCTCATTCCATGAGTCACCCAGCCTTATTGTAGGGCTGCTGTAAATTTATCGTTAACGAACATAAACGAGAAATAGCGAAATCAAATTCTGTGTGCTGTGTCAAAAAAATGCGCGTTTTCGCGTCTTTTTGGTTTCTTAAAACATCATTACGTCCGGAAAATGCTTATTGCTGCTGAGCGGAAGAGTTATGCCGCTAATGACGCGCAGATTTTTCAGACCCAGGCTGAAAAGTGTTACAGTCTACGCGTACAGGTCCTGCGCTGCTGGACTTGCGGGAAGAGGCTACATACAATCGGGAAAACGTTGCTGGCCGCAGAATTGACGGAACGCCCTGAGCTGGGGCTGGCATCATCAACGCCTTGCGGGATTTAGGAGAGGTCAGAAAGATGTCATTTGAAGTATTCGAGAAACTGGAAGCAAAAGTACAGCAGGCGATTGATACCATCACGCTGTTACAGATGGAAATCGAAGAGCTGAAAGAGCAGAACAATAACCTGAAAAACGAAGCGCAGCAGTCTGCGGGAAACCAGGAATCGCTGGTGCGCGAAAACCAGCAGCTGAAAGAAGAGCAGCATGTGTGGCAGGAGCGCCTGCGAGCACTGCTGGGAAAAATGGAAGAGGTGTAATCCTCTGACTCAGGCAAAAACGGGTGCGCTGGCACCCGTTTGCTTTTCTGCGGCTTTATTCTAAATCGAGCGGGTCTTCAGAAAGGATCATGCCGGTGTTATCGGCATACAGGTGATCGCCTGAGAAAAAGGTGACGCCGCCGAAGTTAACGCGCACGTCGCTTTCGCCAATGCCTTCGCCTGCGGCGCCAGCCGGAATGGCGGCAATGGCCTGAATGCCAATTTCCAGCTCTTCCAGCTCATCTACCTGACGCACCGAGCCGTAGACCACAATACCTTCCCACTCGTTTTGCTCCGCCAGACGCGCCAGCTGCGCATCCACCAGCGCACGCCGCACCGAGCCGCCGCCGTCAACCAGCAGCACACGACCACGCCCGTTCTCTTCCAGCAGATCGTAAAGCAGCCCGTTGTCTTCAAAACATTTCACTGTGGTAATCTGACCACCAAATGAGGTGCGACCACCAAAGTTTGAAAAAAGCGGTTCAACAACATTCACTTCTTCATGGTAGATGTCGCAGAGTTCAGAGGTATCGTATTTCATAGGGGTTTCGTCTGTTTGCCACAGGAGCGGTAAGTATATCGCTTTCTGCGGATTGTTGGCAAAATCATCAGGGGATAAAAGCACGATACGTCAGTGACATCCCGTGATTCTTAAACCCGTAACGGATAACGCTCAGCCGCGCGAAAATAAGAAAAGTTCGAAAACGCGCATTCGCAGCCTGTTGCGTTTCGCGAACATAAAAAAAGCCCAACCGGCAGGCTGGGCTTTTTAACGTCAGGCTCGCATTACAGAATGAAGCGGCTGAGATCTTCATCCGCCACCAGCTCATCCAGGTGCTGGCTTACGTAGGCGGCGTCGATGGTGACAGAATCGCCGTTGCGATCGCTGGCGTCATAGGAGATATCCTCCATCAGGCGTTCCAGCACGGTATGCAGACGACGCGCACCGATATTTTCCGTGGTCTCGTTCACCTGCCAGGCCGCTTCCGCAATACGACGAATAGCGTCATCGGTAAAGTCGATGTTTACCCCTTCGGTTCCCATCAGGGCTTTGTACTGCACGGTCACAGAGGCGTTCGGCTCGATGAGAATGCGTTCAAAATCGTTGACCGTCAGCGCCTGCAGCTCAACACGAATCGGCAGACGGCCCTGCAGTTCCGGGATCAGATCGGCCGGGCTGGCGACCTGGAAGGCGCCGGAAGCGATAAACAGAATGTGATCGGTTTTCACCATGCCGTGCTTGGTCGAGACCGTACAGCCTTCCACCAGCGGCAGCAGGTCGCGCTGCACGCCTTCACGAGAAACGTCCGGGCCGGAGGACTGGCCGCCGCGCTTACAGATTTTGTCGATCTCATCGATAAACACGATACCGTGCTGTTCAACCGCATCGATAGCTTCCTGCTTCAGCTCTTCCGGATTGATCAGCTTGGCCGCTTCCTCTTCGATCAGCAGCTTCATCGCTTCTTTGATCTTCAGTTTACGCGGTTTCTGCTTCTGGCCGCCGAGGTTCTGGAACATCGACTGCAGCTGGCTGGTCATCTCTTCCATGCCCGGAGGCGCCATGATCTCCACGCCCATTGGCGCGGCAGCGAGATTGATCTCAATCTCTTTGTCATCCAGCTGGCCTTCGCGCAGCTTTTTGCGGAAGCTCTGACGCGCCGCCGACGGCTCGACGTTCTGCTCCGGCTGGCCCCAGTTATTCTTCGCCGGCGGGATCAGCACATCAAGGATGCGCTCTTCCGCCATCTCTTCGGCGCGAAATTTGTTTTTCTCGATCGACTGCATGCGTACCATTTTCACCGCCGCATCGGTAAGATCGCGGATAATGGAATCCACTTCTTTACCGACATAGCCCACTTCGGTGAATTTGGTCGCTTCGACTTTGATGAAAGGCGCGTTCGCCAGTTTCGCCAGACGGCGGGCGATTTCGGTTTTACCGACGCCGGTCGGGCCGATCATCAGGATGTTTTTGGGCGTCACTTCATGGCGCAGCTCTTCATCCAGCTGCATACGGCGCCAGCGGTTACGCAGGGCGATCGCCACCGCACGTTTGGCACCATCCTGGCCAATGATAAAGCGGTTCAGTTCACTGACGATTTCGCGTGGAGTCATCTCAGACATGTTCAGAATCCTTATGCCCTGGTGGAGGGTAATTCTTCGATATTGATATTATGGTTGGTGTAGATGCAGATATCACCCGCGATATCCAGCGCCTTCTCAACAATGTCGCGCGCGCCCATCTCGGTATTTTCCAGCAGAGCGCGGGCAGCGGCCTGAGCGAAGGGCCCACCAGAACCAATGGCAATCAGATCGTTTTCCGGCTGAATCACATCACCGTTGCCGCTGATAATCAGCGAGGCGGATTCGTCGGCCACGGCCAGCAGCGCTTCCAGACGGCGCAGCATACGATCGGTACGCCAGTCTTTCGCCAGCTCGACGGCGGCTTTCACCAGATGACCCTGGTGCATTTCCAGTTTGCGTTCGAAGAGTTCAAACAGCGTAAAAGCATCTGCGGTGCCGCCAGCGAAACCGGCAATTACTTTGTCGTTGTAAAGACGACGCACTTTTTTTACGTTGCCTTTCATGACGGTATTGCCGAGAGTCGCCTGGCCATCACCGCCAATCACTACCTGGCCGTTGCGTCGTACGCTTACTATTGTTGTCACGGGCAGACCCCTTGTTGCAGTGGAAAAAAGGCTCCACGCACGGGGCGTGGAGCGTCATGCAACCTGATATGGGGCGGGATTGATGGGTTTCAACCCCCGAGGGCGAGCGGAATACAGTTTGAGTGGCCGGAGCTACGCAGACGCTTAAGGGTGCTTTCCGCGCTGCTGCGGTCTTTGTAAGGGCCGATAACCACGCGGTTCCAGCCGCCGCCGGTGGTGATGCGGCTTTCAAAACCTTCAAACGCCAGCGCTGCGCGCACTGACTCCGCCTGATCGGTTCCTTTGAACGAACCACACTGCACCATCCAGCGCTGTGAAGAGGTCACTTTTTCCGCGGGTTTCGCCTTAGCCGTCTCCGCCTGCTTAACTGGCGCCGGTGCGGCCGGGCGCGCGGGTTCTCGCGTAATCGGGGCAGGCTGCGGCTGACGGGCGGGCTGCGCGGCAGCTTGCTGCTGCGTCTGCTGTCGGGCCTGCTGCTGCTGAATAGCTTGTTGCTGCGCCTGCTGACGGGCCTGCTGCTGCTGAAGCGCTTGCTGCTGCGCCTGTTGACGAGCCTGCTGTTGTAAGCGGCTCTGCTGCTGCAACTGCTGTTGATGCTGCAGGGTTTGCTGACGCTGGGCTGGCGTTTGCTCGTTCCACGGCACTTCGTTCAGCTGGGTGGGCTGCTGGCGCATATCGGCCTGCATCTGTTCCAGCAGTTGGCGCTGTTCATCGGTCAGCTGGGTTTGCGACTGCACTTCGCCGCCGGCAGAAGGTTCAGTCGGCGACGGCACGGTGATCTGGCGGTTCTCCAGCTCTTTAATGTACTTCCAGCGCTCTTCCGGCTTCGGCGGCAGACCATTGCCGTTGGCTTTATGATTCGGAATAACTTGCGCTTCATCTTTCTTATGATGCGCAAGGAACCATAAACCACCGGCAAAGGTGACCAATACGGCAACCGCCAGCCCGATCATCAACTTTGATGTGCCCGAACCACCTTTGCTTTTTTTGCCACGGCCAGTACTTTTTTTGCGTCGCGTCCCTGTTGAACGCCCGCGGCCTACATAATCTTTTTGTGCCACTCTCGTTCCGATACCCTTCAAAAAATGCTGCCAAATGCACGTTGAATCCAGCTACTGATCGCCCGGCAATGAGCCCGTCATGTTACTTAAGGGCCGGAAGTTTGACCAGCGGAGTTCGCATTCAGAATCTGCTGAAAATGCCTTGAATTCGTGGTTATTTCTCTCGCCTGTGGGGAAACGTGGTGCTGTGGCGCACTTTTAATTCGAAATCCAGCAGGCGTGAGCCGTTATTAACCCGTCTGCCCTGTAGCTGCTCCAGCAACAGCAGCATCGCTTCACGACCTATCGCATAGCGCGGCTGCGCCACGGTAGTTAACGGCGGATCGCAGTAACGCGACAGTTCGATATCATCAAAGCCGACAATGGAGAGATCCTGCGGAATCCGCATGCCCATGGCTCTGGCCTGGCTCATGGCGCCCAGCGCCATGATATCGCTGTGGCAGAACAGCGCGCGCGGCGGCTGGGGCAGGCTCATCAGCTGTTTCAGGGCATTGACGCCCGCCTCAAAGCTGAAATCGCCGCGTACGATGCAGGTGGGGTCCACCGTAATGCCGTTGCGCCGCAGCGCCTGAATATAGCCTTGCAGGCGATACTGGCACAGCGGCATCTCTTCCGGCCCGGCAATACAGGCGATGCGGCGATGGCCGAGCTGAATCAGATGATTAACGGCTTCGAAGGCGGCGGTCAGGTTATCAATATGAACGGTAGGCAGCTCCATTTCAGGCGCGAACTCATTCGCCATCACCATGGGCGGCAGGTTGCGCTGCTCCTCGACGCCGGCATCAAAGGGAAGCTGTGAACCCAGCAGCACCATGCCGTCAATCTGGCGCGTCAGCATCAGATTCATAAAGGTTTTTTCCTGCTGATTCTGATGCGCGCAGTCACCAATCAGCACCAGATACCCCTCGGCGGCGGCAGTGACTTCCACGCCACGAATGATTTCGCTGAAAAAGGGATCGCAGATATCCGGCACGATAACCAGAATGGTGCGCGAATCGCCGCGTTTCGCATTACGCGACAGGGCCTGAGGAGAGTAGCCCACGGCAATCACTGCTTGTTCGACTTTATAACGGGTTGCGGCTGATACCTTCTCCGGGTTCATCAACGCACGCGAAACGGTGGCGGTTGAGACGCCAGCCTTCTCTGCCACATCTTTCATGGTCGCGGCGGATGATTGCTGATTCTGCTCCAACGCTTACTCCTGGCGCGCTATAGCGCGATCCTGGTCAGGGAATAATCTGGCCTCATGCCTGACGCCAGCGTGAACGGGCAATATTGTTAACCGATATCCTGCTCGGGTTGTTACTTAATTTGCATAAAAATTGTGACTTGTGCGACTTTTTTCGATCCTGCTCGCAGAACAAAAGCCTGTTAGCTTTCAGTGGGATCGATATCCAGCGTCCACTTTACTTTGCGCGCGGCGGGAAGTGTGGTGACCAAGGGCAATGAACTTTTGAGTAGTTGCTGCAAACGCTTGCGCGAGGGATGCTGCACCAACAGCTGCCAGCGCCAGCGGCCGCTGCGCTTCGCCTGCAACGCGGGTACTGGCCCCATGATCCACAGCGGGGCATCTTTCAGCGGGCTGGCTTCCAGCAGATTGCGTAGCTGCTGTAAAAATTCCGCAGCCTGATGATTATCCATATCTTCCGCCCGGAACAGCGCATGGCTGGTCCAGGGCGGCAGAAATACCGTCTGACGCTCCAGCAAGGTTTGCTGCGCAAAGGCGAAGTAGCCCTGATGCAGCAGAGTCTGTAACAGCGGATGCTCCGGATGGTGGGTTTGCAGCAGCACTTCGCCTTGTTTTCCGGCGCGACCGGCGCGACCGGCTACCTGAGTATAGAGCTGAGCGAAGCGTTCAGCCGCGCGGAAATCAGCGGAGAACAGCGCGCCATCGACGTCCAGCAGCGCAACCAGCGTCACATCCGGGAAATGGTGGCCTTTCGCCAGCATCTGCGTTCCCACCAGGATACGCGCGCCGCCACGATGCACGTCGGCCAGGTGCTGCTCCAGCGCCCCTTTGCGGCTGGTAGTGTCACGATCGATGCGCGACACCGGCACATTCGGAAACAGCGTGCTGAGATGCTCTTCAAGCTGTTCGGTGCCGATTCCCACCGGCAGCAAGTGAGTGGAGCCGCACTGTGGACACTGATTGGGCACCGGACGCTGGCTATCGCAGTGATGGCAGCGCAGCTGACGCTGATACTGATGCAGCGTGTAGTAACGCTCGCAGCGCTGACACTCCGCAATCCAGCCGCAGTCGTGGCACAGCAGCGTCGGAGAGTAACCGCGGCGATTAAGAAACAGCAGCACCTGATTATTGGCCTGCAGGTGCTGACGCATTTTGCCGATCAGCGCCGGGGCCAGGCCGCCTTTCAGCTGCACGCCTTTTAAATCGATCAGCTGTTGCAGCGCCGGTTTGGCGTTACCGGCGCGCTTGGTCAAATCAAGCTGACGATATTTGCCGCTGCGAACGTTGTGCAGGGTCTCCAGCGCGGGGGTGGCGGTACCCATCACAATGGGAATGTTCTCCTCCCTGGCGCGAAAAACCGCCAGGTCGCGCGCTTGATAGCGCCATCCTTCCTGCTGTTTATAAGAACTGTCATGCTCTTCATCGATAATGATCACCCCCGGACGCGCCAGCGGCGTAAAAAGGGCGGAACGGGTGCCGATGACTATCGCGGTTTCTCCCTGACGCGCGCGCAGCCAGACGGCAAGGCGCTCGCTATCGTTCAGGCCGGAGTGCAGCACATCGACAGGCGCCTGAAAACGTTCGCGGAAGCGGGCGATGGTTTGTGGCGTCAGGCCAATCTCCGGCACCAGCACCAGCGCCTGCTTGCCGCGCATCAGCACATTTTCCAGCACGCTGAGATAAACCTCGGTTTTACCCGAGCCGGTAATGCCCGCCAGCAGCCAGGCGGCGAACTGCTCATCCTCGCTGCGGATAGCGCCGACCGCCATCGCCTGATCGGTATTCAGCCGCAGCCGTTCGCCTTTTATTTCAAAGGTTGCGCGCCAGTCCTGCATTTGCGGCAGATGCTCTTGCAGCTCGCACAGTCCTTTGGCCCGCAGCGCCTGTAGCGTCGCATCGGTCAGATCGTGATCGGCTACCTCATGGCGATAGAGCGGCTGCTGACGCAACGCCGCCAGCGCCTGCTGCTGTTTGCGCGCGCGTTTCAGGCTTTCGGGCGCGGTTGCCTGTCCCTGTTCTGTGATGACCCAGCGCCAGAGCGGCGCGTCCTGCGCCGGTTTGCCCTGACGCAGCAGCACTGGCAGCGCATGCAGCAGCACCTCGCCCAGCGGAGAGTGATAGTAACCGGCCGCCCAGTTCAGGATGCGCCAGAGCGAAGGGGGAAAAAGCGACTCGCTATCCAGCACGGCGGCAATCTGTTTTAGCTGCGCTTCAGGCAGATCGCTTTTGTCGCACAGGCCGACCACGATGCCGATCATGCTGCGGTTGCCAAAGGGCACGCTCACGCGTCCGCCAATCACCGGCTGCACACCGGAGGGGGGCAGATAGTCAAACAGGCGAGGAAGCGGAACGGGCAGGGCAACCTGAACAACGGGCATGGCGATCTCTATCCGGCTAAATGATAAGGAGAAGTAGTGTACACGCTGAAAGCGCAGGCGGGTATCTCAGCAGAAATTTGCAATAGCCGCTCATTTTCTGTATAGTATGCCGCCTTTGGTGGGTAACTGCCCGTCAAAGTTCACCATATTATTAACCGCGTGTGGTGCTGTGCAGGTTCGCCTGGCACGGAGAGCGACACGGCCTTCTATTGAGGTTTCCCATGAAACAAGGTATTCACCCGAAATACGAAGCAGTGACCCTGACCTGTACCTGTGGCAACGTGATCAAAACCCGTTCTACTATGGGTCACGATCTGAACCTGGACGTCTGCGGTCAGTGCCACCCGTTCTACACTGGTAAGCAGCGTGAAGTTGCCACCGGTGGCCGTGTTGACCGCTTCAACAAGCGTTTCAGCGTGCCGGGCAGCAAAAAATAAGTTTATTCGCGATCGAATCGTTACGATTCGGATGCAAGAAAAAACCCAGCTTCGGCTGGGTTTTTTGTTTCCGGGCGATCAATATTCCCAGCTATCGGGATCGATGCCCATATCACGCATGATCTTTTTCGCTTCTTCCGGGATTTCGTCGCTGCGCTCTTTACGCAGATCCACATCATCCGGCAGAGGTTGGCCGGTAAAGGCATGCAAAAATGCTTCGCACAGCAGCTCGCTGTTGGTCGCATGACGCAGGTTATTGACCTGACGACGGGTGCGCTCATCCGTTAAAATCTTCAAGACTTTCAACGGGATTGATACCGTAATTTTCTTGACCTGCTCGCTCTTCTTACCGTGCTCAGCATAAGGGCTGATATATTCGCCGTTCCATTCAGCCATGAGTTACCTTAATTTTTAACAGTGAAGTGTGGGAAATCAGCTGATTATGCCCGATTTTTCTGTGCCTGGCCGCTTAAAAGACGGATTTTGTGCGTCTGTGCGCCGCAAAAAGAGCGCTGAACAACAGGCGATGAGGCGTAATTTTAGCGGGTATTGTGGTTCTGCTCAATCTATACGCAAAGACATTTAGATGTCCAGATGTATTGACGTCTATATTGGGAGTGCTATCCTGTGCCCTTCTCTTTTTTATCTTCAGGAACAGTAAGCACCATGACGCGTAAACAGGCAACCATCGCAGTTCGCAGCGGTTTGAATGATGACGAGCAATATGGCTGCGTTGTCCCGCCGATTCATCTTTCCAGCACCTATAACTTCCTTGATTTTGACCAGCCTCGCGCCCATGACTACTCCCGTCGCGGTAATCCAACCCGTGATGTGGTGCAGCGCGCGCTGGCCGAACTGGAAGGAGGAGCCGGGGCGGTATTGACCAATACCGGGATGTCGGCGATTCATCTGGTGACCACCGTGTTCCTGAAGCCGGGCGATTTGCTGGTTGCGCCGCACGACTGTTATGGCGGCAGCTATCGCCTGTTTGACAGCCTGAGCAAGCGCGGCGCCTATCGCGTGAAGTTCGTCGATCAGGGCGACAGCACAGCGTTACAGGCGGCGCTGGCGGAAAAGCCGAAGCTGGTGCTGGTAGAAAGCCCGAGCAACCCGCTGCTGCGCGTGGTGGATATTGCCGGTATCTGCCAGGCGGCGCGTGCGGCAGGTGCCATCAGCGTAGTGGATAACACCTTCCTCAGCCCCGCGTTGCAAAATCCGCTGGCGCTGGGTGCCGATTTAGTGATCCACTCCTGCACCAAATACCTGAATGGTCACTCCGACGTAGTGGCTGGCGCAGTGATTGCGAAAGAGGCCGCGATGGCGACCGATCTCGCCTGGTGGGCGAACAATATCGGCGTCACCGGCGCCGCCTTCGACAGCTATCTGCTGCTGCGCGGTCTGCGCACCCTGGCGCCGCGTATGGCTGCGGCACAGCGCAACGCGCTGGCGATTGTTGATTATCTGAAGCAGCAGCCGCTGGTGAAAAAACTCTACCATCCTTCGCTGCCGGAAAATGCGGGCCATGAACATGCGGTGCGTCAACAGCGCGGTTTTGGCGCCATGCTAAGTTTTGAGCTGGACGGCGACGAAGCGCGCCTGCGCCGCTTCCTGAAAGCGCTGGAGCTGTTCACGCTGGCCGAGTCGCTGGGCGGCGTCGAAAGTTTGATCTCGCATACCGCTACCATGACGCACGCAGGCATGTCAGCGGAAGCGCGCGCCCAGGCGGGCATTTCTGAGACGCTGCTACGCGTCTCAGTGGGTATTGAAGATCACGAAGATTTAATCGCCGATCTGGATAATGCATTCCGGATCGCAGCCGAGGGTTAACCATGACGATTTCAGCAGGCGCAGCTACGCCAAATACGAAGCAGCTGCATAAATTTGGCGGCAGCAGCCTGGCGGATGCCCGTTGTTATCAGCGCGTGGCGAGCATTGTGGCGGATTATAGCCAGCCGGGCGATTTGATGGTGGTGTCAGCCGCCGGCAGCACCACCAATCAGCTGATCAGCTGGCTGAAGCTCAGCCAGAGCGACCGTTTGTCGGCACATCAGGTGCAGCAGACGTTGCGTCGCTATCAGAGCGAGCTGATCGGCGCGCTGCTGCCTGCTGAACTCGCTGAGCCGCTGATCACCGCCTTTATTCAGGATCTGGAAAAGCTTGCCGCGTTGCTGGACGGCAAGATTACCGATGCGGTCTATGCGGAAGTGGTGGGGCACGGCGAAATCTGGTCTGCGCGGCTGATGGCCGCGCTGCTAAGCCAGCGCGATATCGACGCCTGCTGGCTCGATGCGCGTGATTTCCTGCGGGCCGAGCGCGCGGCGCAGCCGCAGGTAGATGAGGGAAAATCCTGGCCGCTGTTGCAAACGTTGCTGGCGCAACATCCGCATAAACGTATCGTGGTGACCGGCTTTATCTGCCGTAACGACGCGGGTGAAACTGTATTGCTGGGCCGTAACGGCTCTGACTATTCAGCGACGCAGATTGGCGCGCTGGCGGGCGTAGGCCGCGTTACGATCTGGAGCGACGTTGCGGGCGTCTACAGCGCTGACCCGCGCAAAGTCTCCGATGCCTGCCTGCTGCCGCTGCTGCGTCTCGACGAAGCGAGCGAGCTGGCGCGTCTTGCCGCGCCGGTGCTGCATACCCGCACGCTGCAACCCGTCTCCGGCAGCGACATCGATCTTCAGCTGCGTTGCAGCTATCAGCCGGAGCAGGGTTCCACGCGCATTGAGCGCGTGCTGGCGTCGGGCACCGGCGCACGTATCGTAACCAGCCATGATGATGTCTGCCTGATTGAAGTGCAGGTGTCAGATCGCCATGATTTTGCCAGTCTGCAAAAAGAGATCGACCTGCTGCTGAAGCGCGCGCAGCTGCGTCCGCTGGCGCTTGGCGTACATCCCGATCGTCAGCTGTTGCAGCTCTGCTATACCTCGGAAGTGGTTAACAGCGTCTTTACGCTGTTACAGGATGCCGGACTGCCGGGCCATTTGCAGCTGCGCGACGGTCTGGCGCTGGTGGCGCTGGTCGGTGCGGGCGTGACGCGTAATCCGCTGCACAGCCACCGCTTCTGGCAACAGATCAAAGATCAGCCGGTGGAGTTTGTCTGGCAGTCTGAAGATCATATCAGCACGGTTGCCGTGCTGCGCGTCGGTCCGACGCAACATCTGGTGCAGGGTTTGCATCAGTCGCTGTTCCGCGCCGAGAAGCGCATCGGCCTGATGCTGTTTGGCAAAGGCAACATCGGTTCCCGCTGGCTGGAGCTGTTTGCCCGCGAGCAGGAGTCGCTCTCGGCACGGACCGGTTTTGAATTTGTGCTGGCAGGCGTGGCGGACAGCCGCCGCAGCCTGCTGAGCTATGAAGGCCTGAACGCCAGCCGCACGCTCGCCTTCTTTGACGATGAGGCCGTTGAGCGCGACGAAGAGTCGCTGTTCCTTTGGATGCGCGCCCATCCGTTTGACGATCTGGTGGTGCTCGACGTCACCGCCAGCGAGCCGCTGGCGAATCAGTATCTCGATTTTGCCAGCCACGGCTTTCACGTTATCAGCGCCAACAAGGTTGCGGGCGCCTCCCCTGGCTACGCCTGGCGTCAAATTCGCGACGCCTTTGCCAAAACCGGTCGCCACTGGCTGTACAACGCGACCGTGGGCGCAGGTTTGCCGATTAACCATACGGTACGGGATCTGCGCGACAGCGGAGATACCATTCTGGCGATCAGCGGCATTTTCTCCGGCACGCTCTCCTGGCTGTTTTTGCAGTTCGACGGCACGGTGCCTTTTACCGAGCTGGTGGATCAGGCCTGGCAGCAGGGGCTGACGGAGCCGGATCCGCGTGTCGATCTCTCCGGGCAGGATGTGAAGCGCAAGCTGGTGATTCTGGCGCGCGAAGCGGGCTATGACATCGAGCCGGATCAGGTGCGCGTAGAGTCGCTGGTGCCGGAGAGCTGTAAAGCGGAATCGGTTGACCATTTCTTTGAAAATGCAGAAGAGCTAAACGAGCAGATGCTGCAACGTCTGGAAGCGGCGCAGGAGATGGGTCTGGTACTGCGTTATGTGGCGCGTTTCGATGCGAACGGCAAAGCACGCGTCGGGGTGGAAGCGGTAAGGCCGGAACATCCGCTCGCCTCGCTGCTGCCCTGCGATAACGTTTTTGCTATCGAGAGCCGCTGGTATCGTGATAACCCGCTGGTGATTCGCGGGCCGGGCGCGGGTCGTGACGTCACAGCGGGCGCCATTCAATCCGATATTAACCGACTGGCTCAGTTGCTCTGACTGGCTACTACAGGCAGGAAAAGCCCTTTTCCTGCCTTTTCATTTGGTTACCCGCATCAACATGAAATTCCTTCATCTTGTCTGAATATTTGTCACACCCTTAAACCATATTTGTGTTGACGGCAGGCCGGGAATCATTCATTTTGAGCATCTGGACGTCTAAACGTATGGATGTTCGCAGGCGATAAAAATTACAGATACGATCGATGAGGTAACAGGATGAGTTTCTTTCATGCCAATCAGCGCGAAGCGTTGAACCAAAGCCTGGCTGAGCTGAACGGGCAAATTAATGTCTCTTTTGAGTTCTTTCCGCCCCGTACCAGCGAAATGGAAGCGACGCTCTGGAGCTCTATCGATCGGCTCAGCAGTCTGAAGCCGAAATTCGTTTCCGTGACCTACGGCGCCAACTCTGGCGAGCGTGATCGCACCCACAGCATCATCAAGGGGATCAAGGATCGTACCGGTCTGGAAGCGGCGCCGCATTTGACCTGTATCGACGCCACGCGCGATGAGCTGCGCACTATCGCCCAGGATTACTGGAATAACGGTATCCGTCATATCGTCGCGCTGCGCGGCGATCTGCCGCCGGGCAGCGGCAAGCCTGATATGTATGCTTGCGATCTGGTATCGCTGCTGAAAGAGGTCGGCGACTTTGATATTTCTGTGGCCGCCTATCCGGAAGTGCATCCGGAAGCCAAAAGCGCGCAGTCAGATCTGATCAATCTGAAGCGCAAAATCGACGCTGGCGCCAACCGCGCCATTACGCAGTTCTTCTTTGACGTTGAAAGCTATCTGCGATTCCGCGATCGCTGTGTCGCCACCGGAATTGATGTAGAGATTGTACCGGGTATTCTGCCGGTTTCTAACTTTAAGCAGCTGCAGCGTTTCGCCACCATGACTAACGTACGCGTGCCGGGCTGGATGAACGCGATGTTCGCTGGACTGGACGATGATGCGGAAACGCGCAAGATGGTCGGCGCGAACATTGCGATGGATATGGTGAAAATCCTGTCGCGGGAAGGGGTAAAAGATTTCCATTTCTATACCCTGAACCGCGCCGAGATGAGTTATGCGATTTGCCACACGCTGGGGGTCAGGCCGGTAGCGGCGGCTTGAGACTTCAGGCTGAGGGGTGAAACGCGCCGGCATTTCAGCGCGGGGTGAGGCGGAAATGCGGCCCGCCCCGAAACGCCGGCGCGTTTCCGGTCAGCAGACCGCACCCCGATCAAAACACGATTGCCTGCCCATCTTTGCGACTCTCCGTCGCCGCCACGTAAAAACCCTGCGGATCGCGGACGATCGCCTGCGCGCCGCCGAAGTTGTAGCTCAACAGCGGATCTTCCAGCACGATGTTATGACCCATATTGCGCAGCGCGGCCAGCGTATTGCGATCCATCGACGGCTCGACGATCACTTCACGTCCCTGCACCACGCGCCAGCGCGGCGCGTCGATTGCCGCCTGCGGGTTTTGCTTGTGCATCATAATGCGCAGCGCCATCTGCAGGTGGCCTTGCGCCTGCATCGGCCCACCCATTACGCCGAAAGACATCAGCGGCTCGCCGTTGCCGTCCAGCGCGAAGGCCGGAATAATGGTATGGAATGGACGCTTGCCGCCCGCTACCACGTTGGGATGATGCGGATCGAGCGAGAAGCCCGCGCCACGGTTCTGCAAACTGATGCCGGTGCCTGGCACCACCACGCCGGAACCGAAACCCATATAGTTCGACTGAATAAACGACACCATCATGCCGCTGGCGTCGGCAGTCGAGAGATAAACCGTGCCGCTCTGCTGCGGCGAGCCAAAGGTAAAATCGCTGGCTTTATCGGGATCGATCAGCTGCGCGCGGCGCTTCAGGTAGTCATCGCTTAACAGCAAATCGGCAGGGAATTCCAGATGATCTTCATCGGTCACGTAGCGTTCCAGATCCACCAGCGCCAGCTTCATCGCCTCAATGGAGAGGTGCAGCCAGGGCACGGAATCTGGCGTGTAACGACCAATATCCCACTGCTCAAGAATGCCCAGCGCGATCAGCGTGGCGATGCCCTGGCCGTTCGGCGGCAGCTCATGCACCGACCCGCCTGCGAACGGGCGCGACAACATTTTCACCCAGTCGGCGCGATGATTTTTTAAATCTTCCAGCGTCAATGCGGCGTTGTGCTCGCGGGCAAAAGCGGCGATTTTTTCTGCCAACTCGCCACGATAAAACGCCTCGCCATTAGTGGCGGCGATTTTTTCCAGCGTGTCAGCCTGATCGGGGTTACGGAATATTTCGCCAATGCGCGGCGGACGACCTGCCGGGGCGAAGCATTCACTGAAACCTGGCTCTGTTTTCAGCTTGTTGTAGCCGCGCTGCCAGAGCTGGCCGATCAGCGGCGAAACCGGAAAGCCGTTGCGCGCATACTCAATCGCTGGCTGCGCCAGCGTGGTCAGCGGCAGAGTGCCGAAACGTTCCGCCAGCGTCACCCAGGCGGAAACGGCGCCCGGCACGGTAACTGCATCCCAGCCCAGCTCCGGCATCTTTTCATGTCCGGCAAAGCGTTCCGGGTTCCAGGCGGCGGGCGCACGGCCAGACGCGTTCAGACCATGCAGCTCTTTGCCATCCCAGATAATGGCGAAGGCGTCGCTGCCGATGCCGTTGCCGGTGGGTTCCAGCACCGTCAGGGCGATAGCCGTGGCGATCGCGGCGTCCACCGCATTACCGCCCTGCTGCAGAATACGAATACCCGCTTGCGCCGCCAGCGGCTGCGAGGTTGCAACCGCGTTGCGCCCCATCATCGGTACACGATGAGATGCATAGGCAACGTTAAAATCTAATTCTCCACTCATAGCCGTTCCTTACTGTCAGTCATTGCGCGGATCGAGAGCGTCGCGCAGTCCGTCACCCAGCAGGTTGAAACCCTGCACGATGAGAAAAATGGCAAGACCGGGGAAAACCGACATCCACGGTGCCTGCTCCAGATAACCTTTGGCAGTATTCAACATCGCGCCCCACGAAGGCGACGGCGGCTGTTGACCCAGACCAAGAAATGAGAGGCTCGCCTCGGTAATAATCGCCGAGGCGATAGCCAGTGTCGCCTGCACCAGAATCGGCGACATCACGTTCGGCAGCACATAACGCAGGATGATCCAGCGGTCGGGCAGGCCGATGGCGCGCGCGCCGTCGATATACTCTTCATTGCGAATCGCAATCACCTGACCACGCGTCAGGCGGGCGAAAATCGGCATCGCCGACAGGCCGATCGCGATCATCGCATTGGTTAAGCTCGGGCCGAGAAACGCGCCGAGCGCGATCGCCAGAATCAGAAACGGGCAGGCGAGCAGCGCTTCGATAAAGCGCGAAATAATGCCGTCACACCAGCCCTGCCAGTAACCTGCAACCAACCCCAGCGGCACGCCGATAAGAATGGCGATCAGCACCGAAACCGAGCCTGCCAGCAGCGACGTGCGCGCTCCCCAGATCATGCGCGATAAAATATCGCGCCCCAGCTCGTCAGTGCCGAGCCAGTAAAGCTCCGAAGGCGGTTTACGCACCGCGAGAAAGTTGGCTTTGATGGGATCGGCGGGCGCCAGCCAGGGCGCCAGCAGCGCCATGGCGACAAACACAATCACAATCGCCGCGCCGATCAGGGCGCTTTTGTTACGCAAAAACTTCTTCAGCACCCGGCTTCCGGCACGTTGACGCGGCTGAGCCGCAGCGACAGTCAGCACCTCGCTCATGATTAGCCTCGCATTTTCGGGTTAATTAATACGTAAAGCACATCGGCCAGCAGGTTCAGCAGTAAAAAGCCGATCGCCACCACCAGCACCACGCCCTGCACCACCGCGTAGTCACGGTTAAACACCGCATCCACGATCATCTTGCCGAAGCCCGGCAGGGTAAAAACCTGTTCGGTCAGCACCGCGCCGCCCAGCAGTTCGCCAAACAACAGCGTGGTCAGGGTGATGACCGGCACCAGCGCGTTGCGGAACGCATGTTTCAGCACCACCTTGTTCGGCAGCAGCCCTTTGGCGCGCGCGGTGCGGATGTAATCCGCCTTCAGCACGGCGATCATCGAGGCACGGGTATGGCGCATCAGCGTGGCCGCCAGCCCGGTGCCCAGCACCAGCGCAGGCAGCAGCAGCGTTTTAAAATTTTGCGCCACGCTCTCGCTGAGCGGCACATAGCCCGAGGCGGGCAGCCATTGCAGATGCACCGAAAAGAGCAGGATCAACAGGATGCCCAGCCAGAAATGCGGTACCGAGATACCCGACAACGCAATAAAATTGCTGCCGTGATCGACCCAGCTCCCTTTGCGCACCGCCGCGAGAATTCCCATGCTGATGCCGATCACCAGCGCGATAATCATCGCCAGCAGCGACAGCTCCAGCGTCACCGGCAGCTTGCTGGCGATCAGCGTGGTAACCGGCTCTTTGGTGCGCAGCGAAATACCCAGATCGCCCTGCAAGGCGTTGCCGATCCAGTAAAAATACTGGGACGGCAGCGGATCGTTGAGATGGTACTCATCACGCAGCTGAGCGATAACCGCCGGATCGCGCTCCTCGCCAGCCATCGCCAGTACCGGATCGCCGGGCAGCAGTTTTTGCAGGGCGAACACCATAATGCTGACCAGCAGCAGGGTCGGGATCGCCAATAGCAGACGTTTCAGGATCAATTCCAGCATTATCGCTCCTCAGACGCCTCAGGGCGCCATCTGCACGCCAGCCAGGCGCACTAAACCATCCGGCCAGGCTTTAAAGCCCTGCAGCTTTTTCGTCATGCCGAAGATACGCGGCTCAAAATAGAGATAGGCGAGAGGCATATCGGTTTGCAGCTGCGCCACTACCTTGTCATACAGCGCCTGACGCGCGGCCTGATCGTTGGTCTGGCGGGCTTCGTTCAGCCACTGGTCGACCTGCGCATTGCTGTAGCGACCGTCGTTGAGCGTGCCTTTGCTGTTGATAAAGGAGTAGATGCTGCCATCGGGATCGGGACGGCCAGACCAGCCTGACAGGCTCAGTTCGAAATCGCCGCGCTGCTGACGGTCCAGCAGGGTAGCGAACTCGCTCATTTGCAGATTCAGGTTAAAGCCCGCTTCGCTCACCATCGCCTGGATCACCTGGCCCACCTGCTGCGCGGTCGGGTTGTTGGTCACCAGCAGCGTGACGTTCAGCGGCGTGGTCACTCCGGCGGCTTTCAGCAGGGCTTTGGCCTTTTCCACGTCGCGCGCGGGAACCGGCAGCTTCACATGGTACGGACTGACGGTAGAGAGCGCCTGGTTGGCGGGTGCGTAAAGGCCTTCAAAAGCCACCTGGTTCAGCGCATCGCGATCGATCGCCAGTGAGAAGGCTTCGCGTACGCGCGCATCTTTAAACGGGCTTTTTGGGTCGACCTTGCCGTTATTGATGTTAAAGGTGATGCCCTGATAACCGAGGCCGGTGACTTTCGCCAGCGCCAGCTTGCTGTCAGCCTGCACGGTTTTCACATCGCTGGCAGAGATGCCTTCAGTAAGATCGAGGTCCCCGGCGCGCAGGTTCGCCAGTCGTACCGACGCGTCAGGAATCGGCAGGAAAATCACCTTATCAAAGTGATAAGCGCCTTTGTTCCAGTAGTTTTCATAGCGTTTCAGTACGATGCGATCCTGCTGCACGCGGCTCACAAACTGGTAAGGACCGGAGCAGACCGGATGAGTAACGAAATCGGGTTTCTTCGCCGCGTCCGGCGCCAGCATCGCCCCGGCGCGATCGGTAAGCTGGCTGAGCAGGGCGGCGTCCGGGGTTTTCAGATGGAATTTCACCTGCATCGGGCCGCTGACTTCCACGCTCTGAATCGAGGAGATTTCACTTTTACGCAGCGAGCCGGGCAGAGTCAGCGCACGTTCAATGTTGAACTTCACCGCGTTGGCGTCGAATTTTTCGCCGTCGTGAAAGGTCACCCCGTCGCGCAGGTTCATCGTCAGGGTTTTGCCGTCATCGCTCCACGCCCAGTCAGTGGCGAGGCCGGGAACGATTTTCAAATTCTGGTCGATATCCACCAGGCGATCGCACATGGCGGCAAAGACGAAACGGCCATAGTAGGTGCGCGCCAGATGCGGATCGAGCATATCCGGATCGGCGCCCAGCCCGATGCGAATCACGCTTTCGGCCTGGCTATGCGCGCTGGCGCCCAGCAGCATCAAACCGCCAAGCGCGGTTAACAAAGTATCACGAGCTTTCTTCACGGCATTTCTCCAGAGATTAAGATTGCTGACTTGCCGCCTGCTCAAACAGGGTGCGGCGACGTAAAAAGGCGGCGGAAGGCGGCGCGATGGCGATCACGCTGCGGTCACGATTCACTTCCTGCCAGCGATGGCAGGCCACCTGACGGCCTCCGGCCAGAACCTGATTGATCGGCTCAAACTGGCGACACTCGTCGGTGGCGTAAGGACAACGGGTATGAAAACGGCAGCCGGAGGGCGGCGCTGCGGGATTCGGCAGATCGCCCTGCAACATCGGGATGGCGCGCGTCACGCCTGGCTGCAACTGCGGCGCAGAGGCGATCAGCGCCTGGGTATAGGGATGCAGCGGCGCGTCAAAAATCTCGTCAACGTGGGCCAGCTCGACAATCTGCCCCAGATACATCACCGCCACGCGATCGCTCATGTGACGGATCACCGCCAGACCGTGAGCCACGATAATCATCGTCAGGCCAAACTGCTGCTTCAGGTTCTCCAGCAGGTTCACCACCTGCGCCTGCACCGAGACATCCAGCGCGGAGACCGGCTCATCGCCGAGTAGCAGCTTTGGCCCGGAGGCGAGCGCGCGGGCTATGCCGATGCGCTGACGCTGGCCGCCGGAAAACTCGTGCGGATAACGCTGCGCCCAGGCGGCGGGCAGGCCCACGGTGCGCAGCAGTTCATGCACACGCTCGCGCCGACCATCGCTGCTCAGGGATTCATGCAGCCACAGCGGTTCGCCAACAATATTCTCCACCGTCATGCGCGGATTGAGCGAGGCGAAGGGATCCTGAAAAATGATTTGCAGCTCGCGCCGCAGCTGGTTAAGGCGCGCGCCGCTGGCATCGGTAATCGCTTCGCCCTGATAAAAAACGTCGCCCTGGCTGGCGTCGAGCAAACGCAGCAGCAGACGGCCAAGGGTCGACTTGCCGGAGCCGGACTCGCCCACAATGGCCAGCGTCTCGCCCGCCTTAACCTGTAGCGAAACGCGATCCACCGCCGTCACCTGGCTATTGCGTTTGAATAGCCGCGTCGGACCGGCGAAAGTTTTGCTCAGGTCGCGACATTCCAGAATCGGTGTGCTCATGCGATCTCTCCCAGGGTGACATGTTCTTCCAGCGGCGCACGAAAGCAGGCCACCTGATGATCGCCTGCGATGTTGCGCAGGGCAGGGCGCGTCAGATGGCAGCGCGTTTCGGCAAAGGGACAACGCGTGGCAAAGCGACAGCCTGCGGGCATCTGTTCCGGCAGCGGGACGTTGCCGGGAATGGTGGCTAAGCTGCCACTGCGCGCGGCCAGGCTGGGAATCGAACCCATCAGCCCGATGGTATAAGGGTGTTGCGGATCGTTGAAAATCGCCTCCACGCTGCCGGTTTCCACAACCTGCCCGGCGTACATCACCGCCACGCGCTGCGCCACTTCGGCGACCACGCCCAAATCATGGGTGATCATCAGCACCGCAGTGCCGGTTTCTTTTTTCAGCGTGTTGAGCAGATCGAGGATCTGCGCCTGGATGGTGACGTCGAGGGCGGTTGTCGGCTCGTCGGCAATCAGCAGCTGAGGATGGTTAATCAGCGCCATAGCGATCATTACGCGCTGGCGCATCCCGCCGGAGAGCTGGTGCGGGTACGCCTTCAGGCGCATCGCCGGAGCGGGAATCTGTACCTTCTCCAGCACCGCCAGCGCCACGTCCATCGCCTCGCGACGGCTGACGTGACGGTGACGTATCACCGCCTCGCTGAGCTGATCGCCAAGGGTAAAGGCGGGGTTGAGCGAGGTCATCGGCTCCTGAAAGATCATCGCCAGCTGGTTGCCGCGCAGGTTGGCGTAGTCTCCTGCTTTCAGATGGCGCAGATCGTTGCCGATAAAACGCATCTCGCCCTGCAAAATCTCTGCGCTGGCGGGCAGCAGCCCCATCAGGGCCAGCGAGGTGATACTTTTACCGCAGCCCGATTCGCCGACCAGCGCCAGGGTTTCACCGGCCTGTAACGTCAGAGAGATGTTGTCCAGTACGGTGACGGGCGAGCCGCGAAACTGGACGCGAAGATTGCGTACCGCCAGCACGGGCGTAGCGTCGTTAGCGCTCATAGTGACGCTTCCTCCGGTTGGTAAAGGGTTTCGGTCATGGCCTGTTGCAGCGCCAGCAGATGTTCGCGCATGGCCGCAGCGGCTTCGGCTGGCTGCCGGTTGGCGATACAGCTCACCAGCCGGGCGTGATGATCGTCGTAGCTGTTGAGACGCGCCGGGGTGCGCGCCTGCACGCGCAGATGCTGCCAGCCCGGATCGCGACGTACGGCGTCAATGGCGTCGAACAAGCCGAGCATCAGCCGGTTGCCTGCCGCTTCGGCAATGGCGCGATGAAAGGCGCTGTCCCAAAGCTCATGCTGATCGTCATCGCCGGGCGTGATGTGATGCATACGCTCCAGTAGCCGCGTCATCAGGGCGATCTGCTCTTTGCTGGCGCGTAATGCCGCCATGCGCGCCAGACCCGGCTCCAGCTGCAAGCGCGCCTCCATGACTTCCAGCAGGTTCGACTGTTGCGGAAGATCCTGCAGCACCAGCGGTTGCACCGGCGCGGCGGGCCCGACAAAGGTGCCTTTACCCTGTTTACGCCAGATGCGGCCTTCCTCTTCCAGCACATCGAGAGCACGCCGGATTTCCCGCCGACCCACGGCAAACCGCTCGGCCAGCTCACGCTCGGTAGGCAGCGGCCGTTCCGGGGTTGCGTCCAGCTGTTGAACCAGCTGGCGAAGCTTTTCCAGCGCAGAATGGGAATTGGTGCGGATTTCAGGCGTATCACTCATGATTGGTTCGCTCACTTTTTAGGTCGAAACAGCCTGTTTGCGGGCCTCAAATCTCCGGAATCGAAGGTCTGGCGCTCAATCTGTTTTATTTCTCTACGCAAGAACCGAACCAATCTGCTATTGGTTCGCGCAAGCCAGGCCAAAGAAAGTGCTAATTCTCTGTTAATTAATGGGATTTATTTTTTATTCGCGACGGGGAGGTGAAGCGCAGTGATTTCTTACCGTGCCGCCTTCAGGGCAATGCGCGCTGATGGTGCAGAAAAAGGGCGAAAAGTGTGCAAAAAAACGTGGATAAAAATAAAGGTTACTTACCGAAAGTTATCAGAATCAACAGGATGCAGATCTGGCTCTTTTCTTGCTGGAGAGATGTGTTAAGCAAAAAGTTAAACAAGGCGTTTCCGGAGCGCATGACAAGTCTGTCCATAACAGAAAAATTTTTCTGATGAATAAGCATGCGGCATTATCTGAAAACTCAAACATTTAGCGCGGCGACAACATAAAAAGCATAAGCTCGGAAGAAAAATTAGTCAGTGAGGAAGCGGCAAACGGCGTGGTTTCTACTAATAATTAGGATCCCGGTTATTTGTTGCATTGTCCTGATACCGAATAGCAGTGCGCAGCAGGCTGTGTCCCGTAATGGTTTCCAGAAAACAACCATAACAAACCCTTGCGGGATACAGCCTGAAACAACCGGCTTTCAGAACCTGAGCTTCAGGTTTTTGCCTCCGTCCCTTTCACGTGCTTCATAGTGAGTTTTAAGGAGTTCCCTATGGAAATTAAAGATCCAATGACCGAGTTGCTCAGCAGCCTTGAGCAGATTGTTTTGACACGTGATGGTAAGCCTTGCGTTTCAGAAATCCGAATCAAAGAAGAATTCATTCCCGAACCGCAACGCTTACGTGAAATGACCGGTATGCAGGTCGATGAATTTGCCAAAGTGATGGGGGTGAGCGTTTCGGCAGTGAAGAAATGGGAAACGCGCCGCACACGTCCTTCAGCAACAGCACAAAAACTGATGCAATTACTGCATACCAATCCCTACCTTGGCCGACAATTGTTGAACCAAAAATAAGCCTTCTCAACCCGCCGACCGGCGGGTTTTTTCTGCTTAGCTTAACCCGCCATATTTCGCCGCCTGCTTCACAAACCAGCTTTCAGGCACGCTGTACGGCGGCTGCGCCAGCTGATCGATGCCGTTTGCGATAACGGTTGACGCCTGCTGCCACAGACGCGTGTTGCCCTGCTTCAGCAGATCAATCTGGATACGTTTTTCCACCAGATAAACGCGAGCGAAGTGGGGATCGAAACGCACAATGGATCGCGTGTTGTCGATGATGTCCGCCAGCTTAATGGTTTGCGCCTCGGGCGCGGCATCTGCCGTATGGCGAAAGTGCGCCAGCTTGCGCGCCGCGCGGTTGCGGGCATGGGGTTGCGCGCTGTCGGTCAGCATCGCGACCAGACGCGCTACCGGCTCGCCAAAATGGGACTCAATATCCTGTAATGTCGTGGGCGTATCTTCAACGGTATCGTGCAGCCAGGCCGCCGCCAGCATCACCTCATCGTCGGTGACGCTGCGTACCAGCTCCACTACCGCCGCCGGATGGACAATATAGGGTTCATCGGTGTATTTCCGGCGTTGCCCCATTTCCGCATGGGCTGTTGTGGCATAGCGCCGCGCCTGTTCTTCCAGTGAAAAAATCATCATTTCACCCCCGGATGGTAAAAGGTTGCTTGCAATTATCTGGCGCGCTATTTATATTGTTCTTCATGAACAGTAATCAAGATGACAAAAAAGTGAACGAGGCGCCACTGTTGCTCGATCAACAGCTCTGTTTCGCTCTTTATTCCGCTAATCTGGCGATGCATAAGGTCTACCGGCAGCTGCTGGCGCAGCTGGAGATCACCTATCCGCAGTATCTGGTGATGCTGGTGCTGTGGGAAAAAGATGATCTTACCGTCTCGGAAATCGGGGAGCCGTTGTTCCTTGACTCAGCTACCCTGACGCCGCTGCTGAAACGGCTGGAGAGCGCCGGACTGATTCAACGTCAGCGTTCGCGTCAGGATGAACGTCAGGTAGCGGTTACCCTGACCGAAGCGGGACGCGCCCTGCGCAGCAAGGCCGGGGCGATTCCGGAAGCGATACAGTGCGCCTCAGCCTGCGACAGCGAAACCCTGCACGCCCTGAAACAGCAGCTGGATGAGCTGAGAGATAATCTCAGCCGCCAAAAGTGATCTAAAATTATTACCGTGATGTTGATGCCAGGCATCAACATCACGCAGAGATTCAACTTCGTCACTCAGGTGACATAACAATCGGCGCAAGATATAGTGGTATAAATGGTGCGCTATTAAATAGCACAAGTAAGCGAGGGTTGTATGTCTTTAGAAAAAGTTGTGTATCGTGCAAAAGCCAAAGCCACCGGTGGTCGTGACGGTCGTGCTACCTCTTCCGACGGCGTGCTGGATGTGAAACTGGGTGTGCCGAAAGAGATGGGCGGCGCGGGCGGCGAAGTCACCAACCCGGAGCAGCTGTTCGCTGCGGGCTATTCCGCCTGCTTCCTCGGCGCGATGAAATTTGTCGCTTCGCGCGACAAAATTACTCTGCCTAAGGATGCGTGGATTGAAGGCGAAGTGGGCATCGGGCCGCTTCCGACCGGATTCGGCATTGAAGCAACCCTGAATATCAATCTGCCGGGCATGGATGAAGCAGATGCGCAAAAGCTGGTGGATGCTGCGCATATCGTTTGCCCTTACTCTAATGCAACGCGCGACAATATCGACGTTACCCTGAATATTATTCGCTGATTTCCTGCCTGACGGGCCCGCTTAGCGGGCCCGTCAGGTTTTAACAGGCTCTTTTCACTCTCTTTCATCGTGCTTTCCGTACAGAAAATCGCGAAGGTGCCGGTAGCGCTGTTTGGCCCTTTTGCGCCTCTCCAGGACTAATCTCACTGTCGTGACCGTGAAACCGCTGGTTTTACATCTGTACAAATGTTCTACTATGCCGCTTCATGTAAATCGCTTTTACCTTGTTCTGCATTCTCCCGTCAGGGCCTGCCATATCTTATGCGTTGATGAAGCGAACTCTGACGCGTTCAGAGGGTCACAATAGCGTTTAGCATATTGATACCAGGCCAGGAAAATTACCTCTCATGAATTATATTAAAACGTTAACCCAGCAAAAGCTGTCGCTGCTGCTGGCGTTATATATTGGCATCTTGTTGAATTTACCGATTTTTTATCGCCGCTTTGATGGCTTTATTCATAAATCCACAGCAACCAACTGGTTCTCTGCCGCTACCGAAGTTATCGCGATTGTTCTGCTGACTTTTTTCCTGATGCGTTTATTGTCGCTGGGCGGAAGGCGAATTTATCGCGTGCTGGCCAGCCTGCTGGTGCTGATTTCCGTCGCCTCAGCCTATTACATGGCTTTCTTTAACGTAGTGATTGGCTACGGCGTAGTGGCGTCGGTGATGACCACCGATATCGATCTGTCAAAAGAGGTCGTCGGGCTGCATTTTGTCGCGTGGATGGTGCTGGTCAGCGCCTTGCCGCTGCTGATGATCTGGCGCAATAACCTCAGCCTGACGCTGAGGGAGCAGCTGAAAACGCCGGGGCAGCGATTGAAGCCGGTCGTGATTATGCTGCTGGCCGTGGCGCTGGTCTGGTTGCCGATTCGCTATCTGGATAAGTTACAAAAGACCAACGAAGATATTACCAATATCGATCTTCCCAGTTACGGCGGCATCGTGGCGCACTCTTATTTGCCATCGAACTGGCTGGCGGCTGTTGGCCTGTTTGCCTGGACACATATCGATGAAAGCGTAGACAGCAATGAGCTGTTAGATCCGGCGAAAAAGTTCACCTATGTGGCGCCGCCGGGTATCGACGATACCTACGTGGTGTTTGTGATTGGTGAAACCACGCGCTGGGATCATATGGGGATGCTCGGCTATAACCGCGACACCACGCCGAAGCTCTCGAAAGAGAAAAACCTGGTGGCATTTCGCGGTGAATCCTGTGATACCGCAACCAAACTTTCGTTACGCTGCATGTTTGTGCGCGAGGGCGGCACCGAGGATAGCCCTGGCCGCACGCTGAAAGAGCAGAATATTTTCGCGGTAATGAAAGAGCTGGGCTTCACCTCTGAGCTGTTCGCCATGCAGAGCGAGGTGTGGTTCTACGATAATACCAAAGTCGATAACTTTGCTTTCCGCGAGCAGATCGGTTCGGAGAAGCGCAACCAGGGTAAAGCGGTGGATGACATGCTGCTGGTGCCGGAGCTGAAGGCGTCGCTGGATAGCCATCCGCAAGGCAAACATCTGGTCATTCTGCATACTAAAGGTTCGCATTATCTCTACTCCAAGCGTTATCCGCGTGATTTCGCCCGCTATCAACCGGAATGCATGGGTGTGGACGATACTTGCAGCAAAGCGCAGCTGATCAACGCCTACGATAATTCAGTGCTTTATATCGACACCATGCTGGACAGCGTGCTTGACCAGCTGCGTGATAAGAAAGCGATCGTTTTCTATGCGGCGGATCACGGCGAGTCCATCAGTGAAAATATGCATCTGCACGGTACGCCGCGTGAAATGGCGCCGCCGGAGCAGTTCCGCGTGCCGATGATGGTCTGGGCATCGGATAAGTACCTGGCTGATCCCCTTAACCGCAGCAACTTTGAGCGGTTACAGGCGCAGCAGCGTATTGGCAAAGCGCATCGTCACGTTGAGCTGTTTGATTCTATCCTCGGCTGTCTGGGTTACACCTCGCCGAACGGCGGCATCAAGTCGGCAAATAACTGGTGCCAGGCGCCTGCGGCCCAGAACGCTAAAACGCTCTGATTGCTGCCTGGAACTTATTGAGTCGTGAGCGTTTTCCCGCTGCTGTGTGCTTTCCAGGCGATCGGGCGGCGAAAGCAAAAAAGCGGTTGACGCTCTGTATCAGGCGCAGTAAGATGCGCCCCCATCGGTGAGTGGCGCAGCCTGGTAGCGCACTTCGTTCGGGACGAAGGGGTCGGAGGTTCGAATCCTCTCTCACCGACCAAATCAGAAAAACCTGCTTGTTAAAGCAGGTTTTTTTTCGTCTGAAGTCAATGAGGATGAGAACCTCCGAAGGAGGTTTGCGCCGAGCGAAGCGAGACAACGCCTTGACCAGAAAGACTGGTTTGTTTCAGTGGCCAAAGCTCTATTATATTGATGCTTTTTCCGCTGTGATTTTTTGATAACTCCTTAATACCGCCACTCCAGGCAAATTACTCTTCTTAATCCCCATTATCTCTTTTTTTACTTATCAAACCCTGACGCTGTCACGCCTGCCATCTTAATTCGCAACACATTCTGCTTATGACCGTTTCCTGCTTTTTGCTGATTTCTTATGGCTGCGAGCCAGCATATTTCGCTGCCTGAACGTCATAACGCACGACGAATCGTTTAGTTATTCAACGTTTAACGATAAATTTTGAACGTTTTTTAGCGGTGAGAATAACTATCCGTTCAGCTTTTCACCAGAAGGTTGAGCGGCATGGCAAGGCGATAAACAAATTTTTCAACTGCTTCAGGCGGCAAAAGGTTTTTTTTATCGTTGCTTGCGGTTACTCACACTCTGTGTAAATAACTCACGGTTGTATTGACGTTCTTTGCAACTGTTGACAAATTGATGCGTCAATAAAGATGCAGAAGCGGATTACTCTGACAGATTCCACGGTGTCAGGTTCTCACAAAAAAACACTTCGCTCTTTGGGTCATCGTCAGATGACCTGCCTCGACCGCATAAAAAAAACAGAGGTCAGGCAATACACACAACAACACATCACAATGGAGCAAAAGCATGATCAACTCCCTGGCTAAATCCAGGATGCTGAAGGTCGGTCTGAGCCTGATTGCCATGACCGTTGCCGCAGGTGTCCAGGCGAAAACCCTCGTTTACTGTTCAGAAGGTTCGCCTGAAGGCTTTAACCCTCAGCTGTTTACCTCTGGCACCACCTATGATGCCAGCTCACGTCAGATCTATAACCGCCTGGTGGAATTCACTATCGGCACCACCGAGCTGCATTCGGCGCTGGCTGAGAAGTGGGACATCAGCGATGATGGCAAAACGTACACTTTCCACCTGCGTAAGGGCGTGAAGTGGCAAACCACCAAAGACTTCAAACCGACGCGCGATTTTAACGCCGACGATGTCGTGTTTACCTTCGAACGCCAGCTGGATAAAAACAACAAGTACCATAATGTTTCCGGCGGCAGCTACGAGTACTTCGAAGGCATGGACATGCCTGCGCTGATCGGCAAAATCGAAAAAGTCGACGACTACACCGTACGCTTCGTGCTGACGCGTCCCGAATCGCCGTTCCTCGCCGACCTGGGGATGGACTTCGCCTCCATTATGTCGAAAGAGTACGCGGACAATATGCTGAAAGCGGGCACGCCGGAGAAAGTGGACCTGAACCCGGTCGGCACCGGTCCGTTCCAGCTGCTGCAGTACCAGAAAGATTCCCGCATCCTGTACAAAGCGAACCCGGATTACTGGGGCACCAAGCCGAAAATCGATCGCCTGGTGTTCTCTATCACTCCGGACGCGTCCGTGCGCTATGCCAAGCTGCAGAAAGGCGAATGTCAGGTGATGCCGTATCCGAACCCGGCGGATATCGCGCGGATGAAGCAGGATAAAAACATCAACCTGTATGAGCAGGCTGGCCTGAACGTCGGCTATCTCTCCTACAACGTTGAGAAAAAACCGCTGGATAACGTCAAGGTGCGTCAGGCGCTGACCCTGGCGGTAAACAAGCAAGCGATTATCTCCGCCGTTTATCAGGGCGCTGGCCAGCCGGCTAAAAACCTGATCCCGCCAACCATGTGGGGCTACAACGACGCGGTGCAGGATTATCCTTATGACCCGGCGAAAGCCAAAGAGCTGCTGAAAGAAGCGGGTCTGCCGGACGGCTTCTCTATCGACCTGTGGGCGATGCCGGTGCAGCGTCCTTACAACCCGAACGCCCGTCGTATGGCGGAAATGGTTCAGGCTGACTGGGCGAAGATTGGCGTGAAGGCCAAAATCGTCACTTACGAGTGGGGCGAGTACCTGAAACGCGCCAAAGCGGGCGAGCATCAGACCGTAATGATGGGCTGGACCGGCGACAATGGGGATCCGGATAACTTCCTGGCGACCCTGTTTAGCTGCTCAGCGGCGAAAGATGGCTCTAACTACTCTCGCTGGTGTGACAAGTCCTTTGAAGATCAGATCCAGCCTGCCCGTGCCACAGCTGACCAGGCTAAACGCGCGGCCTATTACAAACAGGCTCAGGTGATCATGCATGACCAGGTCCCGGCGTTGATGATTGCGCACTCAACGGTATACGAACCGGTCAGCAAAAAAGTCTCCGGCTACAAAGTGGATCCGCTTGGCGGACACTATTTTGCCCAGGTAGACGTTCAGGAATAAGCCTTGTCGTTTTTCGGGGCTGGCGTGAGCCGCCCCGGTTTTACCCCCCTGTGTTACTGGAAACGGTAGAGGCGCGGCCTGTCTGCGTCGCGGTCGGGGCTACCCGATCGTCAGATGTGAGCAATAATTAACCCTTCGGCGACGGCCGCAGGGTAACGAGAGAAACCGGATTATGTTGCAGTTCATATTCCGACGTCTGGGCCTTGTTATCCCAACGTTTATCGGCATTACCTTACTAACCTTCGCGTTTGTCCATTTGATCCCCGGCGATCCGGTGCTGATCATGGCGGGAGAACGCGGGATCTCCCCCGAACGCCACGCGCAGCTATTGGCTCAGCTTGGTCTTGATCAACCGCTGTGGAAACAGTATCTCACCTACATCAACGGCGTATTGCATGGCGATCTCGGTATTTCGCTAAAAAGCCGTATCCCGGTATGGGATGAGTTTGTGCCGCGCTTCAAAGCCACGCTTGAGCTGGGTATCTGCGCAATGATTTTCGCCGTGGCGCTCGGCATTCCGGTTGGCGTACTGGCGGCAGTAAAACGCGGCTCGGTGTTTGATCACACCGCGGTAGGCATCTCGCTGACCGGCTACTCTATGCCTATTTTCTGGTGGGGCATCATGCTGATTATGCTGGTATCGGTGCAGCTTAACCTGACCCCGGTATCGGGGCGCGTGGGCGATACCGTGTTCCTGGATGACAGCAATCCGCTGACCGGCTTTATGCTGATCGACACCCTGTTCTGGGGCGAGCCAGGCGACTTCAAAGATGCCGTGATGCACATGATATTGCCAGCCATTGTGCTGGGCACCATTCCGCTGGCAGTGATTGTGCGTATGACGCGCTCGGCAATGCTGGAAGTGCTGAGTGAGGACTATATCCGCACCGCGCGCGCCAAAGGGCTGACGCGTATGCGCGTCATCGTGGTGCATGCGCTGCGCAACGCCATGCTGCCGGTGGTTACCGTTATCGGCCTGCAGGTCGGCACGCTGCTGGCGGGCGCCATCCTGACGGAAACTATCTTCTCCTGGCCGGGCCTCGGGCGCTGGCTGATCGAAGCGCTGCAACGCCGCGACTATCCGGTGGTGCAGGGCGGCGTGCTGATGGTGGCGGTGCTGATTATCCTGGTTAACCTGCTGGTTGATCTGCTGTATGGCGTGGTTAACCCGCGCATTCGACATAAGAAATAAGGGGGCATCATGTCTGTTGTTGATCCCGCGAGCGTCACCGCCGCACCCAAGCCGATGACCCCGTTTCAGGAATTCTGGCACTATTTCAAACGTAACAAGGGCGCGGTTGTCGGCCTGGCTTACATCGTGATTATGCTGCTGGTGGCGCTGTTCGCTGGCGTGCTGGCGCCGCACGCGCCTTCCGAGCAGTTTCGCGACGCGCTGCTGCATCCGCCGGTCTGGCAGGAAGGCGGCAGCTGGCAATATATTCTCGGCACCGACGACGTTGGCCGCGACGTGCTGACGCGCCTGATGTATGGCGCGCGTCTGTCGCTGCTGGTGGGCTGCCTGGTGGTAGTGTTATCGCTGCTTCTCGGCGTGGTTTTCGGCCTGATGGCGGGCTACCTCGGCGGCGTGATTGACGCCATCATTATGCGTGTGGTCGATATCATGCTGGCGCTGCCGAGCCTGCTGCTGGCGCTGGTGCTGGTGGCGATTTTCGGCCCCTCGATCGTTAACGCCTCGCTGGCGATAACCTTCGTCGCGCTGCCGCACTATATCCGTCTGACGCGCGCGGCGGTGCTGGTGGAAGTACAGCGTGATTACGTTACCGCTTCCCGCGTTGCCGGCGCTGGCACGCTGCGCCAGATGTTCGTGAACATTCTGCCTAACTGTCTGGCGCCGCTGATCGTGCAGGCATCTTTAGGCTTCTCCAACGCGATCCTCGATATGGCCGCGCTGGGCTTTCTCGGTATGGGTGCGCAGCCGCCGACGCCGGAGTGGGGCACCATGCTCTCCGACGTTCTGCAATATGCGCAAAGTGCCTGGTGGGTAGTGACCTTCCCCGGAGTGGTCATCCTGCTCACCGTGCTGGCATTTAACCTGATGGGCGATGGCTTGCGTGATGCACTCGACCCGAAACTCAAGCAGTAAAGAGGCACCGAGATGGCGTTATTAAATGTAGATAAATTATCGGTGCATTTCGGCGACGAAAAGGCACCGTTCCGCGCGGTTGACCGCATCAGCTATCAGGTAGAACAGGGCCAGGTGGTCGGCATCGTCGGCGAGTCAGGCTCCGGCAAATCCGTGAGTTCGCTGGCGATCATGGGCCTGATCGATTTCCCCGGCAAGGTGATGGCCGATAAGCTGGAATTTAACCAGCGCGACCTGATGCGTATCTCCGAAAAAGAGCGCCGCCAGCTGGTGGGCGCCGAAGTGGCGATGATTTTCCAGGATCCGATGACCAGCCTGAACCCTTGCTATACCGTGGGCTATCAGATTATGGAAGCGATCAAGGTGCATCAGGGCGGCAATAAGCGCTCGCGTCGCCAGCGCGCCATCGATCTGCTGAATCAGGTGGGGATTCCCGATCCGGCGTCGCGTCTGGATGTCTATCCGCATCAGCTGTCGGGCGGGATGAGCCAGCGCGTAATGATCGCGATGGCGATTGCCTGTAAACCCAAGCTGCTGATTGCCGATGAGCCGACTACCGCGCTCGACGTGACGATTCAGGCGCAAATCATCGAACTGCTGCTCGACCTGCAAAAGCAGGAGAACATGGCGCTGATCCTGATCACCCATGACCTGGCGCTGGTAGCGGAAGCGGCCCAGCACATCATCGTGATGTATGCCGGGCAGGTGGTGGAAACCGGCAAGGCGGTTGATATCTTTAAGGCGCCGCGCCATCCCTATACCCAGGCGCTGCTGCGTGCGCTGCCGGAGTTTGCGGCGGATAAAGCGCGGCTGGCGTCACTGCCGGGCGTGGTGCCGGGCAAGTACGATCGCCCGACCGGCTGTCTGCTGAACCCGCGCTGCCCCTATGCCACCGACCGTTGCCGTGTGGACGAACCTGAATTACGCACCATTCCGGGGCGTCAGTCCAAATGTCACTATCCACTGGATGATGCCGGGAGACCGACCTATGAGTCCTGAAAATACCCAGCAGAAGTACCTGCTGCAGGCGATTGACCTGAAAAAACATTACCCGGTGAAGAAAGGCCTGTTCGGCGAACAGCGCATGGTCAAAGCGCTGGATGGCGTCTCCTTTAACCTGGAACGCGGTAAAACGCTGGCGGTGGTGGGCGAATCCGGCTGTGGTAAATCGACGCTGGGCCGCCTGCTGACCATGATTGAAACGCCGACCGCAGGCGAGCTTTACTGGCACGGTCAGGATCTGCTGAAGCACGATCCGCAGGCGCAGAAGCTGCGTCGGCAAAAAATTCAGATCGTGTTTCAGAACCCTTACGGCTCGCTGAATCCGCGTAAGAAAATCAGCCAGATTCTGGAAGAGCCGCTGCTGATCAACACCAGCCTGAGCAAAGCGGAACGGCGCGAAAAAACGCTGGAGATGATGGCGAAAGTGGGGCTGAAAACTGAGCATTACGATCGCTATCCGCATATGTTCTCCGGCGGTCAGCGCCAGCGTATCGCCATTGCGCGTGGCCTGATGCTGGAGCCGGACGTACTGATTGCCGATGAGCCGGTTTCAGCGCTCGACGTGTCGGTGCGCGCTCAGGTGCTAAACCTGATGATGGATCTGCAACAGGAGATGGGGCTGTCATACGTCTTTATCTCGCACGATCTTTCGGTGGTTGAGCATATCGCCGATGAGGTAATGGTGATGTACCTTGGCCGCTGTGTGGAAAGAGGTAGCAAAGAGGCGATTTTCAACACCCCTCGCCATCCTTACACCCAAGCGCTGCTCTCCGCCACGCCGCGTCTGAACCCGGACGAACGACGCGAGCGCATCAAACTGACCGGAGAGCTGCCGAGTCCGCTTAACCCGCCGCAGGGCTGCGTCTTTAACGCGCGTTGTCGTCGTCGTTTCGACACCTGCGTTAAAGTCCAGCCGATGCTGAAGCGCTATGGCGAGCAGCAGATCGCCTGCTTTGCGGTGGATCAGGATGAAGGCCACATCGCAGGCGAAGCGGAAAAAATCAGCCAGTAAGCGAAAAGGCCCCTGACGGGGCCTTTTTTACTTCGATATTGTTTATGTCCGGAGATAAAAAAAAATTTTTCTGCACTCTACCGCTGTTTGCCTTAATCGTCAGGATTTATAAAATTTATTAATAAGCGCTGCTGACAACAAGACACGCATAGTAAAAGCCAGATGACAGGTTGTTAGCGCTATAAAGAATCGCCGCAGGCGATCGATTTACGTAAAGCGTTTAGCTGTTTTTCGATCGAAGCCAGGACAAAGTAATCATTTCTTTTGCAGCTGTTTACTGCCACCGATATTTTGATTTACCCGCCTAATGTGTCTCTTTTCTGTAAATCCCTTTCTGATAAAACAAATTAATGAATTTACTGTGGTAAAGTGCTGTAAAAGCCACTTTCTCGCTGAATTTGAATCTTAAAGATAAAACAGTTTTATTGAATATGGCGCTTTTATAATCAGAATTATCTCACTCTGTCCTGGCGGGTGTGATATATTTCACGGAATTTTCCCCCGTTCGCAGGCCTTTAATATGAATAACTACGACGATTTGCAGCGTTTCAAAGAGAAAACGCAAACGCTCGACATCGCCTTTAAAGATATGTCGGGCCAGGCGCAGGAAACGTCGCATAGTCAGTGGG
Organism: Pantoea osteomyelitidis; assembly: GCF_044342975.1. NCBI lineage: Bacteria > Pseudomonadati > Pseudomonadota > Gammaproteobacteria > Enterobacterales > Erwiniaceae > Pantoea > Pantoea osteomyelitidis. The sequence goes on from NZ_JBGFSN010000001.1 coordinate 135,749, forward strand.
CGCTTATTCGTCAGCTGGAAAACGGCGAGCAACATGAGGCGCCGCTTGGCGGGGGAGAGCGCATCGACAGGCCGCAACCGCAGCCGCTGCGCGCAGGTGAACTCAGCGCGCCCGCGCAGGCAGCGACGACGGCACAGCCGCGTATGTCCTTGCTGGACAGCATCGCTCCGAACCTGAAGCCGACAGCGGTCGCAGTGCCGGCAGCCGCTCCTCCGGCGGCAGCGGTCACTGCCGCGCCTGAAGCTGTCGCGCAACCTTTCCTGCAAACACCGCCGCTAAAAGCGGCGGTGCGGGAAGAGGCGCCAGCTGAACCTGCGCGTTTTGGCGCGCTGTTTCGCACGCGCGGCAGCGAGCCGGTGAGCATGTCGAAAGAAACATTACTGAAACCGTTACTGGAGAAAATCGCGTTATGCCGTTAGTTTGTGTCTGCTCACCGAAAGGGGGCGTTGGTAAAACCACGCTGGCGGCCAACCTGTCCTGGAGTCTGGCACGCGCGGGCAGTAAGGTGCTGGCGATCGATTTTGACGTGCAGAATGCGCTGCGTCTGCACTTTGGCGTGCCGCTGAGCGACGGTCGCGGCTTTGTTGCCCGTTCGGAAGAGCAGGCGGACTGGAGCCAGTCGATTCTGACTACCGGCGGCAATATCTTCGTTCTACCCTATGGCGACGTCACTGAAGAACAACGCGAACGCTTTGAGGAAAAACTGGCGAAAGATCCACATTTTCTCAGACGTGGGCTGGATACAGTACTGAATTACCCTGGCCTGGTGATCGTGGCGGATTTTCCGCCGGGACCTGGACCGGCGCTGAAAGCAATGTGTGAGCTGGCTGATATGCATCTGGTGGTTATGCTGGCCGATACCGCCTCAGTTTCGCTGCTGCCGCAAATTGAAAATAACCGTATGACAGGCAAACCGCTGAATAACAAAAGCGGGCACTATTTTATCCTGAATCAAAGCGACAACCGCCGTCATATTAGCCGTGACGTTACTGCTTTTATGCAGCAGCGGCTGGGGGATAATTTGCTGGGCGTTGTACACCGTGACGAAAGCGTCGGGGAAGCCAACGCGTCGCAGCAGTCAATATATGATTTCAGCCCTGCGTCAGCCGCGGCATTTGATATAGAGCTGATCGGTAAGCGCGTGGCGAATATATTGAATATAAAAGTAGGTAATGGCGAAGTTCAGGCTTCGATACGCACCTATTCGTAATTGCCTGACGTTGTCAGGCTAAAAAAACAGTTACAGCTTTACCAGGGTGAATCATGAGTAAAATCGGCTTTTACCTGCTGCTGCTGGTGCTTGCACCCGTAGCGGCGGTGATCATCATTACGCCAATGGATAGCCAGAAACAATATATCTTCGGCTTAATCAGCATTGCGATAATGTTTTTAACAGGCTTAAGTAAAAGTCGAAAATTAACCGTGGTCATGGTGATTCTTTCCATGTTGATGTCCACGCGTTATATGTGGTGGCGTACCACGGAAACGCTGCAGTTTAATTCGGAAATAGAAGCGATTCTGGGCATCGCATTATATATTGCCGAACTCTATGTCTGGCTGATTTTAATCCTCGGCTATTTGCAGACCACTTCGCCATTAAAACGCACCATTGAACCGCTGCCGGATGATATCGCGCTGTGGCCGACGGTGGATATCTACGTGCCCACCTACAATGAAAGCCTGGACGTGGTGCGTGATACCGTGCTGGCGGCGCAGTGCATCGACTATCCGCGCGACAAGCTGAAAGTCTATCTGCTGGATGACGGCAAGCGCAGCGAGTTTGCCGTTTTCGCTGCGGACGTAGGCGTAGGCTACATTACGCGCGACGATAACCGCCACGCCAAAGCGGGCAACCTTAACCACGCGCTGAAAATCACCAAAGGCGAGCTGATCTGTATTTTTGACTGCGACCATGTGGCGACGCGCACCTTTCTTCAGGCCACCGTGGGTCCGTTTTTAACAGATGCCAAACTGGCGCTGATGCAAACGCCTCACTACTTCTACTCGCCGGATCCCTTTGAGCGCAACCTGCGCGCGGCGCGCAGCATGCCGAATGAGGGCGCGCTGTTTTACGGGCCGGTTCAGCAGGGCAACGACAACTGGAACGCCACCTTTTTCTGCGGCTCCTGTGCGGTAATTCGCCGCGCGGCGCTGGAGGAGATTGGCGGCTTCGCGACGGAAACTGTGACCGAAGATGCGCACACCGCGTTGAAAATGCAGCGCCTTGGCTGGGGTTCGGCGTTCCTGTCGATTCCGCTGGCGGGCGGCCTGGCTACCGAGCGTCTGGGCCTGCATGTGGTGCAGCGTACCCGCTGGGCGCGCGGCATGACGCAGATTTTCCGCGTCGATAATCCGCTGTTTGGCCGTGGTCTGAAGTGGCAGCAGCGTTTGTGCTATCTCAGCGCGATGCTGCATTTCCAGTTCGGCCTGCCGCGCGTCATCTTTCTTACCGCGCCGCTGGCCTATCTGCTGTTTGACCTGAACATCATTCACTCTTCGGCGTCGCTGATTTTTGCCTATGTGCTGCCGCATCTGGTCATGTCGCTCTACGTCAACTCGCGCATGAATGGCCGCTTCCGTTACACTTTCTGGGGGGAGATTTACGAAACCGTTATGTGTTTCCACCTGATTATCCCTACCCTGGTGACGCTCTTTTCGCCGAAGCACGGCAAGTTTAACGTGACCGACAAAGGCGGCCTGCTCGATCAGGGGTTCTTTGACTTCAACATCGTGCGTCCGCATGTCATCGTCGCCTCGCTGCTCACCATCGCCATCGTGGCCGGGGTAGTGCGCGCCGTGGCGCATAACTATTTTGGCGTGGATCCCTGGGTTATCGCCCTGAACGTTGGCTGGGCGACTTTCAGTTTGATTATCCTGATGGCGGCGATTGCCGTGGCGCGCGAAACCAAACAGGTACGCAAAACGATTCGTATCGACGTTCAGCTTCCGGCAATTATCCACTACGCCAGCGGCATCTCATCACGCACTACCACCACCGACCTGTCGATGGGCGGTGCGCAGCTTAACGCGCCTGATTTGCGTCATCAGCAGGATCAGATTGAAGAGATCGATTTGGTGCTCAACTCTGGCTCCATCACCATTCCGGTCACGCAAATTTCCAGCGATGAGAAAAGCATTCGCCTGCGCTTTGAGAATATGCCGCTGGCGCGTCGTCGTGAGCTGGTGCGCGTGGTGTTGGCCCGTGCGGACGCCTGGATTCAACCTGAATATAAACAGGACAATATTCTGCTGTCGCTCGGCACCATTATCCGTACCGTCTTCGAGCTTTTCTGGCTGAGCTGGAAAGGACGCAAGGAGAAACGCCGCACGCTCTCCGCCGCCACGGTGAAAGAGGACAGCGCTGCATGAAAATCCTGATGCAAAATTTGCTGCGCAGCGCGCTGGTTGCGGCTCTGCTGCTGCCTTCCGCCTGGGCGGAAACCCCGGCGACAGCAGAGAGCGACACGCTCTCTGAAGTTCCGCCGCCGCCGGGCCTGGAAGAGGCCGATCAGCAGCTGCGCGTCGCCGTTGCGGCGGAACCCTATGCGCCTGGCGCACCAGCTGCCGCGCCTGCGCTGCTTTACCAGCCGATGAGCAGCACCATTTCAGTGGCGCAGATGGGTCAGCAGCAGGGCATCACCCTGACCGGCGGTCAGTTGCAGTCGGGCATCATCTTTACCCTGCCCGCCGACGAAGTCATTACCAATGCGCGCCTGAACCTTTCGCTGCGCGTATCGCCAGCGCTGGCGGCACGTAATACCTCGTTGCAGCTGATGCTTAACGGTCAGCCGCTGGGCACGTTGCCGCTTGGCGCCAGCGACAGCGACACCAGCGATTATCAGCTGGATATTCCGGCGGCGATGGTGGTGTCCAGCAACAACCTGAGCTTCCAGATCAACGATGCGGACAAGCTGCTGTGCGAAAAACAGGGCGCTTCGCAGTATCAGGTAACGATCCTGCCGAAAACGGTATTGAGCCTTGAAGGGCAGCAGCTGAATATCGGTACCAGCCTACGCAACTTCCCGCGTCCGTTCCTGGATCCGCTGCGCATGACCGCCTCCAGCGTCACCATGGGCTTTGTTTCCGCTGTTACGCCGGAGGCGGTGAGCGCGGCGGCGCAGGTGGCGTCGTGGCTCGCTATCCAGAGCGATTATCGCGGCATTCATTTCCCGGTGGTGCGCGGCAAGCTGCCGCAACAGAACGGCATTCTTTTTGGTCATCCGGGCGACCAGATTGGCGCGCTGACCTTGCCAAACGTGACGGCCCCCACGCTACAGCTGGTGGATAATCCTGATAATCCGCTCTACAAACTGTTGCTGGTTATCGGCGCGGATGAGGCGCAGCTGCGCCAGGCGGCATGGCGTCTTACCAGCCAGCCGCTGAACGTTGATGGCAGCATCCTGACGGTAAATGAACAGCCGATCGCCAGCCGCAAGCCGTACGACGCGCCGCGCTGGATCGATACCAGTCGCCCGGTGCGCCTGAGCGAGCTGTTGCGCAAGGATCAGAGCCTGACCACTACCGGCATCTGGCACGATGCGCTGCGCGTGAACTTCCGCGCCGCGCCGGACCTCTTCCTGTGGGATGGCGATACGATTCCGGTGAATCTGCATTACCGTTTCCCTTCCGAGAGCTGGATTGATGAAAACAATTCCTTCCTGAATCTCACCCTGAACGGCACTTTTTTACGCAACCTCACGGTGAATAAGCAAGGGCTGCTGGAGAATGCCTGGCATCGTTTAGGCGGCGACGCCCGTCAGGAACAGTACCGGATCAAGCTGGATCCCTATCTGATCTACGGTGATAACCAGCTGGCGCTCTATTTCAACATCAAGCCGAAGGCGGATGCCCCCTGCGGCGTGCTGCTCAATAACAACATCAAGAGCCGTATCGAAGAGGATTCATGGATTGACCTCAGCCATACGCGCCATTTTTCGCTGCTGCCGAACCTCTCCTATTTTGTTGGCGCCTCGTTCCCGTTCTCGCGTCTGGCGGATTTCAGCCAGACCCTGCTCCTGCTGCCCGCGCAGCCCAGCGATGCGGAGATCGGCGCGCTGCTCGATATGGCGGCGCGCTCCGGCAATGCGACCGGCGTGACGCTGGTGCAAAACCGCGTGCTGTTTGGTCTGCCGGAAGGAGGAGCGAACCTGGCGCGCCTGCAACAGAGCGACGTGCTGGCGGTAAGCACCACGCAGGACAGCGATTTCAACCAGGTGATGCTGGCGCATTCGCCTTATGAAGCCAGCGGCTCAACACTGGGCGTGAAAGAGCCGGATACCTGGGGCAAGCTGCGCAGCTGGATTAGCGGAGACTGGAGTCGCCAGCAGCTGGATGCCGATCGTTATTTCTCCTCGAACGAATCCTGGCGCGGCTTTATCAGCTATCGCTCGCCCTGGAACCGCGACCGTCTGGTGGTGATGACGGTGGCGACCAGCGACGATCAGCTGATGCGCCTGCATGACGATCTCAATTCGCCGCGCATTAACGCGGGCATACGTGGCGATACCGCCATCATCACCAATGAAAACGGCATTCGCAGCTTCCGCGTCGGGCCACAGTTCCCGAGCGGAGAAATGCCCTGGTACATGATGGTGGTGTGGTATGCCAACCAGCACTCGGTACTGATGGCGCTGATTGCACTGCTGCTCTCCGGCGTAGTGGGGCTGGCGACCTGGGTCATGTTGAAACGTCATGCGTGGCGACGCCTGCATCCACAGAGCGAAAGCGATTCCGGCAAGAAGCGAGGATAATAACAATGAAAAAAAATTTGCTGAGCGCGGGTATCCGTCATGCCCTGCTGCTGGGCGGCGCATTGACGCTGTCGCAGCCGCTGCTGGCCGCAGAGAGCAGTAATCCGGCATTGCAGGCGCTGTTTGATCAGGCGGCTTACTGGCATCAGAAAGCCCATGACGAGCTGGCGAAAGCGGCGCTGCAAAAAGTGTTGATGGTCGAGGCGAACAATACCGAGGCGCTTTATCTGCTGGCGCTGTATGCGCAACAGAGCGGCGACAGCGAGGCGGCGACGCAGTGGCGTACGCGGCTGAGCCAGGCTTCCCCTGGCGATGCCCATCTGGCCGAGCTGGATAACGCTCGCCAGCTGCAAACGATTCCCCAGGCGCAACTGACGCTGGCGCGCCAGCAGGCGCGCAGCGGCAACATCGCGGCGGCGCTGCAAACCTGGCGTAACACTTTTAGCGGCAATGAGCCGCCAGCCAGCGTGGCGGCGGAATATTATCTGACGATGGCGGGCGATCGCTCCCTGCTGCCGCAGGCCGTGGATAGCCTGCGCCAGTTTGCCGCCGCCCATCCGCAGGATATCAATGCCCGGCTGGCGCTGGGTAAAGTGTTGACCTATCAGGAGGCGACGCGGCGCGAAGGGGTAGAAATGCTGAGCAGCCTGGCGGACGGCAATAAAGAGGCCGACAGCTCGCTGCGTCAGGCGCTGCTGTGGCTGGCGCCGCAGTCGCAGGACGCCGCGCTTTATCAGGCATACCAGCAGCGCCATCCCCAGGACAGCGCGGTCATGGACTATTACCGTAAAAATGCGGGCGGCGCGGAGAAAGGCGCAGGCTATACCGCCCTGAACAGCGGCGACGTGGCAGGCGCAGAACAGAACTTCGGCAAGGCCTTGCAGGCGAATCCGCAGGATGCCGACGCGCTGGCGGGCATGGGCTACGTCGCGCAGCGCAGCGGCAAGTACAACGAAGCGGCGGACTATCTACAACGCGCCGCGCAGCAGGGCGGCGATCAGAGTGAAACCCGCCAGAAGCAGGCGAGCGATGCGCAATTTTATGCGCAGCTGACCAATGCCCAACAGGCGCTGAAAAATGGCGATAGCGCGCAGGCGCTGGCGCTGAGCGAACCTTTAACCCAGGCAGAAGGCGAAAAAGGCCTGGCGGCGAAGCTGTTCCGCGCCGACGTTCTGCGCCGCAGCAATCAGTTCGATCAGGCGGAACAAACCTATCGCGCCATTCTGCAGACTGACCCGGACAACCGTAACGCGAAAGAAGGGCTATTTTACGTGCTGCGCCAGCAGAACCGGACTGCGGAGGCGAACACGCTACTCGGCTCGCTGCCGGACAGCGTGCGCCAGAGCGTGGCGCCGCGCGGCAACAGCAGCGACCCGCTGCGCCAGCAGGCGAAACGCGCGCTGGCTCAGGGCAACAGCGCCAGCGCCATCACGATTCTGCAACAGGGTATTCAGCGCTTCCCCAACGATGGCTGGATGCGCCTCGATCTGGCGCGTATTTACCGCAGCCAGGGGGACAGCGCGCAGGCCGCCAACGTCATGCAGCCGGTGATGCGCAACGGCGCCAGCGCTAACGAGCTGTATGCGGGCGCCATTAACGCCAGCGAAAGCGGTGCCTGGCAGCAGGCGAACCAGCTGCTGCGCCGTATTCCTGCGGGCAGTCAGAGCCAGGAGATGCGTACGCTGGCACAGCGTGTGAACTTCAATCTGCAAATGGCGATTGCCGGACAGTATCTGGCGCAGGGTTCCACCGCGGCGGCCGCCAATACGCTGAAGGCGCTGGCGGTGAATCCGCCCGCTAACCCGGTAGATGCCGGTAATCTGGCGAAGAATCTGGCGCAGGCGGGTGATGTCCCGGACGCCGTGAGCGTGGTGCGCGCTAACATGCGGCGCGGGGTGCAGGGCAATGCGGGCGATTATGCCGCCCAGGTGGCGGTGCTGAATCAGGCCGGTCTGGCCAGCGAGGCGCAGAGCTTTCTCAACAGCCCGGAATTGCAGGCGCGCAGTACGCCGACGCAGCTGGCGGGCATTCGCAACGGCTACGTCATCAACGAAGCGGATCGGCTGCGCGAGCAGAAGCAGTATGCCGCAGCCTATGACAAGCTGATCGGCGCCTTGCAGCACGATCCGCAAAACCGCGATCTGATGTTCGCCATGGCGCGCCTTTATCAGTCCGGCAAGATGAATAAAGAAGCGGGCGTGGTTTACGACTATCTTCTCACCGAGGATACGCCCGGCCAGGACGCGCGCGAAGGCGCAATCAACGTGGCGCTGGCGCAGAATAACCTGGATAAAGCCAATACGCTGGCGCGCGGTCTGCGTGAAGAGCAGACGCCGGATCGTCTGCTGCTGCTGGCGCGCGTCGCGGATGCCAACGGCGACCATGCGCAGGCGATGAGCTATTTACGTACCGCACGCGGTCAGCTGATCGGATTGCAGGGCGCGGAAACCGGCAGCGTGCCGAGCGTCGGCGGGCTGGCGCTGGCGGATAACCCCTTTATCAATCGCAGCACCACGCCGCTGAAAGGCTCGCCCTCCAGCTATGGCAGCGTGCTGCCGTGGCAGAGCGCCCCGGCTTATAGCGCAGAGGGCGTCGTCCCGGCCAGCGGCGCGGCGATGCCCACCGCAGAGAACCGCACGCTGCATCAGATCGACAGCATGATGGACGATCTGGAGCAGCAAACCGGCACCTGGCTTCAGGGCGGCGTGCAGATTCGCGGACGTGACGGTGAGTCAGGCCTGAGCAAGCTGACCGAGGCCAAAGCGCCGCTGACCTGGTCGAGCGCGCCCTTTGGCGATTCGCGATTTGAATTTACCGTCACCCCGGTGTCGCTCAATGCCGGTACGGCCAGCGGCGATGCCTGGCGTCGGCTGGGCAGCAACGCCGGGAGTAATGCAGTACAAAACCTGGTCACCACGATTAATAATGAGCAAACCTATCTCGATGGGTTAACGTCAACCGAGCTGGCAGCGTTTGCGGCGGCGCATCCCGATTTGGCCAGCCAGAGCGCCGAGATCACTAACCGCCTCAGCAACATTACTTTCGATCAGCTCAACCCGCTGACGGCTCAGGGCGCGGCGAATCTGGCGTGGATCAATAACAACCAGGCGGTAAAAAATTATCTGCTGGCCTCTTCGCGCAAGCCCAGCGTTACCCAGGCGGGTTCGGAAAGCAGCGATTCACAAACGGCCAGCGGCGTAGAGCTGAATCTGGCGTTGAAGGGCAGCAACTATAAGATCGATCTGGGCAGCACGCCGTTAGGTCAGGATTTGAGCACGCTGGTTGGCGGGATTCAGTTGTCGCCGAAGCTGACCGATTACCTGACGCTGATCCTCACGGGCGAGCGCCGGGCGGTAACGGACAGTCTGCTCTCTTATGTCGGCACGGAAGATAAGTTTTCCGGCAAGCGTTGGGGGCGCGTAACCAAAAACGGCGGAAACGCGCTGCTGAGCTATGACAATGGCGATGCAGGTTTCTATGCCGGAGCCGGTCTCTACAGCTATCTGGGTGAGAACGTCGCCAGCAACAACAGCGTACAGGCAAACGCGGGCGCTTACGTGCGGCCTTTCCATTATGACGATCGCGAACTGAAGCTGGGCATGAGCCTGTCATGGATGGACTTCTCCAAAAACCTGAGCTATTTCAGCTACGGTCAGGGGGGATATTTCAGCCCGCAGAACTACGTTTCCGTTTCATTCCCGGTGGATTTCACGCGCAAATATGACGATCTGAGCGTGAAACTTGGCGGTTCGGTAGGCTATCAATCTTACAGCCAGGATAAGAGCGCCTATTTCCCGGACAATGCTGAATGGCAATCCTTTATGGATGAGATGGTGACGGATGGCTTTGCTAAAGAGTCCTACTACTCAGGCGGCAGCAAAAACGGCATCGGCTATAACATCCATGCCGGTGCGGACTACAAAGTAAACAAAGAGATGACAATTGGCGGCCAGGTAGGTTATGACACCTTTGGCGATTATAACGAGAGCACGGCCCAGCTGTGGTTCCGCTATCTTTTCGGAGATAAATGATGAATGAACAAATCAGCGTGGGACATCTGGCCCACCCTTATCAGCCGGGTTGGTTTGATCTGCTGAGCGTGATGATTGACGGCATGATGGCCAATGCGGGCGAAGAGGAGGCGGCTGCCTTTCTGCGCGTGATGGGCGAATCGCTGGCGGCGCGCTACCCTTTGCCGGAAGCGCGCACCGTGCAGGATCTGGAGCGTGAGATGAATTTGCAGCTGGCGCGTTTTAACTGGGGATTTGTGCTGCTTCAGCCGCAGGATCGCGCCCTGCTGATTCAGCATCATGCTTTGCCGGTTGGCGGCGAGAGCATGGAACCCGCCCGCTGGCAAAGCGCGATGAGCGCTGTGTTGAATGGTCTGTTTGCCGGCTGGCTGCGGGGGCAGGGCGGCAGCCCGGCGGTACCCGTTGCGCTGGAAATGAATGACGGCAACGTGTTGCTGTACCGTTATCAATAGGATGTAGAGATGAAAGAAAAGGCATTCTGGCGTCCATGGGCGCTCTGTCTGATGATGATTTTGTTCAGCGCGCAGGCCGCGGCAGATGGCTGGAGCACCTTCAAGAGCCGCTTTATGAGCAACGACGGGCGCATCAGCGATACTGCCAATAACAATGTCAGCCATACAGAAGGACAAGGTTACGGCATGTTGCTGGCGGTCGCGCATGATGATCGTCCAACTTTTGACGCGCTGTGGCAGTGGACGCGCACGCATCTGAGCAATCCGCAAAACGATCTGTTCTACTGGCGCTATACGCCTGGCGCGGAGAATCCGGTGGCGGATAAGAACAATGCTTCCGATGGCGACGTGCTGATCGCCTGGGCGTTGCAGCGAGCGGCAGAGAAGTGGCAGGTTAAAGAGTATCAACAGCAATCGGATCGTATCCAGCGCGCCATCATTAAACACAACGTGATTAGCTATGCCGGATACACTCTGATGATGCCGGGCGCGCAGGGCTTTAATAAAACCAGTTATGTGGTGCTGAATCCTTCTTACTTTGTGTTTGCTGGCTGGCAGGCCTTCGCCGCGCACAGCCATTTGCAGGTATGGAGCAAGCTGATTGATGACGGCATGAATCTGCTTGGGAAGATGCGCTTTGGTAAAACCGGCCTGCCGCTCGACTGGGTGGCGCTGAACGCTGACGGTTCGCTGGCTCCGGCGATGGGTTGGCCGCCGCGCTTCAGCTATGACGCAATCCGCATCCCGCTGAATATCTGGTGGTACGATCCTCAGAGTCTGCGCCTGGTGCCGTTCCAGAGTGTCTGGCAGCGCTATGGCCGCCAGACGACGCCTGCGTGGTTTGACGTGCTGGCCAATACCCCTGCGCCATACAATATGGAAGGCGGGTTGCTGGCGATTCGCGATTTGACCCTGAGCGAGACGGGTTATCTGAGCGACAATCTGGCGCCGGATCAGAATTACTTTTCTGCCAGTTTGCAGCTGCTGACGTGGCTGGCATGGCAGGAGCGGCAGGCTGGCCGCTGAGGCAGCCCGCTGGCGCTGAGAAGGTTTCGATCGCCCATACGTGGCGCAGTTTCAGCCCGCCCGTGCGGGCGACCGACAAGAGGGCGCCAGTCGCCGCGCCCTCTTGACTCCGGGCTCGCGGCCCGCTTCATCGCCGCTTCGCGGTGCCTTCGCTTCCTCAGGATTTCTCACGGACCGTTCGGGACGCGCCGTCCCTGGCGCGGCCCTTCACTCTCGCCGACGTCCTGTCGGCTCGTCCTGAAATCCTTCCTCCGCTCAGCGATGAAAAGGCCGCCCCAACACCCCCGCTGCACAGCCATTTTTCTTTCTTAAAGCAACGTCATTGCTGAAAGTTTTTTACCCGGCTATCAGACAACGCTGCGCCAGCAGCCCATCCCGCCCTGCGGCAGCAGACTGCCACCGCCCGGTCAGGCGTCCTCTACTGGGGATAAGCCACCCAGTCGCCGCCGTTCAGCCGGATCCAGGGCTTGCCCTGATACATCATCACCACCGCATTATCGTTTTCTGACACCACCGGCGTTTGCGGCAGGTTATCGGTCAACACTGACATATTCACGTTCGGCGCGTTAAACACCTGACCATCCACCACGCGTGAAACGATGTCTGAAATCGCCAGCAGGCTGGTAGGCGCATCAATGTTAAGCGGCTGACCCTGATGCGGCGACTTCATGCCAACGAAACGAATGCCCACCGGCACATGGGTAATGCCCGGACTGGGAATATCACGCAGACCCGACATCTGCATCTTATCCCCCTGCAATGCCGCGCCATGCTCCGGCACCACCAGCACCATCACCCGGCGACCCGATTTCTCCAGATTGGTGAGAAACGCATCCAGCTGATCGAACAGCACCTGCGCACGCGGCTGCCAGGGCGCGGTTTTGCTGCTGCCCAGCTCACGCGTACCGTCATGCAGCGGAATCAGATTATAAAAGGTCGCGGTACGCGCATCGCTGCTCTTCAGACGATCGTCGAGCCAGCGCTGCATTAGCTGTGCATCGTTATAAACGGGCGAACCATCGAAAGAAGTCAGCTCCGGAGCAATACCCGCTTGCGACATCAGCGGCGCCTGAATATCCCCATCCTCGCGCAGCTCTTTCAGGTAGTTGCCGAACACGCCGGTGTGATCCATCATCAGCTGCTCTTTAAAGCCGAGCTTCGCCAGATTATCAAACAGATAACAGCGCTGATCGGCGGTCTTATAAAGCTCGCTGTGCGACGTCTGCCCGCAACTGGCGCGCAGCAGGCGAATTCCCGCCGGGCCGCTATAGCCGGTTGCGGAATTGTAGTTATTCAGCACGATATCAAAGTGCTTCCACAGCGGATGATTACGCAGCTGCGCCACATCCATATCGGACCAGGCGAGCGAACAGATATTGATCACCAAAATATCGAACGGCTGCGAGTCGGCGGGCAGGTTCGCGGGAAACTGCGTGACGCGCTTGTGCTCGGCGTCATAAAAACGGTTAAGCCAGGCGGTGAGATTGGCGCTGGTGGGCGGCGCAGACTGGTCAAGCGGATCCTGCGAGGCGGCCAGCTGTTTCTGTTGCGTATCGCTGTTCAGCACCACTTCCGGCGTGGCCGCTTTCGTCGGCAGCAGCGACATTGACGGACCGGCTATGTTGATAATATTCAGCCAGATCAGCATCAACGACACCAGCACGCTGATGCGAATCCATTGAGAAATGAACAGATAAATCACCAGCAGCACAAAAACGGCGCCAATCATCTCCCAATTAATAAAGCGATTCACCAAATCAAGCAGATAGGCTGCGGAAAAGCCGGCAACCTGATTGCCCTGACTCAGAATGCTGTTCACGCCGGGCAACCAGGTATCGTGCCAGAACAGCGCAAAACCAACAGGGATCGCCAGCCAGCTACGCATGCGATGCAGCCGCCGCGACGGCAGTGGAAAAAGCAGCCAGGCGAGAAACACCAGGTTGCTCAGGGCATGAAAATTCAGATAGCCATACCAAAGCAGAGCAAATTTCAGCAAAAAGTAAAAGTTCCAGCCGCCTAATCCCCGCCAGTAAGCCCACGGACGGGTTGATAAGGCAAAAACGCGATTGTTCTCAGTCATTAATGTTTTGCATCCGTTTTTGAAGATTTACGCTGCCAGGTGCCTTCATACTTCAACGCGCGCGCGGGCAGCAGACGGTTGAGCATGCCGTTCCAGCGCTGCGGTAGCCAGCGGGTATAAACAGGTTTAAAAAACAGCAAGATAAGCAGTAGCAGAATGAAAATCTGCACTAAATCGAGCAAATTCATCAGGATGTTTTTCCGTTGGGTTTGAGCGTTAAAGGTTGTGGCGCTTTACGTTCCGCAATAGCAGGCGCCGTGCTGACGTGCGTCTGCTCCGGCAGGATCTTTACCGCAACGTCGTGCCAGGCGCCCGGCATCAGCGTCTTCATCTGCCTGACTTCGGTAACGATCTGGTTATCCTCAAACCACACCATGCGGTTGGAGAAAAGCTCATCGTGCGGTAAAGAGAAGATAAATTTCAGCGCCGTGTCCAGATCGTTAAAGCGGCAGGAAGAGAGAAAAAGATAGAGCCTGTCGCCCAGTACCGTAACCAGATCGCCGAAACGACGCGGCTTGCAGAGCGTCAGCGCCTGCTCCGGCCTCAGTTCCGGCACCGGACGCAGCGCCACCAGCAAACCTTTGCCATTCTCTGGCAACAAGGTGTTATTTATCAGTTGATTAACCGCATCGCAAAAGGCATCCAGCCGCAGATAACCTTTCAGCTGTAGCGGCTGCATCGCGCTGATTAAGTCATCAAGATTCGCAGGAACATGACGAGTAAACTGCTGTCCCTGCAGGCCTTCCAGCAGCGTTAAAAAGCGCGACATCGGCGCGCTGAACGGCACGATGGCATTGACGCCACAGGCCAGCAGCAGCCGTTCATCGCTGTAGCGCAGGCTGGTTTGCATCTCTCTGACCACAATTTTCAGCCCATTGCCGCGTAAACGCCGCAGGCTGTGAATCATGCTGGCCAGCGATGCAATCCGTTCATTATGGGAAAGATTGAAAATCACCGTTGCGGCATTAGCCTGCTGTGCCGCAGAAAAAAGCAGATCGTTATCGCTGAACAGCTGCCACTGTCGGGAAAGCGGCGGCGCGCCCTCCAGCACTTTTTCCTCGGCCAGATAGTTATTTTCATCATTCAGGCTCAGCGGAATATTTTCATCGTTTTCTTTGACGGCAATGAATTGATTATTCAGGCAACTCAAGCGGATAACCCGATCGGCAAACAATCTTTCTGCTGCATACCACCAGTTAACGCGATATTTCCAGCTATCTTGCTGAAATTCTAAATGGGCGACACCATCAACCTGGCGAAAATAACCCTGAAGATGATTACGCAGGTTAATAATGGTTGTTCCCCAAACAACAATTAAAAGCGTGAGCTTTTTTTGGCTTAAAAATTTTCGCATCTGCTTAACCCAGCGGGTCAATTCGTCCGGCGATAATTGATTCCAGTGCGAAACATTTGCGAAAAAAATGACCAGACCGCTTCGGTTAGTCAGGGTTCGGGCGAAATCATTATTGAGATTTAACAGACCACGTTTATTATCCGCTAAAGAATATAACGGAATTCTCTCCGGCCCCTGTTCAGGGGCGGGCGTCAGCAGGCTCCCGGGCTTTTCATCGGAGCTGATAAGCGTTACCGCCTTTTGGTTGCTGATTACCTGACGGGTAAAGATTTTTGCGTCTTCATGGCGATTGCAGGTGATCCAATAGCAACCTGGCGTCTGCATTGCCATCAATTCTTGCTGAATTTGCGGCAAGCCCAACATATAGAAATTTTTCATATCTGATTCGCGATTTGAACAGCCCAGGCTAGTTTATTATAGACAGCGCTATTTGGAACTGCTGAAGCTTAAAATTCCTGTTGCAGGCGAATAAGAATGATCTATCATCGCCACCATTACTTCATGATGTTTTTAGCATCATCGTAAATCGTTTTCGCTATCCCGACTTTTCACCCGGCGGTCAACTGTAATGAAAAACAAAACTCTCCTTTCCCCGGTGGTGTCTGCGGGCGAACAACAGGATGATATTAGCGCATTGGGCGAGGCGTTTTCCCTCACTGCTTTTCGCTATATTGATATTGCCAGAGAAGAGCGGCTGGCTGGCATTATCGCCCGTTGGCCCTTATTGCAGGAAATAAGCCTCGGGCAGCGGGAGAGTAACGGTTAATGCCGGTCGTCGCAATACAGGGTCTGCGTGGCGGCGTCGGCGCCACATCTTTAACAGCTGCAATAGCCTGGGCATTAAATGCGCTGGGCGAGTCAGTGTTGGCCATCGATTTTTCCCCGGTAAATCAATTGGGTTGCCATTTTAATACGCCGGTTGACGAGCCGCGCGGCTGGATGCGCGCGCAGTGCGATAGAGAAGACTGGCGGCAAAGCGCGCTACGCTATCAGCCCGGCCTGGACTTTCTGCCGTTCGGCAGGCTGACACATCAGGAACGTCAAACTGTTTACACGCACGGCGAGCAGGTTCAGGCTGGCTTTCTCACGTCATTAGCGGATCTGAAAACGCAGTATCGCTGGCTGCTGCTCGATCTCCCCTGCGACTCTCCGCCCTGGCTACCAGCCGTGCTGAGCCAGACCGATCGTCTGTTGCAGGTCATGACGCCCGATGCTAACTGCCATCTGCGTCTGCACCAGCAGCGCTTCGCCCGCAATACGCTGTTTTTAATCAACCAGTTTAACGCCAACAGCAAGCTACAGCAGGATCTGCATCAGCTGTGGGTTAGCTCTCTGAAAAACGTGCTTCCTCTGCTGGTGCATCGCGACGAGGCGCTGGCCGAAGCATTGCTGATGAAACAGCCGCTGGGAGAGTATCGCCCGCATTCGCTGGCGAGCGAAGAGATCGTCACGCTGGCGAACTGGCTGATTCTGCACGCGGCAGGAACGTCATCATGAATCCGTTCCGCTGGCTGCTGGTTCCGCCCGTCTGGCAGGCGCTATATGGCCGTTATGCTGATGCGCGCGCGCATGGCGCGTCGGCAGCGGGCGCCGCCATCCATCTGTTGTGGTGCACGCTGGGCTGGATCTTTTTGCGCTTCGAGTCGCCGGGCTGGCAGCACATTATTCAGGATCGCCGTCGTCTTTTTCCCCATATTTCGCCAGAGCGACCGCGGCCGCTGGATATTGTGCGCTATCTGCTGCAAAGCCTCTGGCTGCTGCTGCTGTTGCCGCTTGATGACCACGCCAACAGCGAGCGTCGTCGGTTTAATGCCTTTTTGCCGCTGTTCCGCTGGCGACAACGCTTTTTCCTCTGGCTCGACAGGCTGCCGCAGCGTCTGCATCAGCGCGGCATAACGCATCGCGCCGAACAGCGCCTGCGGCGGTTTTCGCCGTTTACGCGCCGTCTGTTATTTATTCTCTGCGCCAGCAGCGCGACCGCGCTGGCGCTGCTCTGTATCTCCCAGCCCTTTAATCTGCTGACGCAGTTTATTTTTGTGCTGCTGCTCTGGAGCGTGGCGATAATTTTACGTCGCGTGCCGGGACGTCTGCCGACCATGATGTTGATTGTGCTGTCGCTGACTGTCTCCTGTCGCTATCTCTGGTGGCGCTATACCTCGACGCTCAACTGGGACGATCCGCTCAGTCTGGTGTTTGGTCTGCTGCTGATTGCTGCGGAAACCTATGCCTGGACAGTGCTGGTGCTGGGCTATTTCCAGACGCTCTGGCCGCTGAATCGTCAGCCGGTTTCCATGCCGCCAGATATCAGTTGCTGGCCCAGCGTCGATCTGCTGATACCCACCTATAACGAACCGCTGAGCGTGGTGAAACCCACGGTTTATGCGGCGCTGGGCATCGACTGGCCGAAAGAGAAACTGAATATTTATATTCTCGACGACGGGACGCGCGAGGAGTTTCGCGACTTTGCCGCCAGTGTTGGCGTTAACTATGTGGTGCGCACCACCCATGAACATGCGAAGGCGGGCAACATCAACCACGCGCTGCGCGCCCGCTGCGCCAGTGAATTCGTTGCTATTTTCGATTGCGATCATGTGCCGACCCGCTCGTTCCTGCAGTTGACGCTCGGCTGGTTTATCCGCGATGAGAAGCTGGGCATGTTGCAGACGCCGCACCACTTCTTTTCGCCCGATCCTTTTGAGCGTAACCTCGGGCGCTTCCGCCGTACGCCGAACGAAGGTTCGCTTTTCTACGGTCTGGTACAGGATGGCAACGATACCTGGGACGCGGCCTTTTTCTGCGGCTCCTGTGCGGTGCTGCGCCGCAGCGCGCTGGATGAAATTGGCGGTATCGCCGTTGAGACCGTGACCGAAGATGCCCATACCTCGCTGCGCCTGCACCGGCGCGGCTATACTTCGGCCTATATTCGCATCCCGCAGGCGGCGGGCCTGGCGACGGAGAGCCTCTCCGCGCATATCGGCCAGCGTATCCGCTGGGCGCGCGGCATGGTACAGATTTTCCGCCTTGATAATCCGCTGTTCGGCAGAGGATTAAAACTGGTGCAACGCCTCTGTTATGCCAACGCCATGCTGCACTTTCTGGCGGGCATTCCACGTCTGATCTTCCTGTTGGCTCCGCTGGCGTTTCTGCTGTTCCACGCCTACATCATCTACGCGCCCGCGCTGGCTATCGCCATCTATGTGTTGCCGCACATGCTGCATACCAGTCTCACTAACTCGCGCATTCAGGGGCGCTGGCGTCACTCCTTCTGGAGCGAAGTGTATGAAACCGTGCTCGCCTGGTATATCGCCCGGCCAACCACCGTCGCGCTGTTTAATCCCCATAAGGGTAAATTCAACGTCACGGCCAAAGGCGGACTGGTGGCGGAACGTCACCTCGACTGGGTAATCACCAAACCCTACATGTTTCTCGTGCTGCTGAATCTGGCCGGCGTGTTAATGGCTTTCTGGCGGCTGGCTAACGGCCCGACCAACGAAGTGCTGACCGTCTGGGTCAGTCTGGTATGGGTTGCCTACAACATGATTATTCTTGGCGGCGCCGTGGCGGTTTCCGTCGAGGCGCGCCAGATTCGTGAGGCGCACCGCGTTGAGATCGCCATGCCCGCCGCCATTGCCTGCAAAGACGGACATATGCTGCCCTGCACGCTGCGCGACTATTCCGACGGCGGGGTAGGTGTGGAGCTACGAGAAGCGGAGGCGCTCAGCGAGGGGGAGGAGATTCATCTGCTGCTGCGTCGCGGTCAGCAGGAATTCAGCTTCGCCTGCTACGTGCAACGTACCTTTGGTCGCCGCGCGGGTATTCGCCTGCATAAGCTCTCCACCCAAGAGCATATCGATTTTATTCAATGCACCTTTGCGCGCGCCGATACCTGGGCGCTGTGGCAGGACGGTTTTCCGGAGGACAAACCGGTGCAGAGCCTGGCCGACATTATGGTGCTCGGTTTTAAAGGCTATCTGCGCCTGGCGGAGTATGGGCCGCCGCAGTTACGTCAGCTGTTTAACATGCTTACCCGCCTGGTGAGTTGGCTGACGTCATTATTGCCGAGAGGCATTGGCAGCGTGCCGGCAGGCATGACGGTTGAAAACAATAATTGAGTTGATGGTAACACCATGACGAGAAAACTAAGTTGGTTAACGGCCCTGCTGATGGGCACAGCGTTTCTGGCCTGCGCGGCGGATCCCATGCCGCCCGCCGCGCCGCCGGACGCAGAGCAACCGCCGCAAAGCGTGAGTATGGATGCGGTCGAGCCCGCCGCGCCGCTGCGCGACAGCCAGCTTGCGTTTGCTCAGGTAGCCCCGCCGCCGGGCAGTATATCGCTACGCGGCACCCGTCCAACCGGCCAGATCGAATTTGGCGTGCGCAGTGACGAAGTGGTGACCAAAGCGCTGCTGAACCTGAGCTATCGCCCGTCGCCCGCGCTGCTGCCGATGCAGTCACAGCTGAAAGTTTATCTCAACGATGAACTGGTCGGCCTGGTGACGCTGACTCAGGATCAGCTGGGTAAAGAGAATCAGACCCAGCTGGCGATCGATCCGCGTTTTATTACCGATTTCAACCGCGTACGGTTTGAGCTGGTGGGGCACTATGCCAATATCTGCGAAAACCCGGCGAACAGCACCATCTGGCTGGATATCGGCAAAGCGAGTCGGCTCGACCTCACGCTGCAAAAACTGCCGCTGAAAAACGATCTTTCGCATTTCCCGGAGCCGTTTTTTGACGCGCGTGATAACCGACCGCTGAATCTGCCGATGGTGTTTGCCGCCCGGCCCGATCTGCAGCAGCAGCGCGCCGCAGGCATGCTTGCCTCCTGGTTCGGCAGTAAAGCCGCCTGGCGCGGCCAGAGTTTTCCGGTGCTGTATAACCAGCTGCCCGCGCGACAGCATGCCGTGGTGTTCGCCACCAACGCGCATCGGCCCGATTTTCTGAAAGATTTGCCGCCGGTGGATAAACCCACCCTGGAAATGGTCAGCCAGCCGGAAAGTCCCTATGAAAAAATGCTGCTGATTCTCGGGCGCGACGACAAGGATCTGATTACCGCCGTCGAAGGCATTGCGCAAGGTGACCTGCTGTTGCGCGGCGATAGCTCCACCGTGGAGAACGTGAAGCTGTTGCAGCCGCGTCAGGCGTACGATGCGCCGAACTGGGTGCGCACCGATCGTCGCACCACCTTTGCCGAACTGCTGCAGTATGAAAATCAGTTGCAGTCTGACGGCTTGCAGCCCAATCCCATCAGCCTGACGCTGAACCTGCCGCCGGATCTCTTCCTGGTACGCGCGCGCGGCATCGATATGGATCTTATCTGGCGCTATACCGCGCCGTTCCAGCAGGACGGTTCGCGCCTCGCCGTTTATCTCAACAACCAGTTTATGCAGGACTATCCGCTATCAGCGAAACAGGATGAAGGCAAACAGCTGTTGCGCATCCCGCTGGTGCAGGGGTTGCAGGATTCCAGCCAGCAGCTGACGCTCCCGGCGCTGCGGCTGGGAGTCGTTAACCAGCTGCGCTTCGATTTCGACTATGCCAATACCTTTCTTGGCGGCACGGCGGATGGGCGCTGCGAAACCGTCACGTCGGTTGATCACCATGTTGTCGTGGATGGCAGCTCAACCATCGACTTCTCCGGCTACCGACACTATATCGAGATGCCGTCGCTGCGCGCTTTCGCTAACGCCGGTTTTCCGTTTAGCCGCTACGCCGATCTGGCCCAGACTGTCGTGCTGGTACAGCCTGATCCGGAAGTCGGTCAGGTCAGCGCGATGCTTAACGCGCTGGGCAACATCGGCGCGCAGACTGGCTATCCGGCGCTGCGCGTGCAGGTGAGCGATGACTGGAACCAGGCCAAAACCCGCGACGCCGATCTGCTGATGATAGGCTCCATCCCGCCGGATCTGCGCGACGATGCGAAGATCAACCTGCTGGTTGACGCGGCGCGCGGCTGGATCAAAACACCGGTGCGTCAGCCTGCGCTGGACAGCGGCCCGCTGGCGGATAGCGATCTTCAGGCGGAGAGCCAGACCACTATCGGCTCGCGCGGTCCGATGGCGGCGATCGTCGGTTTTCAGTCGCCGTTTAGCGATCAGCGCAGCGTGGTGGCGCTGATGGCGGACAGCTCGCGCGCCTGGGAATTGCTGAACGACGCGCTGCTCGACAGCGGCAAACGCGCGGCGATCTTCGGTTCCGCCTCGATTATCCGCGAATCGGGCGTGAACAGCCTGCGGGTGGGCGAAAACTATTTTGTCGGCCATCTGCCGTGGTGGGAACGCCTGTGGAACAGTCTGGCGACGCATCCGGGTTGGCTGGCGCTTTTCGCCGTGATGGTCGTTATCCTGTTTGCCCTGATGGTCTGGCGTCTGATGCGTCTGGTGACCCGCCGTCGTTTAGGCGATGACGATCACGATGAGTAAACGCAACGTGCTCCAGCTGGGGGTGCTGCTGAGCGCTGCGCTGGCTCCTGTGGTTTCAATGCCCGCCTGCGCCGAGCCTGAGCAGGCTGCGCAGGTTTCCCCGGTGGACTGGTTGCTGACGCAGATTCGCGCCGGGGAATCGACCAATAAATACGATCTGGTGCAGCAGTCGCTTTACCGGCTGGAGAAAATCGATCCCGATAATCCCCAGGTGCTGGCGGCGCGGATGCGTCTGGCGCTGCATCAGGGCGATCAGATAAAGGCGCAGCAGCTGCTGGATGCGCTGAAGAAAATCGCACCCGATTCGATCGCCGCACGGGAGTCGGAGATGGGTCTGCTGCTGGTTTCCATGGATGGACGCCAGAAACTGCAGCAGGCGCGCCTGCTGGCGACCGCCGGCCACGTTGCCGAAGCCAAAACCGCTTACGACAGCCTGTTTAACGGCGTCTTTCCCGATGTGAATACGGCGCTGGAGTACTGGCGGCTGGTCGCGCGTTTGCCGGGTCAGGAGCGTGCGGCTTATCAGCAGCTACAGGCGCTGGAAAACCGTTATCCGGGCAATATCGGCGTTGAGCTGCAAATTGCCCGTATGGCGTTTGAGAATAACCAGTCGCAGGAAGCAGTAACGCAGCTTCGCCAGCTCGCGCATACCGATGCCGGACGCGACGCGGCTTCCGAACTCTGGCTGCAAAATATTCAGGGTCAGTCGGTTACGGCGCAGAGCGTGGCGGCGCTTCAGCAGTACCTCACCGTTTTTACCTCAGGCGATGCGCAGCAAAAGGGCCAGGATGAACTGGCGCGGCAGCAAAAGCTGCTGGCCGATCCCGCTTTTCAGCAGCGCTCGCGCGGGCTGGCGCTGGTGGACAGCGGCGGCGGCGCTAACGCGGTTCCAACGCTTGAAGCGGCGTTAAAATCCAATCCTGACGATGCGGAACTGATGGGCGCGATGGGCCAGGCGCAGGCGCGCGCCAACAACCGGGCGGCGGCGATTGTCTGGCTGGAGCGCGCGCTGCAAGCGGGACAGGCGAGCACGCAGGTGGGCAAATGGCAGTCGCTTTTGCAGAGCAACCGCTACTGGCTGGCGATCGACCAGGGCGACAAGGCGCTGGCGAAAGGCGATCTTGTCGCGGCAGAGAGCCAGTATCGTCAGGCGCAGGCGCTGGATAACAGCGACAGCTATGCGCTGGTTGGTCTGGGCGACGTGGCGATGGCGCGCAAAAACAGCGCCGCTGCCGAACAGTTCTGGCTGCGCGCGCTGCGCCTTGATGCGGGTAACAGCACCGCGGTGCGGCGGCTGGCTGGACTCTATCAGCAACAATCGCCCGCGCGAGCCATTGCCTTTATCAACGGTTTGCTGACGACGCAGAAGCGCGCGCTGGGCGATACGGTACGCGGCCTGCGCAGCGACGCTGCCCGCGCCGAAGCTGACGCGCTGGCACAGCAGAAAAAATGGCCGCAGGCGGCAGAAAAATATCGTCAGGCGGCGACGGATGCGCCGCAGGATATCTGGCTGCAATACCGGCTGGCGGGGGCGCTGCGCCAGAGCGGCCAGCCCGCTCAGGCGGACAGCGTAATGGCGACCATGGCGAGCCAGCATCCGCAGGATCCTGCCGCCGCCTATGCCTGGGCGCTTTATCTCTCCGGCAGCGATCGTGACGATGCTGCGCTGGCGACGCTGAACCGCATCCCTGCTGCGCAATGGGACAGCAATATGCATGAGCTGGCGGATCGGCTGACGCAGGAGAAAGTGTATGCCCGTGCCCGTACGCTGCGTGACGCTGGCGATGAAACCGCCGCCCTTGCGTTGTTGCGCCAGCAACCGGCATCGACGCGGCGCGACCTTACC
The DNA here is from genome assembly GCF_044342975.1 of Pantoea osteomyelitidis. Taxonomy (NCBI): domain Bacteria; kingdom Pseudomonadati; phylum Pseudomonadota; class Gammaproteobacteria; order Enterobacterales; family Erwiniaceae; genus Pantoea; species Pantoea osteomyelitidis. Next base: position 158,710 of record NZ_JBGFSN010000001.1, read on the forward strand.
CTTGCCGACTGGGCGCTGGAGCGTGGCGACGGGCAAACCGCGCTATCCGGCTATCAGCAGGTGCTGGCGCAGGATGCGCAAAACAGCGATGCCGCCCTGGGACGCATTGAGGCGCTGGTCGCGCTGAATCGGCTGGATGAGGCGAAGCGCGGACTGGAACAGCTATCGCCTGCGCTGGCGGCAGGAAGCATCAATACCGGTCGCCGCATCGCCGCCGCCTGGCAGCGCGTCGGCGCAACGGCGCACGCACGTCAACTGTTTGAGACCCTGAAAACGCGCGCTGCCGATCTGCCGCCGTCGCAGGGCAAAGCGCTGGTCTATCGTGATGCCGCACGGCTTGAAACCGCACAGCAGCAGCCGGATCGCGCGCTGCTGGATTATCGCCAGGCGATGGTCGCCAGCGGTATCGCCGCAACGCCGCCCGCTGACGCCGCCGCCTTTACCCGCCTGACGCGTAATCAGGCGGATGATGACTGGCTGAAGCGCGGCATTCGCAGCGATGTCGCCGATCTCTGGCGTCAGCAGGATACTACGCTGATGCTGGAGCAGGACTACTCGCGCGACAAAGGCACCGGCGGGATTTCTGACTTTACCGCCCATACCACTATGTTGCAGGCGGATACGCCGGTGGCGGGGGGAAGGGGATTTCTGCGCCTCGATCATGTGCAGGTATCGGCAGGCACTTTCGCTACCACCAATGGCAGCCACGATGAGGTCTTTGGCAGTTGTAATGACGCGAATTCAGGCGGCTGTAGTCGCGATCTGACGCAGCGTGACGAAGGTACGGCGATTGGCGCAGGTTGGCATAACGATCGCTGGTCTGCGGATATTGGCACCACGCCGTTGGGCTTTGAGGTGACTAACTGGGTTGGCGGCGTGAGCTGGGATACGGACATCAGCGATCTGGGCGTTACATTTACTGCGTCGCGTCGCCCCATTTCCAGCTCGCTGCTTGCCTATGCTGGCGCACGCGACCCGGCGGCCAACGGCGGTAAAAGCTGGGGCGGTGTCATCGCTACCGGCGGGGCTATCAGCCTGAGCTACGACCAGGGCGGCGCGCACGGCGTTTGGGCGGATCTCAGCGCCCACCAGATCACTGGCGAAAACGTGGCGGATAATGCCCGCGAACGACTGATGGCGGGCTACTACTACAAGCTAATTAATGAGGATAACCGCCGCGCGACCGTGGGCCTGAACTCCATGCTCTGGCATTACCAGAAGGATTTGAGCGATTACAGCTTCGGTCAGGGAGGCTATTACAGCCCACAGCAATATCTCTCTTTTTCGCTGCCGGTCACCTGGCGGCAGCGCACGGAGAACTGGTCTTTCGACCTTGGCGGCTCCGTTTCCTGGTCGCATACTAAAACCGATGGACAACAACGTTATCCGGTAAACCCCGGTTTTACCCTGGCATCCAATCCGGTCTCGGAGAGCAGTACCAGCAGCGGCATCGGCTACACCTTACAGGCAGCGATAGAGCGCCGCCTTACCCGGCACTGGTCAATGGGGTTGGCGGTGGACATTCAACAGGCGAAGGATTACACGCCGAGCCACGGGCTGCTCTATCTGCGTTATTCGATGGCGGGCTGGGAAGGGGATCTTGATATGCCGCCGCAGCCGTTGATTCCCTATGCGGATTTTAAATAGTGCGGCTGAAACACGTCGCCTTCAGGCGAACAAAGCCTCTGCGCATCGGGCAGATTGTTATCTCAGGAAAAAAATCTCTTCCTTAGGATATACTTACTGCGCTTTTTCCTGTCTGATACCTGAGACTTCGGCCTGGAGAGTATTTTGCGCGTCAGTCGTTCCCTCACGATAAAACAGATGGCTGCTGTTTCAGCGGTTGCGCTGATCACTATCTGTATCTTTATCGTTATCCAACTGTTCCATTTTGTGCAGCAGCGCAGGGTGGACTATGCCCAGCAAATGGAGAATATCGCGCATACCGTGCGCCAGCCGTTGTCGGAGGCGGTGCTGAAAGCGGATATTCCGCAGGCGGAAGCTATCCTGCATACGCTGAAGCCGGCAGGTATTCTGTCGCGCGCCGATGTGGTGCTCCCCAACGCTTTTCAGGCGCTGCATGCCGATTTCGAGACGGAAAAGCCGGTGCCGCTGCTGGTGACAAGGCTGTTTGAACTGCCAGTACAGATTACCCTGCCGCTCTATTCGGTAGAGCGCAGAGGGCTGCCGAAACCGCTGGCCTATCTGGTCTTACAGGCGGATTCGTGGCGTGTTTACCAGTTCATTCTCAGCACGCTTTCAACCATGATCATCACCTATCTGCTGCTGGCGCTGATCCTTTCTATTGCGATCAGCTGGTGCATTAACCGGCTGATTGTTCATCCGCTGCGGGATATTTCGCGCGAGTTGCAGGAGCTGCCGCCCCAGACGATTCTCACCCATAAGCTGACGCTGCCGACAGGTCATCGTGACGATGAAATCGGCATGTTGATCCGTAGCTACAATCGCAATCAGCAGGTGCTGGAATCTGTCCATGATGAAATGAGCCGGTTGACCACGCACTACGTTGTGACTGATTTACCCAACCGTACGCTTTTCCTCGCGCTGCTGGAGCAGTACAGCAGCCATCACCATCGCAGCAAAAGTTTCGGCGTGATGGTGATTCGTATCGAAACGCTGCAGGAGGCCAACGGCGTCCTTAGCAACGAGCAGCGCGATACGCTGATGCTGACGCTGGTGGAAAAAATCCGCGGCATTATTGATGACCACACGCTGCTGGCGCAGCTGGGTCCAAGCGATTTTGCCTTGCTGCTGAAGCGCGCCCATAACCCGTTTCGCGCCATGCGCCTGGCGCGCAACCTGATGATTCGTCTCAATCAGCCGGTGAACCTGCATCAGCTGCAGCTACGGCCTAACGCCAGCATCGGGATTGCGCTGAGCAATGAGATGCGGCTCACGCCGAATGAACTGCTGGAGCGCGCCATCTCCGCCATGATGTCGGCGCGTCATCAGGGGAAAAACCAGATTCTGTTTTTTGACCCGGCCTTGACGGAGAGGGCGCAGAAGCGTCTGACGCAGGAGCACGATATTTTACAGGGGCTGCAGGATGAGAAATTTGTGCTGTTCCTGCAGCCGCAGATCAATATGAAAACCGGCGCGCTGGTCGGGGCGGAAGCGCTTCTGCGTATGCGCCAGCCCGACGGCAGCTACGGCCTTTCGGAAGAGTTCATCACCAGCGCGGAAGAGATCGGGGTTATCTCCGCGATTGGCCGCTGGGTATTTGAGGAGGCGTGCCGCATTCTGGCGGCCTGGCAAAAACGTGGCATTACCCTTCCGCTCAGCGTCAATATTTCAGCGGTTCAGCTGCGCGATGCCAGTATGGTCAGCCATTTGCAGGGGCTGCTGGAACGGCATCGCATCGAGCCGGGAAGCTTTGTGCTGGAACTCACAGAAACCACGCAGATCGGCGATGCCGAGCAGGCAATCTCGCTGCTGCGCGCGCTGCAAAAGGTTGGCGTTGCCGTGGCGCTGGATGATTTCGGCATGGGCTACTCCAATCTTAACGCCCTCCACCAGCTCAAAGCGCTGCCGGTGAACAAGCTGAAAATGGATCGCAGCTTTGTTGCCGCGCTGCCCGATGATGACACCATGGTGCGCATCGTGGCGGCGATTGCGGAAATTATCGATCTGGACGTTATTGCCGAAGGGGTGGAAACCAGAGAGCAGCGTGACTGGCTGCTGGCGCGCGGCATCCATATCGGACAGGGTTATCTTTATGCGGAAGCGTTACCGTTATCGCTGTTTGCATCGCGCTGGCTGAACGATTCGTTACCCGCAGGACAATCACCTGATTAATTGATTTTCAAGCGCATTTTCCGATGGGATTTCTTTGCTGAAGCGTTTCAGTTCATAAATATAAAGATGTATTTTCCGCAATGAATGTAAGCCGGTATGAATCCCGTTAACAGAGTGTTATTTTCCCCCTTAACCGGAAATCTCTGACAAACGTGTCACAGAGACCGGTCATGATAATAAATCCGACAATATTCTTATTCCCGTCGTTAGTGGACACCTGTTATGAAAACCTCACTTTTTAAAAGCCTTTATTTCCAGGTGCTGGTTGCCATCGGTATTGGCGTACTGTTAGGCCATTTTTATCCTGAAATCGGCGCGCAAATGAAGCCGTTAGGCGATGGCTTCGTCAAACTGATCAAAATGATTATCGCTCCCGTGATTTTCTGTACGGTGGTAACCGGCATTGCAGGCATGGAGAGCATGAAAGCGGTAGGGCGTACCGGTGCGGTTGCGCTGCTCTATTTTGAAGTTGTCAGCACCATCGCGCTGATTATCGGCCTGGTGGTGGTGAACGTGATTCAGCCAGGCGCAGGGATGAATGTCGATCCCGGCACGCTTGATGCCAAAGCCGTCGCGGTGTATGCCCAGCAGGCGGAGCATCAGGGTGTGGTGGCATTCCTGCTGGATGTGATTCCTGGCAGCGTGATTGGCGCTTTTGCCAGCGGCAACATTCTGCAAGTGCTGCTGTTTGCGATTATGTTCGGTTTTGCCCTGCACCGTCTCGGTAATGCCGGCACCTTGATGTTTAATGTGATCGAGAGCTTCTCTAAAGTTATCTTTGGCATTATCAACATGATTATGCGTCTGGCGCCGCTCGGCGCATTCGGCGCCATGGCGTTTACCATCGGTAAATATGGTGTGGGATCGCTGGTACAGCTGGGACAACTTATTGTCTGCTTCTACATTACCTGTGTGCTGTTTGTGGTGGTGGTGCTGGGACTTATCGCGCGCGTTGTCGGCTTCAACATCTTTAAGTTCGTGGCCTATATCAAAGAAGAGCTGCTGATCGTGTTAGGCACTTCCTCTTCTGAATCTGCGCTGCCGCGTATGCTGGACAAGATGGAACGCCTCGGCTGTAAGAAATCGGTAGTGGGCCTGGTTATCCCTACCGGTTACTCCTTCAACCTGGACGGCACCTCGATTTATCTCACCATGGCGGCGGTGTTTATCGCCCAGGCCACCAACGCCCATATGGATATTTTGCATCAGATCACACTGTTGGTGGTGCTGCTGCTCTCCTCGAAAGGGGCTGCGGGGGTGACAGGCAGCGGCTTTATCGTGCTGGCGGCAACGCTCTCTGCGGTAGGTCATCTGCCGGTTGCCGGTCTGGCGCTGATCCTCGGCATCGACCGTTTTATGTCCGAAGCGCGTGCGTTGACCAATCTGGTTGGCAACGGCGTGGCGACCCTGGTTGTGGCAAAATGGGTCGGTCAGCTGGATGAAAAACAGATGAAGGCGACGCTTTCTTCGTCAAAAAAGAGTAAACAGGTGTCTGAAACCTCGCTATAAAGCAACAATTCCATCTATTTCCTCGCAAATGCCCGCTGTGACTTGCCCTCACAGCGGGCATTTGGATAATAACCCCCACTCTTTTTTTTCATGGTTTTTCACTTCGTTGCGCGACATCCTGGCCTTCCCGTGGTCAAAGAGTCTGTTGTTGAAAAAACGTAGCGGTCAGACGCCACGGCGGCCGCGCTCCACAACAGCAATAACGTGCCAGTGATAACGATATTTTGAACTGTTTTAGTAGGGGTTCACATGCAGGGCACCAGAATTCGGCTTTTGGTTGGTGGGTTAGTGTTGGCCGCGGCCAGTCAGGCGTTGCAGGCTGAAACACTCCAACCCGATCCAGCCTGGCAACAGGGAAAACTGGATAACGGCTTTAGCTGGCAAGTGCTCACCACGCCGCAGCGTCCCAGCGATCGCATCGAACTACGCCTGATCGTCAATACCGGTTCCCTGGTTGAGAGCACGCAGCAAACCGGCTTCAGCCATCTTTTGCCGCGCCTTGCCATGGTGCATAACACCGCGCTCGACACCAATCAGCAGCGCGCGCTCTGGCAACAGGCGATAGATCCCGCACACCCGCTGTCGCCCGCTATCTCTTCCTACGATTTTACGCAATATAACCTCAGTCTGCCGAATAACCGACCGGAACTGCTGAAAGAAGCGCTGAACTGGCTGGCGGCCACCGCCGGCAAAATGGCGATTAATGAGCAGGTGGTTAACGCCGCGCTCTCCGCTTCCGATCCCATTACCACCTGGCCGGCGAATACCCAGGATGTCTGGTGGCGCTATCGCCTGCAAGGCTCCGCGCTGCTGGCGCACGATCCAGGCGAGCAGCCGCGCGCGCCGGTAGATATCGCCCAGCTGAACAGTTTCTACCAGCAGTGGTATACCCCGGATGCGATGAAGCTGTATGTGGTGGGTAATGTAGAGAGCCGTAGCCTGTCGGAACAGATCAATCGCGCCTTTTCTTCGCTGAAAGGCAAACGCGAAACGCCAGCGCCGTTGCCCGGACTCTCCTCGCTGCCGAACCAGCCGGTGAACCTGGTGAACAACGCCATTGTTCAGGATCGTCTGTCGCTGGTATGGGATACGGCGTGGCAGCCGATTCTTGATTCACAAAATTTGCAGCGCTACTGGCAGAGCGATTTAGCGCGCGAAGCGCTGTTCTGGCATGTACAGCGTGCGCTCAGCGATCGTAAAGCGCAGGGCGTACAGGTGGGCTTCGATTGCCGCGTGTTTTACCAGCGCGCGCAGTGCGCCATCAATATGGACGCCCGCAACGATTCGCTGGAGCAAAATATGAATCTGGTGGCGCATGAGCTGGCAGTGGTACGCGATAAAGGGCTACCGCAGGAGGAATTTGACGCATTGATGGCACAGAAGCTGCTGGAGCTGAACAAGCTTTTTACCACCTACGCGCGTACCGATACCGACGTATTGATGAGCCAGCGTCTGCGCTCGCAGCAAAATGCCGTGGTGGATATCGCGCCGGAGCAGTATCAAAAATTGCGTCAGACATTTCTTGCTGGCCTGACGCTGGAGCAGCTCAATCAGGAGCTGCGGCAGCAGTTAACCCAGGAGCTGACGATGGTGCTGATTCAGCCGGAAGGCGAGGCGGAAACCAATGTCAAAGCGTTACGGGCCAGCTGGGATAAAGTGATGGCGCCGCCCGCAGCGTCCGGCAGCGCCGATGAGGTTAAGCCGGACAGCAGCAGCGACGCCGCCCCGCCTTCCTCATAAGCCGTGCGGGTCAGGTTTTGGCCCGCAGCCACTCGGTTACCAGCATCGGCCAGCTGGCCAGCGGTAAATCAGCAAGGCCACGAATACCGAAGCCGTGGCCGCCTTTCTGATAAAAGTGCAGCTCAGCCGGAATTTTCTGTTCACGCAGCGCCGCGAAAAACGCCATGCTGTTATTCACAGAGACCGTTTCATCGTCAGCGGCGTGAATCAACAGCGTAGGCGGCGTTTGCCCATGCACGCGCGTTTCCAGCGAGTAAGCATCAATGGTTTTCTGATCCGGCCAGGCCCCTAACAACCGGGTGCGTGAACCTTCATGCGCCAGGCCATCGCGCATGCTGATGACCGGATAGATCAGCACCATCGCATCCGGGCGAGGCGATTGGTTATCCGCGCCATCCTGCAACGGATAGATTTTTTCGGCGAAGCGCGTTCCCAGACTGGCGGCAACATGACCACCGGCGGAAAAGCCCATCATGACGATATATTTGCCGTTCAGACCGCGCTGAGCGCGTTCACGCAGCAGGCGCACCGCGCGTTGCGCATCGGCCAGCGGCGCATCCGGGCCTTCGTGATGACCGTCGTAAGGCAGACGGTAAGTCATCACCGCCAGGGTATAACCCATGGCGGTAAAAAAGGTCGCGAGCGCGCTGCCTTCACGGTCGATCATCACGCGCTGATAGCCGCCGCCTGGCGCAACCAGCAGCGTAATGCCGTTAGACTCTTCAGGGTGCCAGATAGCGATTTCCGGGCAGCGGACGCCGGTGGCTGCGCGATCGTAAGGTTCGTACTCTTTTGCCATATCCACAATCTGCGGCTGCGCGCGCGAATCGCTGGCGCCCGGCGCATCGCCATTGGGCCAGATATTGATAATTTCAGTATGCATAAATATTCCTGAAGCGAATCATGTTGTTTTAATTCTGGTCGCGGCCATTTATCAGCGGGCAACGTCCTGCTGCCATTGAGTAAAACATGGTCTTTTTTAGCGCGATCGTCCAGCCAAAAGGCGGCGGAAAAAAAAGATTCAGACTATGCCTGGTGCAAGAAAAAGCTTTTAAATCAGAGAGTAATTGCTCAGGCTGATTCAGCTTTTCTGATGTTATAAACAGAAAAAATAGCGAGATTCAGCGATAGCGCTTTTTTAAAGTGAAATAACGAGCGAATCAGGCTGTGCTAACGCAAATCGCGTCATCAGGATGGAATTAACGCTTCAGAAAAGTTAATCATGTAGAGGCTGTGTCGGAGGCGGGCAATAAAAAGAAAAGCCCTGCGGCTGGCAGGGCGGGAAAATCAGGCTGGCATGGCGCTGAGCGGGATAATAGCGCCGCGATGCTGGATCACGGTACTGGCGGTGAGATGGCCGCGCCGCGCAGCTTCCTCCGGCGAACCTCCGCTCAAACGCCGTGCCAGATAACCGGCGCTGAAGGAGTCGCCAGCGGCGGTGGTATCGATAACTTTCTCTGCCGGTAGCGCGTTGGCTGGCACTTCAATCAGCGCATCGTCACCGCAGGCGATTAGACACGATTCGGCGCCGCGCTTGATAACGATCTCCTGCACGCCCGCGGCGCGTGTACGGGAAATCACCGTTTCCAGCGGCTGCTGGCCCCAGAGCAGATGTTCATCGTCGAGGGTTAAAAATGCGATATCGGTACAGCTCAGCATGGCCGTATAGGCCTGCTGCGCCTCTTCCTGGCCGGACCAGAGACGCGGGCGATAATTATTATCAAAAATTACCGTACCGCCGTTAGCCCGACAGTTTTTCAGCAGCTCTATCAGCTTTTCCCGGCTGGCTGCGGATAAGATCGCCAGGCTGATGCCGCTGAGGTAGAGATAATCGAACTGCGCCAGCTGCTGGCAAATGGCGTCTGAATCAGGGGCGTCGAGCCAGTAGCGTGCTGCGGCATCGCTGCGCCAGTACCAGAAAGTACGCTCGCCCTGCGCATCGGTTTCAATGAAATACAGGCCAGGCATTTTGTTTTCCAGGCGCTGAATCAGCCGGGTATTGACCTGCTCCTGCTGCCAGGCGGCGATCATCTGGTCGCTGAAACTGTCGCTACCCAGCGCGGTTACGTAGTCAACGCTAAGCTGCGTTGCGTCCACCTGGCGGGCAAGATAAACCGCGGTATTCAGCGTATCGCCGCCGAAGCCGCGCTTAATATTCTCGCCTTTTTCGGACAGCTCAATCATGCACTCGCCAATAATGGCGATTTTTTTCTGCGTCATGGTCTTCGGCCTGTAGTGAATTTGTCTGCTAGTCTCGCGTCCTGTATGGCAGACGTCAATGAATTTAAAACGTCGTTTTGATTTTACTTAAGTTAACAAAAGCGACTTTATCAAGGAGATATAGCGGCGAAAGCCCGGTTTGTTCAGGCGATTGCACAAGCCGTTACGCTGATAAACTCAGGAGTCTATTGTGGCCTTGAGGCAGATGGGTTATCCGGAGGATAGCCGATGCTGGCCGCTGAGATGCTAATAACAGGCATTCGCCACCAACCAGGAAAAAACCATGGTGATGAAGAATATTAGTCATCGGCTAGCTTCTTCAATTGACACACACCCGGAACAGGAAACGTGTCTCTTCTGGCAGCAGTGCCAACGATTTTATACTTTCCAGCCGATATACCAGATATCGGGTCGTTTGATGGCCATTGAGTTACTTACCGCGGTCTCTCATCCTTCCGCGCCAGAAAAAAGCTTATCGCCGGAGACTTACTTTGGCGCGCTGGAAGTCGCGCAGCGGCTCAATGTGGTACATGAACAACTCGCTTTACTGACGCAGTGGTCGTCCCTGTTTAACGACGGCAATCTGGTCGCCTCGGTGAATATTGACGGTCCGACGCTACTGGCCATTCAGCAACATCCGCAAATCCGCAAGCTCATCGCCCAACTGCCGTGGGTGCGCTTTGAACTGACGGAACACCATATCCTGCCGCAGGAAGAGATCGTGGCGCAGATGCCGGAACTGGGGCCGCTGTGGCTGGATGATTTTGGTTCCGGCATGGCGAATTTTTCCGCCCTGACCGAGCTGAAATATGACTACATCAAACTTTCGCGTGAGCTGTTTATGCTGCTGCGTAACAGCGACGAAGGCCGCAGCCTGTTTAGTATGCTGCTGTCGCTGATTAATCGTTACTGTAACGGTGTGATTGTTGAAGGCGTGGAAACGGAAGAGGAGTGGCAGCAGGTACGCAGCTCGCCCGCCATGGCGGCACAGGGCTATTTCTTCTCCCGCCCGCTTCCCTTTACTCAACTTTCTTCGCTGGCATTGCAGCTCCCCTGATGTCGTTCTGCCTGCTCTCGTCTATCTTTATCAAATAAGACAGAAGGGAAAGGAGCGGGAGAAATGTCACGTACCGGGAAAGTAATTAGCTGGATTGTCGGGATTTTTTTATTGTTGGTTGTGGCGCTCGTCGTGATTATTGCCACCTTTAACTGGAATCGCCTGAAGCCAACCATCAACCAGAAAGTCTCGGCTGAGCTGAACCGGCCTTTTGCGATTCGCGGCGATCTGGGCGTAGCCTGGGAGCGCAATCGCGATGAGCCAGGCTGGCGCAGCTGGGTGCCCTGGCCCCATCTGCATGCGGAAGACATCATGCTGGGCAACCCGCCGGATATCCCGGAAGTCACCATGGTGCATTTACAGCGTGCCGATGCGATGCTGGCGCCGTTGGCGCTGCTGCACAAAGAGATCTTTATTCCGTGGATCAAGCTGCAACAGCCGGATGCGCGTCTGATCCAGACGGCCGATAAGAAAAATAACTGGACCTTTAATCTCGCCAATAGCGATGAGAAGGATCCTGCGGCTGCGCCGTCCGCCTGGTCGTTCCGCCTCGATAATATCCTGTTCGATCAGGGCAAAATTCGCTATCGCGATGCTATTAACAAAGCTGATGTCACCGTGATGGTTAACCCGCTGGGTAAACCTGTGCCCTATACGCAGGTGGCTGGCGGCGACGATAAGCAAAAAGGTGCCGGCGATTTCATCTTTGGCTGGAAGGCGAGCGGCACCTATAACAACGAGCAGCTTGATGGCGACGGCAAAATTGGCGGCATGCTTTCGCTGCGCAGTGAGAAAACGCCTTTTCCCGTGCAGGCAGATGTGCGCAACGGCACTACGCGCGTTCAGGTAGCGGGCGGCCTGCAGGATCCGCTTAATATGGGCGGGCTGGATGTGCGCCTGCGTTTTTCCGGCGATACGCTGGCTAACCTGTATGGCCTGACTGGCGTGCTGCTGCCGGATACCCCGCCTTATGAAACCGACGGTCATCTCATCGCCCGTTTTAATGACAAAAAAGGGCAGGTTTACCGCTACGAAAATTTCAACGGTCACATTGGCGACAGTGATATCCACGGTTCGCTTACCTATACGCAAGGCAAACCGCGACCGAAGCTGAGCGGCGAGCTTACCTCGCGTCAGCTGCGCATGGCCGATCTCGGCCCGCTGATTGGCGTGGATTCCGGCAAGGGCAGCGAAAAAACAGCGCAGGCGAAGGCGAACCGCGGCGATAAGTCGACTCAGCCTGCCGATAAAGTGTTGCCGTACGACAAATTTAACACGCAGAGCTGGGATGTGATGGACGCGGATGTGAAATTCAGCGGCAAACGCATCGAACACAGCAACTCACTGCCACTGAGCGATCTTTATACTCATTTGCAACTGGAAAATGGTGAACTGCAGCTCGATCCGCTGCGCTTCGGTATCGCGGGCGGCAACCTGAATTCCACCATACGTCTGGAGGGCGACCATACGCCGATGCGCGGCCGCGCCGATATTCATGCCCGCAAGCTACGTCTGCGTCAGCTGTTCCCGAACGTGAAAGAGATGCAAAGCAGCCTCGGCCAAATCAATGGGGATGCCACGCTGAGCGGCAACGGAAACTCGGTTGCCGACCTGCTGGCGACCAGCAATGGTCAGCTCAAGCTGCTGATGAACGATGGCGTGATCAGCCGCAGCCTGATGGAGATTGCAGGCCTGAACGTGGGTAACTATGTGGTCGGCAAACTGTTTGGCGACGATCAGGTGCGCATTAACTGCGCCGCAACCGATCTCAATATCCGCCAGGGAGTAGCGACGCCGCGCCTGTTTGTCTTCGATACGGAAAATGCGGTGATTAACATTACCGGCAACACTAACTTCGCCAGCGAGCGTCTGGATCTCTCCATCAACCCGGAAAGCAAGGGCGTGCGCATTGTTACGTTGCGCTCGCCGCTTTATGTGCGCGGCACTTTTAAAAATCCGGATGCGGGCGTCAAGGCAGGGCCGTTACTGGCGCGCGGCGCGGCTGCCGTGGCGTTGGGAACGGTCCTCACGCCAGCGGCAGCGCTATTGGCGCTGATTTCGCCGAGCGATAATGAAGATAATCAGTGCAGTAATGTGCTGCAGCAGATGAAAAAACAGAATTAGTTGCGCCAGAGTACTTTGATAATGTGATAGCCAAAGGCGGTTTTCACCGGTCCGTACGGTTTCAGCAACGGACAGGAGAAGACCGCCTTATCAAAGGCTGGCACCATCTGGCCCCGCCGAAATTCGCCAAGATCGCCGCCGTTGCGCCCGGAAGGGCAGGTTGAATGTTTCTTCGCCAGCTGTTGAAAGTTGGCACCCTTTTCCAGCTGCGCCAGCAAGGCTTTTGCCTGCGCTTCCTCTTTCACCAGGATATGTAAAGCCGCTGCGGTTTTCGCCATGTTCATCTCTCGCTCGTGTATACTGACCGGCCATTATTTCATTCCTGCCCATTTTTACTGAGCGATTTCTGTTATGCGTTTGAACCCCAGCCAACAACGTGCCGTCGAATTTGTCACCGGTCCCTGTCTGGTACTGGCGGGCGCGGGATCAGGCAAAACTCGCGTGATCACCAATAAAATCGCCCATCTGATTCGCGAGTGCGGCTATCAGGCGCGCCATATCGCCGCTGTCACCTTTACCAATAAAGCTTCGCGCGAGATGAAAGAGCGTGTGGCGCAAACGCTGGGACGTAAAGAGGCGCGCGGTCTGATGATCTCTACTTTCCATACGCTGGGACTGGAGATTATCAAGCGCGAATATGCGGCGCTGGGCATGAAGTCAAGTTTTAGCCTGTTTGACGATCAGGATCAGCTGGCGCTGCTGAAAGATCTGACCAAAGAGTGGCTGGAAGAAGATAAAGCGCTGTTGCAGCAGCTGATCTCCACCATTTCCAACTGGAAAAACGATTTGATAGACCCGCCGCGTGCGGCCGCGCTGGCGCGTTCTGAACGCGATAATATTTTTGCCCACTGTTATGCACTCTACGACCGGCATCTGAAGGCGTGCAATGTCCTCGATTTTGACGATCTGATTTTATTGCCCACGCTGCTGTTGCAGCGTAATCAGGAAGTGCGCGAGCGCTGGCAGCAGCGCATTCGTTATCTGCTGGTGGATGAGTATCAGGATACCAATACCAGCCAGTATGAGCTGGTTAAGCTGCTGGTAGGCGCGCGGGCGCGTTTTACGGTGGTGGGCGATGACGATCAGTCCATCTACTCCTGGCGCGGCGCGCGTCCGCAAAACCTGGTGCTGCTGAAAGAGGATTTTCCGGCGCTGGAGGTGGTGAAGCTGGAGCAGAATTACCGTTCCTCGCAGCGCATTCTGAAAGCGGCCAATATCCTGATCGCTAACAATCCGCACGTATTTGAAAAGCGGCTGTTTTCCGAGCTGGGCATTGGCAGCGAGCTGAAGGTGCTGACGGCTAACCATGAAGATCATGAAGCCGAGCGCGTAACCGGCGAGCTGATTGCGCATCACTTTATCAATAAGACGCAGTACAAAGATTACGCCATTCTTTATCGTGGCAATCATCAGTCTCGCGTGTTTGAAAAGCTGCTGATGCAGAACCGTATTCCCTATCGTATTTCTGGCGGCACCTCGTTTTTCTCCCGCCCGGAGATTAAAGATCTGCTGGCCTATCTGCGCGTGTTAACCAATCCTGACGATGACAGCGCATTTTTACGCATTGTAAACACGCCACGGCGCGAAATCGGCCCGGCGACGCTGCAAAAGCTGGGCGAATGGGCCAATCAGCGCAACAAAAGCCTGTTCAGCGCCAGCTTCGATCTCGGGCTGAGCCAGACGCTGACCGGCCGCGGGCTGGAAAATCTGCAGCGCTTTACCCACTGGCTGGACGAAGTGATTCGCTTAACCGAACGCGAACCGGTGAATGCGGTGCGGGATTTGATCCGCGGTATCGATTATGAGAGCTGGTTGTTCGAAACCTCTACCAGCCCGAAAGCGGCTGAGATGCGCATGAAGAACGTCAATACGTTGTTTCAGTGGATGAGCGAAATGCTGGAAGGCAGCGACATCGACGAGCCGATGACGCTGGCTCAGGTGGTGACGCGCTTTACCCTGCGCGACATGATGGAGCGTGGGGAAAGCGATGAGGATCTCGATCAGGTGCAGCTGATGACGCTGCATGCCTCAAAAGGCCTCGAGTTCCCTTATGTGTTTCTGGTCGGCGTGGAAGAGGGGCTGTTGCCGCATCAAAGCAGCATCGACGAAAACAATATCGAGGAAGAGCGTCGGCTGGCCTACGTGGGCATCACGCGCGCGCAGAAAGAACTGACCTTCACGCTCTGTCGCGAGCGCCGTCAGTATGGCGAGCTGGTGCGTCCGGAGCCGAGCCGCTTCCTGCTGGAGCTGCCGCAGGACGATCTGATGTGGGAAACCGAACGCAAGGTGGTCAGCGCCGAAGAGCGGATGAAAACCGGGCAGAGCCGTGTTGCAGGTCTGCGCGCCATGCTGGAGAAATCCAAAAAGAGTTAGCCCGCGTTATTAAAGACCTGGCCTCCGTCGAGAACCGTCGCGAGCGCCAGCGAGGCAAGGCGAGCAGGCCACGGCAAAGCGGAGTTTACATGGCGTAAATGAGCATTTGACGTGGCCTGATCAACGCCGCCGCCGCAGCAAGCGCAGCAGGTTCGATCAACAGATCACCAACAGCCAGTGGGCATAGGACTGATAATGCGCCTCCTGCTCCAACAGCTCCGCCCGCAGCGGATGCAGCTCCAGCCAGCCCGTTGGCAACGTCAAATGCAAGGTATCGTCATCCGCCTGCAGCCTCACTGCCGGTAAAGTATCATCGCGGCGGCGACTGGAAAAAATAATCGCCAGCCGCAGCAGACGGCACAGGCGCTCCGCCATGCGCGGCGGTACGGCGTTCTGCTGCGTCAGCAGCGCGAGATCGATACTGCCGCTCTGGTTTTGCAGCAGACAGGCCAGCATTTTTCGCTGGGCAGGCGTAAAGCCGGGAAGGTCGAGATGACGAACAAGATAGGCGGCGTGTTGCGGCGCCTGACGAAAATCGACGCTCAGGCCAATTTCGTGGATAGAACAGGCGCTTAGCAGCAGGTCGCGACAACGCTGGTCGAGTTTCCATGCGCTGCTGACCTGACGGAAAAAGCTCTCCGCCAGCTGACGCACACGATCGGCCTGCTCCACATCGATAGTAAAACGGCGCTGAACGTTCAGCAGCGTACGGCTACGGATATCCCGGTCAACGGGCAGATGCAGCATTCCGTACACCAACCCTTCGCGCAGCGCGCCGCCGGCCAACGTCATGCCTTCGATGTTTAATTCCTGAAAAATAGCGATCAGAATCGACAGGCCGCTCGGGAAAACCAGCGCGCGCTCCAGCGTCAGCCCTTCGATTTCCAGTTCCTCAAGCTTGCCGCACTGAATAGCGCGCCGCTTAAGCTGCTGAAGCTTACTCAGGGTGATGCGCTCATCCATGCCCTGCGCCACCATAATCTCCTGCAGCGCCTGTACCGTGCCGGATGCGCCCACGCAAATCTGCCACCCCTGCTCGCGCAGATGGTTAGCCACCGGGCGGATCATGTCGCGTGCGGCCTGCTCCGCCTGGGCAAAATTCTCTTTTGCCAGATGGCGATCGCTGAAATAACGCTCCAGCCAGGTCACGCAGCCCATGGAAAGACTGAAAAGCGCCGTCGCGTGCGAACCTTCACCGGTAACCAGTTCGGTACTGCCGCCGCCGATATCCACCACCAGACGCTTATCGGGACCGCCGGTAGTATGCGATACGCCCTGATAAATCAGACGCGCCTCTTCTTCGCCGCTAATAACGTTAATCGGACAGCCAAGAATTTGCCCGGCAGGATGCAAAAAATCCTGCGCGTTTTCCGCCAGACGCAGTGTGGCGGTGGCCACGACGCGAATCTGTTCCGCAGGAATATCCTGCAGCTGCTCGGAAAATAACTTAAGGCATTGCCAGCCACGCGTCATCGCTTCTGCTGAGAGGTGATTCGCCTTATCCAGCCCGGCAGCCAGACGCACCTTGCGCTTGATGCGCGCGACAGTCTGAATCGTGCCTGAGACTTCGCGCACCACCAACATATGAAAGCTGTTAGAGCCTAAATCAATCGCAGCATAAAGTGACGATGCGCTTAGCATGGTGAGCTTAACCCGAACGTTTACGGTTATTACTGCGTGGCGCGCCACCACGGCGGTTGGCGTTATTGCCACGACGTGGCGCATTGCCGGATCGGCTGCGCGCCAGGCGTTTCGGCGGCGGCAGGTCGCTGAGCAGCGCATCGCTGTTGTACTTGCTTACCGGAATGCTGTGGCCAATATAATCTTCAATCGCCGTCAGGTTGAGCGCGTACTCTTCACAGGCGAGGCTAATGGAGTGTCCGCTGGCGCCGGCGCGACCGGTACGGCCAATGCGATGCACGTAATCTTCGCGATCGTCGGGCAGATCATAGTTAAAGACGTGGGTCACGGCCGGAATGTGCAGACCACGCGCGGCCACGTCGGTGGCGACCAGAATATCCACATCGCCTTTGGTAAAGTCGTCGAGAATACGCAGGCGTTTTTTCTGCGCGACATCGCCGGTGAGCAGACCTACGCGATGACCATCGGCAGCCAGATGGCCCCAGATATCTTCACAGCGGTATTTGGTATTGGCGAAAATAATGGCGCGATCCGGCCACTCTTCTTCCAGCAGGGTTTGCAGCAGGCGCATCTTCTCTTCATTTGAGGGATAGAAGAGTTCTTCTTTGATGCGATGGCCGGTTTTCTGCTCGGGCTCTACTTCAACATATTCCGCATTATTCATGTGCTCAAACGCGAGCTCACGAACACGATATGACAGCGTGGCGGAGAAGAGCATGCTCAGGCGCTGTGTGGCGGCAGGCATCCGGCGGAACAGCCAGCGAATGTCTTTGATAAAGCCGAGATCGAACATGCGATCGGCTTCATCCAGCACCACGACCTGAATGGCACCCAAATTAACATGATTTTGTTTAGCGTAATCGATTAAACGGCCGGTGGTGCCCACCAGAATATCGACGCCTTGCTCCAGAACTTTCAGCTGTTTGTCGTAGCCGTCGCCGCCGTACGCAAGGCCCAGTTTCAGGCCGGTAGACTGCGCCAGAGGTTCGGCATCAGCATGAATCTGTACGGCCAGTTCTCGCGTTGGCGCCATAATCAGCGCGCGTGGCTGATTAACCTGACGGCCTTCTGCGGCAGGATGAGTAAGAAGATGATGAAACGTCGACGTCAGAAACGCCATCGTTTTCCCGGTACCGGTTTGCGCCTGACCCGCGACATCACGCCCTGAAAGCGTAAAAGGCAATGCGAGCGCCTGGATAGGCGTGCAATGATGAAAGCCTTTTGTATCAAGGGCTTCCACAACCTGTGGGTGCAGGGCGAAGTCGGAAAACTTCTGTTCAGTTAAGTGTGTTTTGCTCATAGTGTGGTAGAATATCAGCTTATTATCGCTTTACGAAAGCGTATCCGATGAAATAAAGTCAACCTACGTTGGTATATTTTACGCCAATTCGCCAGGCATATTCTTGTGGAGTAAAACATGAGCAGCGATAAAATCGTTCACCTGACCGATGACAGTTTCGACACAGACGTTCTGCAAGCAGAGGGTGTCACGCTGGTAGATTTCTGGGCTGAATGGTGTGGTCCTTGTAAAATGATCGCCCCGATTCTCGATGAAGTCGCAGAAGAGTACGACGGTAAGCTCACAATCGCCAAGTTGAACATTGACGATAATCCGGGCACCGCGCCGAAGTATGGCATTCGCGGCATTCCGACGCTGCTGCTGTTCAAAAACGGTGAAGTGGCCGCCACCAAAGTGGGCGCGTTGTCTAAAGGCCAGCTGAAAGAGTTCCTGAACGCTAACCTGGGCTAAACCTGAAACCGAATAATCGCGGTGGCGAATTTTTTTCCCACCGCTATATTTAAGATCTTTCAGGCGGCAGCGAACATCGTCATAGTCTGAAAGAGAAAAAGGATAATATCCAAAAGATTTCAGGTTGCGGCAAGGCGGCAACTGAGCGCATCCGCGAAAGCTTACATCGGTAAGTGACTGGGATAAGCGAAGGCAGCCAACGCAGCAGCAGCCTGAAAGATGAAGGGTATGGACGTCAGGGTTCAGGCGTGCTAGATTACTTTCACTGCATTACGCACTTACCTTGTAGTTTGAATCTAAAGATTTCCTTTGTTGAACCCTGACACGCTGTAACGTACGGCGGTTTGACAATCTGACGGTTAGCATCAATTTCGGCCTTGCGTTTCGACCGCCTCTTCGCTTCCTATCGCCATCCCTGACGATAATCGTCGAGAAGAGTCGAAAACCGAGCCATTAACAGGCATGGAATTTTTGCCATACCATTCACGACAAACATTTCGAGAATTACCCCGAGTTTAAGAACCCATCACTATGAATCTTACCGAATTAAAGAACACGCCGGTTTCTGAGCTGATTACTCTCGGCGAAAATATGGGACAGGAAAACCTGGCGCGCATGCGCAAGCAGGACATAATTTTCGCCATTTTGAAGCAGCATGCGAAAAGTGGCGAGGACATCTTCGGTGATGGTGTGCTGGAGATACTGCAGGATGGATTTGGTTTCCTCCGCTCCGCAGACAGCTCCTACCTCGCCGGTCCCGACGACATCTACGTTTCTCCCAGCCAAATCCGCCGCTTCAACCTCCGCACTGGTGACACCATTTCCGGCAAGATTCGTCCGCCGAAAGAGGGTGAGCGTTACTTTGCGCTGTTGAAAGTGAACGAGGTTAACTACGATAAGCCGGAAAACGCGCGCAATAAGATTCTGTTCGAAAACCTCACGCCGTTACATGCGAACTCACGTCTGCGCATGGAAAGGGGTAATGGCTCTACGGAAGACCTCACCGCTCGCGTATTGGATCTGGCATCGCCGATCGGTCGCGGCCAGCGCGGCCTGATTGTCGCGCCGCCGAAAGCAGGTAAAACCATGCTGCTGCAGAACATCGCGCAAAGCATCGCTTACAACCATCCTGACTGTGAGCTGATGGTGCTGCTGATCGACGAGCGTCCGGAAGAAGTGACCGAGATGCAGCGTCTGGTGAAAGGCGAAGTGGTGGCGTCAACCTTTGACGAACCCGCTTCGCGTCACGTACAGGTTGCAGAAATGGTTATCGAGAAGGCGAAGCGTCTGGTTGAACACAAGAAAGACGTTATCATCCTGCTCGACTCCATTACCCGTCTGGCGCGCGCCTACAACACTGTGGTGCCGGCGTCCGGTAAAGTGTTGACCGGTGGTGTGGATGCGAACGCCCTGCATCGTCCGAAGCGTTTCTTCGGTGCTGCGCGTAACGTGGAGGAGGGCGGCAGCCTGACCATCATCGCGACCGCGCTGGTTGATACCGGCTCCAAGATGGACGAAGTAATTTACGAAGAGTTTAAAGGCACCGGTAACATGGAGCTGCATCTCGCGCGTAAAATCGCGGAAAAACGCGTCTTCCCGGCTATTGACTACAACCGTTCCGGTACCCGTAAAGAAGAGCTGCTGACTTCCCAGGAAGAGCTGCAAAAAATGTGGATTCTGCGTAAAATCATTCATCCAATGGGTGAAATCGACGCGATGGAATTCCTCATTAACAAACTGGCGATGACCAAAACCAACGACGAATTCTTCGACATGATGAAACGTTCCTGATTCAGCCATGAAGCGCGGGTACACTTTATGCTCGCTTTCATCCGAATCTGCAGGAAATCGCACCGACGCCACGTCTTAACGTGGCGTTTTTCATTTCCGGGCTATAGGATTAACCCTGACGGGAGTATTTATAACGACTGCAGTATCGATACGGGAAAATTTCACCTTTTTTCGCATCGTATAAGCAGATTTCGGACTCTGGATGAACGGCAGAAAAGCTTTTTTGCTTATAGTATCCATGTTTTGTAGCTGAGAGCGTTTAACGTGAATTTACTCACTATGAGTACTGAGCTTGGTTTAACTTTTCTTTTTTCCTTAGCTTTCCTCTTTTTTGCTCGTAAGGCAGCTAAAAAAATCGGGTTGGTCGACACGCCCAATTCGCGTAAACGACACCATGGCGCCATTCCGCTGGTTGGCGGCATTTCCGTGTATGCCGGTATCTGCTTCCTCTTTGCTATCACCAATTACTATCTTCCCCACGCCTTGCTCTATCTTTTTTGCGCCGGCGTTCTGGTGCTGGTCGGGGCGTTGGACGATCGCTTCGATATCAGCGTTAAAATCCGCGCCGTTGTGCAGGCGGTGGTTGCGCTGGTGATGATTATCGGTGCCAAGCTCTATCTGCTCAGCCTGGGTTTTATCATCGGCCCGGTAGAGCTGGTGGTGGGTCCGTTTGGCTATGTGCTCACACTGTTTGCCGTCTGGGCGGCGATCAATGCCTTTAACATGGTAGACGGTATTGACGGTCTGCTCGGCGGCCTTTCCTGCGTCACCTTTGCCGCGATGGGCATCATCCTCTATTTTGACGGCCAGCTGAGCCTGGCGATGTGGTGCTTTGCGATGATTGCCGCCACGGTGCCTTATATCCTGCTTAACCTGGGCTTTCTCGGAAAGCGCTACAAAGTCTTTATGGGCGATGCCGGCAGCACCATGATCGGCTTCACCATCATCTGGATATTGCTGGAAACTACGCAGGGCCTGAGTCATCCCATTACGCCAGTTACGGCGCTCTGGCTGATCGCCATCCCGCTGATGGATATGGTAGCGATCATGTATCGTCGTCTGCGCAAGGGCATGAGCCCGTTTTCCGCCGATCGTCAGCACATTCACCATCTCATCATGCGCGCCGGATTTACCTCGCGTCAGGCCTTTATGTTGATTACCCTGGCGGCCGCCGTGCTGGCCGGGATCGGCGTGTTAGGCGAATATCTGGCCTTTATTCCGGAATGGGTGATGCTGCTGCTGTTCCTGTTCGCTTTCCTGTTATATGGCTATTGCCTTAAGCATGCCTGGCGCGTGGCGCGCCTGGTAAGACGTATGAAACGTCGCCTGCATCATTTTCGAGAAAACAGAAAATTACCCAGATAAGTACCCTTAAAGGATAACCTTGTTATGACCTCTTCCGTCGTGGAGAACGAACTGGATATTCGCGGTCTCTGCTGCACCTTATGGCGTGGCAAGGCGTGGATTGTGGGCCTGGCACTGCTGTTTGCGCTGCTGACCTGGATCGCCTCATTGTTGATGAAACAAGCCTGGAGCGCGACGGCGATAACCGATCGGCCTACCATCAATATGCTGGGCAATTATTATGCGCAGCAACAGTTTCTCAACAATCTGGACGTGCGCAACAATGCCGTGAACCTGACCGCGCCGTCGCCGACGATGATGGATGAGGTCTATCAGGAGTTCACCATGCAGCTCGCCTCCTGGGATACGCGTCGTGAATTCTGGCTGCAGACGGATTATTACAAAAGCCGGAAAAGCGGTAATGCTCGTAACGATGCCGCCGCGCTGGATGATTTAGTGAATAATATCCTGTTTACCCCCGCCGATAGCGCGCATAACACGCGCGACAGCGTGAAGTTAGTGGCGGAAACGGCCAACGATGCCAATAACCTGCTGCGGCAATATATCGCCTTTGCCAGCGAACGGGCGGCGCGGCATTTGAACGCCGAGCTGCAGGGCGCGTGGAAGGCGCGCAGCGACCAGCTTCAGGCGCAGGTAAAACGTCAGGAGAACGTGGCGAATGCGGTATTTGAGCGCCAGCGCCAGCGTATTGAGCAGGCGTTGAAAACCGCAGGTCAGCAGGGCATCAGTGAAAACCAGGCGCGAGCGACGAGCGAGTCGCTGCCCGATTCCGAACTCTTCCTGCTGGGCCAGACGCGGCTTCAGGCTCAGCTGGAAACGCTGCAGGCCACCGGGCCGGGCTACGATATAAGCTATGATCAGAACAGAGCGATGCTGGCTACGCTGGAGGCGGGCCCGAAGCTGAACAGCCAGTTCCAGACATATCGCTATTTACGCACGCCGGAAGAGCCTGTTACACGTGACAGCCCGCGTCGTCTGTTCCTGATGATTATGTGGGGCGCCGTCGGTGCGCTGGTGGGCGCGGGGATCGTGCTGGTGCGCCGTCCACGCCCGATGTTACAGCAGAGCCATTAAGAGAATTCGCGTGAAAGTTCTGACAGTTTTTGGCACCCGTCCCGAGGCGATCAAGATGGCGCCGCTGGTTAAAGCGCTGGCCCAGGATGCGGATTTTGAGTCGCGTCTTTGCGTCACCGCCCAGCATCGGGAAATGCTCGATCAGGTGCTGCGCCTTTTTGATCTACAACCTGATTACGACCTCAATATCATGCGCCCGGAACAGGGGCTGACGGAGATTACCTGCCGTATTTTGCAGGGGTTGAAAACCGTCTTGATGGATTTCAGTCCTGATGTGGTGCTGGTGCATGGCGATACCACCACCACGCTGGCGGCCAGTCTGGCGGCGTTTTACCATCGGGTGCCGGTGGGACATATAGAAGCGGGCCTGCGCACCGGCGATCTTTACTCCCCGTGGCCGGAAGAGGCGAACCGTACCCTGACCGGCCATCTTGCTACCTTTCACTTCACGCCGACCGAAACTTCACGTCTGAATCTGCTGCGGGAAAATCTGCCCGAACCGCGCATCTTTGTTACCGGCAATACGGTGATTGACGCGCTGCTCTGGGTACGCGATCGGGTGTTGATGAATGCCGATCTGAATGCTCAACTGGCGGCGCGTTACCCCTTCCTCGACGCCGACAAAAAACTGATTCTGGTTACCGGCCACCGACGCGAAAGCTTCGGCGGCGGTTTTGAGCGCATCTGTAGCGCGCTGGCGCAGATTGCGCGCCAGCACCCGCAAGTGCAAATCGTCTATCCGGTACACCTCAATCCCAACGTCAGCGAGCCGGTTAACCGTATTCTCAGCGGGATTGAAAACATTGTCTTAATCGAACCGCAGGAGTACCTGCCTTTCGTCTGGCTGATGAACCGCGCCTGGCTGATCCTGACCGACTCCGGCGGCATCCAGGAAGAGGCGCCCTCGCTGGGCAAACCGGTGCTGGTGATGCGGGACACCACAGAACGGCCGGAGGCGGTTGATGCCGGTACCGTCAAGCTGGTGGGCACCGACGTGAATAAAATTGTGGCGGAAGTCAGCCATTTGCTTAATGACGAATCTGCCTGGCAGGCCATGAGCCACGCGCATAATCCCTATGGCGACGGTCAGGCCTGCGGGCGTATTTTGCAGGCATTAAAAAATAACAGAGTTTATTTATGAGTTTTGAAACCATTTCCGTTATTGGACTGGGTTACATTGGGCTGCCGACGGCGGCCGTTTTTGCCTCGAAGGGAAAACAGGTAGTGGGCGTTGATATCAACGCGCGCGCGGTGGAGATCATCAACCGCGGTGAAATTCACATCATCGAGCCAGAGCTGGATGAGGTTGTGCGCGAGGCGGTAAAAAACGGCTATCTGCGCGCAACCATCACGCCGGAAGCGGCCGACGCCTTTTTAATCGCGGTGCCCACCCCTTTTGTCGGCGACCATCAGCCCGATCTCAGCTTTGTGCAGGCGGCGGCGGAGTCGATCGCGCCGGTGCTGAAAAAAGGCGATCTGGTGATTCTTGAATCCACCTCGCCGCCAGGCAGTACCGAACAGCTGGCGAACTGGCTGGCGGCCGCGCGTCCCGATCTCCGTTTCCCCTTGCACGCTGAAGAAACCGATATTCATATCGCATACTGTCCTGAACGCGTATTGCCGGGGCAGGTGATGGTGGAACTGGTGAAGAACGATCGCGTGATTGGCGGCATGACGCCCGCCTGCTCAGTGCGGGCCAGCGCGCTTTACCGCATTTTCCTGCAGGGCGAATGCGTGGAAACCAATACGCGTACGGCGGAAATGTGCAAGCTGACGGAAAACAGCTTCCGCGATGTCAATATCGCCTTCGCTAACGAATTATCGGTGATCTGCGCCGCGCAGGGCATTAACGTATGGGAACTGATTGCGCTGGCGAACCGTCATCCGCGCGTCAATATCCTTCAGCCCGGACCGGGCGTTGGCGGCCACTGCATTGCGGTCGATCCCTGGTTTATCGTGGCGCAAAATCCCGAGCAGGCGCGGCTCATTCGCACTGCGCGTGAAGTGAATGACAGCAAACCCCATTGGGTGCTGGATCAGGTGAAAACCGCGCTGGCGGAGTGTCTGACGCAAAGCGACAAACGCGCCAGCGACATCACTATCGCCTGCTTCGGTCTGGCATTCAAACCCAATATTGATGACCTGCGGGAAAGCCCGGCGATGGAAGTCGCGCATCTGATCGCTGGCTGGCATAGCGGCAAAACCTGGATAGTGGAGCCGCATGTGCAGCAGATTCCGACCGGGCTGGCCGATAAAGCGACGCTGGTTTCCACTGAGCAGGCGCTGCAACAGGCCGACCTGCTGGTGATGCTGGTTGATCATCGCGAATTCCGCGCCATTGATGCTGAAAGCGTAAGGCAGCAGTGGATCGTCGACACCAAAGGGGTCTGGCGATGAAGCAATTTTTGGTTACCGGCGGAGCGGGTTTTATCGGTTCGGCACTGGTACGTTTTCTGATTAACGAAACGGATCATCGCGTGCTGGTGGTGGATAAGCTGAGCTATGCCGGCAACCTGGCCTCGCTGGCCAGCGTGGTGAATCATCCACGTTTCGCCTTCGAACAAATCGACATCTGCGATCGCCCGGCGCTGGATTGTGTACTGGCGCAGTATCAGCCTGACTGCATCATGCATCTGGCTGCGGAAAGCCATGTTGATCGCTCAATTGATGGCCCGATTGCCTTTGTTGAAACCAATATTGTCGGCACCTATCATCTGCTTGAAGCGGCGCGCCACTACTGGAACGTGCTGGCCGATGAGCGCAAAAAAGGTTTTATTTTTCATCATATTTCAACTGATGAAGTGTTCGGCGATCTGCATGACAGCCAGGCGTTTTTCACCGAAACCACGCCCTATGCGCCGAGCAGCCCTTATGCCGCGACCAAAGCGAGCAGCGACCATCTGGTGCGCGCCTGGCTGCGTACCTATGGCTTACCCGTTATCGTGACCAACTGCTCGAATAACTATGGTCCTTACCATTTCCCGGAAAAGCTGATTCCGTTAATCATCATTAACGCGTTAGCCGGCAAGCCGCTCCCGGTATATGGCAACGGCGGGCAGATTCGCGACTGGCTGTTTGTCGACGATCACGCCCGTGCGCTTTACACCGTGATAAACAAGGGAAAACCAGGCGAAACCTATAATATCGGCGGCCACAATGAACGGCGCAACATTGAGGTTGTAGAGACGCTGTGCGCGCTGCTGGAAGAGCTGGCGCCGGAACGTAAACCCGCAGGCCTGAACCATTACCGCGATCTGATCGCTTTTGTCACCGATCGACCCGGACATGACCAGCGGTATGCGATTGACGCCAGTAAAATTGCGCGCGAGCTGGGCTGGCGTCCCCGTGAGACATTTGAGAGCGGCATCCGTAAAACCGTGCAGTGGTACCTCGAAAACCAACACTGGTGGCAGTCGATCCTCGACGGCAGCTACCGTGGCGAACGCCTCGGTTTATCCCGGACGCACTAGCAGAGAAATACAGGAGCTGACGATGAAAGGTATTCTTCTGGCTGGTGGTTCCGGTACCCGCCTGCACCCCATTACCCGTGGTATTTCCAAACAATTATTGCCGGTGTATGACAAGCCGATGATCTATTATCCGCTGTCAGTGCTGATGCTGGCCAGTATCCGTGACGTGCTGATTATCACCACGCCGGAGGATCAACCTTACTTTATCCGGCTGCTGGGTGATGGCAGCGAGTTTGGCCTGCGGCTCTCATGGGCGGTGCAGCCCAGCCCGGACGGGCTGGCGCAGGCGTTTCTTATCGGCGAGGCGTTTATCGGACAGGATCCCTGCTGTCTGGTGTTGGGCGACAACATCTATTTCGGCCAGGGTTTCAGCCCAAAGCTGAAAAAAGTCGCGGCAAAAACCCAGGGCGCAACCGTGTTTGGCTACCAGGTGATGGATCCGGAACGTTTTGGCGTCGTGGAGTTTGATGAGGACTTCAATGCGCTGTCGATTGAGGAAAAACCGCGCCAGCCAAAATCCCGTTGGGCGGTCACCGGCCTCTATTTTTACGATAATCAGGTTATTGAATTTGCCAAACAGGTGAAGCCCTCGGCGCGCGGCGAGCTGGAAATTACCTCCATTAATCAGATGTATCTTGAGCGCGGTGAATTATCCGTCGAGCTATTGGGACGCGGCTTTGCCTGGCTGGATACCGGCACACACGATAGCCTGATCGAGGCCAGTACCTTTGTGCAGACGGTTGAAAAGCGTCAGGGATTTAAAATCGCCTGTCTGGAGGAGATTGCCTGGCGCAACGGCTGGCTGAGCGACGATCAACTTTATGCGGCTGCGCAGGCATTAACCAAAACCGGCTACGGCCAATATCTGTTGGATTTATTGCATGTCCATCCACGTCAATATTAATCCGCTCGACTGGGAAAGCCAGTTCTTTGGTCTGCGTACGGCACGCGTCGATCTTGACGGTACGCAGCCTTTGAACGCTGAAACGATGCGTCCCTGGGCGTTACTGCAGGCGAAAGTCCCGGCGGAGCGCTTTGCAGCGATCGATATGCTGAGCCAGCACGGCTTTCAGCTGGCGGAAGGCGAGGCGGACCTTTCGTTAAGCATCAAGCGGACCGAGCGGCAAACCGGCGTGCGTATTGCGCGCGAGGCGCAGATTAGCCCGTTGCGTGCCGCCGCGCAGCACGCTTTTACCCAAACCCGGTTTCGCGCGCCCTGGTTTTCCCCGCAGGCCAGCGGCGAATTTTATGCCCGGTGGATTGAGAACGCCGTGCGCGGCACCTTCGACCATCAATGTCTGATCGCCGTGGATGATGACGGTGAGCTGCAGGGGTTTGTTTCCCTGCGCGAGGTGGAAGGCGATGCGCGCATCGGCCTGCTGGCGGTGCTGCCGCAGGCGCAGGGCAACGGCGTCGGGCAGAGGTTGATGCTGGCGGCGGCGGACTGGGGACGCGTCAGGCAGCTCAACCGGCTGCGTGTCGCAACCCAGCTCAGCAATCTGGCAGCAATGCGCCTCTATTTACGCAGCGGTGCCCGTCTGGAAAGCACTGCTTACTGGTTCTACAGGAAAGGTGATGATTCCATTTAATGCGCCCCCGGTTGTGGGCACCGAAGTCGAATACATGCAATCAGCAATGAGCAGCGGCAAACTGTGCGGCGATGGCGGATTTACCCGCCGTTGCCAACAGTGGATGGAGCAGCGCTTCGGCAGTAAAAAAGTGCTGTTAACCCCCTCCTGCACCGCATCGCTTGAGATGGCCGCCATATTAATTGATATTCAGCCCGGCGATGAAGTGATCATGCCGAGCTATACCTTTGTTTCCACAGCAAATGCCTTTGTGCTGCGCGGCGCGACTATCGTGTTTGTCGACGTGCGTCCCGATACGCTGAACATGGATGAGACGCGCATCGAAGCGGCGATTACTGCGAAAACCCGCGCCATCGTGCCGGTGCATTATGCGGGCGTTGCCTGTGAAATGGACGCCATCATGGCGCTGGCGCAAAAGTATCAGCTCTATGTGATTGAAGATGCGGCGCAGGGGGTGATGGCGACCTATAAAGGTCGCGCGCTGGGCACTATCGGCCATATCGGCTGCTTCAGCTTCCACGAAACTAAAAATTACACCGCGGGCGGCGAAGGCGGCGCCACGCTGATCAATGATGCAAAACTGGTGGAACGTGCGGAGATCATCCGGGAAAAAGGTACCAATCGCAGCCAGTTCTTTCGTGGTCAGGTGGATAAATATACCTGGCGCGATATCGGCTCCAGCTATCTGATGTCCGATTTGCAGGCCGCTTATCTCTGGGCGCAGCTGGAAGCCGCTGTACCTATCAATCAGCAGCGCCTGCGCCTCTGGCAGCGCTATTATGATGCGCTGCAACCGCTGGCGGCGAGCGGGCGCATCAGCCTGCCGCATATTCCTGCCAGCTGTGAACACAATGCGCACATGTTCTATATCAAATTGCGCGACAA
This sequence comes from Pantoea osteomyelitidis, assembly GCF_044342975.1. Lineage (NCBI taxonomy): Bacteria > Pseudomonadati > Pseudomonadota > Gammaproteobacteria > Enterobacterales > Erwiniaceae > Pantoea > Pantoea osteomyelitidis. The sequence continues at coordinate 187,114 of NZ_JBGFSN010000001.1, forward strand.
TGACGATCGCAGCGCGTTGATTAACTGGATGAAAGAAGCGGAAATCCTGACGGTATTTCACTACATCCCGCTGCACACCTCGCCTGCCGGCCAGCGCTTTGGCCGCTTCGAGGGGGAAGATAACTTCACCACGCGGGAAAGCGAGCGTCTGTTACGTCTGCCGCTGTTCTATAACCTCTCGGACAATAACCAGAATTCGGTTATCGGTTCCCTGTTGAGCTTCTTTTCCTGATGTCGCTGGCCAGAGCATCGGTGTGGACGGCATCGTCCACGCTGGTAAAAATTATTGCCGGGCTGCTGGTGGTGAAGCTGCTGGCGGTGAGCTTTGGCCCGCAGGGGGTGGGGCAGGCAGGCAATTTTCGTCAGCTGATTACCGTGCTCGGCGTGCTGGCCGGGGCCGGAATATTCAACGGCGTTACCAAATATGTGGCGCAGTATCAGCATGAGCCGACGCAGCTGCAGGCCGTGGCCGGAACGGCGTCGGCCATGGTGCTGGGCTTCTCCTTGCTGTTGGCGCTGCTGTTTTTGCTGGCAGCGGCGCCCATCAGCGTCGGGCTGTTCGGCGACGATCGCTACCAGAATGTGGTGCGCATCGTGGCCTTTCTGCAGCTGGGCATCGCCTGGGCCAATCTGCTGCTGGCGCTGCTGAAAGGGTTTCGCGATGCGCGCGGCAACGCGCTGGCGTTGATCATCGGCAGTGTGATCGGCGTTATCGCTTACGTTTTCTGCTGGTGGATAGGCGGCTACGCCGGTGCGCTGGTGGGGCTGGCGCTGGTGCCCGCGCTGGTGTTCTTTCCCGCGCTGGGCCTGTTAAAGCGGCGCGTAGCGCTGCCGCTCGCCTGGCTACAGCCGCAATGGCATCCGGCGCTGGCGCGCAGTCTGGCGAAATTTACCCTGATGGCGCTGATCACCGCCGTGACGCTGCCGGTCGCCTGGGTGATGATGCGCAACCTGCTGGCTGCCCATGACGGATGGCAGCAGGTGGGCCTGTGGCAGGGCGTCACCAGCATTTCCGATGCTTATCTGCAGTTTATTACTGCCACTTTCAGCGTCTGGTTGCTGCCCACCCTGGCTCGCCTGGAGAGCAAAAAGGATATTGCGCGCGAAATCTGGCGTGCGCTGCGCTTTGTCATCCCGGCGGTCGCCGCCGCCAGCTTTTGCGTCTGGTTGCTGCGCGATGTGGCGATTTGGCTGCTGTTTTCCAAAGCCTTCAGCGGGATGCGCGACCTTTTCGTCTGGCAGCTGTGCGGAGACGTCTTTAAAGTGGGCGCTTATGTTTTCGGTTATCTGGTGATCGCCAAAGCTTCGCTGCGCTTTTATATCGTCGCTGAAGTGAGCCAGTTCATTCTCCTGACGCTGTTTTCGCGTTGGCTGATCCCGCTCTACGGCGCAACCGGCGCGGCGCAGGCTTACATGGCGACCTATATCATCTGGTTTGCCCTGTGTTGCGGCGCATTTATACTCTATTGCTGGAAAAAATGACTTTACTTCATGTTTTGGGATCGGATATTCCCCATCACAACCAAACTGTGCTGCGCTTTTTTAACGATGTGCTGAGCATCGAGCAGCCGACCCCGCAGCCGCGCCGCTTTATGGTGGTGGCGCGCGAGGCTGAGGCATTTGCTGCCTTTACCGCGCTTGAGATCGAACTGTTCGCCAGCAAAAAAGCGCTGGCGCAGGCTCTGACTGATCGTGCGGCAAATCGCCAGCAGCGCTTTTTCTGTCACGGGCAGTTTAATCCCTGGATCTGGCTGGCGTTGCTGAGCGGGAAAATCAGACGCGCGCAGATTTACTGGCATGTCTGGGGCGCAGATCTCTATGAGGATGCGACTGGCCTGAAGTTTCGTCTGTTTTATCTGCTGCGTCGGCTGGCGCAGGGACGGGTGGCCCATCTGTTCGCCACGCGCGGCGATATTCACCACTATCAGCAGCGGCATCCAAAGGTGCCGACCTCGCTGCTCTATTTTCCGACCAATATGCCGGAAACCGCGCCTGCGTCATCGCCTACGGTCGCACCGCTTACGCTGTTGCTCGGCAATTCCGGCGATAAGAGCAATCGTCATATTCAGGGGCTGGAGGCGATTCGCGCGCAGTTTGGCGACAAGGTGAAGATTGAAGTGCCGCTTGGCTACCCGCCGGACAATGAAGCTTATGTTTCTCAGGTGGAGGCAGCCGCTGTGCGCCTCTTCCCGGCGGGCAACGTCCATCTTATTCGGGAAAAGCTGGCGTTTGCGGATTATCTGCAGCTTATCGCCCGCTGCCAGCTGGGCTATTTTATATTCGAACGACAGCAGGGGATCGGCACGCTCTGCCTGTTGATCCAGGCTAACGTTCCCTTTGTGCTCAACCGTAAAAATCCTTTCTGGCGTGATTTAAGCGAGCAGCAGCTGCCAGTGCTGTTCAGCAGCGATGAGCTGAACGAGAACCGGGTTGCCGAAGCGCGCCGCCAGCTTCAGCTGTGCGATAAACAGGCTATCGCCTTTTTCGCGCCGGCATACCTCACGGGCTGGAAAGCGGCCTTAACCCTTAGCGAAGGGGAGTCGATATGAGCCTCATGCAGTTTAGCGGTCTGCTGGTGGTCTATCTGTTCTCGCTGGGCTTTGTGCTGACGCTGACCTGGCGGGAATTCAGGCGGGTGCGCTTTAATTTTCACCTTTTTTTCTCCCTGTTGTTTCTGCTGACCTTTTACTTTGGCTTTCCGCTGACCAGCGTTCTGGTCTTTCGCTTCGATATGGCGGTAGTGCCAGCGGAATACCTGTTGCAGGCGCTGCTGGCGGCGACAGCGTTCTACGCCATTTACTATGTCAGTTACAAGGTGCGGCTGAAAGCGGCCACGGCGCCGCCGGGAAAACCCTTGTTTAACCTGAACCGGGTAGAAACGCATCTGAGCTGGTTGTTGATGGCGCTGGTGGCGCTGGGCACCGTGACGATCTTCTTTCTGCATAACGGCTTTTTGCTGTTCCGCCTGAGCGCCTATAACCAGATCTTCTCCAGCGAAGTTTCCGGGGTGGCGCTGAAGCGCTTCTTCTACTTCTTTATTCCGGCGATGCTGGTGCTCTATTTCCTGCGGCCCACGCAGCGAAACTGGATCCTGTTTCTGCTGATTACCGTGGGTTTTGGCCTGCTGACCTATGCGCTGGTCGGCGGAACGCGCGCCAACATCATTATCGCCTTTGCGCTGTTTCTGTTTATCGGCATCACGCGCGGCTGGATCACGCTGTGGATGCTGGTTGCGGCGGGAGCGATGGCGATTGTCGGCATGTTCTGGCTGGCGCTGCGGCGCTATAACCTCGACGTGGTGGGGGATGAGGCGTTTTATACCTTTCTTTATCTGACGCGCGACACCTTCTCGCCATGGGAGAATCTGGCGCTGCTGTTACAGCACTACGACAAAATCAGCTTCCAGGGGCTGGCGCCGCTATGGCGCGACTTCTATGTCTTTATTCCCGGCTGGCTCTGGCCGGGTCGGCCTGCCATGGTGCTTAACAGCGCGAACTACTTTACCTGGGAAGTGCTGGGCAACCATTCGGGGCTGGCGATTTCGCCAACGCTGATCGGCTCGCTGGTGGTGATGGGCGGCGTCTGGTTTATCCCGCTGGGCGCGGTTGCGGTCGGCATGATTATCAAATGGTTCGACTGGCTTTACACCCGTGGTCGTCAGGAGAGCAACCGCTACAAGGCGGCGATTCTGCAAAGCTTCTGCTTCGGCGCGGTGTTTAATATGATCGTGCTGGCGCGCGAGGGGCTGGATGCGTTCGGCTCGCGCGTGGTGTTTTTCTGCGTCATCTTTGCGGCCTGCATCGTGGCGGCGAAATTGCTTTACTGGTTACTGGATCGCGCCGGGCTGATTCGCAGCCGCGATGGTCAGGTTTTACAACGCTCAACCTGACATTCAGGCACAACAGGAAAATAAAAACAGCTTATGACAAGGCAACCCGATGCGCCGCAGTACCAGATTCGCGGCGTGGCGCTGTATGGCTTCGACAAAATGTCGTCGTTTCTCGATTTCCTCTTTGCCGATGGAAAGGTTTGCACCGGTACGTTGGTGGCGATCAATGCGGAAAAAATGCTGACGGCGGAAACCGACAGCGATCTGCGCGCGCTGCTGCAGCAAGCCGAATTTAAATATCCGGATGGCATCAGCATTGTTCGCTCTATTCGTAAAAAATATCCTGATGCGGTGGTCAGCCGCATTGCCGGCGCCGACCTGTGGGAAGCGCTGATGGAGCGCGCCGGGCGGGAAGGGACGCCGGTTTTTCTGATTGGCGGTCGTGAAAAGGTGCTTAATGAAACCTGCGACAAATTACGGCGTCAGTGGAACGTCAATATCGTTGGCAGCCAGGATGGCTACTTTGCGCCGGCGGAGCGCGACGCGCTGTTTGCCAGGGTAGCGGCCAGCGGGGCGCAGATTGTTACCGTCGCGCTCGGCTCGCCGCGTCAGGAGATACTGATGCGCGACTGCCGCCAGGTTTGTCCGCAGGCATTGTATATGGGGGTCGGCGGCACTTACGACGTATTTACCGGCCAGGTGAAGCGAGCGCCTAAAATCTGGCAAAAACTCGGGCTGGAGTGGCTTTATCGCCTGATTGCACAGCCGAGCCGCTGGCGCAGACAGTTAAAGTTAATGAAATATCTGCGCTACCACTGGCGCGGCGATCTTTGATATCGCTGGTTTTTTCAGCACCCTTTACCTTGTGGAGAAGAAATAGTGAGCGAAAAGGGTAAAGAGTGCGCAAAGCGTCATTAAACGCGTATTTTTGTGAAAAAAGCACTGGACAGCATCACACCAAATCCGTAGTATGCCCATCCGCAACGGCGCTACGCGCCCGTAGCTCAGCTGGATAGAGCGCTGCCCTCCGGAGGCAGAGGTCTCAGGTTCGAATCCTGTCGGGCGCGCCATTTGGTTTAAGCGCAAGAGCTGCGGTGGTTACATTACCGCGTTAGTTAGAAGGATGATGGCTGCAAACGTCGTCCCGGTAAGTAGATAGTTTGCAGAAAGAATTATGGTGGCTATAGCTCAGTTGGTAGAGCCCTGGATTGTGATTCCAGTTGTCGTGGGTTCGAGTCCCATTAGCCACCCCAGATTTTGCTGGGGTATTGCGAAGGTGGCGGAATTGGTAGACGCGCTAGCTTCAGGTGTTAGTGTCTTAACGGACGTGAGGGTTCAAGTCCCTCTCTTCGCACCAGGCAAAATAAGAAAGATAAAAATCGGCGAGTAGCGCAGCTTGGTAGCGCAACTGGTTTGGGACCAGTGGGTCGGAGGTTCGAATCCTCTCTCGCCGACCATCTTTTTCACCTCGCTTATGCGAGGTTTTTTGTTTTCAGCGTGCCTGAAATCTCTTTCGCTCCGATCTCTCCCTGTTTCCACTTTGTCGCGAATCTGTGACAGTTATCTCATTGAATAGATTGCGTTTTATCTGGAACGCTGTGGGTTGTCGCCTGCCAGAGACAGTTTTATCGTCTGTTGTCGTGAAACAGCAACGTTACCGGCCAGAAGCACCAGGTTGAAAATATATAATTCTATATTTTTCATATAGTTAAGATAAGCTTCTTAAGAAGAGTGCCATACTGGCACGCTTTATGCAATAATCAAGCTGTAGATGCTCATTCCACCTCTTATGTCTGCTGATGCTGCATAAACCTGGGAATGATGCAGAGCCAATTTACGGCACCTGTTGTCCGCCCCGCCTGTATCGCCTTTGCTTTACAGCAACTACGGACATTACGTTGAGTCGGGTGCCAACTCAGTTGTCTTACTGACCTGATCTTACACCTGCCTCTGGCAGGTGTTTTTTTATCTGGCGTCAGGCAAAAAAAAGCCGGGCACTAAGCCCGGCGTGCACAAAAAAACAACCAATAAAAAATCAGGCGCCCGGATTGTTCTTCAGCGTCAGCAATAATCCTTCGCGACGCATGTTTGCCGCATCTTCCGGGCGGTGCAGACGATCGTACACATCGGCCAGCCAGGCATAATCAAAAGCATCGGGACGCTGCGCCAGCGCCTGATTAAAGGCATCTGCCGCCTGCTGCCATTCACCGTGACGCATCAACATCTGCCCCAGCGTGCTGTGCAGCAGCGGGGTTGCGCCGTGCTGTTTGATCTGCTGACGCAGCGCTTTTTCCAGCGCTTCCGGATTGCCGCTTTTGATGCGCGGCATCAGCAGCACCAGACGATCGTCATAGTGACGCTTCAGCCCATCCAGAACGATTTCTTGCGCAGTATCGTGGTCGTCACATTCAATAAGGTGATCCGCCATCGCCACCTGCAACGCGGTTTCCTGGCGCGTTTTGCGGCTCAGCTTATGCCACCAGCGCTTCAGCCCTTCGCTGCCCTGGTCGGCCATCGCTTGATTCATCAATCCCAGCCAGGCCTGCTGCTGTAGCGCGTCGCGCTGTGCCTCGTCGCCCACCTGCGCTTTCTGCATCGCGGGAAGGATATCCAGCAGCGCACCCCATGCGCCGGTACGCACGTAGGCCTGCTCCGCCAGACGCAGCACTTCCGGGTGACGCGGCGCGACTTCCAGCAAACGGTCAATGCCGCCGCGCGCGGCGTGATCCTCATTGCGCGCCAGTTGAATGCGGACGCGGGTGATCTCTATCGGGATGCGATCGTTTTCCGACAGCTCCGCGGCGCGATCCAGATGCTGATTAGCGCGGATTTCGTCGCCGCGCTGCTGCGCCGCTTCCGCCGCCAGCAGATAGTTCGCCACCGGCTGTTCAGCGTGATCGGCATCTTTCGACAGCAGTTTCTCTACCTGTTTGTAATCGCCTTCCGCCAGCTTCATCAGCGCGTTTTGCGTCTGACGGTGGGCACGCCGGCGTTTGCGACCTGCAAACCAGCCGCGGGTGCGCGCGCCGGTACGGAACAGTCGACGCAGCACCCATTCCACCAACAGAATCACAATCAGGCTGAGGATCAGGATAATCGCCAGGCCCGTGACGCTGGTTTCGATATTCCAGTTATCGGTCTGGATCAGCACATAACCCTGATGGCCAGAAATCATCGGTCCGACCACCACGCCAGCAATCAGCAGCAGGAATAGCACCAGTACTTTTAGCATGCTTATTCTCCCTGCGGGTTAGCCGGAACCGATGGCTGCGCCAACAGGTTGCGTACGCGCGTCTGCATCAGTTTATCCAGCAGCGGCTGACTTTCCAGCGACTCCGGCACATCCATTGAGATGCTCTGCTGGCCGAGATCGTCCAGCTGAGAGAGAAACGCTTTGGTTGCGGCATCGTCGGTGTCATACCAGGCGCGTATCCAGGCCGAGACAGTGTCGATCGATTGCTTGTAAATTTCATCCTGATGGCGTGGTACTGCCTGGGCGGCAATCAGCAGGCGGGAGCGAATGTTCTCTCGCAGATAGACATCCTGATTCGGCGCCAGCAGCGGCTGGGCAGTGTTATCGCGGCGGCGAATGGTGATGAAATCATCCATAAAGTTATGCCAGCTTTTCACCAGGTTCTGTCGCCACTCGTGCAGAGAGCTGGAAAGTTCGCCGTTATCGTTATCCATCGGCGCGTCATCGGCGTCGTTATCTGCCAGACGCAGATTATCAACGCCATTGGAAAGCTGATTCAGCTTAAGGATGATGCCATCGTAGTCAACCTGGCTGACGCCGGAGAGGTTGCTGATATCCATCGTCAGCGCGCGCCGCACGTTCGTCACGCTGGGATCGTTCATGTCCGCCAGGCTGGCATCGGCGCTTTTCAGCAGCGCCGCTGCGGTAGTGACATCCTGATCGCTCCAGAGCTTGCGCCCGGCCAGCTTCACCAGATAATCCGCCTGCGCCAGCAGCCAGGTGCGGGAATCGTTGCCGGAGATAGTCGCCACTTTCTCACGCAGCGTTTCCAGCGCCCTGGTGGTAGCATCCTGCTGGCTACGCGCCTGCTGCAACGCGCCGTTCGCGCTGGCTAACTGCTGGGTCAGCTGCTGTTTATCGCTGCTGGTTTGCTGTTGCAGGCTGGCGAGCTGTTCGCTCAGGCTTTTGTTGGTTTGCGCCTGCAAATCAGCCTGATGCTTCCCGTAGAGGTATAAACCTGCGCCTAAGGCCAGCGCGATAACGATCGCCACCGCACCCAGTACGGCGCCGCTGTTTTTGCTGTTGCGAGGCGGCTTAGCTGCTGGAGGGGTGGTGTTATCTACCGCTGGGGTGGTTTCTTCAACCATGGCGGAGGACGCTTTTTGTTCCGTCATTGTGGCACATCCCGTTGTTAAGTTCAGAGTAACGCGCGCAGCAGCGCATCGTTATCGGCACCATCGGCTACCTGAATATCCTGCCAGCCAAGTTCACCGGCCAGCGTAGCCAAACGTTCACTGACGACCAGCAGTCGACAGTGCAGTAACCATTCCTCGCGATCGATAGCGGGGAACAGTGAAAACAGCTGTTGTAACATCTCACCGCTGGTCACCACCAGGGTAGTAATTCCGCGGTCGCGCCAGCGGCGTCCTTCTGTTGCGCCATCGTACTGCTTATTGCAGCGTTGATAGCATTCACAAAAAGAGACGTCAGCGCCGCGCTCAAGCAGCGTCTCCGCCAGCAGCTCACGTCCGCCGTTGCCGCGCAGGATCAGTGCGCGCTTGCCTGCAACCTTTTGCAGCCTGTTCAGCTGGATAAGCGCGTCGCTGGTCTCCCGGGCATGGGGATAATCAACCGGCAAACCGCTAACAGTATGCCAGGCTAACGCCGTGCTGCGACCAATAGCATAATAGTCTACGTCGCCCGGCCACGCTGTGCCGCCGCGCTGCAGCGCGGGGTGCGCATAGCGGATAGCCTGCTGCGAAAGCAGAAAAACCAGGTCACCGGGGCGTAGTGCGGCAAGCTTCTGTGGTAACGCATCCAGATCGCGGCCCGGCGTGAATTCAATCAGCGGCAGGCTCCAGGCGTGCCGACCATGCGTGCGCAGGCGGGTGACCAGCTCAGCGGCGGCGGGTTCCGGACGGGTCACCAGGATGGTCATGCAGGCGGATTTCCCTGATAAACGTCGCGCAGGATATCGCGCGCGCCGCGCTCCAGCAGCTCTTCAGCCAGCGAAATGCCCAACTGCTCCGCCTGATCGCGCGGGCCGCGCCGCTCGCCGCTCACCATGGTGCTGCCATCCGGCGAACCCACCAGGCCGCGCAGCCAGAGTTCTTCTTCTTCCAGCACGGCGAAGCTGCCGATCGGCACCTGGCAACCGCCTTCCAGACGGGTATTCATGGCGCGTTCGGCCTTGACGCAGATGGCGGTATCGTCATCGTTCAGCGCCTGCAGCAGCTGAATAAGCTGATGATCATCGAGGCGGCACTCAATGCCGACCGCACCCTGGCCTACGGCGGGCAGGGAGATTTCCGCCGGTAGCGCCAGGCGAATACGATCTTCCTGTCCGAGCCGCTTCAGACCGGCGGCGGCGAGGATAATCGCGTCATACTCGCCCGCGTCCAGCTTCGCCAGACGGGTACCGACATTGCCGCGCAGCGAGCGAATCACCAGATCCGGGCGACGGGCGCTGATCTGACATTGACGACGCAAACTGGAGGTGCCGACCACCGCGCCAGACGGCAGTTCGTCAATCGAGGCGTAATGGTGAGAAACAAAGGCGTCGCGCGGATCTTCACGCTCGCAGATGGTAACCAGACCCAGGCCTTCAGGAAAATCGACCGGCACATCTTTCATTGAATGCACAGCTAAGTCGGCGCGGCCTTCCAGCATCGCCAGTTCAAGTTCTTTGACGAACAACCCTTTGCCGCCGACTTTCGCCAGCGGCGTATCCAGGATCACATCACCTTTCGTGACCATCGGCACCAGTTCCACCCGCAGTCCGGGATGCGCAGCCATCAGACGCTGTTGCACATAGTGTGCCTGCCATAACGCCAGCGGGCTCTGTCTTGTAGCAATTCTGAAAATTTTGTCTAACATTCTGTTAACCGTTTTAATCGTTCACGGATTATCCTATCATTGATAAAGGAATGCTGTCAGTTTCAACGGATTGAAAAGGGCTGAGCGATCGCGATCGTGCGGGCAACGCATGGACGATTTGTCGCTTAAGTCTGAAAAGGCGGAATGACGCAAGCAGCGTGCTAAACTGTTAAGTAGCGCAACTTTCTTTACGGTCAATCTGCCAGGTGTTAGATTGATCACGTTTCCAGCAATAATCTGCACGAAACCTTTATTATAAGCGGCAGATTTCGGAAACAGGGTTCTTAAACACTGGGACAATCAGGCGAAACGTCTTGTACCTCTACATTGAGACACTGAAACAGAGACTGGATGCCATTAACCAGCTGCGCGTCGATCGCGCGCTGGCTGCCATGGGACCTGCTTTCCAGCACGTCTACAGTCTGCTGCCAACCTTATTACATTATCATCATCCGCTGATGCCGGGTTACCTTGAAGGTAACGTTCCACATGGCATCAGCTTCTTCACGCCTGAAGAAAAGCAGATGCAGCTGCTGGCCGAACTGGCCGGAGAAAATGCGCTCACGCTGGCGCCATCGCCGAAAGGCGAAATGCCGATTACCGGCATCTACTCCATGGGCAGCACCTCATCGGTCGGGCAAAACAGCGTGTCGGATCTCGATATCTGGGTCTGCCATCAATCCTGGCTGGATAATGAAGAGCGCCTGAAGCTGCAGCGAAAATGTACGCTGTTGCAGAAATGGTGCGTCTCGATGGGCGTCGAGGTCAGCTTCTTCCTGATTGATGAGAACCGCTTCCGTCATAACGAAAGCGGCAGCCTGGGAGGAGAAGATTGCGGTTCAACCCAACACATTCTGCTGCTGGATGAGTTTTACCGTACCGCCGTACGTATGGCGGGTAAACGCATCCTTTGGAACATGGTGCCGGGCGAAGAGGAGCAGCATTACGACGATTACGTGATGTCCCTCTATGCGCAGGGCGTGTTGACGCCCAACGAATGGCTCGATCTCGGCGGCCTCAGCACGCTGTCGGCGGAAGAGTATTTCGGTGCCAGCCTGTGGCAGCTCTATAAAAGCATCGATTCCCCCTACAAAGCGGTGTTGAAAACTCTGCTGCTGGAAGCCTACAGTTGGGAATATCCCCACACCAAACTGCTGGCGATGGATATCAAACAGCGCCTGCACGACGGTGAAATCGTCTGCTTTGGCCTCGACCCTTACTGCATGATGCTGGAACGCGTTACGCATTACCTGACCAGCGTGGACGATCAGGCGCGTCTCGACCTGGTGCGCCGCTGTTTTTACCTGAAGGTGTGCGAAAAGCTGACCAACGAAGAGCATCATCATCGCTCAGGCTGGCGGCGCGAGATCCTTTCTCAGCTGGTGAAAGAGTGGGGCTGGGATGAGGCGAAGCTGGCGGTACTGGATAACCGCGCCGAGTGGAAAATCGAGCGCGTGCGCGAGGCGCACAACGAGCTGCTCGACGCCATGATGCAAAGTTACCGCAACCTGATCCGTTTTGCCCGCCGCAACAATTTAAGCGTCAGCGCCAGCCCGCAAGATATCGGCGTGCTGACCCGTAAACTGTATGCCGCATTTGAAGCGTTGCCCGGCAAGGTGACGCTGGTGAATCCGCAGATTTCGCCGGATCTCTCCGAAGAAAACCTGACCTTTATTCATGTGCCGGCGGGCCGCGCCAACCGGGCGGGTTGGTATCTCTATAACCAGGCACCGGATATGGACTCCATCATCAGCCATCAGCCGCTGGAGTATAACCGCTACCTGAATAAGCTGGTGGCCTGGGCCTGGTTTAACGGGCTGCTCACCGCCCGTACCCGGTTGCATATTAAAGGCAACGAGATATGCGATCTGGCGCGTCTGCAGGAACTGGTTAACGACGTTTCGCATCATTTTCCGCTGCGTCTGCCCGCGCCGACGCCGAAAGCGCTCTACAGCCCATGTGAAATCCGCCATCTGGCGATCATCGTCAATCTGGAACACGATCCGACCTCGGCGTTCCGCAATCAGGTGGTGCATTTCGATTTCCGTAAGCTGGACGTGTTCAGCTTTGGTCAACAGCAGCAGTGCCTGGTCGGCAGCATCGATCTGCTCTACCGTAACTCCTGGAACGAAGTGCGCACGCTGCATTTCAACGGTGAGCAGGCGATGATAGAAGCGCTGAAAACTATCCTGGGCAAAATGCATCAGGACGCGGCGCCGCCTGATAATGTCGAGGTGTTCTGCTACAGCCAGCATTTGCGTGGGCTGATCCGCACTCGCGTACAGCAGTTAGTTTCTGAATGTATTGAGCTGCGCCTCTCCAGCACGCGTCTGGAGCCGGGCCGCTTCAAGGCGCTGCGCGTAGCGGGGCAAACCTGGGGCCTGTTCTTTGAACGCATGAGCGTCTCGGTGCAGAAGCTGGAAAACGCGGTGGAGTTCTACGGCGCGATCTCCAACAACAAGCTGCACGGGCTTTCTATCAAGGTAGAGTCGAACCATACGCCGCTGCCGCCGGTGGTTAACGGCTACGCCAGCGAAGGCATTATTCAGTTCTTCTTTGAAGACACCAGCGACGATCGCGGTTTCAACATCTATATCCTTGATGAAACCAACCGCGTGGAGATTTATCACCACTGCGAAGGCAGCAAAGAGGAACTGGTGCGCGACGTTAGCCGTTTTTATTCGTCGTCGCACGACCGGTTTACCTATGGCTCCAGCTTCGTGAATTTCAATCTGCCGCAGTTCTACCAGATTGTGAATACCGGCGAGCGCTTCCAGGTGATCCCGTTCCGCAGCCAGACGCTGACGCAGCTGTGCGCCACGCAGCCGGATAACGATCACAGCGATTACCAGCCGCGCTACCAGATGCACTGAACCCCTTTCTGACCTTCGCCGCGGCCCGAAAGGGCGCGCGGTTTGCCCTGATTCTTCTCTGTTATTAACCCCAGCTGCCGTGCGCTTCACGCTATTTGCGGGCATTTCCTGTTGCTTTTCCAACTTCAACTGCGATGATAAGCAACCGGGTTAAGGACATTAATGAGCAGAGAAAATGAAGAGAATGATTTGCCAGCTGGGCATGGTGCTGGCGTTAGCGAGCCTGGTCGGTTGCGGATTAAAAGGACCGCTTTACTTCCCGCCTAAAGATCAGCCGCAGCAACCTAAAAAGCAGACCGCCAGCAACAGCCGCGACGCGAATGCCGTCTCATCCAACGGCAACGTAAACAGCATGGTGACCAGTAAACCGAGCAGGCAGGCGAACTAATTTCTTATGGCGTATCATCCGGCGGAGCAGAAAATGCAGTTCTCAAAAATGCACGGTCTCGGCAACGACTTTATGGTGGTGGATGCCGTGACGCAAAACGTCTTTTTTTCGCCGGAGCTGATCCGTCGACTGGCGGATCGGCATCTCGGCATCGGCTTCGATCAGCTGCTGATCGTCGAGCCTCCTTACGATCCCGATCTCGATTTTCACTATCGCATCTTTAACGCTGACGGCAGCGAAGTGGCTCAGTGCGGCAACGGCGCGCGCTGCTTTGCCCGCTTTGTGCGTCTGAAAGGGTTGACCAACAAAAGCGATATTCGCGTCAGCACGCAAACCGGACGTATGGTGCTCAGCGTTACTAATGATGAGCTGGTGCGGGTGAACATGGGCGAGCCGAACTTTGAGCCGCAGCAGGTGCCGTTCCGCGCCAATAAAGCGGAAAATCTCTATCTGATGCGCGTCGCCGAGCAGACGGTGATGTTTGGCGCGGTCTCAATGGGGAATCCGCACTGTGTGATTCAGGTGGAGAGCGTGAAAACCGCGGCCGTTGAGACGCTGGGTCCGCTGCTGGAAAGCCACGAACGTTTTCCTGAACGGGTAAACGTCGGCTTTATGGAAGTGTCCAACCCGGAACATATCCGGCTGCGCGTCTATGAACGCGGCGCAGGGGAAACCCAGGCCTGCGGCAGCGGCGCCTGTGCCGCCGTGGCGTGTGGCATTCAGCAGGGCATTCTGGCGGAAAAAGTACGCGTCGATCTGCCAGGCGGCACGCTGCATATTGCCTGGAAAGGGCCGGGAGAGCCGTTGTTTATGACCGGCCCGGCCACACATGTCTATGATGGGTTTATTCATTTATGAAAAATGTCGAAGAGCAGACCGTCACTGAGGTCATGCTGGACGATCAGGCCGTGAGTGAGTATCTGCGGCAGAATCCCGATTTCTTTATCCGCAACGCGCGTCAGGTTGAGCAGATGATGGTGCCGCATCCGGTGCGGGGCAGCGTCTCGCTGGTGGAGTGGCATATGGCGCGTCAGCGCAACCACATTCAACAGCTGGAAGAGGAGATCACGCTGTTGATGGAGCAGGCAACCGCTAACCATCAACTCTTCGATCGTCTGCTGACGTTGCAGAGCCATCTGGCTGCCGCCGACAGCCTGCAGGCGATGCTGAACCGTCTGCAGGGCTGGGCGCGCGAACTGGGGCTGGCCGGAGCCAATGTGCGCCTGTTCAATGACAAATGGCGCATCGGCGCGCCCTCTGATTTCACCCAGCTCGCCCTGTCGCGCCAGGCGTTTGAGCCGCTGCGCATTCAGCGCTTCGGCAAACAGCAGCATTTTCTCGGCAACCTCAACGGGCCGGAGCTGCTGCTTTTACTGCCTCAGGCGAAAGCGATCGGTTCGGTGGCGATGTCGCTGATGGGCGAACAGGGCGAGCTTGGCGTGCTGATTTTCAGCAGCCGTGACACGCAGCACTATCAGGCCGGCATGGGCACCTTACTGCTACAACATCTGGCGCATATGTTGCCCGATCTGCTGGCGCGCTGGGTGGAACGGGTATGAGCCAGGACGCGCCGTTGCAGGCCGCCGTTGAGGGCTTTCTGCGTTATCTGAAGGTAGAGCGCCAGCTCAGCCCGCTGACGCAAAGCAACTATGCGCGTCAGCTCAAAGCGCTGGTCATGCTGGCGGAAGAGATGAAGATTCGCGCCTGGAGCCAGCTCGATCCGGCGCTGGTGCGATCGCTGGCCGCGCGCAGTCGGCGCGGCGGCTTGCAGCCTGCCAGTCTGGCGCTGCGTCTTTCCGCGCTGCGCAGTTTTCTTGACTGGCAGGTGAGCCAGGGAATGCTGGCCGCGAATCCCGCCAAAGGCATCGCCACCCCGCGCGCGCCTCGTCATCTGCCGAAAAACATCGATGTGGATGAAATCACTCAGCTGCTGAATATCGATCTCAACGACCCGCTGGCGGTGCGCGATCGCGCCATGCTGGAAGTGATGTATGGCGCGGGGCTGCGCCTGTCTGAACTGGTGAATATCGATTGCCGCCATCTTGATCTGGAGGCGGGCGACGTCTGGGTCACGGGCAAAGGCAGCAAAGAACGACGCGTGCCGATGGGCCGCACGGCGGTCACCTGGCTGGAGCACTGGCTGGCGCTGCGCGATATTTTCGCACCCGATGACGATGCGCTTTTTCTTGCCAGCCAGGGCCGTCGCATCTCGGCGCGCAACGTGCAGAAACGCTTTGCGGAGTGGGGCGTGAAGCAGGGCGTGGCTAACCACATCCACCCTCACAAGCTGCGCCACTCGTTCGCCACCCATCTGCTGGAGTCGAGCGGCGATCTGCGCGCGGTGCAGGAGCTGCTGGGCCATGCCAATCTCTCGACCACGCAAATTTATACCCATCTCGATTTTCAACATCTGGCGTCGGTTTACGATGCCGCGCATCCCCGTGCAAAACGAGGAAAAGGCTCATGAAGTTTTATCGTTCGCTGCGTCCGATCAAAGCGATCACCTTCGATCTGGACGATACGCTGTATGACAACTATCCAGTGATCCGTAAAACCACTGCGGAATCGCACGCGGCCTTGCAGGCGTATCATCCTGCGCTCAGCGACTTCAGCGAAGAGGCTTATCAGGCGCTGCGTAATGAACTGTTGCTGCACGAACCCGATATCGGTCATGACGTGACCGAATGGCGTCGTCGTTCGGTCGAGCTGGCGATGCTCAATGCTGGCCTCTCTTCCGCTGAAGCGCGCACTGGCGCCGATAAGGTGATGGCAGTATTCGCCCACTGGCGCAGCCGGGTTGAGATGCCGGAAGAGACGCATCTCACGCTTGCGGCGCTGGCGGAGCATGTGCCGCTGGTGGCGATCACCAACGGCAACGCCGAGCCGGAAAAGCTGGGCATCGATCGCTATTTTCAGTTCAGCCTGCGCGCCGGGCCGCACGGGCGCGCCAAGCCCTGGCAGGATATGTATCATCTGGCGGCGCAGCGACTCGCTATCGCGCCGGAAAATATTCTGCACGTCGGCGACGATCTCATTACCGATGTGGCGGGTTCCCTGCGCTGCGGCATGCAGGCGTGCTGGATCAATCTGCGCCAGGGTAACCTGATGCAGATGAAAGAGGCGCGTCTGTTGCCTCATATGGAAATTTCACAGTTGGCTTCACTTACCTCGCTGCTATAATGGCTGTAAAAATATCCAGTAATACGATGCTTCTCTGACTTAACGGTGCTTATGGACGTTTCTGATCTGCTCAACAGTTTGAATGACAAACAGCGCGAGGCCGTTGCGGCGCCGCGCAGCAACCTGCTGGTTCTGGCAGGGGCAGGCAGCGGCAAGACGCGCGTTCTGGTGCACCGTATCGCCTGGCTGCTGTCGGTGGAGAACTGCTCGCCCTATTCGATTATGGCGGTGACCTTCACCAACAAAGCGGCAGCGGAGATGCGTCATCGTATTGAACAGCTGATCGGCACCAGCCAGGGCGGGATGTGGATCGGCACCTTCCACGGCCTGGCGCACCGTCTGCTGCGCGCGCATCATCTCGATGCCCGACTGCCGCAGGATTTCCAAATCCTGGACAGCGAAGATCAGCTGCGCCTGCTGAAGCGTCTGATCAAAGCGATGAATCTCGACGAGAAGCAGTGGCCTGCGCGTCAGGGCATGTGGTACATCAACGGCAAGAAAGATGAAGGGCTGCGACCGCAGCATATTGAAAGCTATAACAACCCGGTGGAGCAAACCTGGCTGCGTATCTATCAGGCCTATCAGGAAGCCTGCGATCGCGCCGGGCTGGTTGATTTCGCCGAACTGCTGCTGCGCGCCCATGAGCTGTGGCTGACCAAGCCGCAGATTCTTAATCACTACCGTGAGCGCTTTACCAACGTGCTGGTGGATGAGTTCCAGGATACCAACAATATTCAGTACGCCTGGATCCGTATGCTGGCCGGCGATAGCGGACGGGTAATTATTGTCGGCGATGACGACCAGTCGATCTACGGCTGGCGCGGCGCGCAGGTAGAGAATATTCAGCGCTTCCTGAACGATTTTCCCGGTGCGGAAACCATCCGCCTGGAGCAGAACTACCGCTCCACCAACAATATTCTTAAAGCAGCTAACGCCCTGATCGCCAACAACAATGGCCGCCTGGGTAAAGAACTCTGGACCGACGGCAGCGACGGCGAAAAGATTTCCATCTACTGCGCGTTCAACGAGCTGGATGAAGCGCGCTTTGTGGTTAATCGCATTAAAACCTGGCACGAAAACGCCAACGCGCTGGCCGACTGCGCCATTCTCTATCGCAGCAACGCCCAGTCGCGCGTGCTGGAGGAAGCGCTGCTGCAAAGCAGCATGCCGTACCGCATTTATGGCGGCATGCGCTTCTTCGAACGTCAGGAAATTAAAGATGCGCTCGCCTATCTGCGCCTGATTGCGAACCGCAATGATGATGCCGCTTTCGAGCGCGTGGTCAACACACCGACGCGCGGCGTGGGCGATCGCACGCTAGACGTGGTGCGTCAGGCGGCACGCGAGCGGGAGCTAACCCTGTGGCAGGCGACGCGCGAGCTGTTGCAGGAGCGGGCGCTGGCTGGCCGCGCCGCCTCTGCGCTGCAACGCTTTTGCGAGCTGGTGGATTCGCTGGCGCAGGAAACGGTTGAGATGCCGCTGCATGTGCAGACCGACCGCGTGATCAAAGATTCCGGCCTCTGGCTGATGTACGAGCAGGAAAAAGGCGAGAAAGGCCAGGCGCGTATCGAAAACCTTGAGGAGCTGGTCACGGCAACGCGCCAGTTTAGCTATCAGGATGAAGATGAAGATCTGATGCCGCTGCAGGCGTTTCTGTCGCACGCGGCGCTGGAAGCGGGCGAAGGTCAGGCGGATAAATGGCAGGATGCGGTGCAGCTGATGACGATGCACGCCGCTAAAGGGCTGGAGTTCAGCCAGGTCTTTATCGTCGGTATGGAAGAGGGGATGTTCCCAAGCCAGATGTCGCTGGATGAGGGCGGGCGTCTGGAAGAGGAGCGCCGTCTGGCATATGTGGGCGTCACGCGCGCAATGCAAAAGTTGACCTTAACCTATGCCGAAACGCGCCGCCTGTATGGCAAAGAGGTTTATCACCGTCCGTCACGTTTTATTGGCGAACTGCCGGAAGAGTGCGTTGACGAGGTTCGTCTGCGCGCCAGCGTCAGCCGCCCGGTCAATCATCAGCGCATGGGCACGCCGGTAAGTAAAAGCGATAGCGGTTTTGTGTTAGGCCAGCGGGTGCGCCACGCCAAATTTGGCGAAGGCACCGTGATTAACCTGGAAGGCAGCGGCGATCACAGCCGGATTCAGGTGGCTTTTCAGGGGCAGGGCATCAAATGGCTGGTGGCTGCCTACGCAAAACTGGAAACCGTTTAAGCAAACCTGAATGGCACGACAACGGGAATTGCCCGAAAGGGTGGCTCCCTTGACGACTTTTTCGTCTCAGCGTAACATGCGCGCACTATTATCAAGAGAGGACAATGCCTTGGACACGCCCAGTCGATGCTGGCTCATTAACCTGGTTAACAGGAATAACATCTAAGGCTGCCTCTTTTGGCTGGTAGCCTTAGCGGTTATCAGCGACCTCCCTTTCTGTCCGTCGCACGAGTCAGCACTGATTTTCTCTCGAAACGTGAGTTTCTGTGTTCAGGCCTTTGCTGTGCCTGCCCTGCAATGCGCAGCGCGGTACGCAGCGTTGTCCCATTCCGTCTGCAATGGGGAGTATTGCTATGCTGAGCGCATTTAAACTGGATCGCAGCCGTCTGGCGCGTCTGGAACTGGAAGATAATGCTGACCAACTGACCTCATCGGTCTGGGTCGATCTGATCGAGCCGGAAGAGAGCGAACGTGACCGGGTTCAGAGCGAGCTGGGACAAAGCCTGGCGACGCGTCCTGAACTGGAAGATATCGAAGCCTCGGCGCGTTTTTTTGAAGACGAAGATGGCCTGCACATTCACTCCTTCTTCTTTTATGAAGACGCCGCCGATCATGCGGGCAATTCAACCGTCGCCTTCACCATCCGCGAAGGCCGTCTCTATACGCTGCGCGAGCGCGAGCTGCCGGCGTTCCGCCTTTACCGTATGCGCGCGCGCAACCAGACGTTAACCGACGGCAACGCCTTCGAGCTGCTGCTGGATCTGTTTGAAACCAAAATTGAACAGCTGGCCGATGAGATTGAAAGCATCTACAGCGCGCTGGAAAAACTGAGCCGCGTGATCATGGAAGGCCAGCAGGGCGAAGAGTATGACGAAGCGCTGTCACGGCTGGCGGAGATGGAAGATATCGGCTGGAAAGTGCGCCTCTGCCTGATGGATACCCAGCGCGCGCTGAATTTCCTGGTGCGTAAGGCGCGTCTGCCGGGCAACCAGCTGGAGCAGGCGCGCGAAATCCTGCGCGATATCGAATCGCTGCTGCCGCATAACGAATCGCTGTTCCAGCGGGTGAACTTTCTGATGCAGGCGGCGATGGGCTTTATCAACATCGAGCAGAACCGCATCATCAAAATTTTCTCGGTGGTTTCCGTGGTATTTCTGCCGCCGACGCTGGTGGCCTCCAGCTATGGCATGAACTTTGAGTTTATGCCCGAGCTGAAGTGGAGCTTCGGCTATCCGGCGGCGATTGGCCTGATGATTCTCGCCGGTCTGGCGCCTTATCTCTACTTCAAACGTAAAAACTGGCTGTGAACCTGTAGCGGGCCGACGATCGTTGGCCCGTTCCGCTGGCGCTGCGCGCGCAATCTGCGTAATCTGTCACCTCTTCTTTTCCTCTTACTCTTTTCTTCGCTATGGAACGTCTCTCTTTGCGGTTGCAGTGGACGATTCTGCTTATCGCTTCGTTGCTGTTGGGTTTTTTGTTGCAGTATTTTCATGTACCGGCGGCGTTGCTGCTGGGGCCGATGATCGTTGGCGTGGCGATGGGGCTATCCGGCGCCTCGCTACGTATCGATAAGCGACTGTTTACGCTGGCGCAGGCGGTGCTGGGCTGCATGATAGGGCAGAGCCTGTCGCCCTCGATTCTGACGCCGCTGCTGGCTGACTGGCCGGTGGTGCTGGCGGTGCTGCTGCTGACGTTGGCCGCCAGTGGCTTATCCGGCTTTTTGCTGGTGCGCTTCAGCGATCTGCCCGGTCCGACGGGCGCTTGGGGATCGTCGCCGGGCGGCGCGTCGGCGATGGTGGCGATGTCTGGCGATTTCGGTGCCGATCCCCGTCTGGTCGCCTTTATGCAATATCTGCGCGTGCTGTTTGTTGCCACGGCTGCGGCAGTGGTGGCGCGTATCGGCCTCGGCGATGCGGCGCAGAACGTCACGCTTACCTGGTTTCCTGCGCTGAACAGCGGCTTTTTGGTGACGTTGCTGGTGATGTTCGGCGGCGCCTGGCTGGGGCAGCGGCTGCGTATTCCCTCCGGCGCGCTGCTGCTGCCAGCCTTTATCGGCGCTACCCTGCACGCCACGAGTATCGCGACATTGCAGGTGCCGGAGTGGCTGCTGGCGCTGGCCTATTCGCTGATTGGCTGGAGCGTCGGCTTGCGCTTTACGCGGCCGATATTTTTACTGGCGCTGCGCACGCTGCCGCAGATGATCGTCTCGATTATCGGTCTGATGCTGCTGTGCGGCGGGCTGGCCTGGATGCTGACGCGCGTGCTGCACGTTGATCTGATGACCGCTTATCTCGCCACCAGTCCGGGCGGGCTGGACACGGTGGCGATCATTGCGGCGGGCAGCCGGGTCGATATCGCGTTTGTCATGGCGCTACAGACGCTGCGTCTGTTCACCATTCTGCTGACCGGCCCGGCGATGGCGCGTTTTATTTCACGCTACGCGCACGCACCCGATATGAACTCAGCACGGCATCGAAGATAAACAGCGCCAGTGCCAGCCAGATAAAGCTGAAGGTCACCAGCTTATCGGGGGTAATCTGCTCGCCGTAAAACAGCGCGGCCAGCAGGAACATCAGCGTCGGCCCAAGATACTGAAAGAAGCCGACCGTTGAGAGGCGCAGGCGGTAACAGGCTGCGGCGAACAGCATCAGCGGAATGGTGGTGACAATCCCGGCGGCAACCAGCATCAGGTTAAGGCTCAGCGGATTGGCGCTCAGATGGCTGGTGGCGCTGTTGGCGATGCCGAACAGATAGATCGCGGCGAGCGGCAGCAGCCAGAGGGTTTCAATCAGCATACCGCTCTGCGCATCGACCGCGATTTTTTTGCGGATCAGCCCGTAAAAGGCGAAGCTGAGCGCCAGGCCGAGCGCAATCAGCGGCAGCGAGCCGAACTGCCACAGCTGCACCAGCACGCCGATGGTCGCCAGCAGCACGGCAAGCCATTGCAGGCGACGAAAGCGCTCGCGCAGAAACAACATGCCGAACACCACGTTAATCAGCGGGTTGATAAAATAACCGAGGCTCGCTTCCAGCATATGCTGGTTATTCACCGCCCAGATGAACAGCAGCCAGTTGCCGCCGACGGTAAAGGCCGTCACCGCCAGCAGCAGCACTTTTTTTGGTTGACGCATCACTGAAATAACCTGCGTCCAGCTGCGGCTCAGGCTGATCAGCAGCACCATAAACAGCGCCGACCAGATGACGCGGTGGGTCATAATCTCGCTGGGCGGCACCTGTTTCACCAGTTTGAAATAGGCGGGCGCAATGCCCCAGAGGAAGTAAGCGCCAAGCGCATAAAAAATGCCCTGACGGGTTTGTTGCGTATCCATAAGGTTCTCAGTTTGCAAAAGGCGGCTGATTTTCGCACCCTTCGGCAGGTTAACCAATCAAATAGGTCGCCGTTGCGGTGGCGATGTAATCGCCCTGCTGGTTGTGCAGCTCAACGCGCGCCACAGCTACCTTATTCCCGGCGCGCAGCAGGCTGCTGGTGGCGACAAAGCGTTCGCCCCGGCCGGGACGCAGATAATCGACGCGCAAATCAATGGTGCCCATGCGCGACAGGCGCTGGCGCAGATCTTCTTCGCTGATGCTTTCCTGGCGCGTCAGGGCGCTGCTGACGCACACCAGACCGGCGGCCACATCGAGCACCGAGGCGATAACGCCGCCATGCAGAATATGCTGGGCATGGTTCCCTACCAGCATGGTTTTGTTAGCGAAACTCAGCTCGGCATAATCCGCTTCCAGACGCTCGAGTTGCAGGCCCAGCGCCTGATTAAACGGCATGTGATAAACGAAAATCTCGCCGATCAGGCGGCGGGCATCCTGCTGGGATAACAGCGTGGCAGACATCGTATTTTTTTCCTGAGTCGCCCCTTCGTCAGGGCTGAATGTTACACGGTTGTGTATTCTATGCCGGGCGGAAGCCGCTTTCCAGTTCAGGAAAACAGCGCTGATCTTTGCCGCTTTTTGCGTGTAGAATGGCCTGCTTTTCATTTCTAATGCAGCGTTTAGCGGAGATTTCTATGCGTATGATACGCGCCATAGCGGCAGCGGCTCTGTTACTTCCTGCCCTGGTTCAGGCAGAGGAAGCCACGATTAAAGATGTACATGACACGCCCGCGGTGCGTGGCAGCATTATCGCCAACTTGCTGGAAAAACACGATAATCCGTTCGTGCTTTATCCTTATGAAAACAACTACCTGCTTTATACCTATACCAGCGATATTAATCGGGAAGCGATCTCCAGCTACAACTGGAGTAATAATGCCAAAAAAGATGAGGTAAAATTCCAGCTGAGTCTGGCGTTTCCGTTATGGCGCGGTATTTTAGGCGACAACTCCGTGCTGGCGGCTTCTTATACGCAGCGCTCCTGGTGGCAGCTTTCCAACCGCGGCGAATCGTCGCCGTTTCGTGAAACCAACTATGAGCCGCAGATTTTTCTCGGCTGGGCCACTGACTACAGCTTCGCCGGCTGGACGTTACGTGATGTGGAGACGGGCTTCAACCATCAGTCAAACGGCCGCAGTGACCCAACATCACGCAGCTGGAACCGCATTTATGCGCGTTTGATGGCGAAAAACGGCAATTTCCTTGCCGAAGTGAAACCCTGGTATCGCCTGCCTGAAGGCTCAAGTAGTGACGATAACCCTGATATCACCAAATATATGGGGTATTATCAGTTGAAGCTGGGCTACATGCTTGGCGACAGCATTTTCAGCCTGCAGGGCAACTATAACTGGAATAGCGGTTATGGCGGTGCCGAACTGGCCTGGAGCTATCCTCTCACTGAACACGTTCGTTTCTATACGCAGCTTTTCAGCGGTTACGGGGAATCCCTTATCGATTACGATCATCGCCAGACGCGTTTTGGCGTGGGCGTGACGCTCAACGATCTCTTCTGATTCAATAAAGACAGGATTACAGTGGCAACATCGGCAGTCATCAATCAGGAAGCGCTGGCGCAGCAGGTATTGCAGGATACCTTCGGCTACCAGCAGTTTCGTCCTGGCCAGCAAACCATCATCGAAGCGGCGCTGGCGGGGCGAGACTGTCTGGTCGTGATGCCGACCGGCGGTGGTAAATCACTCTGTTATCAGATCCCGGCGCTGGTGCGTGACGGATTGACGCTGGTGGTTTCACCGCTGATCTCGCTGATGAAAGACCAGGTGGATCAGCTGCTGGCTAACGGTGTGGCGGCGGCCTGCCTGAACTCGACGCAAACGCGCGAGCAGCAGCAGACGGTGATGGCCGACTGCCGCACCGGGCGCGTGAAGCTGCTCTATATCGCGCCTGAACGCCTGATGATGGATAACTTCCTCGAGACACTGGCGCACTGGCAGCCGGTGATGCTGGCGGTCGATGAAGCGCACTGTATTTCGCAATGGGGCCACGATTTCCGTCCGGAATATGGCGCGCTGGGCCGCTTGCGCCAGCGCTTCCCCGATCTGCCGGTGATGGCGCTGACCGCCACGGCAGATGAAACCACCCGTAACGACATCGTGCATCTGCTACAGCTGCACGATCCGCTGATTCAGCTCAGCAGCTTTGATCGTCCCAATATTCGCTACACCTTGGTGGAGAAATTTAAGCCCACCGATCAGCTGCTGCGTTACGTCCAGGATCAGCGCGGTAAAAGCGGCATTATCTACTGCAACAGCCGGGCAAAGGTGGAAGACACCGCTGCGCGTTTGCAGAGCCGCGGGCTGAGCGTTGGCGCTTACCATGCCGGTATCGACAGCGAGCAGCGCGCCCATGTGCAGGAAGCCTTCCAGCGCGACGATTTACAAATTGTGGTGGCGACAGTGGCGTTTGGCATGGGCATCAACAAGCCGAACGTACGCTTTGTGGTGCACTTCGACATCCCGCGCAACATCGAATCCTATTATCAGGAGACGGGCCGCGCGGGCCGTGATGGCCTGCCGGCGGAAGCGATGCTGCTGTACGACCCGGCGGATATGGCCTGGCTGCGCCGCTGTCTGGAAGAGAAGGCGCCGGGACCCTTGCAGGATATCGAACGTCATAAGCTTAACGCCATGGGCGCCTTCGCCGAGGCGCAAACCTGTCGTCGTCTGGTGCTGTTGAATTACTTTGGCGAGGGACGCCAGCAGCCGTGCGGCAACTGCGATATCTGCCTCGATCCGCCCAAGCGTTACGATGGCCTGGTGGAAGCGCAGAAGGCGCTGTCGGGCATTTATCGCGTCGGCCAGCGTTTTGGTATGGGCTATATCGTCGAGGTGCTGCGCGGCGCCAATAACCAGCGCATTCGCGAGCTGGGTCACGATAAACTGCCTGTCTACGGCATCGGTCGCGATCAGAGCCATGAGCATTGGGTGAGCGTGTTGCGCCAGCTTATCCACCTCGGTTTTGTGACGCAAAATATCGCGATGCACTCGGCGTTGCAGCTCACCGAGGCGGCGCGCCCGGTACTGCGCGGCGAAGTGCCGCTGATGCTGGCGGTGCCGCGCCTGATCACGGCAAAAATCAAAGGCAGCAGCGCGCCGAAATTCTACGGCGGCAACTACGATCGCAAGCTGTTCGCCAAGCTGCGTAAGTTGCGTAAAGCGATCGCCGATGAAGAAAATATTCCGCCTTACGTAGTGTTTAACGATGCCACGCTGATTGAAATGGCGGAGCAGATGCCGGTGAGCGCCTCGGAGATGCTGAGCGTGAACGGCGTCGGCCATCGTAAGCTGGAGCGGTTCGGCAAGCCGTTTCTGTTGATGATAAAAGAGCATGTTGATGAAGAGTAAAGGACTGGAATTATGCTGATGTTATTTTTAACGGTGGCGATGGTGCATCTGGTTGCCTTGATGAGTCCGGGGCCCGATTTCTTTTTTGTTTCGCAGACCGCTGCCAGCCGTTCGCGCAAAGAGGCGATGATGGGCGTGTTTGGCATTACGCTGGGCATCGTGATCTGGGCTGGTGTGGCGCTGATGGGCCTGCATCTGATCCTGCAAAAAATGGCCTGGCTGCATCAGATTATTATGGTCAGCGGCGGGCTTTATCTGTTGTGGATGGGCTGGCAGCTGCTGCGCTCGGCGCGTCAGCAGCATAAACATCCGCCAACCGAAGTGCGCCAGGTTGAGTTGCCGAAACGCGGCATGAGCTTCCTGAAAGGCTTTCTGACCAACCTCTCAAACCCGAAAGCGGTAATCTATTTCGGCAGCGTCTTTTCGCTTTTTGTCGGCGATGACGTGGGCACGACGGAGCGCTGGGGTCTGTTTTTGCTGATTATCGGCGAAACCTGCGCCTGGTTTTCGCTGGTGGCGGCGGTCTTCGCGCTGCCGTGGATGCGGGCAAAATATCAGCGCCTGGCGAAATGGATAGATGGCATGGCCGGGGTACTCTTCACCGGTTTTGGCATTCATCTGATTATCTCAAGGTGACGACCTTGCACCGTGCAGTGTTTTAAAAAAAATTAAAAAAGCATCAAGCCATTTTTCGCGCGCTGACAAGCAGCGCGCCGACTGCCATAAACAGCCCGCCAAAGGTACGGTTGAGCCGCTTCATCTGTTTCGGCCCTTTAATCCAGGCGGCGATGCGTGTCGCTAACGCGGCATAGCCAATCATCACAATAATATCGACCACCACGGTAGTCACGCCAAGCACCAGATACTGCATCGCCTGCGGTTGATGCGGCAGTATGAACTGCGGGAACAGGGCGGCAAGAAACACAATGCTCTTGGGATTGGTCAGGTTGACCAGCACTGCGCGTTTGAACAGGCGGCGGCGCGGCATCGCTTTGGCAACGGCGTGCAGATCGATCGCGCCAGCCGAACGCCACTGCTGAATGCCCAGCCAGACTAAATAGGCCGCACCGGCCCACTTCAAAATTTCGAAGGCGAGCAGCGACTGCGAAAACAGCGCGCCGAGACCAATGCCGACCAGCACGATATGCAGCGCCAGTCCAAGCTGCAAACCGGCAATCGAAGCTGTAGCCCCACGATAGCCGTGGCTGATGCCGGTACTCATGGTATTAATGGCACCAGAACCTGGCGAAAGGCTGAGAATTGAGGTGGTGAGAAGATAGGTCAGCCACCATTCGATGGTCATGGGTTACGCTCCCTGTATGGGCAGAAGTGTGACACAATACGCCAGAAATAAGCGTGACGCTACGACCCACAGGGGTACCGGGCAGGTAATTTTTGCGGCAGGAGGGCGGATGAATCAACACAGAGAAGGTTGGCTCACGCGCGAAAAGGCATTTGCCGCTTTCGCGACCGGACCGCTGCTCGATTTCTGGCACAGCCGGGAAGAGCGCGCATTCACTGGCGTAGAAAACCTGACGATTCGCTATGTACGCTTCACGTCCCCGCAACATAAGCGTGTCATTCTGCTGGTGCCGGGGCGCATTGAAAGCTACGTTAAATATCCGGAGCTGGCGTACGATCTGTTTCACTGCGGTTTTGATGTGATCATCATCGATCATCGCGGGCAGGGTCGTTCCGATCGTCTGCTGGATGATTCGCATCGCGGGCACGTGGTAGATTTCACCCATTACGTGGAAGATCTGGAAACGCTCTACCTGAAAGAGATCGTCGGCGGCCATTATCAGCAGCGTTTCGCACTGGCGCACTCAATGGGCGGCGCGATTCTGACGCTGTTCCTGGCGCGCCAGCCGCAGGCGTTTCATGCGGTCGCGCTGGCAGCGCCGATGTTTGGCATCGCGCTGCCGCTGCCGGACTGGATGGCGCATCGCATTCTCGACTGGGCTGAAAAGCGGCCCGCGTTGCGCGAGGGTTATGCGCTGGGCACCGGACGCTGGCGTCCCCATCCGTTCGGTATTAACCGGCTGACCCACAGCCACGAACGCTACCGGCGCAGCCTGAGATTCTACGCCGACGATCCGGCGATTCGCGTCGGCGGCCCGACTTATCACTGGGTGCGTGAAGGGATCCACGCCGGGCGTAACATTATCAGCAAGGCGGCAACCATTACCACGCCGATGCTGATGCTGCAGGCCAGCGACGACCGCGTGGTGGATAACCGCTCACAGGATCTCTTTTGCGCGACGATGGCGTCGGCAGGTCATCCTTGCGACGGCGGTAAGCCGCGTATTATTCAGGGCGCGCGTCATGAGATCTTGTTCGAAGAAGACAGGATGCGTGCCGAAGCGCTGAATGCCGTGGTCGATTTTTTTGACCGCCACGGCTGATGCGTCATTACTCTACCGGCTTCGGCCAACTGACATCGATACCAGAGGTTTACATGTACCACATCGTTGCATCCGACCTGGATGGCACGCTGCTTTCACCTGAACATACCCTGACACCCTTTGCCCATGAAACGCTGCAACAGCTGGTGGCGCAGGATATTCACTTCGTGTTCGCCACCGGACGTCACCATATCGACGTCGGGCAGATGCGCGATAAGCTTGGCATTCCCGCCTATATGATTACCGCCAACGGCGCGCGCGTGCACAATGCCGACGGCGAGCTAATTTTCAGCCATAACCTTGATGAAGATATTGCGCACGATCTCTACAGGCTGAAATACAGCGACCCGCAGATTCTGACCCACGTCTACCGCGATGACGAATGGTTTATCAGCCGTCACCGCCCGGCGGAACAGGATTATTTCCGTGAGTCGGTGTTTAACTATCAGGTGTTTGAGCCGGGCATTCTTCCGACCGATGGCATCAGCAAGGTGTTTTTCACCAGCGACGAGCCGGAGCAGCTGATCCCGATGGAGCAGGCGATTGCCGCGCGCTGGGGCGATCGCGTCAACGTCAGCTTTTCTTTGCCCACCTGTCTGGAAGTGATGGCGGGCGGCGTCTCCAAAGGTCATGCGCTGGAAGCAGTGGCGAAGCGGCTGCATACCTCGCTGGAGGCGTGCATCGCCTTTGGCGACGGGATGAATGACAAAGAGATGCTCACCATGGCGGGCAAAGGCTGCATCATGGACAATGCGCACTATCGTTTGAAGGACCTGCTGCCGGAGCTGGAAGTGATCGGCAGCAACCGTGATGATGCGGTGCCGCACACACTGCGCAGAATGTTTCTGGCGTAAGTAAAAAGGCCGGTTTACCCGGCCTTATTGTTTATTACAGCCGCTGCTTATGCCGATGTTCGTTGATCATCGTCAGCAGCAGCAGAATCACCGCCAGTACGCAGCCGACAATCATCACCAGAAAACCGCCGTCCCAGCCGAAATAATCTACCGTGTAGCCGACAATGGCGCTGGCCGCGACCGAGCCGCCAAGGTAGCCAAACAGTCCGGTAAAGCCCGCCGCAGTGCCCGCTGCTTTTTTCGGCGCCAGCTCCAGCGCGTGCAGGCCAATCAGCATCACCGGCCCGTAGATCAAAAAGCCGATAACAATCATGCAGGCCATATCCACGCCCGGATTACCCGCCGGATTCAACCAGTAGACGATTGTCGCGATGGTCACCAGCGTCATAAAGAAGACGCCGGTCGCGCCGCGATTGCCCCGGAAAACCTTATCGGACATCCAGCCGCAGAGCAGGGTGCCGGGAATACCGGCATATTCATAGAAAAAGTAGGCCCACGACGATTTATCCAGCGTGAAATGCTTTACCTCTTTCAGATAGGTAGGCGACCAGTCGAGAATGCCGTAACGCAGCAGGTAAACAAAGACGTTAGCCAGCGCGATATACCACAGCAGCTTGTTCGGCAGCACGTACTGCATGAAAATTTGTTTCGCCGTCAGCTCCTCTTCATGCTGCGCGTTATAGTCCGGCGGATAATCGTTTTTATACTCCTCAATCGGCGGCAGTCCGCACGACTGCGGCGTGTCGCGCATCAGCGCAAAAGCCACGATCGCGACCAGAATGGCGCCGAAGGCGGGCATATAGAGCGCGGCTTTCCAGTCGTTAAACCACGCCATGCCGAGCAGGAACAGTAGCGGAGGCAGGCCGCCGCCAACGTTATGGGCGCAATTCCACACCGAGACGATGCCGCCGCGCTCTTTTTGTGACCACCAGTGCACCATGGTGCGGCCGCAAGGCGGCCAGCCCATACCCTGAAACCAGCCGCAGAGAAACAGCAGCCCAAACATCACCATTATGCTGGAGGTAGCCCAGGGAACAAATCCCATAAACAGCATTACCGCAGCGGCGAGTATCAGCCCGGCGGGCAGGAACACGCGCGGGTTCGAGCGATCCGAGACCGAACCCATAATGAACTTCGAAAAGCCGTAGGCGATAGAGATACCGGAAAGCGCAAAGCCGAGATCGCCGCGCGAGAAGCCTTGCTCAACCAGATATGGCATGGCGAGCGCAAAGTTTTTCCGCACCAGATAGTAGGCGGCGTAGCCAAAAAAGATGCCGATAAAAATTTGCCAGCGCAGACGGCGATAAAGCGGATCGACGCGATCGGTCGCCACGCGCGGCTGGTGACGCTCAGGTTTAAAAATACTTAGCATGTGTCTGGCCTCCGGGGCGCAGTATTATTTTTTCGACAAGATTCACTGTTGTTAACAGATAAAGAGAAATTTGCCGCTAATGTTCCATTTCGCGCACAGGATAGGGGTAGTCACGTTGCGTTACTGTGATATATGACAAAATTATTACACTTTTGTGACACTCACGCGCGGATCAGGTCAAAACGTGGCTCTATTCGCGCATGGGATTGTCTGCTTGTATATTGCTCAGATGTAAACCAGATATTTCGCCCTTCGCGCACGGCTTTGTTTACACTAGCGGTTCACTGTTTTTCGGGACTGTTATCGTGGCATTACTGATTGTTACCACCATTCTGTGGGCGTTTTCCTTTAGCCTGATCGGCGAATATCTGGCTGGGCAGGTCGACAGCTGGTTTTCGGTGCTGATGCGTCTGGCACTGGCGGCGCTGGTTTTCCTGCCGTTTCTACGCTGGCGCGGCTATCGCGCTTCAACATTGCTGCTTTATATGCTGGTGGGAATGTTGCAGTTAGGCATCATGTATCTGCTCGGCTTTGAAGCCTATCTCTACCTCAGCGTGTCAGAGTTTCTGCTGTTTACCGTGATGACGCCGCTCTACGTTACGCTGATTTATGATTTGATCAGCAAGCGTCCGCTGCGCATCGGCTACGCCTTCAGCGCGCTGCTGGCAGTGGCTGGCGCGGCGATTATTCGCTACGACAAAGTGAGCGAACATTTCTGGTTCGGCCTGCTGCTGGTGCAGCTGGCGAATATCTGTTTTGCGGTGGGGATGGTGGGCTATAAGCGGTTGCAGGAGACGCGGCCGATGCCGCAGCATACGGCTTTTTCGTGGTTTTACCTCGGTGCGGTATTGATTGCGATTATCGCCTGGACGCTTTGGGGCAATCCGCAAAAGCTGCCGACCACGGGATTGCAATGGGGCATTCTGGTCTGGCTGGGCGTGGCGGCGTCCGGGCTGGGCTACTTTATGTGGAACTACGGCGCGACGCAGGTGGATGCCGGCACCCTGGGCATCATGAACAATATGCATGTGCCCGCTGGTTTGCTGGTTAATCTGGCGATCTGGCAGCAGCAGCCGCACTGGACCAGCTTTATCCTGGGCGCGGCGGTGATCTGCGCCTCGCTGTGGGTACATAAGCGCTGGATTGTCGGACACTCCGCCAAATAATAGGCGCAAAGGCATCGTATCCCGATGCCTTTTCTGTTTTTACGCGGGTTTGTTGGCCGGTGGGCGATGGATCAGCGTCAGCCCTTTCAGGAAATTGCGCAGGATCTGATCGCCGCACTCGCGGTAATTATGGTGATCCGGCTTGCGGAAAATCGCGCCAATTTCCGCCTGAGAAACAATAAAGTTCGCTTTTTTCAGTATTTCCGGGATGTCGGTGGTTTTCAGCTCAAAGGCGATACGCAGCTTTTTCATAAAGATGTTGTTGTTCATCTTGCGCTCGATCGAAGGCGCAGGCGCATCGTCGCTTTTGCCGCGACGGTAAAAAATCAGACCATTAAGAAAATAGCCCATCAGCACATCCGGACAGGGACGATACGCGGCGTCGTCCTCTTTCTTCAACCACGCCTGGACGTCGGCCAGCGGCACTTCGCTCTCTGCCAGCGCAAAGATCGACACCATTTTCGCATCGCTGAGATTGAGCATATAGCGCACGCTGCGCAGAATATCGTTATTGGTCATGGTGAGTTCTTCTTTGGGTCATTAACAGAGGCTGCGCATTATAGGCCAGGGAACCGGAGGATAACAGGCGGCATTTTGTCCGCCCGACGGAATCAGGGCGAGGAGGGCAGCAGCGAGCCGGGACGTGAAGCATCCCGTACAAAAGGAAGATGCTCACAGGCGTGCTGACGCGCAAAACGCATAAAGGCTTCCAGCACTGGCTGCCGCTGTTCGCCATCGCGCACCGCCGCATAAAGCCGACTCCACAGCCCATCCCCCAGGGTTTTGGTGACCACCAGCTTTTGATGCTCAAAACTCTCCACCACCCAGTGCGGCAGGGCGGCAATCCCCATGCGCGCCGCCACCATCTGAATCAGCAGCAGGGTGTTATCCACGCTTTTCAACGCCGGACTGACGCCTGCGGGTTGCAGAAAATGACGCCAGATATCGAGGCGCTGGCGCTGCACCGGATAGATCATCAACACCTCGCTCGCCAGATCCTCCGGCGTAATATGCGCTTTCTGCGCCAGCGGATGGTCCGGCGCCAGCACCAGACGCACTTCAAAATCAAACATCGGCGAATAGTGCAGCCCGCTGCGCGGCAGGATATCTGAGGTTAGCACCACGTCCAGCTCGCCCTGCTGGAGCGCCGGTTGCGGATCGAAGGTGACGCCCGATTTGAAATCCATCACCACCTGCGGCCAGCTCTGGCGGAAATTATCCAGCGCGGGCGTCAGCCACTGAATACAGCTGTGGCACTCAATAGCGATGCGCAGAGCGGTCTGATGCGGTTCATGGCACGCCTGTAGCGCCTGCTGAATCTGCGGCAACACCTGTTCCGCCAGCTGCAACAAAATCTCTCCCTGCGGCGTAAAACGCAGCGGCTGGCTTTTGCGCACGAACAGACGAAAACCGAGACGCTGCTCCAGATCGCTGAACTGATGCGATAACGCCGATTGCGTTTGATGGAGCTGAGCAGCGGCCGCCGCCAGCGAGCCGGTATTCCTGAGTGCCTGCAGCGTCCGCAGGTGTTTGAGTTCGATCATGAGAGTCCTTCACATCGAGATTGAACAATTTGCGCTTGAGGAACATACACTACCCGCAGATGATAGCAGTGTAAACATCTGGACGGCTAAACATCTTTGGCGGGCGCGCTTTCACCTCAGGTTTTAACCGCGCCAGCGACGCCAAAGCATCAAAAATATCTGGAGAACATCTGATGACCATACTGAACCATACGCTCGGCTTCCCCCGTGTCGGCCTGCATCGCGAACTTAAAAAAGCGCAGGAGAGTTACTGGGCGGGCAACAGCACGCAGCAAGAATTACTGGCGGTGGGTCGTGAATTGCGCGCGCGCCACTGGCAACAACAGAAAGAGGCGGGCGTGGATCTGCTGCCGGTGGGCGATTTCGCCTGGTACGATCATGTTCTCACCACCAGCCTGCTGCTGGGCAACGTACCGGCGCGCCATCAGAATAAAGATGGTTCGGTGGATCTTGATACCCTGTTCCGTCTGGGACGTGGTCGTGCGCCGAGCGGAGAACCGGCCGCAGCAGCAGAAATGACTAAATGGTTTAACACCAATTATCACTACATGGTGCCGGAATTTACCAAAGGGCAGCAGTTCAAACTGACCTGGACACAGCTGCTGGAAGAGGTGGATGAGGCGCTGGCGCTGGGCCATAAAGTGAAGCCTGTGCTGCTGGGTCCGGTAACTTATCTGTGGCTGGGCAAAGTGAAAGGCGAGCAGTTTGATCGTCTCTCTCTGCTGAACGATATTCTGCCGGTTTATCAGCAGGTACTGGCCGAGCTGGCGAAACGCGATATCGAGTGGGTGCAGATTGACGAACCGGCGCTGGCGCTGGAGCTGCCACAGGCCTGGCGCGAGGCGTTTCAGCCTGCCTATGACGCCTTACAGGGCACAACCCGCCTGCTGCTGACCACCTATTTTGACAGCATTGGTCAGAATATTGACGTGATTCGTACGCTGCCGGTTCAGGGGCTACATCTGGATCTGGTGCATGGTCGCGACGACATTGCGCAGTTGAATCAACAGATTCCTGCGGACTGGTTGCTCTCTCTCGGCGTGATCAATGGCCGTAACGTCTGGCGGGCCGACCTGAGCCGCTGGTTTGCGCGTTTGCAGCCGCTGGTTGGGCAGCGTGACCGGGTATGGATTGGCACCTCCTGCTCGCTGCTGCACAGCCCGATCGACCTGAGCGTGGAAACCCGACTCGATGAAGAAGTGAAAAGCTGGTTCGCTTTCGCCCTGCAGAAATGCGCCGAGCTGGCGCTACTCAGCAAGGCGCTGAACACTAACGATCCCGCCGCGCTGGAAGCCTGGAGCGCCCCGGTGCGTGCCCGTGCGCACTCTGCCCGCGTGCATAACGCGGCGGTGGGTGAACGTCTGGCGGCGATCGCCGCGCAGGACAGCCAGCGTCAAAGCCCTTACGCACAGCGTGCCGAGGCTCAGCGCCAGCGTTTTAACCTGCCCGCCTGGCCGACCACTACTATCGGTTCCTTCCCGCAAACCACGGAAATCCGCGGCCTGCGCCTCGGCTTCAAGCAGGGGCGTCTCGACAGACATCACTACCGCACCGGTATCGCTGAACATATCAAGCAGGCGATCCTTGAGCAGGAACGTCTTGGTCTGGACGTGCTGGTACATGGCGAAGCCGAGCGTAACGATATGGTGGAATATTTCGGCGAGCATCTGGATGGTTTCGTCTTTACCCAGAACGGTTGGGTGCAGAGCTACGGTTCGCGCTGTGTGAAGCCGCCGGTGATTATCGGCGACGTCAGTCGCCCTGAGTCGATTACCGTTGAGTGGGCGAAGTATGCGCAGTCGCTGACCAGCAAGCCGGTGAAAGGCATGTTGACCGGCCCGGTGACGATTCTCTGTTGGTCATTCCCGCGTGAAGATGTCTCCCGCGAAACCATCGCCAAACAGATCGCGCTGGCGCTGCGTGACGAAGTAGCGGATCTGGAAAAAGCGGGCATCGGCATTATTCAGATTGATGAACCGGCGCTGCGCGAAGGTCTGCCGCTGCATCAGTCCGACTGGGCGGCTTATCTCACCTGGGCGGTGGATGCGTTCCGCCTGAATGCGGCGGTAGCGCAGGATGAAACGCAGATTCATACCCACATGTGTTACTGCGAATTCAACGACATCATGGATTCAATTGCGGCGCTGGATGCCGATGTGATCACCATCGAAACCTCGCGTTCTGATATGGAGCTGCTGGAATCCTTTGAGGAGTTCGAATATCCGAATGAAATCGGTCCGGGCGTTTACGATATTCATTCGCCGAACGTGCCGGGTGTGGAATGGATGGAAACGCTGTTGCGTAAAGCGGCGCAGCGCATCCCGGAAGCGCGTCTGTGGGTCAACCCGGACTGCGGCCTGAAAACGCGCGGCTGGACGGAAACGCGTCAGGCGCTGGCGAACATGGTCAAAGCAGCGCAAAACCTGCGCGGCGAAAAAGCGTAATAAAGTCTGCTAAACGTTGTGTTGTAGTTTGGGGCGCGCAGGCGCCCCTTTTTTATCTTCAGGCCGTTGGCGCCACGCCATACTGCCGGAACCAGGCCAGCATACGCGACCAGCCATCTTTCGCGGATTCCGCGTGATAGCTGGGGCGATAGTCAGCGTTGAACGCATGGCCCGCATCGGGATAAACCACGATTTCCGCGTTGGCATTGGCGGCACGCAGCGCCTGACGCATCTGCTCCACGCTCTCCAGCGGAATACCTTCATCCTGTCCGCCATACAGACCCAGCACCGGCGCGGTGAGATCCACCGCCACATCAATCGGATGCTTTTGCTGCTTCATGGTCTTGTCGCCCACCAGACGGCCATACCAGGCGACAGCGGCGCTCAGCTGTGGATTATGCGCGGCATAAAGCCAGCTGATGCGTCCGCCCCAGCAAAAACCGGTGATGCCCAGACGACGAATATCACCGCCGTTGCGCGCAGCCCAGTTGGCCGCATGATCGAGATCGGAAAGCACCTGGCTATCCGGTACTTTGCTCACCAGCTCTTTAAAAAGGGTAGGGATATCGTCATAGTCATTGGGATCGCCCTCGCGGAAATAGAGTTCCGGCGCCACGGCCAGGTAACCCTCCAGCGCCAGTCGACGACAAATATCGCGGATGTGCTCATGGACGCCAAAAATCTCCTGCACAACCAGCACCACCGGTAACGGTCCTTCAGCCTCTTTGGGTTTGGCGAAGAACGCCGGCATATTTTCCCCCTGGCTGGGTACCGAGGTTTCGCCAGTCTGGATCGCCGGGCTGTCCGTCACGATGGTGGTCGAGGCGGTGGGCAGCACGGCCGACGCGAAGCCGCCGGTTGCAGATTTTTGTGCCATATTTTCTTCGGTTTTCATTGTTCTCTCCGTGCAAGCAATAGCGCAATCACGTAACTATAGCCTGGGGATAACCAGGCGGCGGGTAGCAGAGCGGGCAGAACATCGCCATTTCTCATTCTCTTTATCATTGCTGAGAAAGGTTACACATTGCAGCTTGTAGCATTGGCGGATAATAGAGTCAGATATGTGACATATATCGCACTATTTTACGGTAAAAATGTAACTTTCATTTTTTGTAGTGATTGTTATCACACATTTATCCGGTGAGGTGACGTAAAGTGTCGCCCAAACCCCCTTTCATCAGGAGTCTGTTATGGCGCAATCTGACGTTTTCCATCTGGGTCTTACCAAAGCCGATCTGCAGGGCGCAACGCTGGCTATCGTGCCGGGCGACCCTGAGCGTGTAAAAAAAATTGCCGGGCTAATGGAGAACCCGCAGCACCTGGCTTCGCACCGTGAGTTCACCAGCTGGCTGGCGCAGCTTGACGGCAAGCCGGTGGTGATCTGCTCAACCGGCATTGGCGGGCCGTCGACTTCAATTGCCGTGGAAGAGCTGGCGCAGCTCGGCGTGCGTACCTTTTTGCGCGTCGGCACTACCGGGGCGATCCAGCCGCACATTAATGTCGGCGACGTGCTGGTCACCACCGCGGCGGTACGCCTTGACGGCGCCAGTCTGCACTTTGCGCCGATGGAGTTCCCGGCGGTAGCGGATTTTACCTGCACCACCGCGCTGGTCGAGGCGGCGAAAGCCAGCGGCGCCAGCCTGCATGTGGGCGTCACCGCCTCATCCGATACTTTT
Organism: Pantoea osteomyelitidis; assembly: GCF_044342975.1. Lineage (NCBI taxonomy): Bacteria > Pseudomonadati > Pseudomonadota > Gammaproteobacteria > Enterobacterales > Erwiniaceae > Pantoea > Pantoea osteomyelitidis. The sequence continues at coordinate 223,878 of NZ_JBGFSN010000001.1, forward strand.
TATCCGGGCCAGGAGCGTTACGACACCTTTTCAGGCCGCGTGGTGAGCCGTTTTCAGGGATCGATGCAGGAGTGGCAGCAGATGGGCGTGCTCAACTATGAGATGGAATCCGCTACACTTTTGACGATGTGCGCCAGCCAGGGGCTGCGTGCCGGTATGGTGGCAGGCGTGATCGTTAATCGCACGCAGAAAGAGATTCCGGATGCGGCGGCCATGAAACAAACCGAAAGCGATGCGGTGAAGATCGTTGTGGAAGCTGCGCGTCGCCTGTTATAGCGCGCCTTGCCCGTCGTCATTTCCGCAACAGGACGACGGGCGGAACAGAACGGGGCGCAATTTGAATAAAAGGGAGAATTTGAATGCGCAAAACGATTCCTGTCCGTCGTCCTGCTCCGGCTGCCTCTTCTGCCGAATTGCAGGCCCGCCTTGAAGCCAGCGCCGCCCGTTTTCGTCAGGCCATGGCTGAATCTGATTTCCCCGTTGCCCGCCAGTGCTGCGAAGAGGTATTGCGTTTCGCGCCCAACAATATGCGGGTGCTGAGCGATTATGCGCTGAGCCTGATGCGCGTGGGCGAGCAGGCGAAAGCTTATAAGGTGTATCAAAAAATTTATCAGGCGCCTGCGCCACAGCGCGCGCAGGCGGCGGAGACGTGGCTTGATGGTCTGGTCGAAGCGTGCGGCTGGCTGGGAAAAACGGATGAAGTACGGCGCTACGGGCTGGAGGCGCTGGAGGCCGCCGATGCGCGTTTCGCTCAGGGTCAGCGCTATCCGTTTCCCTCGTCTGCGCCTCCGCCGTTCGACGCCAGCAAGCCTGAACAGAATATTATCGCTTTCAGCCTCTATGGCGGGCAGCCGCGCTATTGCGAAACGCTGATCAAAAACGTTGAGGTGGCGCGTGAGCTTTATCCCGCCTGGACCTGCCGGGTCTGGCTGGATGAGAGCGTGCCGCAGCATGTCTGGCAACGTCTGCGGCAGGCGGGCGCGCAGCTGGTGGATATGTCGCAGGAAAAAGCGATTTTCCCTACGCTGTGGCGCTTTCTGGTGATGGACGATCCCACCGTGCGGCGCTTTATTGTACGTGACGCTGACTCGCTGCTTTCCGAGCGTGAGACCGCGGCGGTAGAGGAGTGGCTCGCCTCGCCTTACTGGTTCCACCATATGCGCGACTACTTTTCCCATACGGAGCTGCTGCTGGCGGGGATGTGGGGAGGGTGTCAGGGCGTGTTTAGCGGGGTGGGCGAGTGGATGCGTGATTTCCATGCCCGCTATACCAGCAGCGAGCGTTTTGCCGATCAAACCTTCCTGAAAATGGTGCTCTGGCCAACGGTACGGGAAAGCGTGCTTAATCACGATGCGCTGTTTGGCTTCCATGGCGCACGCGCGTGGCCGACACATGCGCCGGTACGCTGGCGAAATGAGAGCTTTCACGTCGGCAGCAACGCTGGTTTCGCCAGCATGACGGGCAAAACCAGCGTGGCGGAGGGCGAAACCCAGCCGATAGAAATTATCCGGGACAACGAGCGCTGGCACTATAAGGCGCAGGTGAAAAATGCCGAGTGGAAGCTGCCGATGCCGTTCTTTCTGATCGATGAATGGCAAAGCGGACGGCTAAAAGTGCAGGCGTTGTAACCTTTCGTTCTGACGGGCAAAATTGTCTGGACATTCATACAGTGCGACTCTACCTTTTCCCTGAACGACGCGATGGGGTGAGGGATAACGTGGATCAGCAAATCATTATCAGCGCCTGCCTGGCGCTGGCCGGACTCGGCATCGGCTGGATTCTGGCGCAGCTGCGCACGGGTCATCAGCAGGCGGCTTTCACTGCCGAGCGGCGGCTGATGGAGGAGGCGCAGCGTCGTCAGGAACAGCAGATCGAAAACGGTCGTCAGCAGCTACAGCTACGCGAGCAGGAGCTGCGCCAGCTGCACGGCTCGCTCAGCGCGGCGCAGGAGAAGCTCCAGCAGCTCGACTACTGGCGCGGCGAGTGCGAGCAGCTTAACCGCGAGCTGCGTAATCAGCTTGAAGTGAACAGCGCGCAGGAAGCGGAACTGCGCGAAGTCACCATTCGTCTTGAAGAGACGCGCTTTGCCGCCGAGGAGAAGCAGCGTCTGTTAACCAACAGCGAACAGCGCCTCAGCGCGCAGTTTGAGAATCTCGCCAACCGTATCTTCGAAAACAGCGGCCGTCGCGTCGACGAGCAGAACCGTCAAAGCCTGAACAGCCTGATTGGCCCGCTGCGCGATCAGCTGGACGGCTTTCGTCGTCAGGTCAATGAAAGCTTCGGTCAGGAAGCGCGCGAGCGTCATACGCTGGCCCATGAGATCCGCCAACTACAGCAGCTGAATGCGCAGATGGCGCAGGAAGCGATCAACCTGACGAAAGCGCTGAAGGGCGACAACAAAATTCAGGGCAACTGGGGCGAAGTGGTGCTCAGCCGGGTGCTGGAGGCGTCAGGTCTGCGTCAGGGCTACGAGTATGAAACCCAGGTCAGCGTGCAGCTGGAGCAGCAGCAGGGCCGTATGCAGCCCGACGTGATTGTGCGTTTGCCGCAGGGCAAAGATGTGGTGATCGACGCCAAAATGACGCTGGTGGCCTATGAACGCTACTTTAATGCTGAAGATGAAGTCACGCGGGAGCAAGCGTTGCAGGAGCATGTCAGCGCCATGCGCGCACATATTCGCTTACTGGGACGCAAAGATTATCAACAATTACCCGGTTTACGCTCGCTGGATTATGTGTTGATGTTTATCCCGGTTGAACCGGCGTTTCTGCTGGCGATCGATCGTCAGCCCGAAATCATCAGCGAAGCGCTGCAGCAAAACATCATGCTGGTGAGCCCAACCACTTTGCTGGTGGCGCTGCGCACCATCAACAACCTCTGGCGCTATGAGCATCAGAGCCGTAATGCGCAGCGCATTGCGGACCGCGCAGCCAGGCTGTATGACAAAATGCGTCTGTTTGTTGATGATATGAGCGGCATCGGCCATAACCTGGATAAAGCGCAGCAAAGTTACCGTCTGGCGATGAAAAAACTCGCCGAAGGGCGCGGCAATCTGATTGCCCAGAGTGAAGCCTTTCGCTCGCTGGGCGTAGAGATAAAACGTTCGATTAACCCACAGCTGGTGGAACAGGCGAAGCCGGATCAGGACGACGACAGCGCATGGCTTGATGAAGCGCCCGAGGCGGCGGAAATGCCCGCCCAATCGTTGCGCAGCATTAATGAATAACGCGGGCGTCGCGTGCCTGACCTTCGGGACTCTGTTACACTTCGGGAAGTCTTGATTGTAGAGCAGGTATAACCAATGGCAGATGAATCACAGGAAACAACCCATTTTGGCTTTCAGACCGTCGCCAAAAGCGAAAAGGCTGAAAAAGTCGCGGACGTGTTTCACTCCGTAGCGGCAAAATATGACCTGATGAACGATTTGATGTCTTTTGGCATCCATCGTATCTGGAAACGTTTTACCATTGATAACAGCGGCGTGCGTCGCGGTCAGCGCGTACTGGATCTGGCTGGCGGCACTGGCGATCTCACCGCGAAATTCTCGCGTCTGGTGGGCGAAACCGGCCAGGTCGTGCTGGCGGATATTAACAGCTCAATGCTGAAAATGGGCCGTGAAAAGCTGCGCAATCTGGGCGTGGTGGGCAATGTCAGCTATGTGCAGGCGAATGCCGAAGCGCTGCCGTTTCCTGATAACTATTTCGATTGCATCACCATCTCATTCGGTCTGCGTAACGTGACGGAAAAAGAGAAGGCGCTGGCCTCGATGTACCGCGTGCTGAAGCCGGGCGGACGTCTGCTGGTGCTGGAGTTTTCTAAACCGCTGCTCGAGCCGCTCAGCAAAGCTTACGACACCTACTCTTTCCACATTCTGCCGCGCATCGGCCAGATGGTGGCGAAGGATGCGGAAAGCTATCGTTATCTGGCGGAATCGATCCGTATGCATCCCGATCAGGAGACCCTGAAGGCGATGATGAACGATGCGGGTTTTGAAAATACCAACTATTACAACCTGACCGGCGGCATCGTCGCGTTGCATCGCGGCTATAAGTTTTAATCTGCTATGGCGATGACATTAACGCCCCTGATGACGGCCGGTCTGGAGACCGCGCTGAATCGTATTCTTTACCGCGATCGCAGCCTGAAAGCCGCGCGCCAGCGTCTGACAGGCAAAGTGCTGACGCTGCGCCTGCAAGAGCTGTCACAGCCGCTGGTGCTGGTGTTTAGCGAGCAGCAGTTGGATGTGCTGGGCGACTGGCAGGACAACAGCGATTGCATCGTTAAAATGCGCCTTGCCACGCTGCCCAAGCTGCGCGATCGCCAGCAGCTTACTGGCCTGATCCGCAGCGGCGAGCTGGAAGTGGAAGGCGACCTGCAGGTGGTGCAGCAGTTCTCCGCACTGATGGATTTGGCCGAGCTGGATCCGGCGGAGTATCTCGCGCCCTGGGTTGGCGATATCGCTGCGCAGAGCATCAGCCAGGCAGCACAGCGCGCCTTGCAGTTTCTGCGCAGCGATGTTCAGCGCAAGCAAAGTTATCTTGGTCAGGCGCTAACCGAAGAGTGGCGCGTCGCGCCAGGCGCGCTGGAACTGGCCTGGTTTTGTGAGGAGGTGGACGCGATGGATCGTTCGCTTGATGCGTTGACTACGCGTTTAGCGCAGCTGGAGGCGAAATGACGCTGGGAGAAATTCGTCGTTTATATTTTATTATCAAGGTGTTTCTGACCTATGGCCTTGATGAACTGATCCCCCGCATGCGCATTACGCTTCCGCTTCGCCTCTGGCGGCGCGGGGTTTTCTGGATCCCTAACCGGCATAAAGATAAAGACATTGGCGTGCGCATGCGTATGGCGATGGAACAGCTCGGCCCGGTGTGGATCAAGCTTGGACAGATGCTCTCGACCCGACGCGACCTCTTTCCGCCGCAGATCGCCGATCAGCTGGCGATTTTGCAGGATCGCGTTGCGCCTTTCGACGGCGTAAAGGCGAAAGCGCAGATTGAGCGCTCGCTGGGCGGCCCGCTGGAAACCTGGTTCGACGATTTTGATATCAAGCCGCTGGCTTCCGCTTCCATCGCCCAGGTGCATACCGCGACGCTGAAAGAGAACGGCAAGCAAGTGGTGATCAAAGTGATCCGCCCCGATATTTTGCCGGTGATCAAAGCGGATATGCGGTTGATTTACCGTATCGCCCGCTGGGTGCCGCGTCTGCTGCCTGATGGTCGCCGTCTGCGTCCGGTAGAAGTGGTGCGCGACTACGAAAAAACGCTGCTGGATGAGCTTAACCTGCTGCGCGAGGCAGCGAACGCCATTCAGCTGCGCCGTAACTTTGAAGGCGACCGCCTGCTCTATGTGCCGGAGATGTACTCCGACTACTGCAGCGAATCGATGCTGGTGATGGAACGCATCTACGGCATTCCCATCTCTGACGTGGTGGCGCTGGAACAGCATGGCGTGAACATGAAGCTGCTGGCCGAGCGCGGCGTGCAGGTGTTTTTCACCCAGGTATTCCGCGACAGCTTTTTCCACGCCGACATGCATCCGGGCAATATTTTCGTCAGCTACGATCACCCGGAAGATCCGCAATATATCGGTATCGACTGCGGCATCGTCGGCTCGCTGAATAAAGAAGACAAGCGCTATCTGGCCGAGAACTTTATCGCTTTCTTCAATCGCGACTACCGCAAAGTGGCGGAGCTGCACGTCGATTCCGGCTGGGTGCCGCCGGATACTAACGTGGAAGATTTCGAGTTCGCCATCCGTACGGTCTGCGAGCCGATTTTCGAGAAGCCGCTGGCGGAGATCTCCTTCGGACACGTATTGCTGAACCTGTTCAATACCGCGCGTCGCTTCAATATGGAAGTGCAGCCGCAGCTGGTGCTGTTGCAGAAAACGCTGCTCTATATCGAAGGCATTGGTCGCCAACTCTATCCGCAGCTTGACCTGTGGAAAACTGCCAAGCCTTTCCTTGAAGACTGGATTAAAGATCAAATCGGGCTTCCGGCGATATGGCGTGCGGTAAAAGACAAAGCGCCATTCTGGGCGGAGAAGCTGCCGGAACTGCCGGAACTTTTTTATGAAAGTATGCGTCAGCATAAGATGTTGCAGCACAGCGTCGATAAGCTCACTACCGATCTGAATGCGCAGCGCACCCGCCATCATCAGTCGCGTTATCTGTTTGGCGTAGGGGCAGCTTTGCTGCTGAGCGGAACGGCTATATTGCTGAACCGGCCGGAGTGGGATTTCTTTCCGGCGCTGTTAATGGCGTCGGGAATCGTCACCTGGCTAATCGGTTGGCGCAAGACAAACTGATTGTCAGGCTTACCTAAAACGCGGTAATGTCGCTGATTAAGACCCTGCACGCAGGGGGCTTTCTGTGGTGCGTTACCCGTCAGTTTTTCACAGAATAGTAGAGGCTATCTCATGGGCGGTATCAGTATTTGGCAATTGATCATCATTGCCGTCATTGTTGTACTTCTGTTCGGTACCAATAAATTACGTAATCTGGGTTCGGATTTGGGTTCCTCCATCCGTGGCTTTAAAAAAGCGATGGGCGACGAGGACGACAAAAAGGATCAACCGAAAGAGCAGGACGCTGAATTCAACGCCAAAACGCTGGCGGACAAACAGCAAACTTCGGCTAGCAAAGAAGAAGTCAAGAAAGACAAGCAGGTATAAACCGTGTTCGATATTGGTTTCAGTGAACTGATATTGGTATTCGTTATCGGGCTGATTGTTCTCGGCCCGCAACGATTGCCTGTTGCGGTGAAAACCGTAGTCGGCTGGATTCGGGCGATGCGCTCGCTGGCAGCGAATGTGCAGAACGAGCTGGCACAGGAACTGAAGCTGCAGGAGCTGCAGGATAGCCTGAAAAAAGTCGAAGAGGCGGGCAGAGGCTCGCTTTCGCCTGAGCTGAAAGAGTCGATGGATGAGCTGCGTAAAACCGCAGATTCGATGAAGCGTTCTTATCAGCAAAGCAGCGAGCCTGAAAAGGCGGATGATGAAGCCAATACCATTCATGCGCCGCAGCAGAAGCCAGCGGGCGAAACGCATGGCCCGGTTACGCCAGCCTCGTCCGTCAATCAGGCCAGCGCCCCCGCTCAGGCACCCCAAACCGGCAGCGCGACTGCAACGCCAGCCAGCAAGCCCGAAAGCGCTGGCGTCGTAAGCAGCGCGGCAACGCCTTCCCAAGCAAGTGACGAACGATAACCATGGCCGTTGAAGATACCCAACCGCTCATCAGCCATCTGATCGAGCTGCGCAAGCGCCTGTTGAATTGTATCATCGCCGTATTTGTCATTTTTCTGGCGCTGATCTATTTCGCGAATGATATTTATCATCTGGTGGCGTCGCCGCTGATCAGCCAGATGCCATCCGGCTCCAGTATGATTGCGACGGATGTCGCCTCACCCTTTTTCACGCCGATTAAGCTGACGATTATCGTCTCGGTTTTTCTCGCGGTGCCGGTGATCCTCTATCAGGTCTGGGCATTTGTGGCGCCTGCGCTTTACCGCCATGAACGCAAGCTGGTTATGCCGCTGCTCTTTTCCAGTACGCTGCTGTTTTATGTCGGCGTCGCCTTTGCCTATTTTATTGTCTTTCCGCTGGCGTTTGGCTTCTTTGCCAAAACCGCGCCGCAGGGCGTACAGATTGCTACCGACATTACCAACTATCTCGATTTCGTCATGACGCTGTTTATGGCGTTCGGCGTGGCGTTTGAAGTGCCGGTCGCGATCGTATTGCTCTGCTGGACCGGCATCACCAGTCCGGAAGATTTGAAGAAGAAACGGCCCTATATTCTGGTCGGCGCTTTTATCGTCGGTATGCTGCTGACGCCGCCGGACGTTTTTTCTCAAACTTTGCTCGCTATTCCGATGTACTGCCTGTTTGAAGTGGGCGTATTCTTTTCCCGTTACTACGTGGGAAAAGGGCGTCAGGATATGGATAAGGAACAGGAAACCTAATCCTGATGTCACTGCGAGCTTCCCGCAAAACGGCGGGATAAAGATCAATCCAAACCGCCCCAGGGGCGGTTTCTTTTTTTGGAAAGCGATATGTTTGATATCGGTGTAAACCTGACCAGCACGCAATTCGCAAAAGATCGCGAACAGGTGACTGCTCGTGCGCGCGAAGCGGGCGTCACCGGCATGCTTATTACCGGCACCAACGCGCTGGAGAGCCAGCAGGCGCAGCGCCTGGCGGAACGTCATCCTGACTACTGCTGGTCAACGGCGGGTGTCCATCCTCATCACGCCAGCGAATGGTCAGCAGAAACGGCCAACACGCTGCGGCGTCTGGCGGAGAGTCCGCAGGTGGTCGCGATTGGCGAGTGCGGGCTGGATTTCAATCGCAACTTCGCCGCGCACGATCAGCAGGAATATGCTTTCGACGCCCAGCTGGCGCTGGCGGCAGAACTCAACATGCCGGTGTTTTTGCACTGTCGTGAAGCCCATGAGCGACTGGCCGCAGTGCTGAAGCCCTGGCTGGCGCAGTTGCCCGGTGCGGTGGTGCACTGCTTCACCGGGACGCGTCAGGAACTGGAGTCGTGCCTGGCGATGGGCTTATACATTGGCATTACCGGCTGGGTGTGCGACGAGCGGCGCGGGCTGGAACTGCGCGACATGTTGCCGCAGATCCCGGCCAACCGGCTGCTGCTGGAAACCGACGCACCTTATCTGCTGCCGCGCGATATGCGCCCACGGCCAACCTCGCGGCGCAATGAGCCCTGCTTTTTACCGCATATTGTTCAACAGGTGGCTCACTGGCGCGGCGAAGAGGCGCAGACCTTGGCGGCGCGCCTGGACCGTAATGCCCGTACGCTGTTTGGTCTGGCTTAGAGTTTGCGGAACTGCTTGTTGTCGACGCTACGCATCACCTGTTTGTTAAGCAGATTCAGCAGCAGGATAGAGCGGGTTTCGCCATCCGGCTCGGCGAAAATGGCGCGCAGCCCTTCAAAAGTGCCTTCGGTGATAATCACCTCATCGCCGCTTTGCGGCGTCTCGGGATCGCTCAGGGTTTGCGGCGCTTCGCTTTGCAGCGCCTCAATCACTTCTGAGGGAACCGTGGCGGGCATCGCGCCAAAACGCACAAAATGGCTGACGCCGCGCGTTGAGCTGATAGTTGTGGTATGAATGGCTTCGGGATCGAACTCGATAAACAGGTAGTTTGGGAACAGCGGCTCACTCACGGTGGTACGTTTGCCGCGCACGATCTTTTCAAGTGCAATCATAGGGCTGAGGCAATGCACCTCCTGCCGCTCCAGATGCTCTTTTGCGCGCAACAGCTGACCACGTTTACAGTAGAGTAAGTACCAGGATTCCATAACTGCTCCCAAATAACAGACGCTAAGAATAGCAAACCTGCTGTCAGAGTTATAGCGCATCGGGTACGGGAAAGATGCCGTTCGCTGAAAATTATTGGGAATTTTCTTAACGTGCGCCGTGGGGCTGTGGCATAAACCTCAACACTTCATCAGAATCAGTCCTATAATGGCCGATTCAATCTGGCCGGAAAGTAACGCCACATGAAATATCAGGATTTACGAGATTTCCTGTCGCTGCTGGAGCAGCGGGGAGAGTTAAAGCGGATCGCTCAGGCAATCGATCCGATACTGGAAATGACCGAAATTGCGGACCGCACGCTGCGCGCTGGCGGTCCGGCGCTGCTGTTTGAGAATCCCAAAGGCTACGACATGCCGGTACTCTGTAACCTGTTTGGCACGCCGAAGCGCGTGGCGATGGGGATGGGCCAGGAGGATGTCGGCGCGCTGCGTGAAGTGGGTAAACTGCTCGCCTTCCTGAAAGAGCCGGAGCCGCCAAAAGGTTTCCGCGATCTGTTCGATAAGATGCCGCAGTTCAAGCAGGTGCTGAATATGCCTACCAAACGGCTGCGTAATGCGCCGTGTCAGGAGGTGGTGTTTCAGGGCGACGAGGTCGATCTGTCGCGCATTCCGGTGATGAAATGCTGGCCCGACGACGCCGCGCCGCTGATTACCTGGGGATTGACCGTTACGCGCGGTCCGCACAAAGAGCGCCAGAATCTGGGCATCTACCGTCAGCAGGTAATCGGCAAGAACCGCCTGATTATGCGCTGGCTCTCTCATCGCGGCGGCGCGCTCGATTTTCAGGAGTGGTGCAAGGCCCATTCCGGCGAGCGTTTCCCGGTTGCGGTGGCGCTGGGGGCCGATCCCGCGACGATTCTGGGCGCCGTCACGCCGGTGCCGGATACGCTGTCGGAATACGCCTTTGCCGGTCTGCTGCGCGGCAATAAAACCGAAGTGGTGAAATGCCTTTCCAACGATCTGGAAGTCCCGGCCAGCGCTGAAATCGTGCTGGAGGGCTACATTGAGCCGGGCGATATGGCGCCGGAAGGGCCGTATGGCGATCACACCGGCTACTACAATGAAGTGGATGATTTCCCGGTATTCACCGTAACGCACGTCACGCAACGTCACAAGGCAATCTACCATTCAACCTATACCGGTCGTCCGCCCGATGAGCCGGCGGTGCTGGGCGTCGCGCTGAATGAAGTGCTGGTGCCGATTCTGATCAAGCAGTTCCCGGAAATTGTGGACTTCTATCTGCCGCCGGAAGGCTGTTCCTATCGTCTGGCGGTAGTGACCATCAAAAAACAGTATGCCGGTCATGCGAAACGCGTGATGTTTGGCGTCTGGTCGTTCCTGCGTCAGTTCATGTACACCAAGTTTGTTATTGTGTGTGACGACGACGTCAATGCCCGCGACTGGAATGATGTGATCTGGGCGATTACTACCCGCATGGATCCGGCGCGCGATACGGTGTTGGTTGAGAACACGCCCATCGATTATCTTGACTTCGCCTCGCCGATCTCCGGCCTCGGCTCAAAGATGGGCCTGGACGCAACCAACAAATGGCCGGGCGAAACCCAGCGCGAATGGGGGCGTCCTATCGTGAAGGATCCCGCCGTTACCGCGCGTATCGATGCAATCTGGGATGAGTTAGGCATTTTTAATCAGCCGCCGCAGCGTTGATGGCGTGCACAGACCCATATGACGACCCGACAGAGGGAACGCATGACAACATTAAGCTGTAAAGTGACTTCGGTCGAAGCGATTACCGATACCGTTTACCGCGTCCGGCTGGTGCCGGAGGCGGATTTTAGCTTTCGGGCCGGGCAGTATCTGATGGTGGTAATGGATGAGCGCGATAAACGCCCGTTCTCTCTCGCTTCCACGCCGATGGAAAAAGATATTATTGAACTGCATATCGGCGCTTCCGATATCAACCTTTATGCGATGGCAGTGATGGAGCGCATTCAGAATCAGCGCGAAATTACCGTGGATATCCCGCACGGCGACGCCTGGTTGCGGGAAGAGGGCAGCCGTCCGCTGATCCTGATTGCTGGCGGCACCGGCTTCTCTTATGCCCGTTCGATTTTGCTTACCGCGCTTTCACAGCAGCCGGATCGCGACATCGCGATTTACTGGGGCGGACGCGAGCTGAAGCATCTCTACGATCTGGAAGAGCTGAATGCGCTGGCGATCAAACATCCGAACCTGAAGGTGATTCCGGTGGTGGAACAGCCGGAAGCGGGTTGGCAGGGGCGCAGCGGTACGGTATTAACCGCCGTAATGCAGGATTACGCCACGCTGAGCGAGCACGATATCTATATCGCCGGACGTTTCGAGATGGCGAAAATCGCCCGCGATCGTTTCTGTGCCGAACGCGGCGCGCTGGAAGCGCATATGTTTGGTGACGCCTTCGCCTTTATCTGAGCCGCAAAAAACCCGCCCTCGCAGGCGGGAATCAAGGCTCAGCGTATTAAACGCGTTCGAATACGGTGGCGATGCCCTGACCTAAGCCAATGCACATGGTTGCCAGGCCAAAGCGGGCATCGCGCCGCTGCATAATATTCAGCAAAGTGGTGGTGATGCGTGCGCCTGAGCAGCCCAGCGGATGACCCAGCGCGATAGCGCCGCCGTTCAGATTAACTTTCTCATCCATCCGATCCAGCAGGCCAAGATCTTTGATGCAGGGCAGCGTTTGCGCGGCAAAGGCTTCGTTCATCTCAAAAATGTCGATGTCGCTGACGCTCAGACCGGCGCGCCTGAGCGCCAGCTGACTGGCCGGGACCGGGCCATAACCCATAACCGACGGATCGCAGCCTACCACTGCCATGCTTTTGATGCGTGCCAGCGGTATCAGGCCGAGTTCGCGCGCGCGGGTTTCGCTCATCACCAGCATTGCTGCCGCGCCGTCCGAGAGCGCCGACGAGCTGCCGGCTGTGACCGTGCCGTTTACCGGATCGAACGCCGGTTTTAGCGCAGCGAGTCCCTCCAGGCTGGTCTCTTCACGGATTACCTCATCATAATCGAAGCGTTTCAGAACGCCGTCCGCATCATGACCCCAAGTGGGCAGGATCTCGTTGGCAAAATCGCCGCGCTGCGTGGCCTGGGCGGCACGCTGATGCGAACGCAGCGCAAAGGCGTCCTGCTGTTCGCGGCTGATGTGGTGCATACGTGCCAGCATCTCAGCGGTCAGCCCCATCATACCGGCGGCTTTGGCGACCGTGCGGCTCAGGCCGGGATGAAAGTCGACGCCGTGACTCATCGGCACATGCCCCATATGCTCCACGCCGCCCACCAGGCAGGCGTGCGCATCGCCGACCATAATGGCGCGCGTCGCATCGTGCAGCGCCTGCATGGACGAGCCGCACAGCCGGTTAACGGTAGTAGCCGGTACGCGATGAGGGATTTCCGCCAGCAGCGCCGCGTTGCGTGCGATATTGAAGCCCTGTTCCAGCGTTTGCTGCACGCAGCCCCAGACCACATCATCCAGCCGGGCGGCATCCAGCGCCGGGTTGCGGCTCAGCAGCTCGCGCATCAGGTGCGCGGAGAGATCTTCCGCGCGGACGTGACGAAACGCGCCGCCTTTTGAGCGTCCCATCGGCGTGCGGAGAGCATCAACAATAACCACATTTTCCATTCTCTTCTCCTCACGCGCTTTTCAGCGCAGCTTCATCAATGGGTTTGGCTGTGGGATACCAGCTCTCATGCTGATGGGCTTTCTCCAGCAGCAGCGCGGGCAACTGATAAAGCGCCCCCAAAGCACGATAGCGTTTGGCCTGATCCACCACGTTGCTGTTGCCAAGCGTATCCAGATAGCGCAGAGCGCCGCCGCGGAACGGCGGGAAGCCCAGGCCGTAAACCAGTGCCATATCTGCTTCCGCAGGCGAGGCGATGATCTTCTCCTCCAGGCAGCGCACCACTTCATTCAACAGCGGGATCATCATACGATTGATAATCTCTTCATCGCTGAATACGCGTTTGGGCTGGCAAACGTTCTGCAATAGCGCGTCCACCTCGGGATCGGAGACTTTTTGCAGTTTGCCTTTTTTGTCCTCTTCCCAGCGCCAGAAACCGCACTGATTTTTTTGCCCGTAGCGTCTGGCGTCAAACAGCACATCAATCGCATCCCGATAGGCTTTCTTCATGCGCGTCGGGAAGCCCTCGGCCATTACGCGCTGTGCGTGGTGCGCGGTATCGATACCGACCACGTCCAGCAGCCAGGCGGGTCCCATCGGCCAGCCAAACTGCTTTTCCATCACCTTATCGATTTGACGGAAGTCGGCACCATCGCGCAGCAGCAGACTGAAGCCGGCAAAATAGGGAAAGAGCACGCGGTTCACGAAAAAGCCCGGACAGTCATTCACCACAACTGGCGTTTTGCCCATTTTGCTCGCCCAGCTCACCACTTTGCTCAGCGTGGCCTCTGAGGTTTTCTCGCCGCGCACCACTTCGACTAACGGCATTCGCGGCACCGGGTTAAAGAAGTGCATGCCGCAGAAGTTTTCCGGTCGCTGCAACGCCTGCGCCAGCTGGCTAATGGGAATGGTGGAGGTATTGGAAGCGAGTATTGCCTCCGCGCGCAGATGGCTTTCCGCTTCCGCCAACACCTGCGCTTTGATCTGCGGATTTTCCACCACCGCTTCAACAACAATATCGGCGCGTTCGAAGCCCGCATAATCCAGCGTCGGCTGAATAGTGGCGATAACGCTGCCGAGCTGGTTGCCATTAATCCTGCCGCGCTCAAGCTGTTTGTTCAGCAGCTTGCTCGCCTCTTTCATGCCCAGATCCAACGCATGCTGGTTAATATCCTTTATTTTTACCGGCACACCTTTCCACGCAGACTGGTATGCGATGCCGCCGCCCATAATGCCTGCACCGATAACCGCCGCCTGCGTGGGCGCATCACTATTCTGCGCGCGTTTTTTCGCCAGGCCTTTCACATACTGGTCGTTCAGGAAGATGCCAACCAGCGCCCGGGCCACGTCCGACTGCGCCAGCGGCACAAAAGCGGCGGTTTCCAGCCGCAGCGCGTCATCGCGTCCAAGCGTCGCCGCCGCTTCAATGGTTTTTACTGCGGTGAGCGGGGCAGGATAATGTTTGCCGGCAGTCTGCATCACCACTGCTTTGGCGAGGGTAAAACTCATCGCCGCTTCAATCGGGCTAAGCTTCAACGGCTCCAGCTTCGGCTGACGACGCTGCCGCCAGCTGCTGTCGGCAATGGCGGCTTTGAGCATAGTGAGCGCGCCGTCATGCAGTTTTTCCGGTGAGACCACGGCGTCGACCAGTCCCAGCCTCAGCGCGGCATCGCCATCAACGTCTTTGCCTGCGACAATAATTTCCAGCGCGCTGTCAGCACCCAGCAGGCGAGGTAAGCGCACGCTGCCGCCGAATCCCGGCATGATCCCCAGTTTGGTTTCCGGCAGGCCGATGCGCGCCTGCGGCGTCGCGATGCGCAGGTCGGTCGCCAGTATGCACTCACAGCCGCCGCCAAGCGCGTAGCCATCAATCGCCGCCAGCGTCGGTACCGGCAGATCTTCCAGACGATTAAAAATGGTGTTGGCCCAGGCCAGCCACTGGCTCAGCTTTTCGCCCGGCGCGTTGAACAAGGAAAGAAATTCGGTAATGTCAGCGCCGACGATAAAGGCCGGTTTGGCGGAACAGAGCAGCACGCCGCGCAGATCCGGCAGTTGCTCCAGTACGGCAATCGCTTCGCCAAGGCTGGCAACGGTTCGCGTATCCAGCTTATTGACCGAGCCGGGGGCGTCAAAAAGCAACCTGGCGATGCCATCGTCAAGCCAGCTGAGAGAAAGGGTAGCGCCCTGGTAAAGCATGTCTGCCTCCTGAAACTGCGATTAGGGATCTGGTCATACCAGATGTTCAGGAGTGTGCGAGTCACGTTAATTTTTTGCAAACGAGAGTTTGCTTATTTGCTAACAAGATCACAGCGTTCGGAACACGGCATCCTGCAGGCGGCTGTGGTACACTGCGGCCATTTTCGCGACACCGGAGAGATGTAAATGGATTCTCTGAAAGACCTTTATCACGCTCATATCCTTATCCTTCAGCAGCGTGCGCAGCAAATGCTGGCGCGCTGTAAGCTTGATGCGATGCTGATTCATTCAGGCGAACTGTTAACCGTTTTTCTTGACGACCACAGCTATCCGTTCAAGGTAAATCCGCAATTCAAAACCTGGGTGCCGGTCACTCAGGTGCCAAACTGCTGGTTATGGGTTGACGGGGTAAACAAGCCGAAGCTGTGGTTCTACTCTCCGGTGGATTACTGGCATAACGTTGAACCGCTGCCGCAGAGTTTCTGGACCGACGACGTTGAGGTTATCGGACTTAAAAACGTAGACGATATCGGCCAGCTGCTGCCCACGCAGCGGGGGAACGTGGCATATATCGGCCCGTCGCCGTCGCGTGCCGCTCAGCTGGGCATCACGGCTGATAAGGTCAATCCTCAGCAAGCGATCGATTTCCTGCACTACTATCGCAGCTATAAAACCGATTATGAACTGGCCTGTATGCGTGAGGCGCAAACGCTGGCGGTAGCGGGACATCGCGCCGCGAAAGAAGCTTTTTTTTCCGGTCTGAGCGAGTTTGATATCAATATTGCCTATCTCTCCGCTACCGGGCACCGCGATACCGATGTGCCCTACGGCAATATCATCGCCCTGAACGAACATGCCGCGGTGCTGCACTACACCAAACTGGATCACCAACCGCCTGCGAAACGTCACAGCTTTCTGATTGATGCGGGCGCCGAGTATCTCGGTTATGCCGCAGATTTAACCCGCAGTTACGCCGCGCAAAGCAGCTCGCTTTACGCGCAGCTGGTTGATGCGATGAATACCGAAGAGCTGGCGCTGATCGATACGCTGAAGGCAGGCGTGCGCTATACCGATTACCATCTGCAAATGCATCAGCGCATTGCGAAACTGCTGCTGAAGTTCGACCTGGTGCAGGGATTGAGCGAAGAGGCGCTGGTGGAAGAAGACATTACCGGGCCGTTTATGCCGCATGGTCTGGGTCATCCGCTGGGGCTACAGGTTCACGATGTGGCGGGTTTTATGCAGGATGATCGCGGCGCGCATCTCGCAGCGCCCGCGCAGTATCCTTATCTGCGCTGCACGCGCGTGCTGGAGCCTGGCATGGTGCTTACCATTGAGCCTGGCATTTACTTTATCGACTCGCTGCTGACGCCGTGGCGGGAAGGGAAGTTCAGCCAGCACTTTAACTGGCAGGCCATCGATGCGCTGAAGCCATACGGCGGCGTGCGCATCGAGGACAATGTAGTCATCCATGCCAACCGCATTGAAAACATGACGCGCGATCTACATCTCGACTGATGGACGCCTGGGATATCCCCGCGCAGACCGTGAGCGTCAGCGAGGAAACCATTAAAAAAAGCCGCTTCATTACGCTGCTGGCACATACTGATGGCGTTGAAGCGGCGCGTGCCTTTGTGCAGCAGGTTAAAGCGGAACATCCTGCGGCGCGTCATCACTGTTGGGCCTGGGTCGCGGGCGCGCCTGATGATTCTCAACTGCTGGGTTTTTCCGATGATGGCGAGCCTTCCGGCACCGCAGGGAAACCGATGTTGGCGCAGCTGATGGGCAGCCAGATTGGCGAGATTACGGCGGTAGTGGTGCGCTACTACGGCGGGATTATGCTCGGCACCGGCGGGCTAGTTAAAGCCTACGGCGGCGGGGTGCAGCAGGGATTGAAGCAGCTGGCGCGGGTACGCAAAGTGCCCCTGCAGCGTTTCCATTTGCAGTGCGATTATGCCCAGCTAAAAGATATTGGACGTCTGCTTCAGCGTTTTGAAGGTGAAATCGTGGAGAGCCAGTTTCTCGATCGTATCGATCTCACGCTGGCATTGCCGCCGGGACAACTCGACGGATTTTCGCAGAATCTGTCAGACTTTAGTCGGGGTACGCTGGTGCTGATCCCGATGAAACAGTAACTCTTTTCATTTCTGTAAAGGAAACGGCTGAATGCATTTTCGTGCCATTACCCGCATTGTTGGTCTGCTGGTGATCCTCTTTTCGGTGACAATGATCGTCCCCGGCTTGGTAGCCTTGATTTATCGTGACGGTGCCGGACGCGCGTTCAGTCAGACCTTTCTTATGGCTATTGTTATCGGCTCGCTGCTGTGGTGGCCCAACCGGAAACAGAAAAGCGAACTGAAACCGCGTGAAGGTTTTTTGATTGTGGTCCTTTTCTGGACCGTGCTCGGCAGCGTTGGGGCGATGCCCTTTATCTTTGCCGATCAGCCGCATCTGTCGATTACCGATGCCTTTTTCGAGTCGTTTTCCGGGCTGACCACCACAGGCGCGACGACTCTGGTCGGACTGGACTCGCTGCCTAAAGCGATTCTGTTTTATCGACAGATGCTGCAATGGCTGGGCGGCATGGGAATCATCGTTTTAGCCGTGGCGATCCTGCCTATCCTGGGCGTTGGCGGCATGCAGCTCTATCGCGCTGAAATGCCCGGCCCGCTGAAGGATAACAAGATGCGGCCACGTATTGCCGAGACGGCAAAAACGCTGTGGCTGATCTACGTCCTGCTGACCGTCGCCTGCGCGGTGGCGCTCTGGCTGGCTGGTATGCCGATATTTGACGCCATCGGCCACAGCTTTTCCACCATCGCCATCGGCGGCTTTTCTACCCATGACGCCAGCCTCGGTTATTTCAACAGTCCTACCATTAATACTATCGTTGCGGTATTTCTGCTGATCTCCGGCTGCAACTATGGTTTGCACTTTTCCATGCTGAGCGGGCGCAATCTTCGCGTCTACTGGCGCGATCCGGAATTTCGCATGTTTATCGGCGTGCAGATTACGCTGGTTATCATCTGCACGTTGGTGCTCTGGTTTCATAATGTGTATGCCAGCAACTGGCAAACGCTGAACCAGGCATTCTTTCAGGTGGTGTCGATGGCCACAACGGCAGGTTTCACCACCGACAGTATTGCCCGCTGGCCGCTGTTCCTGCCGGTGCTGCTGCTCTGTTCCGCTTTTATCGGCGGCTGTGCCGGTTCAACCGGCGGCGGCTTAAAGGTGATCCGTATTCTGCTGCTGTTTAAGCAAGGCTCGCGTGAGTTAAAACGCCTTGTGCATCCCAATGCGGTATACACCATTAAACTGGGTAACCGCGCGCTGCCCGAACGTATTCTCGAAGCCGTTTGGGGGTTTTTCTCCGCCTATGCGCTGGTGTTTCTGGTCAGCATGCTGGCGATTATCGCCACCGGGGTTGACGACTTCTCTGCCTTTGCTGCCGTAGCCGCCACGCTGAACAACCTTGGGCCGGGACTGGGCGTCGTGGCGGATAACTTCACTTCAATGAACGACGTAGCAAAATGGATTTTGATTTCAACGATGCTGTTCGGGCGTCTTGAGGTCTTTACGCTGCTGGTTCTGTTTACGCCAACGTTTTGGCGTGAATGATTTTTGACAGGAAGCCTTTATGAAAGCATTGATCCTTTTTTCCAGCCGTGATGGTCAAACACGTGAGATCGCTTCTTATATCGCTAATGCGCTGAAAGAGAAGCAGGCCAGCGATGTAATGAATCTTCTGCACGCAGAAACCATCGACTGGTGTCAGTATGACCGTGTGCTGATCGGGGCATCGATCCGCTACGGCAACTTCCACCCGGTGGTGACAAAATTTGTGAAGCAGCACCTGCGTGAGCTTCAGCAACGTTCCAGCGGTTTCTTCTCGGTCAACCTGACTGCGCGTAAGCCCGAAAAGCGTACGCCCCAAACCAATGCTTATACGCGCAAGTTTTTGCTGCACTCTCTCTGGCAGCCTGATTGCTGCGCGGTTTTCGCCGGCGCGCTGCGTTACCCCCAATATCGTTGGTTTGATCGCGTGATGATTCAGCTGATTATGCGCATGACCGGTGGTGAGACCGATACAACCAAAGAAGTGGAGTATACCGACTGGGAGCAGGTGCGGCGCTTTGCCAAAGAATTCGCTCAATTACCAGGCAAATCGCCCTGATTTAAAACGATTTGATGAAATTTAATCCGAACGGTAATTTTTTTGCAATAAACCCTTGTCAGTGAGAATTAACTCCCTATAATGCGCCTCCACTGACACGGAACAACGGCTTCACAGCCACCGGGTCAGAGGTTCAGGAAACGCTGAACCGCCGGAGAAAATCGCTGAAAAAAGTGGTTGACTCTGAGGGAGAGTAGCGTAATATACGCCACCTCGCGACAGACGGTTAACCCGCTGGTCGCACCGCTCTTTAACAATTTATCAGACAATCTGTGTGGGCA
>NZ_JBGFSN010000010.1:0-111250 GCF_044342975.1 Pantoea osteomyelitidis
GATAAGGCCCATCTCGGTTGCGCCCAGCGGAGCTGAAGCCAGCGACTCAGGATGACGATGTTCCAGCCAGGTCTTCTCGTCACCAAAGTTCACATCAAGATCGGGTTCCCAGACATCTTCGCGTCCGGCACTGAAGCCAAAAGTACGGAAGCCGGAATTTTCCAGCGCGACGTTACCCGCCAGAATATACAGGTCAGCCCATGAAATTTTCTGACCATATTTTTGTTTAACTGGCCAGAGCAGACGGCGGGCCTTATCCAGGCTGACGTTATCAGGCCAGGAATTTAACGGAGCGAAGCGCTGCTGGCCGCGTCCGGAACCCCCACGACCATCAGCAGAGCGATAGGTGCCTGCGCTGTGCCACGCCATACGAATAAAAAGTCCGGTATAGCTGCCCCAGTCAGCGGGCCACCATGACTGTGAGTCAGTTAGCAGCGCCTTAAGGTCGCCTTTAAGCGCGGAGTAATCTAACGTGCTGAATTCTTTGCGGTAGTCGAACGCTTCTCCCAGCGGATTAGAACGATCGGAGTGCTGGTTCAGCAAATCCACGCGCAACTGATTTGGCCACCAGTCACGGTTGTTAGTGCCGCCGCCAGCACTTTGGTTAAGATTGCCCTGATGAAAGGGACATTTCCCTGCAGATAAAGCGTTGTGTGAATCAGTTGGCGTGCTCATTTTTATGCTCCGTTTTTATTCCGCCGTTACGATATCTTTGTTTTTTGATAACTCATACCTGAATTAATCTACGGATTTGATAGTTTTTGCCTTTGTTAAACCGGGCAACTGCCGGGTGTGCATCTGAATCAGCCTGGCGGCTAAAGCGGCAGGGCCAGCAGATTGACGAAAACCCGTGCGGTTAACGCCGCGTCTCCCTGGCTGGTTGTTATACTTGTGTAAAATGTAGAAACGGGAGTGAGTATGAAATTAGGCTTCGCTTGTAAATATCTTAATGAGGAATTGGTACAACTGTTTCCTTTCAAAGCGACAACCCGCAAGCGGTTTTTAAGCTTAAATAATGAAGAGAGGATAGAGCTGGTTTATAAGCTTTCAGAAAAAAACCTGAAGAACCTTTTTTTCATCTTTGAAAAGTTGGCTAACCTGCCCGAAGCATTACGGATGATGAGAATCGGGAGTGATTTGCTGCCTTTATATACTGTTCCCGAGGCAACGCTATTATACCGGGATTTTTTGCCAGATTTATATCCTTTGTTCGTAAAGTGTGGCGATTTTGCTAAAAAGAATAATATACGTTTGTCTTTTCATCCGGGACAATATTCTGTTCTGGCATCCGATAATCCGCTGGTGGTTGAGAGAGCGTTAGAAGATGTTGAATATCATGCAATGTGTGCAAAATTAATGGGTTATGGAAAAAGCTTTCAGGATTTTAAAATAAATATTCATATGAATGGAAAGAAAGGCTTCGAAGGTTTCCAGCAGGCTTTCGATCAGCTTAGCCCTGAAGCAAAACTGATGTTAACCGTGGAAAATGACGAACTTTCTTGTTCGTTAGATGATGTATTACAGGCTAAACATCTCTGCCCCATCGTGTTAGATATTCATCACCATTGGGTCAAAGAAAATGAATTTATCAAGCCTGACGATCCTCGGATCGCAGTAGTCAAAGAATCATGGAGAGGCGTTAGGCCGGTATTACATTACTCTGTCTCGCTGGAAAACCTGATTCCCGAGCAGGGTTTCCCCGATCAAAATGTATTAGGGTTATCAAAAACAAAATTACGGGCGCATTCAGATTACTATTTCAACGATACTTTAAACGACTGGGCGTTGTCTTTTAGGGATTTTGATATTATGTGCGAAGTGAAAATGAAAAATATAGCCAGAGACAGGTTATATGAACATGTTCAGTCAAATAAAAATCATCACTAAAACGTTGCCAGCATGATTTGTCGCGCTCGTTATGCGGATGTATTCATCAAATGAGAATAACTTCATCATGATTATTCATTTTTCATCATCAACTCGGAGGGGTAAGGTAAGCACATCCCAATTAATGAAGAGAATGATGCCATGACTGAATATGCTGTTTCACGCAACCCTACTTCCGGCGAGATTCTGGCGCGCTACCCCATGCAAAGTGCCGATGAGCTTGAGCAGACACTGATCCGCAGCGCACAAGGTTTTAACCAGTGGCGCGCTACGCCGGTGAAGCAACGTTTGCAGGTGTTGAGCCAACTGGCCGCTCAGCTTCGCCAGCGCCAGGATGAGTTGGCACGCATGGTTACCCTGGAAATGGGCAAACCGATCGCTCAGGCGCGGGGAGAAGTGCTCAAATGCGCCGATCTCTGCGATTGGTATGCCGCCAATGGCGCAGCGATGCTTGCGCCGCAGGCCACGCAGGTTGCAGATCAGCAGGCGTGGCAGGAGTTTCGTCCGTTGGGGACCATTCTTGCCGTGATGCCCTGGAACTTCCCATTTTGGCAGGTTCTGCGCGGCGCGGTCAGCATCCTGCTGGCAGGCAACGCTTATCTGCTGAAGCACGCGCCAAACGTGATGGGCTGTGCTTATCTGCTGCATGATCTGTTTGCCGCTACCGATATTCCGAATGGCACTTTTGAAATCATCAACGTTAACAATGACGGCGTCTCCGCCGCGATTAATGACGATCGCGTTGCTGCCGTGGCGGTCACCGGCAGCGTCCGTGCCGGCGCTGCCATCGCAGCTCAGGCGGGCGCCGTGCTGAAGAAAACCGTGCTGGAACTGGGCGGCGCGGATCCCTTTATCGTGCTGGCGGACGCCGATCTCGATGAAGCTGTGAAGGCAGCCGTGATCGGTCGCTTCCAGAACAGCGGCCAGGTCTGTATGGCGGCGAAACGTTTTATCATCGAAGCGCCTGTTGCGGCAGAATTTGAAGCGCGCTTTGTTGCGGCAGTACAGGCGCTGCGCATCGGCGATCCGCTGGATGAAGCTAACTATATCGGGCCGATGGCGCGTTTCGATTTACGTGATGAGCTGGATGGACAGGTGCAAAAAACCCTGCAGGAAGGGGCGCGTCTGGTGCTTGGCGGTGAAAAGCTGGCAGGTGAGGGCAACTATTACGCGCCGACCATTCTGGCGGACGTCAGCGAAAATATGACGGCCTTTAAAGAAGAGCTGTTTGGCCCGGTGGCGGCCATTACCGTGGCGCAGGATGCCAGACATGCGTTGGAGTTGGCGAATAACAGTGATTTTGGCCTCAGCGCAACCCTGTGGACAGCGGACACGACGTTGGCCGATGAGATGGCCGCACAGCTGGAAACCGGCGCCGTGTTTATCAACGGTTACGGCGCATCCGATCCACGCGTTACCATTGGCGGCGTGAAGAAGAGCGGTTACGGTCGTGAGCTGTCGCACTATGGCGTGCATGAGTTCTGTAATATCCAGACAGTATGGAAAAACCGCCGTTAACCACGGCAAATTTTCTTATCTGAACAAAAGGTCGCGCAATGCGACCTTTATTATTGGTCATGTTTCGCCAGAAACGAGCTAACACGTACATCGTTAACCGGGTTTTTTACTCAGCGAAGGAAACCCCTCAGCCAGGCTATCGATTAATGCCCTGACCGCAGGGGGAAGGCCCCGGCGTGTGGTAAACACCAGATGAACTCTTCCCGCCTCGCTGCGCCATGCCGGAAATAGCTGAACCAGCTCTCCGTTTTCCAGCGCATGCCGACAAATATGATCGGGCAGAAAAGCGATGCCCAAGCCGCCCACCGCTGCCTGGCGAACGGCGGTAAAATCGCTGCAACTCATACGCGGCTGATGACGAAGCCGGAAAGGGACCTGATTTTCCGCCTCCAGACACCATTCAATCTCGCCGGGTTCATCGCTGGTCGCCAGCGTGGGCGCATTTTCCAGCGCTGCGATCTCTGTGCCCATTTGGCCTGCCAGCTGCGGGCTGGCAACGAGAATGCGGTATGAGACGCCAAGCGTACGCATAATCAGTTCCGCATCGCTGGTCAGCGCCGTGCGTATCCTCAGCGCCACATCGATACGCTCTTGAATCAGATCAACAGGACGATCCAGCGCGATAATTTGTAGCGTCACTTTGGGATAACGATGCATAAAGCGCAGGGTGATATCGGATATCACTTCCACCATGCCGGTCGGGCAGCTAAAGCGCACTCTGCCATGCGGTTCCGTCTGCGTCTGCATAATCAGGGCTTCAGCCTGTTCCGCTTCCAGCAGCATGGCGCGACAGCGCGCATAGAAGGCTTCGCCCACTTCCGTCACTCTGAAACGGCGGCTGGTGCGCTCGATCAGCCTTACGCCTAATCGTGATTCCAGCTCGGCGACGCGTCGGCTGAGTTTGGATTTCGGCTCCCGAATAGCGCGTCCCGCAGCAGCAAAACCACCGTGCGCCACTACCTCGGCGAAATAGCGGTAGTCATTGAGATCGGTTCGCATAATGCCTCCTGTCGTTCAGTTTACAGAACGATGGATACCATATTTGCTCTCTTTTTGCATCATCGTCCCGGTGGTATCGTCATTGTCGAGAAATCAATCAACCCGATACAATGAGGATTAAACAAATGTCTGACAAATTCGCTAAAAAAGTTGTTGTGGTGACCGGTGGCACAAGCGGTATTGGTTTAGCCACAGCGAAAGCCTTTGCTGCCGAAGGCGCTGTGGTTTTCATCACAGGCCGGCGTCAGCAGGCGCTGCAAAGCGCGCTGCGCAACATTGAAGGCGATGTCACTGGCGTGCAGGGCGATATGAGTAATCTCAGGGACATTGACCAGCTTTACGATGCGGTGCAGCAGAAACATGCCCATATTGATGTGCTGGTGGCGAATGCGGGTGGCGGTGAGTTCGCTGCGCTGGGATCCATTACTGAAGAGCATTATGAACAGACTTTTAATACCAATGTGAAAGGGGTGCTGTTTACAGTGCAAAAAGCGCTTCCCCTGTTACGCGATGGTGCTGCCATTGTCCTGACCTCGTCGACAACCAGTATCTCCGGCACGCCTGCGCTCAGCGTTTATTCAGCGACCAAAGCGGCAGTACGTAACTTTGCCCGCAACTGGATCCTCGACCTTAAAGAGCGTCGCATTCGCGTGAATGCCATCAGCCCTGGCGTCACCGAAACGGCCGGACTTGATACGCTGTTTGGCGGAGGCGACCAGGCAGAAGGAACAAAAGCTTATCTGGCCAGCCAGATTCCGGCCGGACGCATAGGTCAGCCGGAAGAGATTGCCAAAGCAGTGCTTTTCCTCGCCTCAGAGGATGCCAGCTACATCAACGGCATTGAGCTGTTTGTCGATGGCGGGCAGGCCCAAATTTAAAGCGCGGCAGCGCATTTTTATGGAAGCGAATAAATATCTGATGTCCAGCCGTCAAAAAAAAGCCCGCATAGCTGCGGGCATTTCAATTAATGTGCCGGTTCGCCGTGGGCATGAGGCGACTGGACAACATGGGAGAGGTCGATCGATTCACGTGCCCGGTTGAGATCGTAGGTTGCCTGCATTGCCAACCAGAGGCGAGCGGCAATGCCTAAACCAGCCTCAAGCCTTAAGGCCATTTCAGGGCTTATTGCGGTTTTACCGGAAGCAACTTTACTTAAGGCTGAGGGCGAAACGTCCAGATCCTTAGCCAAAGAGCGGAGACTTACTCCATAGTCTTCCAGATATTCCGCAATCAAGCCTCCCGGATGAGGGGGATTGAACATAGTCATTAGTGATAGTCCTCCAGATTTAAAATCCAGGCATCGCCATCTTTAAATTCGAAAGTTATCCGCCAGTTGGCGCGAACGGTAATAGCGTACAAATTCTGTTTATCACCTTTCAAAGAATGGAACTTAAAGCCCGGATAACTTTTAAAATCTTCCGTTGTTGTCGCATTATCGAGAGCCAGCAATCTGAGTTTTATGCGCTCTGCATCCTTTGCCTGAACTCCGCTCGTGTCGCCTTTTTCATACAACTTCTGCAGGCCTTTATGCTTCCAGCTTTTGATCACGGTTGGTAACTCCTGTTTCGCAACGGGAAACAGTATAACATATGTTTCTCAACGGGAAACAACCAGCTTAATAAAAAATCTGCAAATGCACAGCGCCTCAACAACGCCTGTTTTACCGTCTCAATCTCTTTACCGCACGCATTCCGCCTCTTTCATTGCACACTCACTGCTACTCTTGTGAATATATTTTGCCGTAGCCATGCAGGCCACGGTTTTCGTCAAGGAGCAGCACGACTCATGGTCATCAACAGCATTGTGTACCGTCACGGAAAACGTAACGAAAATATCTCATTAGAAGAGGTCGGTGACGTCCTCACTGAAGAAAAGGTATTTCTCTGGGTTGGCCTGTGGCAACCCGACGCCGAATTTATGCGCGTGCTTCAGGCGAAATTCGGCCTGCACGATCTGGCGATTGAAGATGCGCTGACCGCGCATCAGCGTCCCAAAATCGAACAGTATGGCGATTCACTCTTTATCGTGATGAAAACGGCCAGGCTGCAGGATGACGATCAAATCCTTTTTGGCGAAACGCATTTCTTTGTAGGCAAAAACTTTCTGATTACCGTACGGCATGGCGCCTCGGAAAGTTATGCGCCGATTCGTCAGCGGGCAGAAGAGAATACCACCATGCTGTGCGAGGGGCCGGGCTATGCGCTCTACTGCATCCTGGATTTTATCGTGGACCACTACAGTCAGATAACCTCTTCTTTAAGCAATCGCATCAGCGATATGGAAGACGCGATGTTTCGCACCGAGTTTGACCGCCAGACGGTAAAGAATGTCTACATCCTGCGTCGCCAGCTGCTGGCGCTGCGCAATGCGGCGATGCCGGTTGATGAGATTTGTCAGCAGCTGGTGCGTTTTCACGAGGATGTTATTCCAAAATCCCTGCGCGCCTATATTCGCGATGTGCAGGATCACGCTCACCATGTGGTGATTGATGCGGAAGATATGCGCGAAATGCTCACCAGCGCCATGCATGTGAATCTGGCCCTGGTTTCCGTTCAGCAAAATGAAGTTGGCAAAAAGCTTGCCGGCTGGGGTGCGATCCTGATTATTCCCACCATCATTTTCAGCATGTACGGCATGAACTTTGAAGATATGCCGGAACTGCATGCAAAGCTGGGCTATCCGGTAATTCTGGGCGTCACTCTGGTAATCTGTCTGGTGCTCTGGCGCAGATTAAAGCGCTCGGGCTGGCTGTAGCGCCGGAAACTGCAAAGGCAGCCGCCCGCGTTGCAGAGGCGGTCGGCTGCTTTTCACGCTTATTTCAGATGTTGTTTCAGTTCGGATGCAGCCTCAAACAGGGCAGTTTTCACTGCAGGTTCGTTGCTCAGGGCATTCAGCAGGCCGTAGTCATGAATCAGACCGTTATAGCGGGTAACGGTAACCGGCACGCCAGCCGCATCCAGCTTACGTCCGAACGCTTCGCCTTCATCACGCAGTACGTCCAGCTCAGCCGTCTGAATCAACGTCGGCGGCAGGCCTTTCAGTTCCCCGGTCGTTGCACGCAACGGTGACGCCAGGATGTTATTGCGGTCGGCCGCTGAGGTGGTGTAGCTGTCCCAGAACCATTTCATCATATTCTTCGTCAGGAAATAGCCGCTGGAGAACTGGTTGTATGACGCCGTATCGAAATTCGCATCGGTCACCG
This sequence comes from Pantoea osteomyelitidis, assembly GCF_044342975.1. Lineage (NCBI taxonomy): Bacteria > Pseudomonadati > Pseudomonadota > Gammaproteobacteria > Enterobacterales > Erwiniaceae > Pantoea > Pantoea osteomyelitidis. Next base: position 7,607 of record NZ_JBGFSN010000010.1, read on the forward strand.
GCCAGAACATCACATCATAACGAATCGCGGGAGTATGGTTGCGTTTAGCCTGTAAGGCGACCGCTGCCACCATGTTGCCCCCTACACTGTTGCCCACCAGCGCCAGACGCGAGCCGTCAACGCCGATCTCATCGCCATGCTCCGCCACCCATTTCGTCGCTTCATAAGCCTGAGTAATGGCAACAGGGAAGTGCGCTTCCGGCGACGGATCGTAGTTAACAAAAACAGCCGCCGCACCGGATTGCGTAACCAAATCGCGCACCAGACGTTCGTGAGTTGGGTAATCACCTAATACCCAGCCGCCGCCGTGGAAGAACATAAATACTGGCAGCTTACCGGTTACGCCTTCTGGTTTTACGATAGTCAGCTTCAGCGGCTTACCCAGAATCTCAACGATTTTCTCGGAAACCTGCGCCGGTGGCAGCGTTGCCCCTTGTTGCGCGCCGATCAGCACCTGACGTGCCTCTTTCGGCGAAAGCTGCTCAATGGGTTTACCGCCGCCAGCATTTAAAGCGGAAAGAAATTTTGCCACGCCCGCTGTGGGCGCAGGTTGATTGTCAGCCCAGGCTGAAGAGATCGTCATTGTCGCTAACAGTGCTGCGGTCAGTGCTTTCGCTTTGGTGGTCATCGTCTTTTCCCTTAATCATTGGTTGCTATTTTATAGTGCGCTATCTAACTGGTGCTAAGCATGACAGAGTTTATTTACATTGCAAGCGATTTATTTTCGCACGAGTTAAACGGGTAGGGATGGCTGCTGCAGATTCTTCTGAAGGGATCGCATCAGAAACAGGTGGAAAAGGGATTGACAGGATCAGGGCGAACCGCAATAAGTCGGCCGAACGGCAGAAAAAACAGGAAAATATGCTGGATTCTCAAAAAAATGCTCACAGCAGCAGAGCGCAAAACTAATAGAGGATCGTGTAATAGTTTTGGAAACAAAATAAGCATCCGCCTCGACAGCAGGTCTTAGAAATCAGTAAAATATGAATGGTTACCCTAAGGTGAATAAAAAATAAATAAATTATTCATATGCTTTTTTTAGTAAGTAGCAGTGAACCTATTACTTTAATGATCTATATCAAAGTTGCTATGAGTTATTTTAGTAGATTGCTAATTGTTTTATTAATCGCCGAAAAAATAACAGATAATTATAAGCATCTGTGATTCTTCAGCGTCGGCCTCTGGCCGGTAATTTTCCCTGGTGTTGGCCACTGGCCGCCTGATCTCTTTGTTTAACGGAACAAGGAGATCAGGTATTTTTTTATCCTACTGTGATGTCAGATAACATACTAGCTGTACTAAAGTACAGGGAGTGCAGGAATATTCCTACAAAACAGCGATGGCAGGCTTAAATAATGACTTTTCCCAATATTAATCAGGAAGCCTAAATGAATAAAGTTGTTGAGTTTTTTAGCATGAATTTTGATCAACTACCTCATCCTCAGGTAAATGAGCTTTACCGGTTAAGACATAACACTTTCAAAATTCGACTGGACTGGCAGGTTAACAGTATTAACGGTCTGGAGTACGATGCTTATGATACTATGTCAAAGTCACCCCTTTTCGTATCAATAACAAAAAAGAGATACTTCAGGTTTAAATGATTATGCATTTAATGAATTTTTGCCTCAAGAGTAAAGCTCTGTCAGGCCAATAGTTGCAAAAAACTACCATGTAGCTGACTGTTAGCCCCAGGAATTTAGTTTTTTATTATTCAAAAGATCAAGGTCAATGCTTAATTTTACAGCATGTCTGGCATTGGAAACACCCAGTTTTTTGATGATATTATGAATATGAAACTTAACGGTTCTTTGTGAAATGCCAAGGATGATTGAGGTTTCGAAATAGGTTTTTCCAACCCCAATCCAGTATAAAACTTCGCACTCTCTCAATGAAAGGCGGTTAGCACTGCTTTTCTGTACCGTATCGTACAGGCGAAGCATTTTTTGATGGATAGAGATAAACAAGGACTGTATTTTCTCTCTGTTTTCCTGAGTCCCGATACGATATTTTTCAAACCCTATAAGCGATAAAACTGTCAAATTGTTTTTATAATCATGCAAGACAAACGTATGGCCAGATGCAATGCTGTGTTTTTTTGCAGCATCAAAAATATCAGGGGTAGTATGTCCGTAAGGTATGAACGTCTCTTTTTTCCAGGGAAAATCCTGAACGGTTTTCAACGATTTTATTATTACCGGGTCAATGAGTTGATAGTGATTTTTCAGATAAATATCAAACCAGACTGGATAGTTATTAATTATGGCTATTTTTAACGGTTCTTTCTTATCCATAATGGCATAAGCATAAACCTCCTTCTTAAAGGGCATGAAAGCCTGATTAAGTGCTTGCTTAATCGTATCATTGATTTCCTTATTGTTATAAAAGTTACTGATCATTTTAATTCTCATTATTTGACGGACATATTGAAAAGGTTTGCCCATGAGCGAAGGGTAAACTTCTATAAAATTTTACGGATTTTTGCAAAGAAGAACTTAAGTTATTATTAGTTGATATTAAAAATCCTTTTTTTCCAGTTATTACTCTTTCGTTTTGCGAATTACAGAACTGCGTAATAGTTATAGCAACAGAAGCAATAGCAGTGGGTATCCAAACGTAGCACTATGCCTGACGGCCGAAGTGTGAATGAACAAGCAGTGAGAATATCCATATTTCTCTTTTCAAAGCAATACTGTTATGCAAATCGTAGCCGTCTTCATTGATCCGCTGCAAGGGATAACATGCCGATTACCCCAGCGAAAATGCTGGCGCACGCCATCCGTAATGAACGAAAAAAGCAGCCTCTCAGCCAGGTTGAAACTGCAGACAACGTGGGTTTAAAACAGGCCACCCTCTCGGCGTTGGAAAATAATCCCGATGGCATCCGGCTGGATACCTTATTTAAAATTCTGTCCGCGCTGAACTTGCAACTGACAATCGTGCCGCGTGGGCAAACTAAACAGCATAACCACAGCGATCTGGGGTGGTGATGGTGGAACGGCTTCAGGTTGTTGATCACGTAGCCGATCGGTTACCGGAAGGATTTCCGCTGGATGTTGCGGATGCCATCTCCAGCGGAGTAAAAAAGCAGGCGGCGAGGCTTCCGGACTGATACAGGCGCCTTACGCCACCCGCGTAGCGCAATCAGGCCAGAATACGCTTCGCCCACTCGGCAATCTCGTCACCGCTGCCGATATCAGGCTGAACCAGTCCATTAATCATAAAGGTTGGCGATACGTGGATGCCGTTCTGGCGGGCATATTTACAGTGCCATTTGATTTCATTCTGCAACTCCGGTCGGGCAAAAGCGTCCGACAGCTTCACGCCGCTGTATGCTTCGATACGCGCAATGATTTCATGCGGTGTGGCATCCATATTGGGTCCGGCGCAGTGATCGGTAAATTCAAACTCTTCGCGATGATCCGCTACCGCGCGCATCACTGCTTTTGCCGCCAGTTTACCTTCGGGCAACGTGGAGGCGGCAAGAATAGCGCGTACGATCACGCCAGAGAACATATGCCACGGCTGCGACTGCAGGCGAATCTTCAGCGTCATATTCTCTTCGCCGACCTGATCCAGCAGCGCGTCGAATTTATTGAAAGCGCGTACGGAAAAAGGGCAGGTTGGTTCAAGAAACACTTCAAATACTTTCACACCCTGACCCCAAACCAGCGGATCGGCGCGTAGCGTCTGTGCCTGATTCATATCGTCTCCTTAAACAGATAATCAAAAAAAGATACTGTGACAAATTGCAGGCTGTGGTGCCAGCTACGATTCGCGTCCCGTCAGCTTAAAGATGGCCCGACCGGCAAGATTCAACGCTTCGCTCAGGTCCGTTTGATTCTGAGTGCTGTTTTTTTTCTTTACACTTTCAGGAACGTCTTAAAAGTACAGGATAACTTTTATCGGGCGGTCAGAAGCCGCGATGAAAGCAGCAGGAGAAGCTATAGTTACAAACTTATGTCGGCTCGTTAAACTCATCGGAACTGAAAAGCTGCGCATCTCCTGATACATTTCACGGGGTGAAGACAACAGAAGCATCAGAAAGAGGGCAAATTTTGTTTACTGAACTTTCCTGGAAAATTATCCATCAGATCATCAATCAGACGATTAAAGAGATGGTGGATGAGCAGCAAACGCTGGATGTGTTGTCACTGCGTGCGCGGCTACGGGAAATGGCCGAAAAAGAGACGGATGAAGTGATGGTGCTCTGTTACTGGCAGGCCAGTAAGGTTCTGAACCGTCTGCCGGCTACCGTCACCGCAAATCAGCTGCTGCACGCTGCGCGTCATGCATTCAGGACGCCGCTGAATCATGAGCTGTCTTAGCACTATCACCATTTAACGCCCAGTCCGGTGGTGAACTGGCGTTCGTTCAGCGTGTCGCGTGTGCCGCTGACAAGGTTATGATGATAACCGATATTCAGCGTTGACCAGGATGTCAACGCATAGCGCAACCCCACTTCGGCATCCATTGTGAAGATAGCGTCCTCATCCAGCGAGTGGCCAACATCGCCATTGCTGTAGAGCGTGATGGTCTTGCCGCGCAGGTAACGCTGGTAGCTCCAGCGCAGCGAAGCGCCGAAATGATTATCTTCCGTCCCGTCGCTGTAGCCATAGCCAAAGCCGCCGCCCAGGAAAGAGAGCGAGAAAGAACCGAGTTCGTTATCCCAGAACTGGTAGCCCGGCCCGGTGCCGAGCAGCGTCTGGCGTGAAAGATCTTCAACCCAGTCGCGTTTGTAGCTGGCGCGCATCTGCCAGAAATATTGCTCGCGCAGACGATAATCCAGCGCATAGCGCAGGCTGTAGTTATCAGTGTTGACGCTGTTGTCTTCTTCCTCCCGATCAAAAGTGCCGCCAAAATTGTGCCGCCAGTTACCTTTGCTGACTTTGTTGTTGAAAGACAAGTTGTAATCCTGCGTGTCGGTGGAGGCTTTTTTAATATTTACACCAGCGTCGATATTGCCAGTCCAGGCGAGCTGGTCAGTTCTTACCTTCGCTTTCATAAACTCATCGATACGCTGCGTTGACACTTTTTCTTCCTGCTCATCTTTTTCCACCCAGATATAACCTGGATCGGAGGATGAAAGTCGCACCTGATAGCCTTCCCCGGTGACTTTGTTTTGCACCGTCACGGGATTATCACTTGCCAGGGTGCTGACGGCGCTCCAGTTGAGCGTCACCGTACCGGCATAAGTGGTATCCAGCCCCAGTTTGCCGTCGCTGAGGTAGCGTACCGTGCCGCTCAGACGGTCGCCGTTAGTGAGCCAGACGGTGTCGGCCCGAGTAACAGAACTGTTAACCAACAGAGCAAGGGCAGTAGAAAAGGTAACAAACGGAAAAGTGACAGGTTTCAGAAGCATCGTCCATTGAGCGGTTTAAACCGGAATTCACAATGGTAGCCAAAGAATCGTTAAACGGAGCGGGATAATGCAGGAATCCGGAATTATCTGCCGCACGCAAAGGGACGCGACAGAGTCCATACAAGAGAGTAACAGACGAGCGCCAGAGTTAACCGCGTTGAGCGATACGCTGGTCCTGCCAGACGCGGGTGTCAGGTCCACACAGCAACACCGGATCACCGCCTTCCAGACGCTCAAAAAATCCCGCCTTCATCTCCGGGCTGATACCGGCGCCGCACCACATCAGGTAATGCATCGGCTGCTGACGGAAGGGAACCGGCGTGCCGACCTGTAGCGACAGCTCGACATGAAAGCCCTGACCGGTAAGCCGGATCGCTTCCAGCCAAATCTCGGTGTCGTCGCGTACGCTTACCGCTTCCAGATAGATATTAACGTCCTGTTTTCGCGAAAGATGCAGCGCACGGCAGGCGTGTCTGACCACCGCATAATGAAAGCGCGCCAGGCGTTTTGCCGCACCAGCACGATGATCGTTGCGCAGCCAGTTATTTAACGGTCGCAGCAGGGCGTTAACCAGATCGTCGCCGCTGTAATGCGCAGCGCTCTGGCGCAGGGTTTTATACAGCTCATCGTCGTTGCCATATTCCAGCTGGTAAAGCAGATCGCCTTTACGAGCCGACCAGCCTGCAACGCTCAGCGGCTGTTGATTTTGCAGCGCACCCAGCATCTCCGCTGGCGTCGCGCCGGTGTTGCTCAGTGCGAGTACCATACAGATCAAATCAAACTGACTGTCGCTGTAGCCTTGTTTACTCGCTGGCCGCGAAATCAGTCCGGCGTGCCGCCAGTGATAAAGTGTAGCGGGTTGAACACCCGTAAGGGCACAAACAGAATCGATAGTAAGAAAAGGCATACAGACTCCCTTTTTGAGGGAAAAGACGGCCGTTAAAGCCGGGGGTGAACAAACAGTGTGAGCCTCTCTGATGAAAAAAGATACCGCAAATAAGGCGAACACTCAGAAACAACACAATATAAAACAGTAATCAAAAGCTGATATAAGCATAACGCTTTGAAGAATTACAGCCAGGTAACTGAAATAAATAGATTTTATAGAAAATGTTACACTGTCACAACAACCGTAAAGGCAATGTTCTCATGCTGAAAAAAAACGTATTAAAGCTCCAATAAATGCAAAATATAAACGCCAAGATAAAAAAGACCCCTCCCGCTGTGCTTTACATTCATTACCGCTGGCAGCAGGGTTATTCGGCCAGTTTATCGCAGGCTATTTTATATCAAGCACATTGCGGTGCGTTAATTATCCGGCAGCAGATGCGGTAAAACGTTGCTATCAGCGCTTTGCTACACTCAGCCCGATTAATCCACTCACACTGAGGTAATGAATGAAAATCAAAAGCTACGCGGCGATGGAAGCGGGTCAGGCTTTAGAACTTTATGAATATGACGCGGGCGCACTGGATGCGGAGGATGTGGAGGTTGAGGTCGATTACTGCGGCGTTTGCCACTCCGATCTCTCCATGATTGATAATGAATGGGGGATTTCACAGTATCCTCTGATCGCTGGCCATGAAGTGATAGGCCGCGTCTCTGCATTAGGCGAAGCAGCAAAAAGCAAAGGATTAAGCCTGGGACAGCGGGTAGGTATCGGCTGGACGGCAAAAAGCTGCCAGCACTGCGACGCCTGTATCAACGGCGATCAGGTGAACTGTCATCAGGGCAGCATACCCACCATTCTGAATCACGGCGGTTTTGCCAGCAAGCTGCGCGCTAACTGGCAATGGGCGATTCCGCTGCCGGAAAAACTGGATATCGAATCAGCCGGTCCGCTGCTGTGCGGCGGCATTACGGTATTCAAACCGCTGTTGATGCACAAAATTTCCGTTACCAGCCGGGTGGGCGTGATCGGCATTGGCGGACTGGGCCATATCGCGATTAAAATCCTGCGCGCTATGGGGGCGGAAATCACCGCCTTCAGCTCTTCCCCCGCCAAAAAACAGTCGATTCTCGATATGGGCGCTGACCATGTGGTCAACAGCCGCGATCCCGAAGAGCTGAAAAAGCTGGCCGGACAGTTCGATCTGATTCTCAGCACCGTTGCGGTGGATCTCGACTGGCAGCCATACTTTGATGCGCTGGCGCCGAAAGGCAATTTCCATACGGTAGGCGCAGTGATGAAACCGTTCCAGGTCGGCGCATTCAGCCTGATTCAGGGCGACCGTGCGGTAACCGGTTCTTCCACCGGTTCGCCAGGACAGATGCGTTCGCTGCTGAAGCTGGCGTCACGCGCTGATATCGCGCCGAAGGTGGAATTTTTCCCGATGTCGAAAATCAACGACGCGCTGGAGCACGTGCGCGCCGGTAAAGCCAACTATCGTGTGGTATTAAAAGCGGACTTCTGATAGCAAAGAGTGCGCGTCCGGTAGCGAACGCGCACTTACCCTTACTGTTGCGGCTCCGCTTTTTCGCCGAGGAAAAAATACCAGAGCGGCACGGAAAACAGGCCGGTAAACACGGCGGTATAAAGCACAATCATCATAATTTGCGTGACGTAGAGCTGCAGCGACCATTCGCTAAACGGAATGTGATACTGATCGATGGCGCCGCCTACAATCGCCTGGGTAATCACCGACGCGGCAATCAGCGACACTACCAGTACGCCAATAAGAAACTGACGTTTCTCTTTTTGCCTGACCGCGACCGGCTGCGCCTTCACGTTCTTTTGCTCTGCGGCCGTGGTTAACGAACGGGCAGGTACCCTATCCTGGCGCTCCCAGCGCACAATATCGATCGACATAAAAATCAGCAGGCTGACGCCCATGACCGGCAGGCAATATCCCAGCGCCAGCGCCACGGCGAACGACGCGATCTTCCAGTAAAGCGGCAGCGCCAGCCAGCTGGCCACGAGAGTCTGTGAAGGGCTGACGGCTGGCGCCGCCGGTCTGCGCAACCACCACATGCGATAGCCCAGCACGATCATCATACAAAGACCAAGGCCGAATGCCGCGAGGATAAGCTGATTCGGCAGGCCAAACAGGATGCCCATATGCGCATCCACGCCCCAGCGCGTGAGTTTCGCCACCAGCGGAAAATCATTGAACCTGACGTAATCGACAATGCTGAAATTATCGGGATTCACCGAAACCGCATCCACCTGTGTAGGCCAACTGCGATCGATTTCCGTGACAGTCCAGGCGCTGTGCTGTTTTTTTGGCTGACGCAGCTCAACTTTGGCAGCGTCAATCCCGTTTGCACGCGCGGCGCTTAATACGCGATCCCAGTCGCCATCGGCACGGTTGCTGACGGGCTTGTTCATCGGCATGTCGCTCATGGCGGTGTGATGATCGGCATGAGGATCGAGCGGCTCAGCAAGGGCGGAACGGTCAAGCGTGGTCGTGACCTGCGGCGTCAGCCAGCCGAGTTCGCTACGCATTTTGTTGATATTGTTTCCGGCCCACTGAGACCAGGTCAGCCCGGTGATGGAAAAAAAGATCAGGCCGAGCAGCAGAATCAGGCCGAGCGTGATATGCCAGTGACGGGCAACGGCGAAGCGGCTCAGGCTCTTTTTCGCCTGACGACGTGGACGATAGCCCAGCCACAGCACCACGCCGCACAGTGCAGCAACCCAAAGCCAGGAAGCGGCCAGCTCGCTGTAGTTGCGGCCAAAATCGCCCAGGAGCAGTCCGCGATGCAGCTGATCGATCCAGGTTCTCAGCGGCAATACGCCCGACGTTCCGTAGACCGTCATATCGCCCTTCACCTGTAGCGTGTAAGGATCGATAAACAGGGCGCGGGATTCTGACTCGTCGAGATGAGGCGCGACAAACTGCACGCGCGTGGTATCAGTCGCGCCGGGGGCGGGACGCACGGCATAAATTTTTGCCGTTGCGCCGACACGTTTGCGTGCGGCAGCGATCTGTTCAGAAAGCGGTTTCGGCGCGCCCTGAGGTTGCGCGGTAAGCGCATCCGCAAAGAGAATATTTTCAATTTGCGGCGTCAGGACATAAAGCACGCCGGTAAGCGCCGCGATAAAAATAAAGGGCGCAACAAACAGGCCAATATAAAAATGAAGACGACGCACAAGATTCAGTACCGCGCCGCGGGGCGCCGACCGATTTACAGTTGAATAAGACATAGCCAATCCAGTTCTCAGGATAACAGGGTGCGGCCACTATTCCGACAGATTCAATCCGCAGAAAAATGACCGGTTAATCTTAAGAGGTTGTACCGGATAAGGCCGGGGGCGGAGCGCGCGGATGATGAAAACCCCAGGGCTGACGAATAACTGGCGCGCTGACGGTAGCCATCGGCGGCGCACGGGAAATCAACATCATCAACCAGATGAAAGGGATAAAAACCCAAACCATCAGCGGGACGTGCACCAGCAGATCGCAATAGCCGCAGGCAAATTCGCCGTCCGGCATGGCACTGTGGTCCATGGTCATCATGCTGGTTTCAGCGCTTTGCATCTGCACGGCAGCGCTGTGGTGAGACGATGAGGAGGCAGCTTCAGCCTCCATGTTAAGGGTGCGCATCTGATGACGTTCAGCCAGGGTTTTGGATACCACCGGCGCCACAAACAGCAGCAGCACGGCCAGTATCGCAATACAGGCTGTGAGTCGTTGTTGAGTGGTGCGTGATAAAACCATCCGAAACCGCAAGTTGCTTAAACGTCAGGAGCGGCAGTTTAACGCGAAGCGAGAAAAAGCGTAAAAAAATTTGCAAGGCAAGAGGGACGTACGCAGACGTCCCGGTAATATCAATGGCCGCTGACGGTGCCGCTATCCACTGTTGGCGCGTCAAGGCGCACCAGTAAGCAGAGCAGGGTGGCATCGCGGGTGGCATTGATGGCAGGCAGCGCATCGTCGTTGCTGCTGGCCGCATCGCCTTTTCCCAGCTTTTGCTCGCCAAGGGTAATTACGCCGTCCAGCACATAGAGCCAGCTGGCGAACCCGTCAATCCGCGGTGCTGCCAGCGTATGATCTTTTTCCAGCCTGACATCATACACCCAGACCTCCTGACGGATATCCAGCGGCGCGCCGCTGCCTTCCGGCGCGGCCAACAGGTTCCAGGCATTGTCGCTGATGCCTGCCGGGCGATCCATAAACTGCACGCGCCCTTCGCCATCCGCCGCGTTCGGCCGGATAATCACCTGCACGGTTTCCGCCTGCACAATCGGCGTTGACTCTTCATGGCTGACACCGCTGCCAGCGCTCATCATCATCAGCTTCTTAGCGGAGAGCGGCGTGCGGTTGCCGTTGGCATCTTCATGCACCATTGAGCCGCGCCAGACGTAAGTGAGAATCTCATCATTAACATGCCGGTGCATCGGCACGCGCGAACCCGTTTCCAGCGTGGCGTGATCGACAATCGCCAGCGGGCCGAAGGTGCTGCCGTTATCAGGGGAATGCATGTGACCAGGGCGCAGACGACGAATGGTAAAAGGGCCGTACTCAAATTTCTGAGTAGGATCGGCACGCATAATGTTGATCATATTTCCTCCCGACTCGCTGGTTAAATAAAAAACGTTTCGCTTAAAAGAGCAAAATTTTTGATGATAATTCAGGCGGCCGGTTTTACGCTCCGGCTAGATTTCATTGCAATAAAAGAGAGAGTAAACCTCAGGGGGAGGAAAGAAAAGTGGGCAGGTTTGCTGTAGTAACTCAGAAAAATTGATGAAGAAAAAATAATCGGGTAAGGTGTGATGCAAAGGCAGCCAGCATAGTGCGCGAAGCACTATGCTGGCTGAGCTGTGGGTCAATTAACCGAGCGTGCTTTGAGAGCGCAGCTGGGTTTTCACATTTTCCGCCGAGCGTTTTCCGGCCAGAAACGCGTGATCGGAATTGTAATATTCCCACTCGCTGTAGCGGCCTGACAGGTGGATATCCTGCGTCAGCAGCCACTGGCGGATCAGCGTCACGTTCGCCTTACGGGCATGATCGTAAACCACATAGGCATAAGGCATATCGACTTCGCTGGCGGAGAGAATCACATCATCGGGACGAATCATGCCTACCTTGATGCAATCTTCCACGCAGCGGGCGATCAGCGCATCTCCTTCCAGCGGCAGCGGCTTATCGTCGCAGTAAGTGATCTCACAGGTCAGGCCACAGGCGCCTTCCGGGCTACAGAACGGGCTGGCGTTGCCCTGCACAAAAATGCGGTGGAACAGCGTTTCGCCCGGATAGTAGATCCAGTGTTTCTCGGTAAGATCCGCCCGGCCAACGCCGAGATTCACGCAGCGCACCGAAACGTGACGCAGCTTTTTCGCCGCCGCCTGCACGTTTTCCGGCACTTCATCACCCATCAGCTTAATCAGTTCCGGCAACGGCATGGTGTTGATCATCTGCTCATAGCGATAGTGGCGTCCATCAGCCAGAATCGCGATATGCGCCTGCGGCAAAATTTTCACGATGGCGGCATTGGTTTCCAGCGTGCATTTCAGATGGGGCAGGAAGCCTGACACCAGCGCCTGAAAACCGCCGCGCAGCGGATAACCGAAGCGGGCATTAGGGCCAAGGGGTTTCCCCAGCGGCTCCAGCGCGCCTTCGATAATTTGAGACAAATCCGGTAGCGGCACGCGGCCGCCCAGCCAGGAGGTTTCCATTTCCGACAGCGGCAGCTTCCAGAGTTTTTTGTTATAGGGCAAAGCAAAGTGACGAGCGATCCCTTTGCCCCAGGTGCGCAGAATAAACTGCTCGAAATTCTCAGAAACCTCTTCTTCGCTGCCTGACGCGCAGTTTTCGCCATCCGGCACGGCGCCATCGGCACAGCAGTCGCGGCGATAAGTGCGGCTTTCCGTGCGCAGCGGACTTTTCACGGAAGCAACATCCAGCGGCAGGGTGCGCGCTTCCGTTTCGCCATAGCGCGCTTCTATCGCACCGAGGATGCACTCTTTGATCACATCCGCTGGCAGCCCGTAGAGCGCGGACTGGAACGGGTAACGGGTATAAACGCCGTCGTTATAGACCCAGGCCTCACGCGCCTGCCAGTGCAGGTTTTCGCCCAGCAGCATCTCATAAAGCTGCAACACATAAGGATCCTGAGAAAACATAATGTGGCCAGCGTAATCGAAGGTAAAACCGCTATCCTCGATGGAGCGGCACCAGCCGCCCGGCGTGGCGTTTTTCTCCAGCACCACGGCGCCTTCGCCATAGTGATAGCCTGCGCTCAGGCCGGTGGGACCGGCGCCGATAATCAAACAGGGTACCGTTTCTGACTCCTCCGTCAGCGGCGTCAGCCAGGTCACTGCCGGTTGAACCGCGGAGGCTTCGTTATTGCCTTGCGTCGTATCGGTGGTTTTCGCCATCGCCTGATGCATCAGCCGGTGCATCTGCTCTGCAGTGCGATCCCAGGAAGTGGCAGCCACTTTTGCCTGCATCTGTTCAGCCAGCGCCTGACGCGCCTCGGGCGTAAGTCGCAGCGCATTCTCGCAGGCCTGGATAAATTCCGCCTGGCTGTGTGCGATGGCCACCAAACCTGCATAGTGCCGTTCCACATCGGCGATCGCGGTGCTGACGATCGGCAGCTGCGCGGCCATATACTCCAGCACTTTGGTCGGGCTGATGTAGCGCGTCGAGGCGTTAAGGGCGAAAGGCATTAAACAAACATCCCAGCCGGCAAGAAACTGGGGAAGCGCCTGATAAGGCTGCTGTCCAAACCAGTGAATATTGCTGCGCTGCGGCAGCATTGCCGGATCGATTTTCACTACCGGTCCCACCATGATGATCTGCCATTCCGGATGACTGTCGGCGAGGGCGGCGATAAGCTCCAGATCCATACGCTCATCAATCACGCCGTAGTAACCGAGGCGCAGCGGCGGCAGTGCTTCCTGTAGCGGGTGGCCGTTATTGCGGTCCAGCGCCTGCTCAAAATGCACCGCATCAACGCTGCTGGGTAAGCAGTGAACATGGGGATGCTTGCTTTTTTTCGCCTCATAAAGGCTGGTGCCGCCGGTAAAGACCAGATCGGCGCGGCTCAGCAACGCTGATTCACGCTGCTGAAGCTGGCGCGGCGCCTGATTAAACGCAGAGAGCTCATCCATGCAGTCATAAATCACCGCACACGGCTGGAAAGGCGTCAGCAAAGGCAGCGCCATCGGCGTATAGAACCAGACCAGCGGACGCTCATCTTCATCAATCAGCGTGGAAAGCAGCAGCTGGAGCGGGGCAATCTGGCTATCATGAAAACCAGGCGCATCGATCTCAGTATGCGGCTGAATCACGGTAATGTTGGGCGCAGGAGAGCTTTGATGGATGCCTGCCGGCCCCGCCTGGTGGAGCGGTTCTTCAATAAACAGGATTTGATAATGTTGCGCCAGGCGCGTCAGTAAATGTTGCGGGCGCTGAAAGACAAATCCCCAACGCAAATGGCTGAATACGATTAAGTTTGGTTTTTTCATACCCTTCTCCTGAGCCTGCTTGGCAGATGAGATAAACAATTGAAAATGCCGCAGCGACCGTTGCGCCTGGCGCAGCGCATGGGCGTAAGGCTGTTGTAATTGACGCGCATAAGGATCGGGACCATTCCGGTCGAGATCCCAGAGTCCGCTGCGGGTCCAGAATTGGGTGTCCTCCCACTGCGGCCGATCGATAATCGGATAAAGACAAATCCCTACCAGCTCCACGCCGGCGAGCTGCGCCTGGGCAACCTGCGCGGTAATCTGCGTGATCCAGGCGCCGCGTCCGCTGCCGACATGGCCGGTTTCCGCCAGCAGCAGCGGTCGCTGATAGCGTTGATGCAGGGCGATCAGCAGCGCGTGCAGCGGCTTGCGTCGTCCGTCGCCCAGATGCCAGGAGAGCCGCTGTTCGCTGTTGGTTTCCCATTGGTTGGCGTGGTAATAGTTAACGCCAATCAGGTCGAGATAGTGCGGCGCGCCACCCAGCTCCGGCTCGCGTTTTCCGGCGAGCATGTCCCAGGCCTGATACTGCGATTCACGCATGATATGCGTAAGGTGATGGCACTCTTCGTTATCCTCGTCCGGCTCTACATGAACCAGCGGATCGCAGTGCAGAATGCGCGCCCGGGGATCCGCCTGCCAGATAGCATCGCAGGCGGCCAGCGTTGCGCGGATGAGCTGACGCTTGGCGGCATCGGCCCGATCGCTCTCCGGGGCATCCGGAGCATTACTAAAGACAAATACCCCGACGGAAAGGCCCCAGCTCAGAAAAGAGATCTCATTCATCGGCGAATAGACCGGTGAATCGGAATATAAGGGAGCAAGGAATCGCGCCAGCGCGCCGCAGAAGGCGGCGAAGCGTGGGATAAACTCCGGAGAAAACAGACTGAGATCTTCGGGCCAGCCGTAGTGACAAATCGTCCAGCTGATCTGAATGCCTTGCTCACGCGCGGCCTGCATACGGATAGCCACGGAGGAAAAGTCATAGCCCAGCTCGGTCTCGGTAAGACGCCAGCCCACGCTTTCGCGCACCGTATTGATATTGAATCGTTTGAGTTCTGCGTAATCTTCCCGTACCCGAGCCAGATGGCCGTTGATTTCATTCATCGACAGCCGTTCGCCCTGAGGGTTGATATGATCGGCACCTTCATAGCCGGCCTGCCAAAAGCTGGAAAATGGCGTCATCCCGGTTCCTCTGATGGGTTACAAATAAAAACAGTTACGCTGACAAGCTATCTGCGGACGGCTTATCGGTAGTAAAGGCAATTTTGCGCAGACTGGCGGGCACCACCATTCTGATTGAGCTGACAATCCATGCTAAAAGCGATGAAAAATCATACGCGGGCCTGGCGAGATCAGGCTCGGCGACGACATGTGAGAGATAGCGTGGTGAGATCAGAAACGCTATCGATGAGATGACCCTCTCTGGTTTCACGTTCGGACTATCAATAAATGATTAGTTTCGAAGTGAAATCTTTTTTTGAAAGTATAGGCAAGGCGCGCGGTTGCGCAAGGGACTGAACAGAAAAGAGAAAGCACAGCGGCAGGCGAATCGTCCATGATAATAATTATGCGCGGATCTGATATCGGAGGTGAAAATCTGAATTGCGGGTCTCTGAAACAGGAAGCCGATTCGGTTATCTGTGAGCGCGCCGTTTCGCTGCACCATAGGGGTGCCTGGAGCGTTTTCTCTGCGCCTTTTCGGTGAGTGAAAGCAGCGCAAAGTGGCGCGACAGCGGCCTGCGCCTGTGATTACAACTCTGGCATTTCTCTTGCATATGTTATGCAACATGCAGGAGCGATAGCGGGTAACCGGTGTCACTGTACAATTTGAAAATGGGTCACTAGGGTTCCGGTCGCAAGACGCTGGTCCGAGAGTGACCGACCGCTCTCTGGCGGTTACACGGCGGGATAAAAGCCCGGGAGGATAGCGCGATCTACTCGCTGCCTCCTGCTTTTATTTCACTCCGCCACCGTCAGAGGAAACATTATGTTTACACGCTTCGCACGTCTGCTTCTGCTTTGTAGCCTCGCGCTGTTCAGCCTCAATACCTTTGCCGCCAAACCTACCTTTAACATCTGCTGGTCGATTTATGCCGGCTGGATGCCCTGGGACTATGCGCAGCAGAATGGCATCGTGAAAAAATGGGCGGACAAATACGGTATCGATATCAAATTTGTACAGGTCAACGACTATATCGAGTCGGTAAACCAGTACACCTCTGGCGGATTCGACGGCTGCACCATGACCAACATGGATGCGCTGACCATTCCGGCCAGCGGCGGCGTCGACAGTACCGCGCTGATTGTAGGCGATTACTCTAACGGCAACGACGGCATTCTGGTCAAGGGTGCAGACAGCGTCGCGTCGCTGAAGGGCAAGCCGATTAACCTGGTTGAACTTTCGGTGTCCCATTATCTGCTGGCGCGGGCGCTCGATAAGTCCGGCATGAGCGAAAAAGATGTCAAAGTGGTGAATACCGCCGATGCCGATCTGGTAGCCGCCTTTACCACGCCGGAGGTCAACGCGATCGTGACCTGGAACCCGCTGCTGGCGGAAGCGCAGAAGCAGCCGGACAGCCATCTGGTCTTCTCTTCCGCCCAGATCCCCGGCGAAATCCTCGACCTGCTGGTGGTCAATACCGAAACCCTGAAGCAGCACCCTGAGCTGGGCAAAGCGCTGACCGGCGCCTGGTATGAAACCCTGAAAATCATGTCCGGTCCCTCCCCGGAAGCGAAAAAAGCACGCAGCCTGATGGCGGAAGCGTCCGGCACCGACCTGGCCGGATTTGATCAGCAGCTGGCCGCAACCCATCTGTTCAGCGATGCCAAACTCACTCTCGACTTTATCGAAACTACTCAGATCAAAACCACCATGCAGATGGTCGCCGAGTTTTCCTTTAAGCATGGCCTGTTGGGCGACGCCGCGCCGGGTGCGGATAGGGTCGGCGTGGAAACGCCTGCGGGCGTCTGGGGCAATGCGGAGAACATCAAGCTTCGCTTCACCGATCGGTTCACCAAACTGGCCGCGGCAAACCAGCTGTAAAGCGGGGAAGGCTCAATGCGTAAGATGATCAATTACCAACCGGTGCCGATGGCGCGCTTTATGATGGGATTTTTGCCGCTGCTGGCGTTGCTGCTGATCTATCTGCTGGCCTCCGATGCGCGCCTGAGCCTGAACGCGGCGGATAAGCTGCTGCCGGGCTTCAACGCAATGGGAGAAGCGGTACAGCGTATGGCCTTTCAGCCCAGCCCGCGTACCGGTGAATACCTGCTGTGGAGCGATACTGCCGCCAGCCTGTTGCGGTTGGTCATGGGGGTGGCGATCGGTGCGATGCTGGCGCTGACTTTCGGTCTGTTCTGCGGCGCGTTGCCGGTAGTGCGCGCCTTTATCTCGCCGCTGATTACCCTGTTTGCGCTGGTGCCGCCGCTGGCGGTGCTGCCGATTCTGTTTATCTGTTTTGGTCTGGGCGAAGCGTCAAAAGTGGTGCTGATCGTTATCGGTATTACGCCGCTGATCGCCCGCGATTTGATGTTGCAGGTGCAGACCATTCCGCGTGAACAGCTGGTAAAAGCGCAGACGCTGGGGGGACACAGCGCACAGATCCTCTGGCGCGTCATTCTGCCGCAGCTGATGCCGCGTCTGTTTGACGCCGTGCGGCTGTCGCTCAGCTCGGCGTGGCTGTTCCTGATTGCCGCCGAGGCGATCGCCGCCACGGAAGGGCTTGGCTACCGCATCTTTCTGATGCGCCGTTATCTGGCGATGGACGTGATTCTGCCTTATGTGGCGTGGATTACGCTGCTGGCCTTTACTCTCGACCTGCTGCTGCGCCTGATCGGCCGCCGCCGCTGGCCGTGGTACTACGCGAAATAAGGGGAAGCGGATGGCAATCCTGGAAATGAAAAACCTGGAAAAACGTTACGGGCAACAGGTGGTGCTGGAACGCATGAACGTCAGCGTGGAGGAAGGGGAATTTGTCTCCATCGTTGGCGCCTCCGGCTGCGGCAAAACCACGTTTCTTAATATGCTGCTGGGGACGGAAAGCCCCAGCAAAGGCGATCTGCTACTGGACGGCAGCCCGATTCCGCAGGAGCCGGACGCCCATCGCGGCGTAGTGTTTCAGCGTTACTCGGTGTTTCCACACCTCACGGTGCTGGGCAACGTAATGCTGGCCGACGAGTTCAGCGAAGCTCGCTGGCTGGGGCGCGTCTGGGGCCGCAAGCGCCGTGAGATCGGCGAGCGGGCGCGCGCCATGCTGGATCAGGTGGGACTGGTCCAGGCGCAGAACAAATATCCCCATCAGCTTTCAGGCGGGATGCAGCAGCGGCTGGCGCTGGCGCAGGCGCTGATGAAGCACCCGCGCATTCTGCTGCTTGACGAGCCGTTTGGCGCGCTGGATCCCGGCATTCGCGGCGAAATGCACGAGCTGATCGGCAATCTGTGGCAGGCACACCGTCTGACCATTTTTATGATCACTCACGATCTTAAAGAGGGCTTTACGCTCGGCTCGCGCCTGTGGGTATTTGACAAGCTGCGCCACGATCCCCACGCCCCCGACGCCTGGGGAGCCAGCATCACCTATGACATTCCGCTGGAGCGCGCCCGGCCTGCTGCACCCGCAGCGCCGACGGTCGCCCAGGTTGCCTGAGGAGAAACGCATGAAAAGTTATGAAACCATTCTGCCCGCCGGATCCCACTGGTCGTTACGTATGCGGCGCGGCAGCGCGCTGCGCCTGACCGATCTGGATGGCGGCGTTAACGCCAGCCTGCTGATGTACAACCCGGAAAACCTGCTGGAGCGCTACAACGCGCCAGACACCCTGAAGTGTCAGCACACTTTCCGTCTCACCGCCGGGCACTGTCTCTACTCCGATATGGGCCGGATTTTCTGCGGCATTGAGCAGGACAGCTTCGGCTGGCATGAAAGCGTCTGCGGCAGCAGCAATGCGCAGCAGATAGCGGCGCAGTTCGGCGCGCGCGATTACCAGCAGGCGCGCAACGGCTGGCACCAGAACGGCTACGACAGCTTTTTGGTGGAGCTGGCGAAATATGGCCTGGGCAAGCGCGATATGGCTGCCTGCGTCAATTTCTTCTCCCGCGTCACTGCCGGTAACGATGGCGAACTTCAGCTACAGCAGCAGGGGAAGAAAGGCGCGCAGGTCACGCTGCGCTTTGCCATGGATACCCTGGTTATCCTGCATACCTGTCCTCATCCGCTCTCTGCCGCCACCTCTTACCCGCAACAGCGGCTGGGCATCGTGCTGGACGGCCATCCGGCACCGCTTCCGGCGATTTGTCTGCAGCGGGAAGAGAATCAGCGCGGCCTGCGCAATAACCAACTCTACTATCTGACCGCACAGTGCTGAGGAGCCGGTGATGATTAAACACAGCCCAAACAACGTGGCGCAGGCGTGTCACCGTGAAATTATTCCCGCCGGCGATTACTGGATCTGGCGCATAGAGGCGGGCCAGACGCTGCGTATCACCGATCTGGCAGGCAATCAGGCGGCGGATACGCTGTTTTTTAACGCCGACGATACCGCCGAGCGCTACAGCGTCAGCGAGACGCTGCGCGGACAAAAAAATGTCTTTCTCACCGCGGGCAGCGTGCTGCGCTCCAACGAGGATCGTCCGATGCTGACGCTGACGGCGGATACCTGCGGTCGCCACGACACCCTGGGCGGCGCCTGCGCCACGGAGAGCAACACCGTGCGCTACGACCTGGAAAAGCGCCATATGCACGCCTGCCGCGACAGCTGGATGCTGGCAGTAGCGGAACATCCGGAATATGGTCTGACCCGCCGCGACATCACCCACAACATCAACTTCTTTATGAATGTGCCGGTCACGCAGGAGGGCGGGCTGACGTTTGCCGATGGCATCTCCGCGCCGGGCAAATATGTCGAAATGGTGGCGCACATGAACGTGCTGGTGCTGATCTCCAACTGCCCGCAATTGAACAACCCCTGCAATGGCTACAATCCCACGCCGGTTGAAGTCGCTATCTGGTAATCCTCTGGCATGGCGGGACGACCCGCAGCAACCGTGCTTTGATGACGCAGGACGACCTGCCTGAATGAGAATTGAGTCATGCTGGAACGCGTATTAATAGCTAACCGTGGCGCGATTGCCGTACGCATTATCCGTACCCTGAAAGCGATGGGCGTTAAGTCGATTGTGGTTTATGCCGAGGCGGATCGTCATTCTCAGCACGTTCGTCTGGCTGATGAAGTCTGGTCGCTGGGCGAGGGCAGCGTACGGGACACCTACCTTAATCAGGAAAAGCTGCTGCAAATTGCTCTCCAGGCTCAGGCGCAGGCGATCCATCCCGGTTACGGTTTTCTTAGCGAAAACGCCGACTTTGTGACCCGCTGTGAGCAGGCAGGAATGATTTTCCTCGGACCCACCGTGGAGCAGATGGCCGCTTTTGGCCTCAAACATCGCGCGCGTGACCTGGCGCAGCAGAACGCGGTGCCGCTGCTGCCCGGCAGCGGACTGCTGAATTCCCTGGAGGAGGCGCAAGCGGCCGCCCGGCACATCGGTTATCCGGTGATGTTGAAAAGCACCGCTGGCGGCGGCGGTATTGGCATGCAGCGCTGTGACGATGACGCACAGCTGAATGAGGCTTACACCAAAGTAAAACGCCTTGCGGGCAATAATTTTGCTGATGATGGGCTGTTTCTGGAGAAGTTTATCGCCCGCGCCCGCCATATTGAGGTGCAGGTGTTTGGCGATGGTCAGGGCGGCGTGCTGGCGCTGGGCGAGCGCGACTGTTCAGCCCAGCGGCGTAACCAGAAAGTCATTGAAGAGACGCCCGCGCCCGGACTGCGCGCTGACGTGCGCAACGCGCTGCAGCAAACCGCTATCCGGCTGTGTCAGGCGGTGAATTATCGCAGCGCGGGTACCGTGGAGTATGTCTATGACGAGGTGACGCAGCAGTTCTACTTTCTGGAAGTGAATACCCGGCTTCAGGTTGAACATGGTGTAACCGAGATGGTGTACGGCGTGGATATTGTGCGCTGGATGGTGCAGCTGGGCGCAGGGGAACTGCCGCCGCTCGCCTCGCTGAAATCTACCCCGTCAGGACACGCGATTCAGGTGCGTCTTTATGCGGAAGATCCGGCCAAAGGATTCACGCCCAGCGCCGGGCTGCTCAGTCAGGTAAGTTTTCCGCAACAGGTCAGCCACGGCAAGCTGCGTATCGACAGCTGGCTGGAGAGCGGGATTGAGGTCACGCCCTGGTACGATCCGATGCTGGTCAAGGTGATTGTTCATGCGGAGGATCGCCCGCAGGCGTTGGCCTCGCTCGCCGAGGCGCTGGCAGGCTGCGAGCTGTACGGCATTGAAACCAACCTGCGCTGGCTGCGCCATCTGATCGCTCTGCCGGAAGTGCAGCAGGGACGCGTCATTACCGCCACGCTGGGCAATGTCAGCTGGTTGCCAGCCACGCTGGATGTGCTTCATGGCGGCACCCTGACCACCATTCAGGATGCGCCGGGACGCGCAGGATACTGGCATGTCGGCGTACCGCCTTCCGGGCCGTTTGACGCCCGTTCGTTCCGTCACGGCAATAAGCTGTTGGGGAATAATGATGCGGCGGCCGGGCTGGAAATTACCCTGCGCGGACCCACGCTGCGCTTCAACCATGACTGCGCCTTTGTGCTGGCCGGAGCAACCATTGATGCCCGGCTGGATGACATTGCGGTGGAGTGTGGCCGCGTTGTTAACGCACGTGCCGGGCAAACGCTCACGCTGGGCGAAATCCGGGGAGCAGGCTGCCGCAGCTATCTGCTGCTGGCGGGAGGCATCGATTGTCCCCTTTACCTTGGCAGCCGCAGCACCTTTACCCTCGGCCAGTTTGGTGGCCATGCGGGGCGGCAGCTGCGCACCGGCGATGTGCTGCATCTGGCCGCGCCGCAAACCTGCGAACAGAGCGCGCTGCCCGAGGCGCTGATGCAGACGTGGAGCAACCAATGGCAGCTGCGGGTCATCTATGGCCCACACGGCGCGCCCACTTTCTTCACAGAGCAGGACATCAATATCTTCTTCGATGCCCGCTGGCAGGTGCACTATAACTCCAGCCGCACCGGCGTACGCTTGATTGGACCGAAGCCCGAATGGGCACGCAGCGACGGCGGCGAGGCGGGCATGCACCCCTCAAATATCCATGACAACGCCTACGCCTTCGGCACGGTGGATTTTACCGGCGATATGCCGGTGATACTCGGCCCCGACGGCCCGTCGCTGGGCGGGTTTGTCTGCCCCGCCACGGTAATTGCGGCTGACCTGTGGAAGCTCGGTCAGCTGAAGGCAGGGGACAGCGTGCAGTTCGTGCCGGTTTCCCTCGAAGAAGCGGATCGACTGGCGCAGCATGAAAACCAGGTTGCAGCGCATCTCCAGCCGCAGCCCGAACAGCTTTCGGCTGTTTGCCGCATCGATCCATTACTTTTCGCATCGCCTGCCGCGCCTCAGCAGCCTTCTCTGACCATCCGTGCCGCCGGCGATAGTTTCCTGCTGCTGGAATATGGCGAGGCGCAGCTGGATATTGCCCTGCGCTTCCGCGTTCATGCGCTGATGCAGTGGCTGGAAGCCCATCCGCAGCCGGGGCGTCTGGAGCTGACGCCGGGCATTCGCTCGTTGCAGGTGCATTTCGACAGCCTTGTTCTGCCACGCACAACGTTGCTGGAAACCCTGTTGACAGCGGATCGCGCACTCGGTTCGCTGGAAAATGCCACCGTGCCGTCGCGCACCGTCTGGCTGCCGCTCAGCTGGGATGATGAAGCCTGCCGTGAGGCGATTACGCGCTACAGCCAGTCGGTGCGGCCAAATGCGCCCTGGTGCCCGGACAATATCGAATTTATCCGCCGCATCAACGGGCTTGGCTCGGTGGATGAGGTTAAAGATATCGTGTTTAACGCGCGTTATCTGGTGATGGGGCTGGGAGATGTTTATCTCGGCGCGCCGGTCGCGACGCCGCTCGATCCGCGCCATCGTCTGGTAACGACCAAATACAATCCGGCGCGTACCTGGACGGCGGAGAACTCCGTGGGCATCGGCGGAGCTTACCTGTGCGTTTACGGCATGGAGGGACCGGGCGGCTACCAGTTTGTCGGGCGCACTATGCAGATGTGGAACCGCGACCGGCAGACGGACGCCTTCAGCCAGCCCTGGCTGCTGCGCTTTTTCGACCAGATCCGCTTCTATCCGGTCAGCGCGGCGGAACTGCGCGATATCCGCGCGCGTTTTCCCTGGGGCGGCTATCCGCTGCGTACGGAACAGGGCGAATTCAGCTTAGCGGCATATCAGCAGAGTCTTGAAAATAATCATCAGCAGATTGCTGCATTTCAGCAGCATCGTCAGCACGCCTTTGACGAAGAGCTGGCGCGCTGGCGCGCCGATGGAGAGTTCACCTTTGACAGCAGCCTGCAAGAGGAAACACTGCAAAACGAGGCGGTTCCGTCAGGATGCTGTGCGGTGGAAAGCGAGCTGGCAGGCAGCATCTGGCAGTGGCGAGTGACTCCCGGCGACCGCGTCACGGCAGGGGAGACGCTGGGCATCCTCGAATCGATGAAAATGGAGATTCCCATCCTGGCACCCGTGGAGGGCACGGTTCGTTCTTTGCAGCGAGCAGCGGGGCAGCAGGTGCAGGCCGGACAATTGCTGCTGGTTATCGAGGAGAATCCCTGAACAGCAACTATTCTGTTTCACAGGGCCGTGGGCGGGGAACGCCTGCGGCCCGTGACTGATACTTACCCAGACAAACAGGAAATGATAATGACCGGGAAACAACTGAATTTCGTCACGCTGACAGGCAGTCTGCGCACAGGCTCATTCAACAAGGCGGTGGCCCATACGCTGCCGGAGCTGGCTCCGCCAAACGTTACCATCGATCATCTGGGATCGCCGGGGGATTTTCCCCATTACAACGCAGACCTGCAGGATGAAGGTTTTCCTGAGCCGGTTGTGATGATGGCGGAGACGATTGCGAAAGCGGATGGCCTGATTATCGTTACGCCGGAATATAATTATTCCGTGCCGGGGGTGCTGAAAAATGCGCTCGACTGGCTATCCCGTGTTTCTCCTCAGCCGCTGGCGGGCAAGCCGGTGCTTATTCAGAGCGCGTCGCCGGGCAATGTCGGCGGGGCCAGAGCGCAGTATCATCTGCGTCAGATCTTGGTGTTTTTTGATGCGCGAGTGATGAACAAGCCTGAAGCCATGATCGGTCAGGTAAATGGGAAGATCGAAGAGAACGTACTGGCAGATGAAGCGACACGCACCTTTCTTACCAAACAGCTGGCCGCCTTTGCCGCTTTCATCAGTAAATAAAGGCTGAACTGCTGCCGATGCAGGAAATAATTGCTGTCACCATCATTGGCTGCGCAAAATTTCGTTGATGGAAAGCGAAGAGACGGCAGAAAGCGGGAAGAAGCACTAAAGCGGAGGGAATGCCTCCGCTCATACAACACTATTTTTCCGTGCCGAAACCCTGCTTTTTAAGCGCGGGCTGAACGTTCGGGAAATAGATATTTCTGTAGTAATTTCCTACCGTTTTGCTCCAGTTTTCGCCACCGTTACGATCGATGGTTTTCCAGTGCTGCGTCAGTTCATCGTTGTGCTGAGCGATCAGCTTTTCCAGATTTTCGCTGCTGTAAGCCTCGTCGTGGCGGAAGGTCGCCAGCGGGAGACGCGGCTTGAGCGCGGCAGGTTCGTCAACGTAGCCCAGGGTTAAGCCGTTAATCGGGAAAGTCATTTCCGGCAGGTTAAGCAGCTTAATCACTTCCAGCGGCTCTCTGCGGATGCCGCCGATCGGCACCACGCCCAGACCTACGGAACGCGCCGCCGCCATGGTGGTGCCCAGCGCAATACCCACGTCGATGCTGCCGGAAACCACGCTCTCAATGCTCTGATGCGCAATCTGGGTTTCGCCCGCTAACTTCATCCCTTCTGCGGTTTTATACATATCCAGAACGAAGGTAATAAAGACCGGTGCCTGTGCAATCCAGGGCTGTCCGCCAGCCAGCGCAGCCAGCTTCTCTTTGGTTTCTTTATCGCGGGTAATAACCAGCGATACCTGCTGCGAATGCACGGAAGTGGGCGCGCGATAAGCGGACTGAATAATGCTGTCCAGGATGTCATCAGGAATCGCTTTATCAAGAAAGCTGCGATCGCTGCGGTGATTAATCAGGGTTTCGATAGTGCTGTTCATTTTTTATCCGCATTTTGTTCTGGTCTCTCATATCCTAATTTATCGGCGGTTAAACTGACTTGGCACTCTGTGCCAATGCCTTTTGTTAATATCACTGATCAGTCAACACGCACATTAACCCGTAACCCTCGCTGTTTTATCAGCGCTGGGCCGGGTTTTCTTACGCGATGCATTTTCTTCTGATACCTTAAAAGCGTTTTGCTCGTAAGATTTCTCAAACTGTCCGGTTAAAGAGTGTCCGGCCAGCTTGTTAAGTTATTTATAGTTAATCATTATCAGGAGGTTTTTGATGAGCAGTACGATCACTATCGTGGCGAATATCAATGCAAAAGCGGGTTTCGACGCTGAGGTGGAGCAGGCTCTTAAGCAGGCTGAGCAGCAGGTACAGTCGGAGCCGGGCTGTGAATACTATGTCCTGCACAGAAATCTGGAGCAAGCTGGCCAGTTTATTATGATTGAGCGCTGGCAGTCTGAAGAAATGCTGGCGCAACATAATCAGGCGGAACCTTTGCAGCAGCTGGTGCGCGCCCTTGAAGGCAAGGCAGAGCTAAGCGTAACGAAGATGACGCAAATCTGATGCTTAAGCGGGCCTGGCAGGAAATAAAGGAACCTGACGCAGGCCCGCTCAAATAAAAAAATAAATAAAATCGTTAAGGTTTGTCGTTTTGGTTTCGCCTGATTCTGCCATTTTGCTGCATAAATCATCTTTAAATTCCCAAAAAGAATAATAAAATCATTAGTTATATTATTTCATTGAAGCGGCAATAATTTGTATTAAAAATTAAAAGGCGGACGCGTTTCGCTTCTGGCAGGATACGCGCCAGCAGCATGCAACGGTACGATCCCTTTATGAAGTGGTTTTCAAAAAACGCAGTTTTGTTCTCCATTAAAACCTGTCTGGCCGCGTTTCTGGCGCTTTTTATCGCTCTTGAACTTAATCTCGAAAAACCTGCCTGGGCACTGACTACGGTCTATGTCGCCTCGCAGCTCTATTCCGCATCGACCATTTCCAAGTCAGTGTTCCGTCTGTTGGGCACTCTGCTTGGCGGGCTGTTTATTTTTCTGATCTTTCCGACGACGGTACAGCATCCTGTACTGTTCAGCCTGTGCGTGTCGCTGTGGGTGGCGGTCTGTTTGTATCTCTCTTTGCATGACCGTACGCCGAAAGCCTATGTGTTTATGCTGGCAGGATACAGCGCGGCGATTATGGGTTTTCCCAACGTTGATTCGCCTGCCTCCATCACTGACACGGTGATTTCACGCATTGAAGAGATTACTGTCGGCATTGTCTGTAGCAGCCTCGTTCATCAGCTACTATTTCCGGTCTCTATGCGCAGCCTGCTGGAGCAGAGCGTCAGCATCTGGTATCAGAATGCGCGCAAACTGTGTAGCGAACTGATTGCCGTCATGCCGAAGGACAAGTCGCTGGAGCGGGAAGATATCCTGATTCAGATGGCAAACTTTCCGCTGAGCGTGGAAATACTCATTACCCACTGCGTGTACGAAGGGGATGCGGCGCGCAAGCTGATCCGTCTGGTCAGCGTACAGTATCAGCACCTCTCCTATTTGATTCCCACGCTGACCGCCATCGAAACGCGGTTGAACCTGCTGGCGGAACAGCAGGTCCGCTTCCCGGAATACATCGCGCAGGCGTTTCAGCAATTTCTGCTGTGGCTCAACAGCGGCCATGAAGTTAACGAAACCAGCACTATTCAGGCGACGCTGACTCACAGCCAGACGCTGCTAAAAAATGCCTGGCGGAACGGCACGCTGAACACGGAAGAGAGTATTTTGCTGATTGGGCTGCTGGAGCGACTGGTTGATTTTGTGCATATTGCCGGGGCTTATCAGAGCGTCAGCACGCTGGTCAGCGATCTCTCTGGCGATACCAGTTTGGCGAAAAATGCGCGGGCGCACCGGCATATTGACGGAGGCATGCTGCTGCTTTCAGCCTCTACCGCCTTTCTCGCCACTTTCGGATCATGCCTGTTCTGGATGGGCAGCGGCTGGACCGATGGCGCTACCGCACCTATGATGGCGGCGATACTCAGTTCGTTCTTCGCCGGAATGGATACGCCAGTCGCGCCGATGAAGCTGTTTGTGAAGGGCGTGGTCATCGCCCTGTTCATCAGCGTGCTCTATATTGCGTTGCTGATCCCGCAGGCGATCACCTTCGAGGCGCTGATCATCTGCCTGACGCCGGGGCTGTTTGCGCTCGGCCTGGTGATTGCCAAACCCTCGATAAATCTGATTGGTATCAGCGTCGCCACGCAAATTCCGGGTTTTATCGGCATGAGTCATCATTTCAAACCCAATTTGTCCGCCGTGATTAACACGGCGATATCGTCAATGGTAGGCATCCTGTTTGCGGTGATCATTACGGCGATTCTTCGCAACAAGCGGCCCGCCTGGACCGCGAAACGGGCGCTGCGTAAAGGGCTGCGCGACCTGTTGCGGTTTATTAAAGAGATTGAGCGTAACGCCGCTTCGCTGCTGTCACGCCAGCAGTTTATTGCCCGCACGCTGGATAAGGTGAATATTATCCTGCCGCGCAAACGTCTCGACCCCGATCCTGATGTAGAGTCGGGCGGTAATTTAATTGCTGAGGCCTGGCTGGGAGCGAACTGCTACGATTTTTATGCCCGTCACCGGAAGGTGCTGGAGCAGTACCATATAGAGAGCGGGCAGATGTTTCACGAGCTGGGATTGTTTTTGAAGCGGCGGATGAAATCATTGCAGGCTAACCCGCATCATGATCTGCTGGAGGAGCTGGACCTGCTGCTGCTCAGGCTGGAGACGCTTGCCGCCCAGGACATGGATCTCTTTATGCCGCTGTTCCATCTGTTTAATATCCGTTTGACGCTGTTTCCTCAACAGCGCTGGCCGGGAAAAAGACAGATCGATATCAGTCTGTCAGAGAACCTGTAGCGCTACCCGTTATATAAAAGAAACTGCCTGAGCTCAGCGGCAAGCTGCTCGGGCGCTTCTTCAGCCATATGATGGCCGCTGTGGATGGGTTTACCCCGCACATTGTGCGCCCAGGCTTGCCAGATGGCCAGGACATCGCCGTAGAGCTGTGGCAAATCGTCCTGTTCAGACCATAAACACAGGGTGGGACACTCAATCATCCGGCCCGTTTTGCGATCGTGCTCTTCGTGCCGACGGTCTATGGTTAAACCCGCCCGATAATCCTCAAGCATGCCGTATACCGTCTCAGGGTCATGTATGGCGCGCCTGAACGCCTGATACTCTTCATCGCCCATG
This sequence comes from Pantoea osteomyelitidis, assembly GCF_044342975.1. Lineage (NCBI taxonomy): Bacteria > Pseudomonadati > Pseudomonadota > Gammaproteobacteria > Enterobacterales > Erwiniaceae > Pantoea > Pantoea osteomyelitidis. Next base: position 35,850 of record NZ_JBGFSN010000010.1, read on the forward strand.
CTCTCCGGCTGGCCGCCATACCAGGCATCCGGATCGGTCAGAATAGCCCGCTCCGGCTTTTCCGGCTGCGCGAAGAAAAACCAGTGATACCACTGGCGGGCAAACTTATCGTTGCATCTTTCAAGCGCCTCGAGGATTGGAACGCAGTCCAGCACGGCCAGCTGAGTGATTCGGTCAGGATAATCCAGCGCTGCCCGATAAGCCGTATAGCTTCCCCGGTCATGCCCTACCAGCGCAAACTGCTCAAAGCCAAGCTGGCTCATCAGCTCTACGCAATCTTTCGCTTTGGCCCGTTTGGAGGAGCCGGCATGGTCAGGCAGATCGACGGGTTTAGAAGAGTCGCCGAAGCCGCGCAGGTCAGCGCAGACCACGGTAAAGGCGTCGGCAAGCAGCGGAGCGACCTTTGACCAGGTTACATGCGTGCGCGGATGTCCGTGCAGCAGCAAAACCGGCGGACCATTGCCGCCGTAACGCACATTCAGTACGGCATCGGAAAGGGTAAATTTTGCCTGGGTGAAACCTGTAAACATACGCGCCGCTCCGATCAAGGCTGAAGAGCACATTATAGACGGAGCCGTCATGGGTCAGGCAGGATAAACGGTTCAGGGTTGCAGAAGCTGGGGTTTGTTCATACAATGTTGTTGTTCATGATTCATGAACAATAAAAGAGCGTGAACATATGAAACAGGAACAGCTTTTCTCCGAAGTCGTCGAAAACTTACCCGCCGGTTTCATGCTTAATAAGGCGATGAACGTCGAAAAAAGGGAGAGCGGCGAACGCGTCGAACTCATTGCGCCTCATGGTGAAACGGTGCATTTTGCATTAGAGATAAAATACATTCACCGCAAAGCAACATTAATGGCGGTGAGAGAGAAAATGACGCGTTCTGCCGGAAACATGCCCTGGCTGCTGTTGTGTAATCGGCTGACGCCAGCTCTGGCGATGTATTGTGCAGAACATCAGATAAATTTTATCGATAGCGCCGGGAATGCGCATATTCAGGTGCCGGGTCTTTACCTTGCTATCGAAGGAAAGTACCAGAAAAAACCCGTTGCTTCAGGCGGCAGGCTTGCTGAAGGCGTTATGAAGCTGCTTTTTGTCCTGCTCTCCAGTCCTGAAACATTGAACAACACTTATCGTAGCCTGGCTGAACTGTCAGGCATCTCCCTGGGAATGGTCAGTAAAACTTTCGATTACCTGGAAAGGCAACGTTATTATCGCAAATCAAAAAGCGGCAGGCGCCTGGTTAATGAAGAAGAGCTGCAAGCGTTGTGGATCAACGATTATGCCAGCGCGTTACGGCCTAAACTGGATCAACTGTCGCTGAGACAGCCCGAATCCTGGGAAAAGCTGCTGCTTTTACCAGATGAATATCGGGGGGGGGAACTCGCAGCAGCAGAACTCAGCGCTGGATATCTGCTACCCGCAACGGGAATAATCTATACGCCGCATTCACTGTTGCAGCGTCGAAAAGAGCTGGGTTTAAAACCTGCGCGTGATAGTGGACTCCAGCTGATCGCATGTTTCTGGGGAAGTTACATCCTCAATACCCGAGCCGAAGTAATGCTCTGTCTGGCTGAGCTGCTGGGAAGCGGTGATGACCGAAACCGGGAAGTCGCAAGGATAATTAATGACAAATACCTTCACCTTAACGAATCCGCTCTCTTCAGTTACTGAAAAACTGCTGAACAGGATAAACCGCATTTGCAGATCTCAGGGCATTTCCTATTTCATTGCCGGCGCGACCGCACGAGAAATTCTTATCCATCATGTACATGGTCGAAGTATAGGCCGGCGAACCCGCGATATAGATTTTGCCGTATTTGTTAATGGATGGGCGTTGTTTGCAGCGTTAAAACAGGCGTTTATTGACGAAGGCGCTGAGGCAATCAAGGGAAACGCCCACAGAATGATCGCGGATGGTATTGAACTCGATATTATTCCGTTTGGAGGGATAGCCGAGGACAAACAAGTCGCATGGCCGCCAGATCGGGAAATCATCATGGCGGTTGATGGTTTTGAAGAAGCGTTTACGCATACCGTCCTGGTAGAGCTACAGAGCGGCGAAAAACTTCCGTTTTGTTCATTACCGGGGCTGGCGTTATTGAAACTTTTTGCATGGCGCGATCGTGGAACTGCGAATGCTAAAGATGCTACAGACCTTTTTAAAATCATCAGTGAATATGGTCTTATCGAAGAAGAGCGTATTTATGAGCCACCCGTTGACTGCGCTCAGCTGGACTGGAACCCGGTGCGTATGGGAGCTTTCCTGCTGGGCAGCGACATTGCGGCGATCAGCGCAGGTGAATCTTATGCCGAACTTCTGCGACTGGACAAAGAACGACTCACTGATGCCATTGTGCGTCAATCCGACACAGAAAGTGCGGATGAAATTGATCGGGTAATGGACGATTTTTGGCGAGGCATGGACGAAGTTGACTGAGGGAAACGTCTGAATCCCTTTCCTCAATAATAAAAAGCCGATAACAACCGTTATCGGCTTTTCGCTGTGGGTTAGGGCAGAAAACGAATGAATCAGGCGTTCAGTAACGGCTGTGCAGTGCGTTCTACCAGCGCCAACAGGACTTTAATGTCCTCCAGGCTAACCGTTGGGTTCAACAGCGTCAGCTTCAGGCAGGTCACGCCATTAAACTCGGTCACGCCCACATTGGCGCGTCCCGACTCCAGCAAGGCATCACCAATCTGTTGGTTCAGCAACGCGACTGCGGCATCGCCGCTGTTCGCCAGCTGCTGCGGGCGATAACGGAACAGGACGCTTGCCAGCTGCGGCTGCATCACCAGCTCCAGAGACGCCTGCTCTGTCACATAGTGCGCAACCTGCTGCGCCAGGGTAACGCCATGATCGATGATCTCGGCGTACTGCTTCTGACCTAACGCTTCCAGACCCATCCACAGTTTCAACGCGTCGAAACGGCGCGTGGTCTGCAAAGATTTAGAAACCAGGTTCGGCACGCCCTGAGCTTCGTCAAACTCGGAGTTCAGGTAGGCCGCCTGATAGCGCATCAGCTCATAGTGACGCGCTTCTTTCAACAGGAAAGCGCCGCAGCTGATGGTCTGGAAAAACTGCTTGTGGAAGTCCAGCGTAATGGAATCCACCAGTTCAATGCCATCCAGATAGTCACGATACTTTTCAGACAGCAGCAGCGCGCCGCCCCAGGCCGCGTCAACATGAACCCAGATCTGATGTTCTGCCGCCAGGGTCGCAATTGCGCGCAGCGGGTCGATCGCACCGGCATCGGTGGTGCCAGCGGTGGCGACAATCGCCAGGATCTGCTCGCCGTTGGCTTCGGCCTGCGCCACTTTTTCGGCCAAATCGTTCAGGTCCATACGTGCGAACCGATCGGTTTTCACCAGCGTAACGGACTGGTAGCCCAGGCCGAGTAAAGCCATGTTCTTTTGCACCGAGAAGTGGGCGTTTTCAGAACATAAAACTTTAAGCTTCCTCAGGTTACCCACCAGGCCATCCTGCTGGATGGAGTGCCCCTGACGCGCAAAGAAGGCGTCGCGCGCCAGCATCAGGCCCATCAGGTTACTTTGGGTGCCCCCGCTGGTAAACACGCCCGCATCGCCAGGCTGATAGCCTACTTGGGTACGCAGCCATTCGATCAGCTTCATCTCGATGATGGTGGCTGAAGGGCTTTGATCCCACGAGTCCATGCTCTGATTCGTGGCGTTGATCAATACCTCGGCAGCCTGGCTTACCACCAGGCTCGGACAATGCAGATGCGCGACGCACTGCGGGTGATGCACCGACAGGCTGTCTTTCAAAAAATATTCAATCGCACGTTCAATCGCCGCCTGGTTGCCCAGACCCTGAGGATTGAAATCAAGCGTAATGCGCTCACGCAGCTCGGCAACGGTTTTACCCTGATACATCTCGGGCTGTTGCAGCCACTGCACAACGGCTTCACTGCTCTGTGCAATAGCCTGCTGGTAAGCCTCAGTGCTCTGCGCTGAGGCTGCCAGAATCGGGTTTAACCTGGACATCAAATTCACTCCACTCAAACAGGCTTGACGCCAGCGGCTAACAGAGCCTGCTCAAATTTATCCAGGAAAATATTCAGCTCATCGTTGCTAATCAGCAGGGAAGGCAGCAGGCGCAACACGCAACCATGACGTCCGCCACGCTCAAGAATCAGCCCGGCTTCAAAACATTTTTTCTGCAGCAGTGCGGATAACTGACCATCGGCCGGATAGCAACCCATATGATCCTGCGCATCGTTCGGTTTAACGATCTCAATACCGATCATTAAGCCCATGCCGCGCACATGGCCAATCACCGGATAACGTTTTTGCAGCTCGGCCAGTTTGCCTTTCAGCCATTCACCCTGAGCCGCCACTTTGTCGGCAACCTGGTTATCTTTGAGATATTTCAGGGTGGTCAGGCCGGTCGCCATCGCCAGCTGGTTGCCGCGGAAGGTGCCGGTATGATGACCCGGTTCCCAGGCGTCAAACCGCTTTTTAATACCCAGCACTGCCAGTGGTAAGCCGCCGCCGACTGCTTTCGACATCACGATAATGTCTGGCTCAATGCCGGCATGTTCAAAGGCAAAGAGTTTACCGGTACGGGCAAAACCTGCCTGAACTTCGTCGATAATAAGCAGAATGCCGTGTTCTTGGGTGACTTTGCGAATACGCTGCAGCCATTCAACCGGCGCCGGGTTAACTCCGCCTTCGCCCTGAACCGCTTCCAGGATCACTGCCGCAGGCTTGCGCACGCCGCTTTCAACGTCATTGATCAGATTTTCGAAATAGTAGGTTAATGCTTTAACCCCGGCTTCGCCGCCAATGCCCAGCGGGCAGCGGTACTGATGGGGATATGGCATGAACTGCACTTCCGGCATCATGCCGTTGATCGCTTCTTTCGGCGACAGGTTGCCTGTTACCGAGAGCGCGCCATGCGTCATACCGTGATAGCCGCCGGAGAAGCTGATCACGCCGGAACGGCCGGTATATTTTTTCGCCAACTTCAGCGCCGCTTCTACCGCGTCTGCGCCAGACGGACCGCAGAACTGCAGGCAGTACTCGCTGCCCTGTCCCGGCAGCAAAGAGAGCAGATAAGCTGAAAACTGATCTTTCAACGGCGTGGTCAGATCAAGTGTATGTAACGGCAAGCCGCTGGTAATGACATTTTGGATGCTTTGCAGTACGTCAGGATGGTTATGTCCAAGCGCCAACGTGCCTGCGCCAGCCAGGCAATCAAGATATTGATTGTTCTCAACATCAGTGATCCAGACGCCCTGAGCTTTCGCAATTGCTAATGGCAATTTACGCGGATAGCTCCGAACATTCGATTCAAATTCAGCCTGTCTCGCTAAAAAGGTTTCATTGTTACCGTTTAATGAATTCGCATCTAAATTATCAATACGGACTTTATCCGTCATCATATCACTCCTACAACCGGGGTTATGGCTAGCCGCCCTGGTTGAATAATTGAATTAAAAGGTTAATCACTATGAAAAAAGCGCGGCCAATATAGGGCTTTTTAGTGCGCGACTCAATAATTTATTTTGTTAAGATTTATTTACTTTTTTTAATTTAAAAAACAACAACTTATTTGATATTTGACTGATTGTGCTGCGGCGGAGATGTTACATATTCGTTAATGATGACGAGAAAATTCTTTCTGGTAACAGGATAGCGCTTCTGAAGGTTTTCATTAGAGAGGAAATAAAAGCTATAAGGCCCAGGACAAGTTTATTAATGAAAGCTGCTGAGCCGCTTTGATAACACCAAAAGTAATAAAAAATCTTATTAAATCAGCGGCTTTTTTATACAAGCGCGACCAGTCTGAAACCCTGCCGATCCTTGAGTTGATCACACCCTGAAACAATACGCAACCTCATTTTCACCGTTCTTCGCAAACTGAACTAGTCTTAACGATAGAGCGCGTCCACAGAGCGATATGTTTCAAATTTGACATACAAAATGACTATATTTCAGTTTTTGCCGTCACGCCGAGAAAAAAATGAAAACCCAACCCCCTGATAAAAATCTGCAGGATAAACCTGAAGTTGTACTCAAGCTTGCTGAAGAACAGGTCAAGCTGTCTAAAGAGCAGGTTGTGGATGGCCGCGTTACGGTTACCCGTGCAACTACCGAGCATGATGAAGTGATCAACACTCTACTCAGGCACGAAAAGGTAGAGGTGGAGCATGTGCCGAAAGCACAGCGCATTGAGGTTATGCCGGAAATCCGTGAGGAAGATGGGGTGCTGATTGTACCGGTGGTGGAAGAAGAAATTGAGATAGTCAGGAAACTGATACTCAGGGAAGAACTGCATATTCGCAGAGTTGAGCAGCAGGTTCCCTTTGAGGAGGTCGTCACGCTACGGAAGCAGCATGTGAAAGTTGAAAAAGAGGAAGAGCAACCGTCATCACAGTCCATAAGAGAGGAATAGGTTATGGCACATGATAAAATCGTTACCATGTTTAATACCGTCACTCAGGCGGAAGGCGCAAAACGGAGCCTGCTGAAAGCCGGTTTCCCTGACAGCGATATCGATATTCTTTCCGGTGAGCGTCTGCAATCGGAAGGCCATAATGCCCGCCATCCCGGCATCTGGCAGCGCCTGTTTGGCGATACGGTGGATGACGAGCAGGCTGGCGTTTATAACGATGCGCTGGAATCCGGCGGCGTGGTGCTTTCGCTGCGCGCTGACGAAGATCAACTGCCGCGCGCGCTGACCATTCTTGACGCTCACGATTCGGTAGATATGTCCCGTCGTAATAATCCTGACTATACGGATACCACGGGCGCGGTCTCTGACGTGACTCCTTCAACGGATCCGATCTTTACCGGCGAGAGTGACGGTCTTGCTGCACCGCAAGGCAGCTCGCTGACCGGCAGCGAAGCATCCCGCCCGCTGCGTACCTCTTTAACCGGCGATGAAAGTGAAGAAGAGGTGCTGCGCCTGGCAGAAGAGCAGCTGGAAATCGGTAAGCGCCTGGTCAGTGAGGGGTCGACACGTGTGCGCCGCTATACAGTGACCGATGAGGTTTCAGAAGAGATATCCCTGCGCGAGCAGCATGCCGATATATTCCGGCGTACAATCAATGAACCAGCGCATCTGGATGACGTGGACTGGTCCGAAAAAACCGTTGAGGTCGCTGAAACCCATGAGCAGCCTGTTATCAATAAAACCGCACAGGTAACGGAAGAAGTTGTGGTTCGCACCGACGCCTCCGAACGTGTCGAGACCGTCAGCGATACGGTTCGTCGTCAGGAAGTGGATATTGACCATACGGCGCCCGAAACGCTTGAAGGGGATGTGACTACCACCGGCGTAACCACAGGCACAGGTTTAGGCGCAGGCACCGGTTTAGGCTCAGGCACCGGCACCGGTGGCGTACGGACAGATGACGATATCTCTCCCGTGCCCGGCGTAGCGCAGCAGGGTCAGACGGGCGTAACCTCTGGATCAGGTGTAACCTCAGGATCAGGCGTAGCGCAGCACGATAAGAAAGAGGGATTTATAGATAAAGTTGAAGATAAGGCTGAAGAATTGAAGGATAAATTCACTGATAAAGACAAACCGCGTTGAGATGATGGGATGCTGCACAAGAAGGTGCCACGCCAGTGAAAAAAGGGGTTCATAGCCAAACATTAATTGTGCTATGCCCCTTTCCGCAGCGATCCCCTATTGCGATAGCTTATTTTATCTATTAATTACCCGCCGTGCGCGGGTATTTTTTTACCTACTTTCTGGCACTGTTAAACAATAATTACGGCTTCGTTTTAAAGTGCCAGCACTGAATTATGTTTTAGCTTTGTCTCAGGCTATTCAGCATCCCTTCTGCTGGTTGTATTACGCAGCGGCATATTCTGCTATTACATGTTACTGACAATTTTCAGAGCGGTTTAAGACGCCTGTCAGCAGCCAGAAAATAAAAACTACTATAAAATAACCTTGAGTCTGATAATCATTCCATGGCTGATGGGGGTAATATGTGGCTAACAGATCGCCTGAGCGCTGCTTGTGCCCAATTACCTCCGCACAGGCTAAAACTTAAATGACTGACCAGTGTGTCAAATGTTTCGCTCCTCTGACAATAGAAGAGAAGTTTTACTTTTATTGCAGCTGCGAGCGTTGCGAAGTGGATACTGCAGTGGTGCAGGATGAGAATAAACGATTAATAAAGTCGCCGGTTTTCATCATGCGGCTGATATTCTTTTATTTACGGCGCTTTTGGTTTCTTTATTTTCATGATCATCACAAAGCCTGATAAATTGCCTCGCTATCATCTTCTTTACCTTAATGCGCAGAAAATGAAGCTTGCTGCGCTATTTCAATATCACCGCTCTTGCATACACTAAAAAGATAAATAAGCGCTACGATGCGTGAGAGCTGACAAAATAATTATGTATCGGTTAGCAACCAGCCGGACAGGAAATCCGTCCGGCATAATGATCGCTACGGAAGCGTATCGCTACCTTTTCCAAGCGCACGTTGCATTATCACAGTATCGAGCCAGCGCCCGTGCTTCATGCCTACTGACTTAAGCGTTCCGGTTATGCTAAACCCTGCCGAGCGGTGCAGGTTCAGTGACGCCACATTTTCACTGTTGCCAACTACGGCAACCAGCTGACGATATCCCTGATTTTCAGCCCAACTGATGGCCCGGGCGAGTAAAGCTTTGCCAGCGCCTCGCTTTTGAAAAGCAGGATCGAGGTAGATGGAGTCTTCAAGCGTGAATCGGTAGGCAAAGCGCTCACGGTAACGGGAAAGGTAGCAGTAGCCCCAAACCTGGTCCTGCTCCATAGCGACCAGCCAAATCAGACCCGCCTCCCGAATTTTTTGCAGGCGGGCAGACATTTCGTTTGTGTCCGGCGGCTCGGTCTCAAAGGTGGCGGTACCGTGCAGGACGTGCCAGGCATAAATTTTTTGTATTGCGGGAATATGTTGCTCATCTGCTTCACAAATTTCCATAAATAGGGTTCCCTGATGTTCGTTTCACTCAGCATACCCTGGCCCTTCACTACCAGACAGGGCGGGCGGGTTATTAGCGTTATAAGGAAAACTTTGAGATGGCAAATCTGAACCTCGAACATTTGGCTACCTTCAGACTGGTGGTGAGCAGAGGAAGTTTTTCCGCTGCGGCCAATGTTCTGGAACTTTCCCAGCCTGCCGTCAGCTTGCAGATCAAGCAACTGGAGCAAATGCTCCAGACTCGCCTGCTGGAGCGAACCGGTCGGGGTGTACAACCCACTGCGGCGGGGCTATCTCTGTTGGCGCATAGCGGAAGCATAGACCAGGCCGTCAGCGCTGCGGTGCATGCCGTTACCCTGCATATGCATGAGGTTAGCGGTACCGTGACAGTGGGTACCGGCGCCACAGCCTGTATTCATCTTATGCCGCCAGTACTACAGCAGCTGCGCCAGGCTTTTCCGCTGCTGTCGATAAAAGTCAGAACGGGAAATACGCAAGAAATTGCTCGCGCTATAGACGAAAACCAGATCGATATAGGACTGGTAACGCTGCCTGTGACTGGGCGCAATCTGCACATCAGCCCAATCATGCAGGATGAGTTTGTGATGATTCGTGAAGCAGACGGATCGGAGGCTATCCAAACGCTAACGCCTGGCGAACTGCTTGCGCTGCCGCTTATTGTTTTCGCATCGGGCAGCAGTACCCGCGCCCTGATTGATAGCTGGTTTGCAACGGCAGGAGAGGTTGCGCAACCGGTAATGGAGCTTGGCAGCATTGAGGCTATCAAACGTATGGTGCGTGCCGGGCTTGGCTACAGTATTGTGCCGCGCATGTCGGTGACTGCTGATGCCGATCGCGCCGGACTCAGGGTTGATTCCCTTACGCCTGCTCTTCACCGCACGTTAGGTACAGTAATGCGTCAGGATAAAATTATTAACCGGGGAATGACAGAAATCATGAACGCCCTTCGTCAGATGGGCATCTCTGCTATATCGCCGGGCACAAAGCCTGACTATCCGCTACGCTAAAGGCATGAAAACGCAGCTTTTACGCAGCGGGTTACCCGGATTTTGCCTTTAAGAGGTGCTCAGGAGAAATTATGATCGTCCTCTACAATGCTCTGATCGTCTTGTTAACCATTGTTTGTATGGAGATCGTGGCGGCGCTGTCTCATAAGTACATCATGCATGGCTGGGGGTGGGGCTGGCACCACTCACATCATAAGCCCCATCGCGGCGGGTTCGAACTCAACGATCTTTACGCGGTGCTTTTCGCCGTGCTGGCGATTGTCCTGATTGCCGTCGGCAGCGCCGGTCTCTGGCCGTTGCAGTGGATTGGCGCCGGAATGACCGCCTACGGCGCGCTCTACTTTATTGTGCATGATGGCCTGGTGCACCAGCGTTGGCCATTTCGTTACATACCCCGGAAGGGATATCTGAAGCGTCTGTACATGGCGCATCGTCTGCACCATGCGGTAAGAGGGCGCGAAGGCTGCGTGTCGTTCGGTTTCCTTTATGCGCCGCCGCTGCCGAAACTGCAGGCCGCCCTGCGCCGCGCGCATGGCAGAAACCCTAGCGCGGACGCTGCCAAAGATGCGCAGGACGCGCCGCCGGAGACGCCATCCGGGAACTGAGCGCCAGACCCGCTCCCGACATCAGCAGAGCGAGCTTCTCTGGTCGGCTGGTACCCTGGCGCTGGTCCCAGGCTTTTTCACCGGCGTTTCTCACCTTTACCCCAATCTCCCGATAAACCCCCCTGGCCGTTGCGATGGCCCACGCGGATCGCAGCGGCAAACCGGCAAGTCCCGCCTGTGCCGATGCGTAATAGGGTTCCGCTTCCGCCACCAGGCGCGTCGCCAACTGAGCCAGCGCGCTGCGCCGGGACGGATCGGCAAAGTTATCGCGATTCAGTCCCGCATCGGCGAGCCAGCGGGTTGGCAGATAGCAGCGTCCAACCTGCGCATCTTCGACGATATCGCGCGCAATGTTGGTTAGCTGAAATGCCAGCCCCAAATCGCACGCCCGATCCAGCACCGCTTCGTCGCGCACTCCCATTACCCGCGCCATCATCAGTCCGACGACGCCCGCAACGTGATAGCAGTAGCGCAGCGTATCATTCAGCGTCTCGTACTCCTCGCCGCGCACGTCCATGGCGAAACCCTCCAGATGATCGAACGCCTGCTGTTGCGGGATCGCATGCGCCAGCGCGACCTCCTGGAACGCTGCGAAAGCGGGTTCCGTCATGGCCTGACCTGCATAGGCGCGGCGGGTCTCAGTCTGCAACATCGTTAGCCGCGCTTGCGCAGTGGCAGGATGATTAGCGGCGGCCGCAAAACCCAGCGTCTGACCATCGGTGACGTCGTCGCAGTGTCGACACCAGGCGTAGAGCATCAGGGCGCTGCGCCGGGTAGCGGCATCAAACAGTTTCGAGGCGGTGGCAAAGCTTTTGGAACCTGCCGCCATGGTCTGGGTCGCATGGTTTAATAAAGGTTGGTTCATCATGCCAGATCCTTCAGCATCAGACTGGCGGTCGCTTTGGCGGAACCTATCACGCCGGGCACGCCAGCGCCCGGATGCGTTCCTGCGCCAACCAGGTAAAGATTAGCGATGCGATCATCGCGATTATGGGGCCGGAACCAGGCGCTTTGAGTCAAAATCGGCTCCACTGAGAAAGCGGAACCCTGGTAAGCGCCCAGCTGGTCGCGAAAGTCGAACGGGGTAAACATCCGATGGGTAACCAGCTGCTGACGCAGTCCCGGCATATAGTGCTGCTCCAGATAATCAAAGATACGCTCGCGCAGGCGCGGACCTTCCTGCGCCCAATTGAGATTGGCAGTACCTAAATGGGGCACCGGCGCCAGCACGTAGTAGCTTGCGCAGCCGGGGGGCGCCAGCGAGGGATCGGTAATGCAGGGAGAGTGCAGATAGAGCGAGAAATCTTCCGCCAGCGTATCGCGGTTAAAGATCTCGTCGATCAATTCTCTGTAGCGCGGACCGAAGCAAACCGTATGATGCGCCAGCTGGGTATGATGATGATTCAGCCCGAAGTAAAGAACGAACAGCGAGTTGCTCATGCGCTTGCGTTTCAGCTTCGCGGCGCGGGCCATGCCCTGCGGATGATGGCCGAGCAGTTTTTCATAGGTATGCACCACGTCGGCGTTCGAGGCCACCGCTGAGGCGTCGAAGCGCCGCCCGTCCGCCAGCTCAACCGCGCTGACGCGATCCTCTGCCATCTCCAGGCGGCTCACCTGCGCATTTAACTCCAGCTCTCCGCCCAGATCCCGGAACAGACGAACCAGCGCCTGCACCAGCGCGCCGGTGCCGCCGCGCGGAAACCAGACGCCCCATTCGCGCTCCAGCGCATGAATCAGGGTATAGATAGAGGAGGTTGCAAAGGGGTTGCCGCCCACCAGCAGCGAATGAAAAGAGAACGCCTGCCGCAGATGCTCATCCTCAATAAAGCTGGAGACCATGCTATAGACGCTGCGCCAGGCCTGCAGGCGCGCCAGCTGCGGACCTGCGCGCAGCATATCGCGGAAGGAGAGAAAAGGAACCGTGCCCAGCTTCAGATAACCTTCCCTGAAAACGGCGCGCGAATAGTCGAGAAAGCGCCGGTATCCTTCCACGTCGCGCGGATTAAAGCGGGCAATCTGGCTCTCAAGGCGCTGTTGATCGTTGTCGTAATCCAGCACTTCGCCGGATTCCCAACAGAGACGATAAAAGGGGGTAACTGAAATCAGCTCCACATAATCACTCATCCGCTTACCGGCCAGCGCGAACAATTCTTCGATGGCGGAAGGATCGGTAATCACCGTGGGACCGGCGTCAAAGGTAAAACCCTGATCCTGGTAAACATAGGCGCGGCCGCCGGGCTTATCGCGCTGCTCAAGCAGGGTGGTGGCAATGCCCGCCGCCTGCAGGCGTATGGCTAAGGCCAGGCCGCCAAAACCGGCGCCAATAACAATGGTTCTTTTCATCTGAAGGCTCGCAGCCGTGAGTGTTGTTTGAGCAGGGCCGGGATGGCCTCGCGCACCGGTACCGGTGGCTTGCCCGTGAGAATTCGCGTCTTATCGGCGAAGGTGAGCTGACCGGCATAGAAGCGGTTGATCAAGCCGTCACCGAGGCGGTAAAAGCGTTGCATCACCTGCCAGCGCTGCTCCGGGCGTCCGGCAAGAAACAGCATGCGGTTGAGCATGCGGAAAAAGCGTTGCTGCCGCCACTGCTCTGCGGCATAGCGACGCATCAGGGCAAATAGTGCCTGGTGCGTCAGGGTTTTCTGTTGTGCAATCAGATCGGCCAGCGCCACGGCCTGCGGCAGCGAATAGCCGGTGGTGGGGTGAAACAGTCCGGCGCGCAGCCCACTGCATGGCTGGCCCTGAGCCTGATCCCAGAATGCCTGATGATGCCCGGCAAGGGTGATGGCAAGGTTGCCCTGCTCTTCACGCAGCAGAGATTTAAGCGCCCAGCCACGGGCATGAGCATAGTCGGCGATATGCTGGCTCGCCTGCCGGACATCGAGCAAAGCGCAATCGATATAGTGCGTGTCCTCAATCAACAGCCGGTCGGCTGAGAGCGGCAGGGTGTAGACGAAGCGATAACCTTCTTGCTGATCCACCGTGGCGTCCATCAGAACAGGCCGCACCAGGCCGTGCGGACGGCTGAGCTGCCACTCCTGGCCAAGAAAAGCCTGAAAGCCTGTCGCCAGATGCGGGCTGGGCTGATAACCTCGCCCGTCAATCACCGCGCTGGCGGTGAGGATCTGCCCGTCAGCCAGCTCTACGGAATCGGGCGTCAGACGCGCGACTTCAATATTGGTCAGCAAGTCGCCTCCCAGCGCCTGCTCCATCACCGTGGCGAAGCGCTCACTGGTAACGCTCAGGTAGGCGCCAGGCAGCGTGCGGGTAAGCTGAGGAAAGCAGACGTCGTAACCCTGCCAGCGGTGCGCCACCAGCGGGGCGATCCAGCTATGTTGAGCGGCGCTCAGGTCTCCCTGATGAAATGACCAGGTATGGTTGCCGCCCGCCCGCGCGCCCGCTTCGAGAATCAGAACCTTCAGCGCTGGCTGGCGCTGGCGCAAACGCCAGGCGATTAACCCATTCGCCAGCCCCGCGCCGACCAGAATCAGATCCCAGTGACGATTCAGCACGCCGCCTCCACCACGACCGGACGCTGCCCGCGCAGCGCGCGCTCAACGATGTCAGCGGCCAGCTCAACGCCACCGGCTTGTTGAAGATAAGGGTGCAGGGCGGCCATCCGTTGTCGGTAGCGTTCATCAGAGAGCAGCAGGTTCAGATGATGAGCAACCGTATCGCTGCCGGCAAAGCGCGATACGCGTCGGCCGATGCCGCTACAGACAACCCGTGCCGCCACGCCTGGCTGATCGAAGGCGATCGGCACCGCCAGAACCGGCGTCTGGCTGGCGACGGCGTCCATCACGGTATTCAGCCCGCCATGCGTAATCACTACCTGCGCCTGGCGCAGCATCTGATGCTGGTCAGCGAAATCGGTAACGTAAGTCGCGCCGTGCCCTTTCAGCTTCTCCGCCTGGGCAGGGTCCAGGCCGCCGCAGTGGGCGACCAGCAGCTCGGCGTCGATGCTGCGACAGGCGCGGGCAAGGGTGCGAAACAGTCCGTAGCGATGTCCCTGTAACGTGCCCAGCGAGGCGAAAACCCGTGGCCGCGCAGGGTTTGGTGTGAGGAAAGGTTGCTGACAGGCGGCGGTTGTCAGCGGGCGCAGCGGCCCAACGGCATGAAAGCAGGAGGGTAACGTCGCGCGCGGGAAATCGAGTTCAGGAATGGTCTGGCTGATCTGCGCCAGCGGCGATAAACAGTCGTGCAGAGCATGCCGGGGCGGAAGGCCAAAACGCCGGGCGTGGCTGGCGATAATTCGCCCATGCCCCCGCATCAGCCAGTCATAAATTTTCTTACTGGCATCATAAAGCCGTCTGGCGCGATCGTCAGTTGCGTAATCAAACGGCATCACCGGCAGGGGCAGGCCAGGCTCGCGGTTAATTGGCAATGCGCAGGCCACCGAGACGAAAGGCAATCCCGATGCCTCGGCGACTAACCCTCCGGCGGCCTCCATCTGGTCAACGATCAGGCCATCCACGCCGAGTTTTTCCAGCACGGCGGGAAGTTCGCGGCACAGCATATCGGTGGTGTTAGCGAGATCGGCAATAACAGCACGTATCGAAAGGCCTGACGGATTCGCCAGCAGATGCAGCGTACGGGTGAGGGAGCCAGCCGGGTGGCTTGCGGCGCCCACGGCATGAAAACCGACGCGCGTATCCTTTAGCAGTTCACTCGCTTCAAACTGCTGGATAAAGGTCACCTGATGACCACGGGCAATCAGCGCCTGAGCGAGCGCTTCCAGAGCACGCACATGGCTATAAAGCGGCGGCGCCACCACAGCGTAATGACTCATGCCCTATCCTCGTTCCGTTGAATGAGCTATCCTTAAGTGACGCTGTAACGACATCAGCCAATCATCGCCAGCTGCTGATCGAACCAGGCGTTCATAAAGCGCCGCGTCGCCACGCCCTGATGGCAGGCGCCTGCAAGATGCTGGTCGGCGCTGCGCAGATGTTCGCGCAGCCGCTGCTGCGCCATTTCCGCGCCCAGCATCGCCACCAACGTGGATTTCCCCTCATCCTTGTTGCAGTCCTTGCCGGTGCCGCTCAGGCTGTCGGCAAGATCGTCAAGCAACTGAAAGGCCTGTCCCAAATCCTGAGCAAAACAGCGCAACTTCTGACGCACGGTTGATGGTGATTCCGCTGCGATGGCTGCCATTTGCAGCGTGGCGCCAAACAGCATGCTGGTTTTCAGCTCGTTGGTAGTAAGTATCGCCTCAGCGCTGCGCGCATCGCCTCCTTCGTAGAGATCCTGATACTGGCCCTGCACCAGTCCCTGTAGCCCAACCGCAGCGGAAAGCTCAGCTACCGCCTGCGCCCGGCAGAGGCCCGACAGTTCTGGCGCGGCCGCGACCACGCCGAAAGCTCGGCTGAGCAGCGCCACTGCTGCAAGGATAGCGACGTTTTCACCGAACTGGCGGTGCACGGTAGGCCGTCCACGACGCAGTAGCGCATTATCCATCGAGGGAATATCGTCGAGCATCAGCGAGGCGGCATGCACCATCTCAACGGCGCAAGCGAGATCCAGCAAACCCGTATGGCTGCCATCACAGCCGAGATCGCGGGCGGCAAGCATCAGAAGCAAAGGACGGATGCGCTTCCCCGGCGCCAGCGCGCCCTCGCGCATTGCCGCGCCGACCAGATCGCGTTCATTGCCCGCAGGCAGCAGCTGATCAAGACGGTTTTGCAGCGCCTCGCGCATCGCCAGCAGTTCACTGTCCGCGCTTAAAGATTTTTCTGCGTTAGCTGTCATCATTGCTGTCCCTGGTTTGCCGCAATCGCTATGTTTATTGACGATAAGTAAAGACTGCGGCTCCGGTAAATGCCAGAAGGCATAAGTTAATTTACAGTTATCGCGGTAACGCTGATTTGAAATCGCCGTTTTGGCTAAGTATAGAAGTGCTTGTTAAATAAGGCAGAAGAAAATCAGCAGGATAGCAGCAGCCGTCTGATTCACGCTGCCGCAGAAGATTCAGGGGGAAATACCGGGTTATATCAGCAAGGTTTGTAACAGCGATATAACCTGATTGATCTCGTCAGAAGTCAGCGCGCCCTCTTTCGCGAAGCGTACCTTGCCTTGCTTGTCGAGCACCACCAGCGCAGAACTGGCATCCTTCAGCACCCAGGCGCGTTTTGCCGCGCCTTCGCTGTCGATAATAAACTCCGACTGCGGAGAGGCTTTTTTACTGCTTTCCAGGCTGCTGCGCACGAAAATCGCACTGCCCGGAATCGCATCGTCGGTATTCACTATTGTGGTGGTCTGATAACGTGCTGGCGGAAAATGCGCAGCCGCTATCGCTTCGGCTACTGCTTCGTTCATCTCTTTTGCCGACAGGCGACCGGCGATATGCAGCAGCACACGCACTTTTCCCGTGAGCATTGCGCTGTTCCAGTTAACGTAGCTCAGCTCGTTCTGTTGCAGGATCAGTTCGCCCCGGTCCGCTATGTCCACCGGCGCGACGCGCTGGCCGGTAATAAAATTATGGGCCGAAGCGAAAAAGGGAACCAGAAGCGCGAAAGCAACAAGGGCAGCGGCGGGAAAAGACATTGATTCTCCATGGTTTCAGAATAATAAAACGCCTGAAAGACTCTCTTTCAGGCTGTCATAAAGGTTTGAAGAGTTGAACCCCGTCTCTGCCCGCGCGTTTTACGCTGTAAAGCGCCTGGTCAGCCTTGCGCAGCCAGTCGTGAATGGAAACGGCACTCTCTGCCGGGGCGATGCCGATACTGACCGAGCAACGCAAATCGGGCGATCCCGGCAGGCTTATCAGGGCGATTTTTGTGCGAATCCTGCCCGCCAGATCCAGAATGCTTTCATTATTTGCGTCGCGCACAATAACCACCAGCTCATCACCGCCAAAGCGGGCGGGGATATCCTGAGCGCTCACCTCATTGCGAAGCAGGCCGGAAATTTCAGAGAGCAAAAAATCACCCACTTCGTGGCCGCCGGTATCGTTGACCTTTTTGAAATTATCCACATCCATCAGCAGCAGATACGCGGAGCTTTCCCCCCGTTTGGTGCGCAAAAACTCACTCTCCAGACGGCGTTCAAAAAGCCTGCGGTTAGGGATTTTCAGGCCGGGATCCATCAGGGCGATTAACTCAAGCTCGCGATTTTTTTTACGCAGACTCAGGGTCAGATTGTAGGAGACCGCGCTGAGCGCCAGCATATAGCAGGAGGCCAGCGGCAGGGTGAGCCATACCGTTTGCCGACTGAACGCAGTTTGTACCGGCGCGCCATTCATTACCCAGACCAGAATGAAGGCAAACAGGAAAGCGCCCAGCGCCGACCTCAGCTGTTTCCAGCCGCCAGCGGCATAACGATCCGAGGCCAGCACGGCCATAATAATAAAGGAAGGCACCGGGCTGATCGCCATCATTGCAACCCAAATCCCGCCAAATGCGGCATCCAGAGTGAGGTTCTGTTTTTCCCTCGCGGTGGGATCGTTGGATGAGAGCGCCATGCGGTAAGCGATATAAGGCCATAAGAAAGCGTTGGCAAAGAGCAAAGCATAAAATTCAGCGCCGCTTTTCATCTCCAGCAGCACCGACAAAATCGGGTTGAAACATAAAAAGGTTCCCAGTTGCCTCATGACAAACATACGACGGATAAACCGTGTGGAACGTAGCTTCAGATGACTGTCGTCAGGTGAGTAATAGGTCATGAATGAAGGTTATTATGCGGTTAGATAATGCATTCTAACGATAAAGGGTTATAAACCGAATTGGTTTTAATCAGATTGCCGCCAGGCTTTGTGACAGAAAAGCTCAAACAGCAGTGCAACTTATCGGTTTTGGCCGCCAAAATTTTTTTGGACCTGAAATATCACCGGAACGACAGTGCTTAATCAAAAAATAAGCGTCAGATAAAAAAAGACCCCCGGATGAGCCGGGGGGTGCAGTTTGCAAAACACCAGGGAAAGGGTTTCAGCTATTCCTGATTGTCAGCCAACAGATCAGGAAGCCTTGAATTCAGTAATGTTGCTAATCAGTTTAGCAGTCCAACTTAAAATGGAATTGTCTCAGTTTTGATATGTGATCTGAATCACGTTATTGCCGGTTTTTTGTTCAGCCATGTTTTACATTGTTGGTCTGACGCGCAGTAGAGACGTTTATCTTCAGACTTAACCGCCAAAATAAAACGCGGTGCCTGCCAGAGACAAAATGGATTTTTTTTGTGATCGCTCGCTTTGATTTGATTCTTTCCCGATTGACTAATTTATCACCATGAATGACATTCCGGCATAAGCCAACTGTTTTCCTCTGATAACGGTTTTTTTATTTCCTTTTTTGCACCCGGTTGCAAATTGCTGTTTGCTGGCTAAAGCATCTTATGTTCTGAAAACGCTGTCCACTTTTTTGCACTCGGGTGCAAACGCAACCCTTACAAGGAGTGAATATGTTAAATGGTGAAAGAAAAATTCCACGGCCCTTACGCTGGGCAATAATTGGCGGCGGCAGCCTCAGTCAGGTCGGTTATAAACACCGCTCAGGCGCGCTGCGTGATAACACAGCTTTTCAGCTGGTCGCCAGCGCATTTGATATTGATGCGGTTCGGGGACGGCAGTTTGGCGTTAACCTGGGTCTGGCGCCGGCGCGCTGCTATGACAACTATCAGCAGCTGCTGGAGGAGGAGGCGAAAAGGGAGGACGGCGTCGAGGTGGTCACCGTCGCAACTCCTAATGGCACCCATTATGAAATCACCCGCGCAGCCCTCACGGCGGGAATTCATGTGATCTGTGAAAAGCCGCTGTTTTTCACCACAGCCGAAGCGCGGGAAATCAAAGCGCTGGCGGAGCAGAAAGGATTGATCGTCGGCGTGACCTACGGTTTTTCCGGTCATCCTTTGCTGATGCAAATGCGCGCCATGATCGCAAAAGGCGATATCGGCGAAGTGCGCATGGTTGAACTGCAGTACACCCACGGCTTCAGCGCGAACGAAAGCGCTGACAAATTCAGTGAGGCGCAAAAGTGGCGTGTTGATCCGAAAATCGCCGGACCTTCTTTTGTTTTAGGCGATATCGCTACCCACACCTTTTATATCTCGCAGCTGGTATTGCCCGATTTGCCGATCAAAACGCTGCTTTGCGACAGGCAGAGCTTTATCCCGTCCCGCGCGCCGCTGGAAGATAACGCCATGGTGCTGATGCATTATCAGGGCGGGGCCGTGGGCCGCATGTGGGCCTCATCCATTAATGCCGGTTCGATGGACAGCCAGAGCATTCGCGTCATTGGTTCCAGGGCCAGTCTGGAATGGAGCGATTACAATCCCGGTGAATTGAAATATGAAGTGCAGGGGCAGCCCAACCAGATCCTTCATCATGGTATGCCGTACCTTGATGAAAGCGCGCTGGCGGATGAAAGGCTGGGAGCGCTGCATACCGAGGGACTGGCGGAATCCTGGGCCAATATCTACCTGAAATTCGCCATTGCCATCAGCGCCAGTCAGCGAGGCGATCGGCAAACGCTGGAAACCTTGATTTATCCTGATATCAACGCCGGGCTTGAGGGTGTGCGCTGGATTGAAAACTGTGTCCGTTCCGCCGACAACGGCGCGACTTGGGTGACCTACGAATAAGGAGAAGCGCATGAAACTTTCCTTCTGTACCGACAGCCTGGGAAACCTGCCATTTGAAGCAATGCTGGATAAATTGCTCGAACTGGGCGTGCGCGGCGTGGAAATGACCACCGGCGGCTGGTCTTCCGCTCCCCATCTGCAAACTGATGAGCTGCTGGGCAGCGCAGCGAAACGGCAGGGGCTGTTACAGGCGCTGGAGAGTCGTGGGATGGAGATTGCGGCATTGAACGTCTCCGGCAATCCCCTCGATCCCGGTGAGCTGGGGCAGCGTCACAAGCGCGATACTGATAAAACCTTGCAGCTTGCCGGCCTGCTTGGGGTGAAGAAGATCGTCATGATGAGCGGCCTTCCGCCAGCCAGCCCGGGGGACACCATTCCAAACTGGATTACCTATACCGTCAGCTGGCCTCCCTCGCTGAAAAACTGTCTCGACTATCAGTGGAACGATGTTGCCATTCCTTACTGGCAACAGCTTGTTCATCGCGCTCAGGCGTGCGGCGTGGAAAAATTTGCGCTGGAGAACTTCAGCTCAATGCTGGTGTGGAATCCCGATACCCTGTTCCGTCTGCGTGAAGCCGTCGGGCCAATGGTCGGCCTGAACCTCGACCCCAGTCATCTTATCTGGATGGGGGCGGATCCCATCGCCGCTGCGCGTGCGCTTGGTCCGGCTATCCACCATGTGCATGGTAAAGATGTGCGGCTGGAGCGCGGGCTGGTGGAGATCAACGGACGCCTGGAGACCCGACCGGTGGAGGATACGGCGCATCGGGCCTGGAACTATGTGGCAGTGGGCTGCGGTCAGGATCTGCAATGGTGGAAAGAATTTTTCTCTGTGGTACGCATGATGGGCTACAACGATTGGGTATCGCTTGAGATGGAGGATTTAACCATGTCGGTGGAAGCAGGTATCGCGTCGTCAGTGGCTGCGCTACAGCAAACTCTCAGCCAGTAACAGAATCACAGCGGCGCAGGCTGCTCTCATCGGATTTGATAAGGTGATAGCGGGTCGCGCCGTTTTCCCTGACGCGGAGAGCTGAATTACACAGCTCTCCGTTAGCAGGTTAATACTTAAACGGAACCAATCAATCCACCATCTACGCGAATAACCGGTATGCTGCCCGATATGCCCATCGCACGACGTTATTGCCTGTTATACAGCCGCCAGCATGCCGCCATCAACGAACAGCAGGTGGCCGTTAACGAAATCAGAGGCTTTCGACGACAGGAATACCGCTGCGCCCACCAACTCTTCAGGATTGCCCCAGCGCGCGGCTGGCGTGCGTTTGCATAACCAGTCGGAAAATTCTTTGTTGTCCACTAGCGCCTGCGTCATCGGCGTGCGGAAATAGCCGGGCGCGATGCCGTTAACCTGAATATTATGGCGCGCCAGCTCTACGCACATGCCGCGCGTTAACATTTTCACGGCGCCTTTTGCGGCAGCATAAGGTGTAATGGTATCCCGGCCTAATTCACTCTGCATTGAACAGATATTGACGATTTTACCCTGCCTGCGCGCGATCATTTTTCTCGCCACGCATTGCGAAACGATAAAGACGCCGGTCTGGTTGGTGGCGATAATGTCGTTCCATTCATTAAGCGGAAATTCGACAAAGGGATGTCGGCGCTGAATGCCTGCGTTGTTGAATAACACATCAATCGGGCCGATGTTATTTTCAATATCCTCGATTGCCTGCTCCACCGTGCCGGCATTTGCGACATCAAACAGGGAAATATGGGCTTTGAAACCCTCGTCGCGTAATTGTATCGCGGCCTTTTCTGCCCGCTCTGCGTTGGTGCCGTTGATGATGATCTCTGCACCCTGTTGCGCCAGACCGCGAGCCATAATAAAACCGATGCCCTGAGCGGCGCCGGTCACTAATATCCGTTTGTTATGCAAGTTAAAAAGGTCGTTCATCTCAATTCTGCCCTGTTTTGTTATGCGTAACCTCTATCTCACGGTTTTACCGTTTACAAAACAGTGATGGAGATCACTTTAAGCCGGATGGCCTGGCAGAAACTAAACGGCGCAACTGTTTTTAGCAGGGGAAAAATCGCAATGGCAGAGTGGGGGTATTAAACCGTGGCGGACGCATCCGCCACGGTTTACATCAGAGATTTCTATTTACTGCCGAACGTGAATCAATAATCTTTTTAAAAAAGACCGAAAGGATATTCAACGTAGACGCGGATTTCATTACCACCGACATTGTAATCAGCCGCATCCGAAGAGACGCGCAGAACGGAATAACGCAGTTTCAGTCTTAAATCTTTGGCCAGGCCATCCTGAACTTTGTACTGAATCTGGTTAAAGAATTCATGTTCATGACCATTGCTGGTGGCTGAGGTTTTGATGTTATCGCCACGCACATAAGCGACGTCATAGCTCAGGCCGGGAAGCATTACGCCGCCGAGATCGACGGAATAAGCCAGCTGCCAGGAGCGCTCATCTTCACCGTTAAAGTCTGACCAGTAGGAGTTCGCCAGCCAGATGGTGTTGCCGCCGTCGCCAATACCGCCCTGATTGCGGTAGCCGCCATAATGGTAACCCGTACTGCCGCTGCTCTGCTGATAAGCGAGCTTAAAGGTGTGGATATCCCACACGTAGCTGGCGGCAAGGCTCCAGATGGTGTTGCTGCGGCCGGTGGCCTGACTTTCAGCGTATTCCTGATCGAGGCGGGAGTTATAACCATTAAAGTCCAGCGCGAAGGTTTGATCGCCTGCAACGGGCTGCTGGTATTTCATTCCCAGATATTGTTTGTTTAATACGTCCTGGACGTTTGACGCGTAAAAAGCGCCACTGAACCGATCGTTAAACTGATAGCTGGCGCCAGCGAAACTCAGACTGTTTAGTCCGGTGTCATGGCTGTCGTCACTTTTCTGCTGCTCAGCGGTAAAATAACCGGCGCTGACATCAAGTCCGTCGATCTCTTTTGAATCCAACATAAAACCGGTAAAGGTTTCATTCAGCAGACGTGAATCATCAGCGTAAAGAATTGGCAGGACAGGACGCTGCGTGCCGTAACTCAGAACGGTATTGGAAAAACGCATTTTTGCCGTTGCGCCAAATTTGGCTAAATCGGACCGGGCACGTCCATCATTATCCTGAGCAAAAAAGTCGATACCGCCCGCGCCACTGCGTCCACGGCCGCCATCCAGACGCACAGCGTACTGGCCAATTGCGTCCACGCCAAATCCTACCGGGCCTTGGGTAAAGCCGGAAGTATAGGTAGCGATAACGGCTTGTCCCCACTCATCACGATCGCGCACGCCATCCGCTTTATAGTCACGGTCGATATACGCATTGCGGAGCAGGACATTAAGATGACTGTCCTCAATAAATCCATTGTTTTCCAGCCCGGAACTGGCGAAGGCAGAATTTGCAGAAAGAGCTGCAAATACCGCTAATGGCAGTGCTTTATTCACGTTGTGTTAACCTGTTATTTTTAAAATTGTTTAGAAAGTACGCGGATATCAGGCGCTACTGACGCCTGAGGGCGCACAACTTAGCATTTTTTTGACAGGGAACCGAAAAAGAATTTATCGAATAATGCGAAATTTATTCAGAATGGTGAAAACGTAACGAGGCAGAGAGAAATACATATCGGGTAGTTTCGATTATTGGTCAGTAGAATAACTACCTGTTAAAACTATCTGGCAGGTATTATTCCGCTCAATCCCGGCGGGGCGTTCTCGCATTATTATTTAACATAATGCATATTATGCGCATTATGATAGAGTGGCTAAGTTATCATGTTCGCGAGATGTTTGACGACTGCTACGAGCGATAAGCAGATGTTGATGGCATAAGTTGAACATGCGTGTAGACAGGCGTTTGTAAAGATAATGCTTAAAGCCTTCTCAAAAGCCTGGCGGGATTCCCTGCATACACTCCTTTCACCAGCACAGGCGTTGTAACCACACTACCTGCACCCATCACTGCGCCGCTGCAAATTTCTGTTGTCAAAATTGTTGCGCCACTTCCCACGAATAGCTTAAAAAAGTAGCATGAAGCTTGCGATAATTGCAGATATCCATGGAAATCTTCGGGCGCTGGATGCTGTGCTGGCAGACCTCAAATCACAATATCGTGAACCTGTGCGGCCTCCTGGCACCGGTCATTATCTTGCTGATACTGCTGACGATGACTGGCTGTCCAGCTGAAAATGGAAAGTGGAAGATTAGCTTCAGCGCACCAGCGGTATAATTCGGGCGTGGCTTCGCCGTAAAGATGCAACTGCCAGCGCATCTGTTTCAAAGAATCGTAATTATTCCCATTCTGAATTTTTATCCACGGCAGCCGGTCCCCGCCACAAATTTCCCCTGCCTTGCCCTCACAGAGCGGCGAGCGCCGGTAGTTCAGGCGGATTTGCGACATGATGCGAAACAATCCCTGTTGCAACGTAGAAGAGTGATAAAGGGTACCGGCGAAAACAGGAAATAAGCGCGTGCGGAACACGCCCGCGACGCTGTTTTTAGCGCTAATCAGGCTAAAGGCTTTATCAGTGGTGTTAACCAGATCCCGGTCGGACCTGCTCCGGCGATTAACACCATATCGTCATACATCGTCTCTCTCCGATAAGATTTCGCATAGCATGGCAGATTCCTGCCTGTACGCCCGGATGCGCCTCCCGTTTCCGACAAAAACGCCAGCCCTGCCGGTTTGCTCTAAAATCAATAGCTGTAAACCCCTTGCTTTCAGGAGCTCTTGATGAAAACGCTTCCCGCCTTAGTTTTTGACGTTAACGAAACCCTACTGGATATCGAGGCGTTAACGCCCTTTTTTGCCGAAACATTGGGTTCGCCCCAGGCGATGCGGGAATGGTTTGCACAGACGATTCTCTATTCTCAGTCGCTATCTCTGATCGATCACTATCTGCCGTTTGGCGAGCTGGGAGCCGCCACGCTGAAAATGCAGGCTGATATCGCTGACGTGCCGGTGACGGAGGCAGATATTGAGCGGCTTCAGCGTTTAATGAAATCGCTGCCGCTGCACCCGGAAGTAAGCGAAGCGTTGACCTGCTTACAGCAGCAGGGATTCCGAATGTTTACCCTGACCAATAATGCTTCAGCAACGCAAAATGCTCAGCTGGAAAATGCCGGTATCGTGCACGTTTTCGAAAAGGCGCTCAGCGTTGACGATCGCTCGAAAGCGTTCAAACCGGCGCTGAAAACCTACCGCGACGTAGAGTCACAGGTTGACGATAACCCGCAGGGCTTCTGCCTGATCGCCTGTCACAGCTGGGATATCGTTGGCGCCAGAGCGGCGGGCTGGGATGCGGCTTTGATTCTGCGTCCAAACAATGCCGTGCTGCCGGTGGGGCCACAGCCGACCTTTATCGGCAAAAACCTGACGGAGATCGCTGCACAGCTGATTGCTCATTACGCGCCGTAATCCGCTCGCCCGGCAAAGATAATGTTAAACAGGGCAGATAAGAAAACGCCGTAAGCAGTTTCCCGCTTACGGCGTCTCGTCACGATTCAGATCACAAGGCGATCAGGCTGCTTTCACCGCTCTGATTTTTTTGCCGCTGCTCGTCTCTTCAGACTCTGCCTTATCGGCATTCTCCAGCGCAGGCTGTTCGCTGCTTGCGTCAGGCAGTTTGCTGGTACGCAGAATATGCTGCACGGCATCTTTCTGCTCAGCCAGATAGAGACCGAAGTTTTCCGCCTGAACTTCATCCATCTGCAGCTCGCTTTGTAACAGCCAGTCGGTGAACGCTTCTGCCATGTCGAGCATTTTGTCGTAGGCGTCCGCCTCTTTCTTGCTGGCAAATGTCATTTTCTCTTCACCTTTTCTGACGACAACAAATTTTGTTTCAACAGCCATCATTCACCTCCTATACTGTAATTATATACAGTATATCACTCCGGGATTTTTTTTATAGTACTCTTCGCCATTTCTTTTTGCTTCTGCTTCAGCTCGGGCAAAACGGTTACGCTTATTATCAGATTTCTTTCCCGGCCAGACAGGATAAAAGCCTGAGCGTAATATTTATTTTACTACTATCTTAAATGAAAAATTAATTTCATTTAAGGAGCCTGTCATGCCCTCTCCCCTTTCCGCTGACCTGCTATTACAGCAAGAAGCGGATAGCCGCCTCGCCCATTTTGATTTCCGACAAGCCTGGCAGCTGGGTCTGCATATGCATACTCGTGCTATGGCGCTCAGCGCGCCGGTTGCTCTTGAGGTTTATGCTTTCGGACAAGTGCTTTTTATCGCGGCGCTGCCCGGTTCCAGTGCAGAAAACCTTGAATGGATAAAGCGCAAACGCAACAGCGTTTTGCGCTGTAGCCACTCCTCTCTCTACCTTGAAGTGATTAATCAACAAAAGGGTGAGCGGATGGCGGCGCAGCCCTGGATTAATCAGGCGGAATATTGCGACCACGGCGGCGCTTTCCCGCTGCTGAATGAATCAGGCTGTATCATTGGCGCGGCAAGCGTCAGTGGTCTGCCTTCGTCAGAAGATCATGCGTTGGCGCTGTGGGCGATTCAGCAACTGCAAAGCGCCGCTTCATAACGGGGGAAGCATGATACGCGGCAATAAAATTGCGGCGGTGGGGAAAGATCTCAAGGCGAACGGATCATTGATGCGCAAGGCAAGTTTGTGTCCTCAGACCCGTTGCCGTAGGCAACGGGTCTGAGGACATTACTTTATCGCGTGCGATGGCGGCTTTATGCCATAATTTCGCTTTTCATACTTTCGTAACTGTCGCGCGCAGTATCCCGGAGATCGTGCTCCCAGTTACGTGGGCTAAGCAACTCAGGCGACCAGACGCCATCATAGCCGGTAGCTTTTACCGCTTTGACCCAGGCCGGGATATCCACGTCGCCTTCGCCTGGCGCATAGTTGCGCTGTACCTGCTCGTCCCAGGCTTCGCCGGGATGCGCGGCTCGTCCGTCGCAAAAATGCACGCCATAAATCAAACGCTTATCCATCGCAGCAACCTCTTCCGGTTGCGTTCTGCCGCTCGCGTGCAGATGCCAGAAGTCAATCACCACGCCGACGTTATCTTTACCACTCTGGCGGATAAGGTCCAACGCCTGCTGTAAAGAGTTAAAAGCGGTAAAGGCAACTACCTCAATCTGGAACTTGAGGCCCAACGGTTTGCCAATATCGGCAATGGCGCAGATGTTCTCCAGCAGAATGCGATTACGCGCCTCTTCACTGAGGTGATCGAGTTCAGTCAGCGCCATGATTTGCACGACCGGGCAACCCAACTCAACCGCTGCATGGCAGATTTTTTCCGCTTCCTGCATCAGTGCGGCTCGCTCAGCAGCTTCATGGCGGCCAATGGGTTTCAGCGCGTTGATACAGGTGATCTTAACCTGATATTTCTCCATCAGCTGCCGAAGCGCCGCAAAGCTGCCGCCATTGTCGAGGTAGCGAAACAGATGTTCCGGCAGCAGCTCAACGCCGTCAAATCCTGTTTCGTGGGCAATGCGCAACTGCGTAACGACATTGCTGTGCCAGACTGATACGCCATGTAATGACAACTTCATCTTTCCTCCTTGCAACACTATTATCTTTTCAGGTGAGAGCGCCTGATGCGTAGTTCCCCCTGAGACCATGCGCCAGCGTCGCTGGCTTTTCCTTCAATGAGGCGGTTCAACGCCTCGGTAATCAGCCTGTCGATACGTTGGCTATAGCTGGTCAGCTGCCAGGCGGGAGCGCTGGCTTCATCAATATCATCGAAACCCACTATTCCTATCCCGCTCACGTGCGCTTCCCGCAACGCCTCCAGCGCGCCGATAGCCAGAATGTCATTTTCACAAAATATCGCCTCAACACGCGCTTGCGGCGCACTATTGGCGAGATAGCGCGCCATTGTTCGGTAACCCGCCTGACGGTCATAGCTGCCAGCCGTGAGTTGCAGCGTCAGCGGGATCTGCTGCGCCATCAGGCCGTCCTGAAAACCCTCGCTGCGCAACAGGTGGTTCGATGGGGTATCCGGGCCTTTCATATAACCGAAGCGTTGAAATCCCTGTTCCAGCAGCAACGCGGCGATGGTTTTGCCCGCCTGATAACCATCAACGTTAACTACATCAATATCCGTATCACTGGAATTACGGCACACCTGTACCAGCGGGATATGATGGAGATCCTGCGCGACGGCGATCAGTTCATCACTTAGTAACGTGCCGAGAAAAAGAATGCCATCTACCTGCAGCTGATCGGCCATTGCCAGCACCGCTTTGTAGTTATCGCCCGCCGTGATATTCAGCAGCAGCGCCATCTTGCCGCGTGCCTGTAACTGCTGCGTCACTTCATCCAGCATCATTGCCGAATGGGGATTTTTCAGCTCATCAATCACTACGCCAATGATATGCGTGCGCTTCTGCGACAGGCTACGTGCCAGCAGGTTAGGCCGGTATCCCAGGCTTTGCGCGGCGGCCAGCACCTTTTCGCGTGCGCGTCCGGAAATCGATGCGCCCGGAATAAAGGCGCGCGATACCGTCCATTTAGAAACGCCTGCCTGCTTCGCCACATCATTCGCCGTGGCCTTACGTAATTTTGTCTGCTGCTCTTTTGTGGTCATTGTCCTTGCATCGTCTGTTAACTCACTTCCTGCAGGAATATTACAATTCTGTTTTATCTTTGCACCCGATTGTAAAAAATCCCGCTATGGGGTGAAAAGTGGCTAACATCGCTGTTTCGTAAAAGCTTGATGGGCTGCGGGAATGCTATAGACCACGTCACGCTTACCTGTGCCAGCCCAGCGTTTGAGCGATAACGCGCCGGTAAGGAGTATCGATCTGCTCCGGAGTCTGCTCAATGTAATGACGAGCATGTTCGCGCGTTTCTCCACGCAGCCCGTCAAGGTAGGCCAACGCCTCTTCAATCGAGGGAATGCGTCCTTCGATATGATCCACACGCGGCGGTAGCGCGGTCCAGATAATGGCGTCGATCTCTCTGCCTTTTGCCCATTCCGCCAGTTTGCCCACCGGCGCGGCTGAAACCAGCAGGACGCCAATACCATCCTGGCGATAATCCGGGATCTGCTCGCGCTGACGCAGGGCTTCGCAGGCCTCTCCTAACGTGTTGGTCGCGAGCCGGGTCCAGTAAACCGGCACTTCAGGCGCATTCAGGCAGATGGCCGTGGAAAGCTCCCCGCCATCGCCGATGCGTGAAAATTCCACCTGCAACTTTGGACCATCGTTATGCCACTCTTCTGCGACAGGCAGCGCTTTCGGTTCCCAAATCAGCGATCCCCAACCCAAACAGACGATCTTCATTTCACTGATTCCTGTGCCAAATATCATCCAAAGGTTTTTAACGTCTTATTTCAGAGAAAAGTATAGTCAGATTAAGGCCGTTGCGGTTAGAAAGGCGCAGATTTGTATCAGACATTATCAAGCTCAGGCGATCAGCTGTTCAAGAAACTCCGTCAACGCTTTACGCGGATCGTCCTCTTCCGACACAATCATCTCGATTCCCCACTGCCCCAGCACCTCTTTGGCGACCGGATTGTTGCGGTTGGTGAACAGATAAGATTTCGGACGCGCCGAGGCAAGTCCGGTACGGCCCCACATTTTGGTCAGACGATAAAAAAGCAGGCGAATATTGAAGTCGCTGATGCTGTAACCAATAAACAGCACCGAGTTGCCCATCACATCATGGGTGAGTTTGATATCCAGCGGAGAGTCAAAGTAGAGGCGTTCGAAGTAACTGCTCTCATCCAGAACAATCGAGGTGTCATCATCAAAATCGCCGTGCAGCTTAATGATATGACGCTTATGTTCGGTTAACGCCACCAGATCGGCGGCATTGGCGACCTTGCTGTAAGGAACGCCATGCGCTTCATGCGCCATCTCCAGCCAGCGGTCGTAATTGGTGGTATAGATGCGGGAAAAATTACCCTGAGTAATCAGGGTGTGGATTTCTGAGGTGCGAACATCAATATCCGGGCGATGCCATTCACGATCCATCCAGCTACGCAGCGGCCCAAGCGATCCCTTTTTCTGCTTGTAATATTCCGCCAGCGACAGGTGGGTGCCGTAGGCGTTGAAGATTTTTGGATCGTAGCCCAGCTCATTTGCCAGATGGGCGATCAGCTCATGCCACTCAGGTAAACCGAGGTTGCGGGAGATGCCCGCACCGGCGAACAGAATCAGTTTACCGGCGTCGTAGGCGCGTTTCAGTTCAGGTTTCATGCCAGGCCTCGAGACGTTTTCAAAAAGGCGGCAAACTGGTCAAGCGCCAGCCGACGCATTGAGATCTCATTTTTCAGATCGCCCATCTCGGCAAATGTTTGCGCATGCCCTTGCGGAATAAACACACAGTCCCACTGAAACTCGCGCGGTCCTGCCGGATGTTTAGCAATGGTTCCGCGCAGCTGGCCTTCAAACTGATACATCTTGCGCCCATCGCAGTAGCCGAGCACGGTTTTTGCTGTGACGCACTGGCTGTCCAGCCCCTGTACCAGAGCCGTAAAGCGATCGGCCTCCAGACGGTCCCAGAAAATGCGCGTCAGTCCTGCGGGCAGACCGTTCAAACCGTCGAGATAAAGGCCGGTGTGCTCGACAAAAAGCGGGCGGCCAATCATAGAGAAAGCCTTGGTCAGTTTGTCACGTACCAGTTCGACCTCATTCTCGGTCTGAATCTCTTCAATGCGCTGCGCGATGGGGATCACTTCTACCCCAACCGGCTCAAGGATTTGACGGACTTCGCTCAGCTTGTGCTCGTTGGCTGAAAGAAAGCGTATTTTCATGCTTCACCCGTGAATATGATCTGCCTGATGCTTATTTAATTGAGAGAAGAAAACCCTGCTCGCGGTGAGTGTAGTCTACATTCTTTATCGCTGGCTTTTTAATCTGCCATTTGTCATTTATAATAAAGCCAAATGTCAGTAGTGGAGGTGTTATGCGCCTGTTTATCCCTGAAAGAAATGATGTGCCTCAGGTTACGCTTATCGACATGCTCACGCATGGTCAGTCTCTGCGTGCTGAGTTAAAGAGTGGATTAAAGACCGAAGTGCTGGATGTGGTCGGCAACGCGGCGGGCATGAGCCGCACAGAATTTATCAAAACCCTGGGATTAACCGAGCGCACGCTGGCCAGACGGATGAAACAGGAACGTCTGTCGCAAAATGAGAGCGAAGCCGTTGCGCGTTATGCTGTGGTGTATGACCTTGCGATGGAAGTGTTTCAATGGGATGAGCAGGCGGTGCTGCACTGGATGAGAACGCCGCTCGCTATTCTGGCGGGAGAGACCCCCAATCAGGCGCTGGGCAGCGAGTCAGGCGCGCGGGATGTGATGAGCGTGCTGGAAGGGATTCAAAACGGAGTGGTGATGTGATTTTGTATCGTTTGTGTGCAGGGAAGTACCTTAACGACCCGTGGAATGGCGTTGGCGCTGCGCGCAATCCTTTGGCGCGCTGGAATGAGATCGGCACGCCGATGATTTATCTCTCAACCTGCCCCTCCTTGTGCAATCTGGAAGTATTGGTGCATGTAAAAAGCGAAGCGGTGTTGAAAACCCATGCACTGATCAGCATCGAGATCCCTGACCGGCTGATTCTTGAACTCTCTGCTGAACATTACCCCGAGAACTGGCAGGCTGCGGTACCCGTCTCAGCGAGTAAAAAACTGGGCAGCCAGTGGTTCCGGAGCCATGCTTCGGTCGGATTGATGGTGCCCTCCGCCATTGTGCCGGTAGACAAAAATGTGCTGATAAATCCGGATCACCCGCAATTTGCTGCCTGTCTCGACAGCGTTCACCTTTTTCGCTATCGCGTTGACCAGCGGCTGACGGCATAAGTGCCTGGCGGCAAAAAATGGCTCCGCAACGGAGCCATTATATTTTCATCAGAACCTGTAGCTGGCGGTGACTGAGACGTTTCGCGGCTCGCCATAAACGATATAGCTGCCGAGTTCGCTGGTATCATATTTTTTGTCGAACAGATTGTTCACGTTCGCCTGGAGCGTCAGCTGTTTGGTCACCTGATAACGGCCAAACAGGTTAACCAGCGCAAAGCTGCCCTGCTCTGCGCGCCAGGTGCCGTTCCCTTCCGGCGCGCTGGCATCATTCCAGACTTTGTTCTGCCAGTTAACGCCACCGCCCAGCGTCAGTTGTTGCAGCATCGGCAGACGATAGCTGGTGAACAACTTCAGCTGTGAGCGCGGCAGGTTGGGGTTTACCGCCTCGCCATCGCCATCTTCCGCAATATAGCGGGTACCGCCAAACGTCATCTGCCAGTTGTCGGTCAGCGCGCCGTTGACTTCAAACTCAACGCCTTTGCTCACCGTACCATCAACACCTTCGTAAGCGGTGTCGGTAGAACCCGGAATAATACGGTCGGTGCTTTGCGGCACATTATCCAGTTCGATGCGGAACACAGAGAACGAGGCGGTCAGACGGCTGTTAAACCAGTCGGATTTCAGGCCCGCCTCATAGTTTTTACCCACCTGCGGCGACAGGTAGCTGCCGTTAATGTCGCGATAGGTTTGCGGCTGGAATACCGAGGTGTAGCTGGCATAGGCAGACCAGGTATCATTGATGTCATACACCAGGCCTGCGTATGGCGTGATGTTATTTTTCTCGGTCTCTTCCGTTAGGGTATTGGCGTTCCAGCGGGTGTAGCGGGCACCGAGGATCAGGTGCAGCGGATCCGCCAGCGAGAGGCGGGTCGCCACGTAAGCGGATTGCTGACGGATAGTATCATCCTGCGACAGGCTGCGTTCGCCCCACTCTGTTTCAGCATAGTTGCCGTTATAGGTATTGAAGTCCCCGAGCATCGCCGAGGAAATGTTATCAAAGGTGCCGTAGTAGGTGTTTTGCTGCTTGCTGTAGCTCACGCCCGCCATCAATTCATGCTGGCGACCAAACAGTTGATACGGGCCGCTGGCAAACGTATCGACAGCATCCACTTTGCGCTTTCCGGTGTTATAGCCCGTCCCGCCCACCACAGGATAATCAGGATAAGCAGAAACGCCTGCTCCGGTGGTTTTATCGAAATAGCCGTCGATGTAGAGCATTTGGCTGTCGAGGAAGGTTTCGTTGTGCGTGCCGTTTAAGGTGAGCTGCCAGCCGTTGTTGAAGCTCTGCTTCAGGTTAACAAAGAGTTTTTTGCTCTCGTGATCGTTATAAGCCCAGTCAGGCGCGGTGTTAAAACCACGGCGAAAATCGGTTTTGCTGCCGTCCGTATACCAGCGCGGCACGCCGCCCCAGGTCGGGCTGTCGGTGTTGGTTTCCTGGTACTCGTAGCCAACAGAAAGCGTGGTGGAATCGGTCAGATCGGCATCTACCACGCCATAAATAAATTCTTTATCTGCGCCGTAACGCTCAACGTAGCTGTTGTTATCCTGATAACCGGCAACCAGACGGCCACGCACGTTGCCCGATTCGCTCAGGGGAGTCGAGATATCGGCCACGTAGCGCTGTTTATTCCAGCTGCCGTAAGTGGCGGAGACTTCACCGGTAAATTCGCGGCTGTCGGCGTGCTTGCGCACCATATTCACGGAAGCTGACGGGTTGCCGGCACCGGTCATCAGACCGGTAGCGCCGCGTACAATTTCAATACGCTCATACAGAGCGCTATCAGTATCGGCATCGCCCAGATTCCATTGCGTCTGGAAGGTGGTTGGAATGCCGTCAACCATATAGTTATCAATCAGGAAGCCGCGTGAGTAGTAATTTTTGCGGTCCAGATCAGCCACGCTTTGCGTGATGCCGGTGGTGTTGTTTAAGACGTCACTCAACGATTGCAGCTGCTGATCTTCCATGCGTTGTTTGCTGATAATGCTAACAGACTGAGGAATATCGCGCGAAACCA
Source organism: Pantoea osteomyelitidis (assembly GCF_044342975.1). NCBI lineage: Bacteria > Pseudomonadati > Pseudomonadota > Gammaproteobacteria > Enterobacterales > Erwiniaceae > Pantoea > Pantoea osteomyelitidis. The sequence continues at coordinate 69,780 of NZ_JBGFSN010000010.1, forward strand.
GCGGCATTTTCGTGCCCGCGCCGGTGACCGGCACGCTGTAATCGGTTGCGGCGCTGTCGCTGTTGCTTTCTGCCGAGGCATCCACCGTCAAGGTTTGCTGTTCGTTATTGGTGGTTTCAGCTGCAAAAGCATGCGGCGCCTGCAGCGCAACGGCGACCAGCGCGGCAACGACGGAGTAAGGCGTAGTAACTCTCACTGCTGCGATATCGCTCACGCGATTCCCCCTGGCAAAAAACAACATCCTGCCTCCAGTTATATTATTATTTATCAATAGTTAAGTTAGCGATGACGAGCTGTCTGAGCCGGTTTCCCTGTAGCCAATGTGGCCCGAGGTCAGTGTCGATCACAACGCGTGCCAGCTGGGTTACACAAACTCGCTGACAGCATAAAACCCGCGTTCTGCATGCAAGTTTAAATGCGAATGAGAACTATAATTTTTTTTATTGCCGGTGTAAAAGTTTATTAAAGAACTTGTCAGGATTTTGGAGCCGCAAGAAAGTTTTGCACCATTAACTGAGCGCATTGCGGTTCGAAGCGCTTTCTGCAATAGGGTTTAACGAGAATCTGGAAGAGAAGGGATTTATTATAGGATAGCTAACCTAGTTACAACATTCTATAGACCTATCAATGATACCTGTTCTGCAGCATCCTGCCTTCTTTCATTTATCTTGAATATAATCAGAAAGAAAATTAAAAACTCTGTTAATACAAATTGATAACATTAAGAATTTCTGACATAACAGAACTACTAATCTATTTCGTCATATAAAGAATGGCATTTTCAGGTAGTTGCAATTGCTCCCCTTCATACCGGTGCATTAGCTGATAATAACTTTCCTGACTGATAATCTGTTGCAGCGTATCGGAATAACGTTGCAGCGCCTGCTTCATTTGCGGCAAATAATCATGCGTATCATAAACCCGATCGATCCCTTCCAGCGCATGGTTCATAATTTTACGCGCGACGTCGTTTGGAACATCCAGCGCAGCCAGCTTTGAACGGGCGGTACGGCGTAAATCGCGCGTGGTAAATGGCTCAATGCCCAGTCCGCGCTCGGCGCGCACCATACGGCGCAGCGCCTGAGTAATCGCGCCTTTGGAAATCGGCTGTTGCGCATCCTGCGGCGAGGGTACCAGCCAGGGCGATTCAGCGGGGCTATGATGCATAAGCTGCCCGATACAGATTTGCATCAGCGGTGAAATTGGCAGGGTATGCTCACGCTGGGATTTATTCCGCGTTCCCTGCTTCCATAAACCAAGACGGATATCGAATTCAGCCTTTTTCGCCAGCACTACTTCATCTGGCCGACGTGCGCTGGCCAGGCAGAGACGCAGCGCCCAGCGGCACTGCGCGCTGATATTCCACTCATCAAGGCCGCGCCAGAAAACCCAGATTTCCGCATCAGTCAGCTGGCGTGAACGTGGCGGCGTGGCGCGCCCGCCAACATCACGTTTTTTCATTGAGGCAACAGGAGAATGATCGATATAACCCTGTATTTCCGCCCAGGATAAAAATTGTTTGGTCAGCGCAAAAACGCGTTTCGCCTCATCAATTTTACCGTCGGCGATCAAGACGTTATAAAGTCGGTTCAGACGTAATCGGTTGATTTCATTTAACGGAATTGCACCGATCGCTGGCAGTACATGCTTAAGTAATGAGGAGATAGCAATCTCCGGTCGACGGCGCGTTACCAGCAGCGATAGCTTTACCCACACCTTCATCACCTGCTCAACGCTGCCCTGCTCACCAAAATTATCCAGGTCGGCCAGCGGCATCTGACGCACCTCTTCCAGCCAAAGCATTACATGGCGACCAACATTATGTGACGTTGTCACTTGTTGCTGATTTTTGGTTGCTGCTGAAACCTGTTTGCTCACGCTTTTTCATCCGCTTTTGCCGAAATTTGCCTGTTGATCGCCCTGACGGATCATATCGATGCGCAGCCATGATAGCTTTTCAATTTTGATGACTCCAGATCTATTAAGTCTGGAGTCATCAAAACGCGCATACGTCTCTTTTTTGGCATTTTCCTCAACCCATGCACCCGTTTGTATCAACTTAGCTCGCAAGCGTATTTCGTCCCTTTTCTGACCAATTGTCCAGCAATGTAAATGTGAATGAGAATTTATATACAATGATAATTGTTATCATTATCATACGCATTTACTTACAATCGTTAATGTAACAGGGAGATTTTTCAAGTGGATGTAAATACATGTGTCCGGAAACACCCTTTCGCGTTTTTGATGGCTGGTCTGTTAAGTACCTCTGCCTTTGGCGCAGGTGAAGAAGAAACTGAAAAGCTGGCCGACAGTGAGACAATGCTTGTTACTGCTGAACAGGAGTTGAAACAGCAACCCGGCGTTTCCACCATTACGGCACAGGACATAGAAAAGAACCCGCCTGTTAACGATCTCTCTGACATCATTCGCAAAATGCCCGGCGTCAATCTTAGCGGCAATAGCGCCAGCGGCAGCCGCGGCAATAACCGACAAATTGATATTCGCGGTATGGGCCCCGAAAATACTCTGATTTTGATTGATGGCGTTCCCGTTACCTCACGCAACTCTGTGCGTTACAGCTGGCGCGGCGAACGTGACTCGCGCGGCGACACAAACTGGGTGCCGCCAGAAATGGTGGAACGCATTGAGGTGATACGCGGTCCCGCCGCCGCGCGTTACGGCTCCGGCGCAGCAGGCGGTGTGGTAAACATCATTACCAAACGGCCGACCAATGACTGGCACGGATCGCTTTCGCTTTATACTAACCAGCCGGAAGATGATAAAGAAGGCGCGACCAAACGCGCCAATTTTAATCTGAGCGGTCCGCTGGCGGGCGACGCGCTGACGATGCGGTTGTACGGTAACGTTAACAAAACCGACGCTGACGCTTTCGACATCAACACCGCTGAAAACGGCAGCTACGCGGCCGGGCGCGAAGGCGTCCGTAATAAAGACATTAACGCCGTGTTATCCTGGAAGCTCACGCCGCTGCAAATTATCGATTTTACATATGGTTATAGCCGCCAGGGCAATATCTATGCGGGAGATACCCAGTACAGCAACGGCGGAAACATTCCGCTGATCCAGTCACTCTATGGCGATGAAACCAACCGGCTCTATCGCCAGAGTTATGGCCTGGTGCATAACGGCATCTGGGATTGGGGCCAGTCAAAGCTGAGCTTTAATTACGAAAAAACCAACAATACCCGCTTGCAGGAAGGCACCGCCGGCAGCACTGAGGGAAGAATCAACAGCACAGATTTCTCTACCAGTCGTCTGGAAAACTTTCGGGCTAATGGCGAAGTCAGCTTCCCGCTGGATATCGTGCGTGAACAAACCGTCACGCTCGGCGCGGAATGGAACCGCGATAAGCTCAACGATCCGGCGTCGATGCTTGCGACCAACGCATCGGGCGTGATCATTGGTGACACCAGCGGCGACGCCTCAGGACGCAACAGTAAAAACAGTGCGACCCTGAGTTCTCTCTATTTTGAAGACAACATTGCTGCCACCGACAGTACAGAAGTGATCCCCGGCCTACGTTTCGATTATCACGACACTTTTGGCGCTAACTGGAGTCCGAGCTTGAACATTTCGCAGGCTCTGGGCGATCACTTCACGCTGAAAGCGGGTATCGCCCGTGCTTTCAAAGCTCCCAACCTTTATCAGTCAACCGAAGGCTATCTGCTTTCGACGCGCGGCAACGGTTGCCCGGTCGGCATTACCAGCGGCAGCTGTTACCTTTTGGGTAATGAGGATCTTGACCCGGAAATCAGCGTGAACAAAGAACTGGGGCTGGAGTTCAGCAACAACGGATACGTTGCCGGTATTACCTGGTTTCGCAACGATTATAAAAACAAAATCGTTGCAGGTAGCGATCGCGTAGGATTTGCCTCAAACGGTTACAATATTATCCGTTGGGAAAACGGCGGCAAAGCGGTTGTGGAAGGGCTGGAAGGTAACCTGACCCTCCCGCTGGTAAGCGATACGCTGGAATGGCGCACCAATGCCACTTATATGTTCAAGTCAGAAAGCAAAGAAACCGGCAATCCGCTCTCCATCATTCCTGAATATACTATCAACACCATGCTCGACTGGCAGGTCACGGAAAGGTTCTCCGGTAACCTCAACTGGACAATGTATGGGCGCCAGAAGCCGCGTGAATATGCGGAAATCCGTACTGAAAATGGATCCATGTCCAGCCGTGAGGTAGGGGCCTATTCTGTTTTTGGCGTTAACATCAACTATGACCTCACCAAAAATTTGCGCGCTAATGCAGGCATCAGCAACCTGCTGGACAAACGCGTTTACCGTGAAAATGATGGTGCTTCTACTTATAACGAACCCGGCCGCGCTTACTATGCGGGTGTGACCCTGTCCTTCTGATTTTGGTTTCTTATCATCATATGTCATGTAAAAAAGCGCTCCTTTTATCCGGAGCGCTTTATGAGTGTCACAAACCAGGTAATTAAAATTGAATCATGATGATAAAAACAACGACATTGAAAAGCAGAAATAAATAGCTGAATTTTTTTCAGGAGCAAAATACTTTTTTTTACCTTGATCATTGAAATACCTCTTATTAGGTATAAGAAATTAGCATTTTTTAGATTAAATAAGATGAATCATATGTATAAGTCGTTGATAAAAAATCACTTTGATTAAAAATTTTGTTTTTTCTTTTTCGATTTGAGGAACGAATTATTTTTTGATTTCCCTCAGTACTTTATTATCTCATCCTGCATAACATACCTCTAAATTTTCTCATAAATATTAAATCTATTTTAGAGGTTACAATGTCGGTTATAGATAACGAAAATGAACGTTATGTTCTTACCGGATGGGATCCGGAAAACAGCGAGTTCTGGCAGCGTCGGGGAAAAAAAATAGCCCGGCGCAATCTGCTGATTTCGCTCTCTGCTTTACTGCTGGCGTTTTGTGTCTGGATGCTGTTCAGCACGGTTGCCGTCAATCTGAATCGGGTAGGCTTCAATTTCACTACCGAACAGCTGTTCTTACTGACTGCCCTGCCTTCCCTTTCTGGCGCTCTGCTGCGCGTGCCTTACTCGTTTATGGTGCCGGTGATGGGCGGGCGGCTCTGGACCGTGCTCAGTACCGTCATTCTTATTCTGCCCTGCGTATGGCTCGGGTTCGCCGTTCAATCGCCGGCAACGCCTTTCTGGATTTTTGTCATTATCTCTTTGCTGTGCGGCTTTGCTGGCGCCAATTTTGCCTCGAGCATGGGCAATATCAGTCTGTTTTTCCCGAAGAAAAGCCAGGGCGCCGCATTGGGCCTGAATGGCGGATTGGGCAATCTGGGCGTAAGCGTGATGCAACTGCTGGCGCCGTTCGTGATCATGGTGCCGCTGTTCTCCTTTACCGGTATGCAGGGATCGGTTCAGCCGGGGGGAGAATCGCTCTGGCTGGCAAATGTGGCCTGGGTTTGGGTACCGCTGCTTGCTGCCGCTACCTTAGCCGCCTGGTTTGGTATGAATGATATTGCCGGATTTCGCGCTTCATTCAGAGCACAGCTGCCGGTGCTGAAAAAGGGTCATTTATGGCTGCTGGGCATGCTTTATCTGGCCACTTTCGGCTCGTTCATTGGTTTTTCCGCCGGGTTCGCCATGCTGGCAAAAACGCAATTTCCCGCCGTCGACATCATCAAACTGGCATTTTTCGGCCCCTTTCTTGGCGCGCTGGCGCGATCCGCAGGCGGCATGCTTTCTGACAAACTGGGAGGCGTGCGCGTTACGCTGATCAACTTTTTTCTGATGGCCGTTTTTACCCTTGCGCTGTTCGTCACGCTACCGGGCAGCGGCGAAGGAAACTTTGCCGGTTTTTATCTGATCTTTATGGGACTTTTCCTGACAGCGGGTCTCGGCAGCGGCTCCACTTTCCAGATGATCGCCGTTATTTTCCGTCAGCTCACGCTGGAGCGCATTCTGAAAGGAGGCGGCAGCCCGGAACAGGCGCAGAGCATCGCCGTTACCGATACCGCCGCAGCGTTAGGGTTTATTTCGGCTATTGGCGCGTTAGGCGGCTTCTTCATTCCTAAAGCTTTTGGAACGTCGCTCGCGCTTACCGGTTCGCCGGTCGGGGCGATGAAGATCTTCTTACTTTTTTATCTGATCTGTTTTTTCGCCACCTGGCTGGTCTATGGCCGTCGCCGCGCTTCCTGAATAAGCCCGCTAAGGCTGTGAGCAATTTATCAATAAGCACAGGGCCAGCCGTGCCCTGTCAGGAGAACAGTAATGAGTAAACTACTGGATCGCTTTCGTTATTTTAAGCAGAAAGCTGACAGTTTCGCCGGGGATCACGGACAAACCTATAACACCAACCGTGACTGGGAGGAGAGCTACCGTCAGCGCTGGCAATATGACAAGATCGTGCGATCTACCCACGGGGTGAATTGTACTGGCTCCTGTAGCTGGAAAATCTATGTGAAAAGCGGCCTGGTGACCTGGGAAACCCAGCAGACCGACTATCCGCGTACCCGTCCCGACTTGCCGAACCATGAACCGCGCGGATGCCAGCGCGGCGCCAGCTACTCCTGGTATCTCTATAGTGCGAACCGCCTGAAATATCCTCTGGTGCGTAAACGTTTGATTGAACTCTGGCGCGAATCTCTGGCGCAGCACAGCGATCCCGTTGATGCCTGGCACGCTATCGTCAGCGACCCGGAAAAGGCGCAAAGCTACAAGCAGGCGCGCGGCAAGGGCGGCTTTGTTCGTTCCAGCTGGCAAGAACTGAACAGGCTGATCGCCGCCGCCAATATCTGGACCATCAAGCACTGCGGGCCTGACCGTATCACGGGTTTTTCGCCGATTCCGGCGATGTCGATGGTCTCCTATGCCGCCGGTACCCGCTATCTCTCGCTGATCGGCGGCACCTGTCTGAGCTTTTACGACTGGTATTGCGACCTGCCGCCCGCGTCGCCGATGACCTGGGGCGAACAGACGGATGTGCCGGAATCTGCCGACTGGTACAACTCCAACTACATCATCGCCTGGGGGTCGAACGTCCCGCAAACCCGTACGCCGGACGCCCACTTCTTCTCTGAGGTGCGTTATAAAGGCACCAAAACCGTGGCGATCACGCCCGACTATTCGGAAGTGGCGAAGCTAAGCGACGAATGGCTGGCGCCGAAGCAGGGCACCGACAGCGCGCTGGCAATGGCGATGGGCCATGTGATCCTGAATGAGTTCCACCTGAAAAATCCCAGCGATTACTTCCTGAAATATGCGCGTCACTACACCGATATGCCGATGCTGGTACTGCTTGAAGCGCGTGCTGAAGGCGGCTTTGCGCCGGGACGTCTGCTGCGCGCCGCCGATCTCACCGAGGGTATGGGCGAGGCGAATAACCCGGAGTGGAAAACCGTGGCCTGCAGCCAGCAGGGAGAACTGGTGGTGCCCAATGGCTCCATCGGCTTCCGCTGGGGTGAAAAAGGCAAATGGAATCTGGAGCCGCGGGCGGCGGGCGCCGACACCGAGCTGAATCTCTCCCTGCTGGGCCTGCACGACGAGGTGGTGGAGGTCGGCTTCCCTTACTTTGGCGGCGAAGAGCATCCCCATTTCCGTCATGTTAAGCAGCAGCCGGTGCTGATGCATAAGCTGCCGGTGAAAAAGCTCACGCTGGCGGACGGCAGCGAGGCGCGTGTGGTGTCGGTGTATGACCTGACGCTGGCAAATTACGGCGTGAGTCGCGGTCTTGAAGACGAATACTGCGCACGCAGCTATGACGAAGTTCAAGCTTACTCCCCCGCCTGGGCTGAGCAAATCTGCGGCGTGCCGCGCGATGCCATCATCAAAATCGCCCGTGAGTTCGCCGATACTGCGCATAAAACCCATGGCCGCGCCATGATCATTGTTGGTGCCGGAATGAACCACTGGTATCACATGGACATGAACTACCGCGGTCTGATTAACATGCTGATTTTCTGCGGTTGCGTGGGACAGACCGGCGGCGGCTGGGCGCACTATGTGGGCCAGGAGAAGCTGCGTCCGCAAACGGGCTGGGCGCCGCTGGCCTTTGCGCTCGACTGGAACCGTCCGCCGCGTCAGATGAACAGCACCTCCTTCTTTTACAACCACTCCAGCCAGTGGCGCTATGAGAAGCTCAGCGCCAGAGAGCTGCTGTCGCCGCTGGCCGATGCCAATGCTTTCCCCGGTCAGCTGATTGACTTCAACGTGCGTGCCGAGCGCATGGGCTGGCTCCCCTCCTCGCCGCAGCTTAACGCTAACCCTTTGCAAATTGCCGCCGAGGCAGAGAAAGCGGGACTTTCCGCGCAGGAATATACCGTCCAGTCGCTGAAATCGGGCGCGCTGCGCTTCGCCAGCGAACAGCCCGACGGCGGCAATAACCATCCGCGCAATATGTTTATCTGGCGTTCCAACCTGCTCGGCTCATCCGGTAAGGGCCATGAGTATATGCTGCGCTACCTGCTCGGCACCGAAAGCGGGATTCTGGGCGATCCGCTAACGGATGAAGAGCTGATGCCGCAGGAAGTGGCGTGGCGAGATAAGGCGCTTGATGGCAAACTCGATCTGGTGGTGACGCTCGATTTCCGTATGTCCAGCACCTGCCTCTTTTCCGATATCGTGCTGCCCACCGCCACCTGGTATGAAAAGGATGATATGAACACCTCGGACATGCATCCGTTCATTCATCCGCTCTCGGCTGCGGTGGATCCCGCCTGGGAATCGAAAAGTGACTGGGAGATTTATAAAGGCATCGCCAAAACCTTCTCCGAACTGGTGCCCGGCCACCTGGGCGAAGAAACCGACGTGGTGTTGCAGCCGATTCAACACGATTCCGCCGCAGAGCTGGCACAGCCTTATGAGATTCAGGACTGGAAGAAAGGCGAGTGCGATCTAATCCCCGGCAAAACCGCGCCGCATATTATTGCTGTTCAGCGCAATTATCCCGCCACCTATGAGCGCTTTACCTCGCTGGGGCCACTGCTGGAGCAACTGGGTAACGGCGGTAAAGGCATCAGCTGGAACACCGATAAAGAGGTGGATCTGCTGCGCCAGCTTAACTACACCAAACCCACAGGCGTTGCGCAGGGTCAGCCGCGGATCGACAGCGCCATCGATGCAGCCGAAGTGATCCTCGCCCTTGCACCGGAGACCAACGGCCAGGTGGCGGTAAAAGCCTGGCAGGCGCTCGGCGAGTTTACCGGTCGCGATCATACCCATCTGGCTCGTCCGAAACAGGAAGAGAAGATCCGTTTCCGCGACATCCAGGCGCAGCCGCGCAAAATCATCTCCAGCCCCACCTGGTCGGGACTGGAAGATGAACATGTTTCTTACAATGCCTGTTACACCAACGTGCATGAGCTGATCCCGTGGCGCACTCTGTCGGGTCGTCAGCAGCTTTATCAGGATCATCCCTGGATGCGCGCCTTTGGCGAAAGCCTGGTGGCCTATCGTCCGCCGGTAGATACGCGCAGCGTGCAGCAGCTGGCGCATATTCCCTCTAACGGCTATCCAGAGAAAGCGCTCAACTTTCTGACGCCGCATCAGAAATGGGGCATTCACTCCACCTACAGTGAAAACCTACTGATGCTGACCCTGTCGCGCGGCGGCCCGATTGTCTGGATAAGCGAGGTGGATGCGGCGGAACTCGGCATTGAGGATAACGACTGGATCGAAGTGTTCAACGCCAATGGCGCGCTGACGGCACGCGCCGTGGTGAGCCAGCGCGTTCCCGCAGGCATGACGATGATGTATCACGCCCAGGAACGTATCACCAATATCCCCGGCGCGGAAACCACCGGCATGCGCGGCGGCATCCATAACTCAGTAACGCGCGTCAGCCCGAAACCCACCCATATGATCGGCGGCTATGCGCAGCTCTCTTACGGCTTTAACTACTACGGCACGGTAGGCTCCAACCGGGATGAATTTATTATGGTGCGCAAAATGAAGCACGTTAACTGGCTGGACGATGAAGGCCGCGATCAGATTCAGGAGGCAGCGAAATGAAAATCCGTTCACAGGTCGGCATGGTCCTTAACCTTGATAAATGCATCGGCTGCCACACCTGCTCGGTAACCTGCAAAAACGTCTGGACCAGCCGCGAGGGCATGGAATATGCCTGGTTTAATAACGTTGAGACCAAGCCGGGCGTGGGGTATCCCCATAGCTGGGAAGATCAGGAAAAATGGCGCGGCGGCTGGATCCGTAAAATCAATGGCCGACTGGAACCACGACTGGGAAACCGTGTAGGCGTGCTGAAGAAAATTTTTGCCAACCCGGATGTTCCCGGCATCGATGATTACTACGAACCCTTTACCTACGACTACCAGCATCTGCATAGCGCCAAAGAGGGAAAAAGCCAGCCCACGGCCCGTCCCCGCTCGCTGATCAGCGGTCAGCGAATGGATAAGATCCATGGCGGCCCGAACTGGGAAGAACTGTTGGGCGGCGAGTTCAGCAAGCGCTCGGCGGACAAGAATTTTGATGCGATGCAGAAAGCGATTTACGGGCAGTTTGAGAATACGTTCATGCTCTACCTGCCCCGTCTGTGCGAGCACTGTCTGAACCCCGCCTGCGCAGCAACCTGTCCGAGCGGCGCCATCTACAAGCGCGAAGAGGACGGCATTGTACTGATCGATCAGGACAAATGCCGTGGCTGGCGTCTCTGCGTCAGCGGCTGTCCTTACAAGAAAATCTATTTCAACTGGAAAAGCGGCAAATCGGAGAAGTGCATTTTCTGCTATCCGCGTATCGAATCGGGGATGCCGACGGTCTGCTCGGAAACCTGTGTTGGACGCATCCGCTACCTTGGCGTGCTGCTCTATGACGCCGATCGTATCGCCGAGGCTGCCAGCACCGAGGGGGAACATAACCTTTATGAGCGTCAGTGCGACGTGTTCCTTGATCCTTATGATCCCAGGGTGGTTGAAGAGGCGCTGAAGCAGGGCATTCCGCAGAGCGTGATTGACGCCGCTCAGGCTTCGCCAGTGTGGAAACTGGCGATGGAGTGGAAGCTGGCGCTGCCGTTGCATCCTGAATATCGCACCCTGCCGATGGTCTGGTACGTGCCGCCCCTGTCGCCCATCCAGTCGGTGGCGGATGCTGGCGGGCTGAAAAAGCCGGAAAGCCTGTTGCCCAACGTCGAAAGCTTACGCATCCCGGTTCAGTATCTGGCCAATATGCTGACAGCGGGCGATCCCGAGCCGGTGCTGCGCGCGCTGAAACGCATGATGGCGATGCGCCACTATAAGCGGGCGCAACAGGTAGAAGGTGTCAGCGATGTCCGCGCGCTGGAGGAGACGGGAATAAGCGTCGCACAGGCTGAAGAGATGTACCGCTATCTGGCGATCGCCAACTACGAGGATCGTTTCGTCATCCCTTCCAGCCACCGCGAGCTGGCGCGCGAAGCGTTTCCGGAGCGCAACGGCTGTGGTTTCAGCTTTGGCGACGGCTGCCACGGCAGCGACAGCAAATTTAACCTGTTCAACAGCCGTCGCATCGATGCCATCGATATCGGCAGTCAAGGAGGTAAATGATGCGCTTGCTAAAAGCAGCAGGTTTGCTGCTGGAATATCCGGACGCCGCGCTGTGGGAAAATCGCGACGAGCTGCTGACGCTGTTTCGCGCGGAACAACCTGAGCTACTGCCGTTTGTTGAGCGCTATCTCGCCGCAAAAGTGCTCGATAAGCAGGCAGAGTGGTGCGCGATTTTCGAGCGTGGCCGCGCCACGTCGCTGCTGCTGTTTGAACATGTTCATGCGGAATCACGCGATCGCGGACAAGCGATGGTGGATCTTCTGGCGCAGTACGAGCGTGCGGGATTGCAGCTGGATTGCCGCGAGCTTCCCGATTATCTCCCGCTTTATCTGGAGTATCTGAGCCAGCAGGAAGAGGCAGCCGCGCGCGAAGGTTTGCAGGATATCGCCCCGATTCTCGCCCTGCTGGGCGGCCGATTGAAAGAGCGCAACAGCGATTTCAGCGAGCTGTTTGATGCGCTGCTTAAGGTCGCGAAGAGCCCGTTGCGCAGCGACAGCGTGGCGTCACAGGTCGCCGATGAAATCCGTGATGACACGCGCGAAGCTATGGATGCCATCTGGGAAGAGGAGCAGGTGAAATTTATCGGCAACAGCGCCTGTGACTTTGCGACGCAGCAGCACCAGCGTCGCTTCAGTCAGCAGCCGGCGCCGCAATATCTTGATTTGTCAGTGGGAAGAGGTGAGTAATGCACTATCTCAACATTCTGTTTTTTGATATTTATCCCTATTTATGCGGCACCGTTTTTCTTATCGGCAGCTGGTTACGCTACGACTACGGACAGTACACCTGGCGCGCCGCCTCCAGCCAGATGCTTGATAAACGCGGCATGCGGCTGGGATCCAATCTGTTTCATATCGGCATTATTGGCATTTTTTTCGGCCATCTGTTTGGTCTGTTGACGCCGCACTGGGTCTATGAACCCTTTCTCGCCATTGCCGCCAAGCAGAAGCTGGCGATGGCGGCAGGCGGTGTATTTGGCGTAATGACCCTTGCGGGCGGGCTGATCCTGCTGAAACGTCGATTGTTTAACCCCCGAATCCGCGCCACCTCCACAGGTGCCGATATCCTTATCCTCGCCATTTTGCTGGTGCAGGCGCTGCTCGGCCTGACGTCGATTCTTTTCTCGCTGAGCCATCTTGATGGCGTGGATATGATGAAGCTGGTGGGGTGGGCGCAGGCGATCGTGACTTTTCAGGGCAATGCCGCACGCTGGCTGGATGGCGTCGAGTGGATTTATCGTGTTCATCTGATTCTGGGCATGACGATCTTTCTGCTGTTTCCCTTTACCCGCCTGGTGCATATCTGGAGCGCGCCGGTTGAGTATCTGACTCGCCGCTATCAGGTAGTACGCGCCAGACGTTAACTTACGCATACCGGGACGGTTTACTGCCGTTCCGGTTTACTGCACAAACGCTTCCAGGTAACATAGCGCGCAGACATCAGGGCAAATGCTCTTTTGCGTAAGCGTTAACGTTAACCAACGCACTATCAGCAGGCTTCCTGCTATTTGTGCGAAGAGTGAAATGTCTCAGACTCAGGCGCCCCGGTCGCGCGCTTCCCTTATCTCCGGCTCCGGTTTTTTCCTTTTTGTTTTGCTGATTACCGCCGCTAATCTGCGTACGCCGATTACCGCCACTGGCCCGATCCTCGAAAATATTTGCCAAACCTTCGGCCTGAACGCCACCGCTGCCGGCTTGCTGAACTTTATTCCTTTGCTGATGTTTGCCGTGCTGGCGCCCGCCTCATCCTGGCTGGGCAACCGCATTGGCCTGGAAAAAACGCTGTGGGGCGCCGTCTGGCTGATTACGCTGGGTTCAGCGTTGCGTATCACCGGCAGCGCGACGGGCCTCTGGCTGGGCACGCTGACGCTAAGTTCCGGCATCGCTGCCGCCAACGTGCTGTTGCCGCCGCTGATTAAGCGCGACTTTAAAGAACATACCGCAAGATATATCGGCCTCTATGCTTCTACCATGGCAATCACCGCCAGCATCGCCTCTGGCGTCGCTGTGCCTCTGGCTCAGGCAACGCGCGCAGGCTGGTTTTTGTCGGTGGGCGTCTGGCTGATCCCCGCTGTTGTTGCGCTGGCAGTTTGGATCCCTAAGCTTAAACATCAGAGCCATTCAGCCGCGCAGCAAAACAGCCTGTCCGCGCCGCGTCTGCGCTCGCCCTGGGGTTCTGCGCTGGGCTGGCAGGTCTCGATATTCATGGCGCTGCAGTCGATGGTGTTTTACACCCTGATCGCCTGGTTCACCCCTTATGCTCAGGCGAATGGCTTCAGTCAGGCAACTGCCGGCTGGCTGCTGTTTATTTATCAGGCGGTGGCGGTAGCGGCCAACCTGGCCTGCATGGTTGCGCTGAAAAAGATGCGCGACCAGCGGCTGATCGGTTTTATCGCCTCGCTGGCTATCTTTTGCGGGCTGGCGGGCTTGCTGCTGGCACCAATGCTTTCTGCGCTTTGGCTGGTTATTGCCGGACTGGGCGCGGGCGCATCAATGGTAACCTGCCTGTCGCTGTTTAACCTGCGCGCGGGCGATCATCGCCAGGCATCTCAACTTTCGGGCATGTCGCAATGTGTGGGTTATGGCCTGGCTGCGCTGGGACCGCTGGTTTTCGGCTTGCTGCATGAAACCTTCCTCAGCTGGTCACTGCCGCTGCTGGCGCTGCTGGCCATGAGTCTGTTGCAGATGATCGTGGCGCCGCTGGCCGGAAGATCCGGGCAGATAGATTAGGTTGGCAACAGAGGCAGCGAGCGCTGCCTCTGTTGTTCAGAAAAAAGGCTACTTTTCGTCTTTAAACACAATCCCCAGCTGCTGCGAAGTATGAGATTTCAGCGCTTTGGTAAAACGTTCGGCAATGCAGCCTGGGCCGATCATCCCCTGGCGCAGCACAGGAATTTCATGGTCAGCAGGACGACGAGGTAAAGGTAAGACGGCAGGAAACATAACTGCTCCTTTATTACCGTTGATTCTGGTCAGGACAATATAAAGAGCGACTGACGCGCAACGGTATCGCTTTAGTGATGGAAAACCCTCATCTTCGGGAAAGTCGGGGCCAGCTTTTCGAAGAGGAATATTGCGCAGCGACAGCACCCCTTGGTCTGGACGCCCGCACGATGACGGATCATCAATCGATCGCAGCGGCCACAAAGCACTATGTGCCAACTCCATACCTTCGCTATCACGCAGGAAGATCCAGAAGAGGAAAAGATTGACGGTATCAGCTTATTATCTTTTACTTCGCTGAACGATGTTGCGGATTATCTTTTCAGCACTGACTGGTTGAAAATAGAAGCGGCAGAAAGTCAACTCACCAATCAGGAAAATCGCAATTCTGGACATCGTTCAATTACAACATAATTAATTGTCTGAAGTCTGAGCTAGCGACAGACAGATAACAGATCCGTATCTGACGACTTAAAGCCCGTAGCCTGACAGCTGCGGGCTTTTGCACTTAGCGTTGGCGCTCTTATTTAGCTTTATCGCAATGTTTGTGGTGAAAACAGAACCGAAGTACAAGATTTGCTAATTTCAGAATAACCCCGACTCGATCAGGATAAAGCAGAGCTTGTAACGTGATCTCCTTAACTATTTTATTAAAATAAAAACTGTAAGAAAGCGAGGATGCATAGCGTGGCCAGCGCCTTCTCCTCCGGCTTTCTTGCTTTAAAAACAATAGCCAGAGTTTTACCTCTTGCCACCCTGAAATAATGGCCACCCTGGATAAAATCCTAAAAACAATGTGAAGAAAACCAGTCAGAATCAGGGCTTATGTTATTTGCCATTCAGGGCGGATTCAGATATTTCGGGTATTGCCCTTTTAAACCTAAGCGGGCAGGATTGCCTTCTCTACCAATAAACGGATAGTGTCTATGATCAGAATATTGGGATTTATCGCACTGCTCTCTTTTTTTCACCTGGCAAACGCAGCAGAATGTTTCGACTCAGCGGGCAGAAGTTATAAAATTGATCCCGATTTGCTGAGAGCTATTTCGTTGCGTGAATCATCAGGGCGGGCCGATGCCATGAATATCATTTCCAGCGACAGCTATGCGGTAGGAATAATGCAAATACATTCGCAAAACTTTCCGCATCTGGCACAGTTCGGTATTTCGCCTGAACAGCTCCACAAAAATGCCTGCTTGAATATCTATACAGGCGCGTATTACCTGGCTATCGCATTTAAACGTTGGGGATATACCTGGCGCGCCGTAGGTGCTTATAACGCCGGATTTAAGAAAAGCGACACGCAGGAAGCAAGAAGAAAAAAATATGCTGATGAGGTCAGCGTTATCTATAAGAAACTCAAAGCAGGAAAGCCCTTGTCGCTGGCCTGGCGCGCGGAGCAGTTTGAAGGCGTTACCGCCACTAAATAAGTTATCTTATCTGCTGCCATTACCATTTTAACGCTATGACGCTTTCTGCCACCGCCATCGGCTCAACACCCTTTACTGTTACCCGTTTGCTGTCAGTAACGGCACAACGCTGCTGATAAAATCAGTAATAAATCCTTTAAACGCCATGGTTTTTTAATCATGGTTTTTATGGCAGGATACGCGCCGGTTTTACATTTCAAACGGTTATCAAATGATGCTACCTAAGCTCCGGCTGGTGATTCCGGCTCTGGCCTGCCTGACTCTTCTGATTTACTGGCTGATGCCGCACTACAACGCTGAAGATGAGGCATATTATGTTTCTGTGTTTTGCGCCATTCACCATGACGACCCGCAACAGTTCCTGCCTGATATGCAAAGGGTGATAGAGGGCGGCAACTCAGATTATGCGCTGCAAAAAATCCATTACATTCCGGCGCTGGGCAAACATGTGGTTGATGCGTGGCAACAGCTTGGTGAGCAGGATCAGCTGAAAGCCCGACAGGATAATCACGCCTGCCAGCAGGTTTTAGCCACGCAGCTGCAACGATAATTTTGGTTTTGTCGCAGGGACGCGGCATCATAGAAAATATCATTATTTTTTCAGTAATAATCCGGGCTACGGCAGCTATTTTGATGACCCGACTGGCAACATCATCGCAGACAAAATTTACCGGCAATAAACCGGCCTGGCCGGAGTCCTCTTTCTTCCGCCAGAGTTAACAACCGGCAATGACGCCATCCATAGGCTAACCTTTGGTTTTAACGCTAAAGGAGTTAACAATGAATGATTCAACTCTGATTGATACCCTGCAGTTTGGTCCTGAAGACGCGCCGACCCATAAATATGAAATTTACGGCGAAGATGAAAAAACGCCGAAATACGCGGTTATCTCACAGCGGGAAAGCAACGGTAGCTGGAAAAAGCTGGACGAGCAGATTTCCTTTGCCGCTGAGGATGAGCAACAGGCGGCAAGCAGCACTATGGATTACGGCTACAGCGACGGCGCTCCGGAATTACGCGATCTACCGGCGGAGGCCAGAGAGCGTTGCCAGCAGCATTGGGAAAAGAGCAGTAAGTCGTGAGTTCTCTCGCGAGTTGGAAAGATGGCCGGGTAACAGTAACCCGGCCAGAATGATGAGCTTCCTTACAGAGAATATGCGGCGCTTAAGTTAATTAGTTCCGCAACACAGGCTTATGGTTCAGCGTTATCCGTTTCGCCTGATAAATTAACTCAGTGTTGTTGCCACTGGTGATATTCACCCTGGCGGCGGCCCGGTGCGGTTTCAGGTAAACGCATAAGCCCTGTGATGGATACGACGCCGAGTACGGCAACATAGATAGCCAATCCATACCAGTGGCCATCGGTGACCTGCAGAATTTTGACGGCGACCAGACCCAGAACCCCGCTACCAATCAGCGAACCCACCTGCCAGATAACCGCAATACCGCTACAGCGGATGTGCGTCGGGAAAAGCTCCGGGAACCAGGAAGCCTGTGGCGCGTAACACATGCTATGACCCAGCGTCAAAGCTACGATCATAGCGATCTGGGTGAGCCAGTAACTGTTCTGAGATAACGCGAGGAAAAATGGCACAATTGAGACGACAATCAATAATGCGCCCATAAGATAAACCGGCTTACGACCTATCTTGTCTGATAATGAACCCATTAACGGTATTGCAAACACCTCAAGAATAACGGCGACAATCATGCTGTTCATTAAAATGCCGGCATCAAGCTGGTTCGCTTTTCCCCATGCCAGAATGATGACGGTAAACAGCGCAAAGGCACAGGCTTCGATGAGTTTGGCCGCCACGCCACTTAACACAATGCGTGGATGTGCCTGAATAACTTCTTTAAGAGGACGTGATTCTGCGGCCTTTGTGGCGCGAATTTCAGCAAAAACCGGTGACTCGTCGATACGCAACCGAATAAACAATCCCACAATCACCAACAGTGCACTCAGCAGGAAAGGTACGCGCCAGCCCCACGCCATCATCTGTTCCGATGATAACGCAGCATTTAACACAGCGAAGAGCGCAAGCGGCAGGAGAAAACCCACGGGGGCGCCAATCTGCACCCAGCTGGCGAAAAATCCGCGTCGGGCCGGTTGCGCATATTCAGCCGTCATCAACACAGCGCCAGCCTGCTCACCACCCACGCCAAAGCCCTGTAACAGACGGATCAGGATCAGCAGCGCAGGCGCCCATATGCCAATTTTCTCATAGGTTGGCAGCAGGCCGATGCAGAATGTTCCCAGGCCGACAATCAGGATAGTGGCTACCAGTGCCTTCTTACGGCCAACTTTATCGCCAATATGACCAAAAACGATGCCGCCAATGGGTCGTGCCAGAAAGCCGACGGCATAAGTCGCGAACGCAGAAAGCGTGCTGATGAGAGGATTTTCACTGGGAAAGAACAGATGGCCAAAGAAAAGAACAGCCGCTGTGCCGTAGGCAAAGAAGTCATAATATTCAGCCGCAGTGCCGATAGCCGAGGCGCTGGCGACGCGCCTGATCAGTGAACTGTTTTTTACGTCAGCAGCAGATTCAACGGTTGTAGAGGAAGTATGCATAAGAAATATCCTTGACAGATTTGTATCTACCATACAAGTAGGCCCGATAATTTGTTGCGAAAATGATCACATAACGCGCATTTAGTCAACAGAACGCCAAAGCCCGGCCGACGTTTCAGGCGATGAGAAGTATCAGAAATCCACCAGGGGAAATCTGACTTTGTTGATTTTTTTATCGCTACGCTCCCTTTCTACCTAAGATTTACCTGAGCACAGCGGCTGGTCATTTTATGCAGGCCCTGTTGGAATGAAGACTTTTTGACATCTGAGGGAATTTTGCTGACTGAAAACAGGTTACTTGCCCTGACGGGTTTCGCGCTTATCGCAGTGACTTACGGCCTCGCCCGTTTTTCATGGGGGCTTATGCTGCCGGATATCATGCAAAATATTCATCTTTCATCAGCAATGGCAGGCAGTATCTCATCTGTTTCGTTCACTGCTTATTGTGTGGCTATCGTTTTCTCGTCAGTGTGTACAGGCAAAACAGGCCCACGTTTTCCCGCCGTGCTGGCCGGACTGTTTGCCGCAGCCGGAATGGGTATTATTGCGCTATCCGATACAGCGGCAGGAATGGTCTGCGGGGTCGCTTTCGCAGGTATCAGTACCGGCCTCGTTTCGCCACCTATGGCGGAGGCGGTGAAAAGAAAAGTGGTTGAAAAGCGTCGCTCTGTTATTAATACGCTGATCAATGCCGGAACCGGAGGCGGGATTATTTTTTCCGCGCTGGCAGTTCTGTTCCTGACGAACAACTGGCGGGCCACTTACCTGTTTTTCACTTTTATCACCCTGATGACGGTTTTGCTGAGCCTGAAGATCATGCCAACCGGGCCTGACGGGGAAAAGTTCTCCCTCAGACAACAGTTCTCCGCCTTTTTGCTGCCTGCCTTACGCAGCCCGCTTATCGTTGCTTTTCTGAGCGGCCTCGTCAGCGCAGCGTACTGGACGTTCGGACCCGTGATGTTTCACTCGCTGGGCGGTATGGAAAGAAATGAAATTACCCTATTGTGGCTTATTACAGGCGTAACAGGTTGTGCAGGAATCATGACTGGCGCCTTAATAAACAGATTTGGCGTAAACAGCGTTCACCGGCTCATGCAGGCGCTGACCATTCTTTCTTTTCTCCTGCTCGCCCTTTCACCACATTATCAGCTGCTGCCCTATATCGTTTCCGCTCTGTATGGCTTCGCCTACATCACGCTTAGCGGGGTTCTGCTGGTCAGCGGCGTAAATTCAGCGGGATCATTGCCCGCTGCCGGTTTGGGCGCGGTATTTTTGATGCTGGCGATCGGTCAGGTTATCGGCGCATCCCTGTTTGGGTGGTTGTACGACATTACAGGCGCAGCAGTCGCCCTTTTACTCTTTAGCGCGGTCGCCCTGTTGGCTATGTTTTTGCGGGCAGAGCAGTGAATGATTCGAGAAAATCCAGGAGACTTACCGGCAGATCTTAACCAGCCTGAAAGATGCTGGCGCTGAGGTGGTGATTCTCAGATGTACAAAAATCACAGTGCTGTCAGATGCGCATGGCCCGACATTTACCTGCCACTAACCTGTATGAGCTATGATGTTGATGTTGGAGCGGTTAGTGTTTCAACTAATAGAATGTTGTAACTAGCAAACCGATATAAATGGCGAATTTCAGGTGAAATCACCCCTTTTAATATTTAAATATCAAATAGTTATAAAAAAAACAAGCTGGCGATTTCAGGCTGAAATTTCGCCGGGCGACCATCAAAAAGGGTAAAAGAAGAGCATTCATTTGCAGAAAGGGCATGCAGGAAAGTGAAAACTATTCAGACTGACGCAGTAAATGCTGCATCAACACGAAATCGTCATTTGTGGCAGGATTATAGATCACCATACTGAGTCCGGGCTTTCCCTCAACGGCCAGCGTGGTGTACTCAAGCGTAAGCATTCCGGCATCAGGATACTGGATCTTTTTGAGTCCGGCACCATGCAGGCTGACATCCTGTGAAGCCCAGAAGGCACGAAATTGCGGATTCGTATCGCACAGCAGCTGCACCAGTGTTTTCACGTGATTGCTGGCGCCGGTACGGGCGAGATCGGCACGGAAGGAGGCGACCAGCGAACCCGCCACTTTATCCCAGTCAGGTATTTTGCTTTTTACATCCTCTTCGCAAAACACCAGCCATAAAATATTACGCCGGTTCACCGGCAAACGCGCGTAATCCGTAAAGATGCGCGTTGCCGCGTGATTCCAGGCAACAATTTGCCAGTCTGCGGTTTTGATAAAAGCGGGACTGAGCGGCAGCGCATCCAAAACGCGCTGTAGCTGCGGCGTAACATCGGTTTCCTGAAACTGAACTCTGGGTGGCCGGTGCTGCGCCAGTAAAAACAGATGTTCACGTTCAGCTTTAGAGAGTGCCAACGCTCTGGCGAGTCGCTCCAGCACTTCGGCAGAAGGCGCACCGCCCCGGCCCTGCTCCAGCCAGGTATACCAGGTGGTACTGACATTAGCGCGTATCGCTATCTCCTCGCGCCGCAACCCCGGGGTACGACGTCGACGCATCGGATAACCGAGCTGCGCAGCATCCATTCGCATCCGACGAGCTTTCAGGTAGCTCCCCAGCAGGTTCTCTTCATTCATAGCGTACTTATCCTGTTATTCGTTTTACCGGTATAACGTCACGACTGTTAACGCACTGTAAGAGAATTATCATAGTCCTCATTGGTAAATGATGAGGAGAAGGATTATGCGACTTTTTGTGACAGGCGCGACCGGATTTGTTGGTTCGGCGATTGTTGAACAGCTACTGGCGCAGGGAAATCAGGTACTGGGACTGGCGCGATCAGAAGCCTCGGCTCGCCAACTTCGCGCTTGTGGTGTTCAGGTACAGATGGGTTCGCTGGAGGATGCGGAGAGCTTGCAGGCAGGAATTCGCGCAACGGATGGTGTGATTCACACTGCCTTTATTCATGACTTCAGCCGTTTTGAAGCTTCAGTAGAAATTGATCGTCGGGCGATTCAGATTATGGGTAATAGGGTAGCCGGATCGCAGCGCCCATTTATCGTCACCTCCGGCACGGCCATGCTTCCGGCAGGAAAGCTGGTGACGGAACAGGATAAACCCACCACAACACATCCACGTCACTACTCAGATTTGGCCGCGCTGGCGCTGGCTGAACGCGGCGTTTGTATCAGCCTGGTGCGCTTACCGCCCTCGGTGCATGGCGCCGGCGATCATGGGTTTATCCCCATGTTGATTGAGCGGGCGCGCAACAATGGCGTGTCAGTTTATATAGAGGATGGCGCTAATCGCTGGCCCGCCGTGCAGCGTGCTGATGCTGCCGCGCTCTTCTGTGCGGCGGCAGAAAAAGCGCTGAGTGGCGCATCGCTGCATGCTGTCGGCGAGCAAGGAATTCCTTTCCGCGCCATAGCCAGCCTAATCGGCGAGCGGCTGGGCGTGCCGGTTAAATCTGTCAGCCAGGCTGAAGCAGCAGGTTATCTTGGCTGGATGGCGTATTTCGCCGCCCTGGATAACCCTGCTTCGAGCCAGTGGACGCAGGAGAAGCTGGGCTGGACACCGCGTGGTTCAGGGCTGCTGGAAGAGATGCGCGACGCGGGATATTTCCGCGCGTCACAATAAATCAGCTGGTTTCGGCTCGTCAGGCAAAAGGAAACTCACGCGCCAGCAGTCGGGAGATCACATTTAGCGCGCCCTCGTCATTGTTGCTTTCGGTACGATAGCGCGCCACGGCGTTCACCGGCTCGGCAGCGTTGGCCATAGCAAAGCTGTAGCAGGCCTGGCGCAGCATTTCGACATCGTTGCCGCTGTCGCCGATAGCCACCACTTCGCTATCGTCGATGCCCCATTTTTCCTGCAACAGCGCAATGCCGTGCGCTTTATGGCAGCCGGGAATGATCAAATCCACAAAACCGAAGCCGCTGGAAACCGGATGCATGATATTTTCAACGGCGTTCAGGCGGGTATGAAGTCGCTCCAGCAAAGGCTCAATGCCTTCGTGCGCCAGGTTCAGGGAAAATTTGAAAATGGTGTCATCGATATTTTTTAAATCTTCACGCTTTTCCAGCTTATAGTAGTGATTCGACAACATCGCAACCACTTCATCCGGCACGGACGGATGAATATAAGCGCTGTTGCGACCACAGACTACGGTGCTGATATCTGGCTCTTTCGCGAGAATATCGAGCACCTGCGCCACGCGCTCCGGCGCCAGCGCGCCGCAGAACAACTCCTCATTACAGTCAGTAACGTAAGCGCCGTTTTCCGCGACAAAAGCAATTTCATTTTTAATTTCCGGAAAATAGCGCTGTAGCTGCCAGAACTGATTTCCACTGGCCACGACAAAACGAATATTTTTCTCTTTCAGTACTGCGTACTGCCGTTGAAAACGCTGGATGTTGTACTGCTTATTCTCATCAAGGAAAGTACCATCCATATCCACCGCAATCATTTTCACTGCCATTTTGCTCTCCTGTCTGTTTGGCCCGCCCGGACATCCAGCGACGCGGCGTAAAGTCTTAATAGTAAGCTTACCCGCAGCATGGTTTAGTGAGGAAGATCATTGTTCATCTTTGAACTTATTTCAGAGCTTTCTTTATCCCATGCATTGCTGTAGCCATGGTTTGATCCCAAGCCTGAGTAACTAAAGGCTTTTCTGTTAGTTGAATATTTATGGTGGTTAGCTGATTTACAGTATGCTACTGCTTTAGTAGGAAGCTTATGTATTGCAATAAATCGCTATTTTTCGCCGTCCCCCCTGCTGCCGATCTGTTCGGATTAACCATTTCGCTGTTTCCGGTGGTTGGGATCAGCATTCTGGCAACCGGCGTGTTACGCAGCCGGCTTTAATCTTTATGCTTTATCGCACTGCAAAAAATAAAAGCGGGCATTGCCCGCTTTTTTTATCAGAGCAACTGCTTAAACGTGGGGAAAAGTAACGTTGTTTCCGGGAGCTTCACGATGCAGGTGGATAAAGTTCAGATGACGTTCGTACTGATCGAGAATATCGATAATCACCTGCTCTTTGCTGTAATCCATCAGGTCGTTGCCCTGGCTGCCTTCCAGTAAAAAGGTTTCCAGACGATAGTAAGTGGATTTTCCACTACGCGCCCGATAGGTAAAGCCCGGAACAGAATATTGCTGCGGCCAGATTTGATAGACAAAATCCTGTTCATCGCCCAGATGCACCAGCAGCGTCAAGTGCCCCAGATTTTCACTCTCCGTCGGCGGCAGGCTTTGCAGTTCAACTCTGGCGCCACGAAGCTCCAGCTCTTTTGCCACTTCTTTCATCGCCGGGAAGCAGACGCTTTCCATCATCTCTTTGGTATAGCGTGAGCCGGGATAATTCATTAAGCGCGACAACCGTTTTTTCCAGCTGAGTCGATCGTGCCCCGCCATCGGATAAGGCGCCGTATCACGATTAGCGCTGACGCGACGGAAATCTTCAACCTTCAGCGATTTATACAAACCTGCCATAACAAAAAAGATCACGAAGCTGAACGGCAGACCCATAATCACCGTAGCATTCTGTAGGGCGGAAATGCCGTTTGCCATCAGCATGCCCAGTGTCAGAACACCAATGATCACCGACCAGAAGATGCGCAGCCAATTTGGCGCATCGCTGTTGATATCCTTCAGCTTCGAGGTGAAGTTACCCAGTACCAACGCGCCGGAATCCGCTGAGGTGACATAGAACAGCAGGCCGGTGATGGTCGCCACCGAGGCGCTAAGCTTAAAGGCGGGATATTGCGCCAGCAGGTTGTAAAATCCGCGCTCCGCATGCGCTATCACTTCCTGCGCAAAGGCGGTATTGCCATGGGTGATCTCATACAGCGCCGCGTTACCAAAAACGGAAAGCCAGAGCAGAGTAAAGGTGAATGGGATTATCAACGTTCCCAGCACAAACTCGCGAATGGTACGGCCGCGTGATATACGCGCCAGGAACAGGCCCACAAACGGCGCCCAGGCGACCCACCAGGCCCAGAAAAACAGGGTCCAGCTGTTCATCCATTCTGTGGGACGATCGAAGGCGAAGGTGTTTAGCGTCATGCCCATAAAACGATTGATATAATCGCCAACGTTCAGCACCAGCGCATTAAGTAAAAATTCGGTATTGCCGCAAAACAGCACGAACAGGATCAGCCCCAGCGCCAGTACAACATTAAGCTCCGACAAAAAGCGGATGCCCTTATCCACGCCTGAGGTGACGGAGATAGTGGCAATAACCACCGAAAGAACAATCAGTGCTGCCTTAGCGCCCATGCTGTCGGGAATATCAAACAGTACGCTGAGCCCATAATTCAGCTGCACCACACCAATGCCCAAGGTCGTGGCGATACCAAATATGGTCCCGATTACCGCAGCGATATCAACACTGTGTCCAATCGGGCCATTGATGCGCTGACCGAAAATCGGATAAAGCGCTGAGCGAATGGTCAGTGGCAGATTATAGCGATAGCTGAAGTAGCCCAGCGCAATGCCCATCAGGGCATACATAGACCAGCCGGTCAGGCCATAATGGAACAGAGTCCATACCATTGCCTGTCGCGCCGCTGCGATGGTCTGCCCTGCCCCTTCCGGCGGCTGCATATATTGCGTAACCGGTTCCGCCACTGAGAAGAACATCAGGTCGATGCCGATGCCTGCCGCAAACAACATCGCCGCCCAGCTTAATATGCTGAATTCGGGTTTCGACTGTTCCGGTCCCAGTTTGATTGTGCCAAAGCGCGAACTGGCGATAAAAACTACAAACACGATATAGAGCGTGGCAGCCAGCATGTAATACCAGCCGAAAGTGGCTGATACCCAGTTAACGACCCGCAAAATCCATGCTGCGGACTGGTCGCTAAATAAAAGGGTCATCAAAGAAAACAACAAAATCAGTCCGGCGGAGGTGTAGAACACCACAGGATTGATTTTGTCTTTTTCGCTTGCAGGTGGATTAATCATTTAATACCTCGGGTAAATCGCTGCACAAAGATGCGTCTGCCGCGCCTGGCTGCAAATCACCTTGCAATCTCCGCCAGATCTGGCGCGCATAATTACCATTAACTTTTTGATTCAGTTATCTATCAACAAATTTCCTCATCTTTCCATCACGTTAAGTAACCCTGGCGGGACATAATGTTAACAATTTCCCATTTTATATTGAACGTGCAATCAAAAAAAGATTTAATAATGCACAAATGAGATAAGGAGTTGTGGTTATGCCTAAGGTAGGTATGCAACCAATACGGCGTCGTCAGCTGATTGACGCGACCCTGAGCACGATTAATGAGGTGGGACTGAATGATGCCACCATCATTCAGATCGCCAAACGCGCTGGGGTCTCCACCGGCATTATCAGTCACTACTTCAGAGATAAGAATGGACTGCTGGAAGCCACGATGCGGGATGTGACCACACAACTGCGCCGTGCGGTCAAAAGCAGACTGAATGCCTTAACCAGCGCCAGCACGGAGGCGCGTCTGCGCGCCATCGTGGAAGGCAACTTTGACGAAACACAGGTTCACAGTGCGGCGATGAAGGCATGGCTCGACTTTTGGGCCAGCAGTATGCATCAACCGGCGCTGCATCGTTTGCAACGCGTCAGCAGCGGACGACTGCTTTCAGCACTGATCGTTGAGTTTCGTCGTGAACTGCCGCGCGACCGGGCGCGGCTTGCCGGCTACGGACTGGCGGCGCTTATTGATGGATTGTGGCTGCGCGCCGCACTGAGCGGTGAGCCTTTTGACCTGCAGCGTGCAAAAACGCTAACCACACAATTTATCAGTCAGCATCTGGCTGATACAGAAGCATAAAAACGAGGAGAAACCATGTCCCGATTCGCAGAGCAACTGCTTTATATAAACGGTGGCTATGTCCCGGCTCAGAGCGGTGATACGTTTCAGACCATCAATCCCGCCAATGGCGAAGTGCTGGCAACGGTACATGAGGCGGGTGCGGCTGATGTTGATCGCGCGGTTGCCGCCGCGAAAAAAGGGCAGAAAGTCTGGGCCGCAATGACCGCGATGCAGCGATCGCGCATTTTGCGTCGCGCGGTGGATATCTTACGCGAGCGTAACGATGCCCTGGCTGAGCTGGAAACACTGGATACCGGCAAACCCATCAGCGAAACCGCCAACGTGGATATCGTGACCGGCGCCGACGTACTGGAATATTACGCCGGTCTGATTCCGGCGCTGGAAGGCCAGCAAATCCCGCTGCGCGAGACCTCATTTGTTTATACCCGTCGCGAGCCGCTCGGCGTCGTCGCCGGGATCGGCGCATGGAACTACCCGATTCAGATTGCGTTATGGAAATCCGCGCCCGCTCTGGCGGCAGGCAACGCCATGATTTTCAAACCCAGCGAAGTCACGCCGCTGACGGCGTTGAAACTTGCAGAGATTTACAGCGAAGCAGGCGTGCCGGACGGCGTATTTAACGTATTGCCCGGCACCGGCCCGGTAACCGGCCAGCTGCTGACGGAACATCCCGGCATCGACAAAGTTTCCTTTACCGGCGGCGTGGCAAGCGGCAAAAAAGTGATGGCCAACGCGGCAGGTTCAACGCTGAAAGATGTCACCATGGAGCTGGGCGGTAAATCGCCGCTGATTATTTTTGACGATGCCGATCTCAATCTGGCGGCAGATATCGCCATGATGGCCAACTTTTACAGCTCGGGTCAGGTCTGTACGAATGGCACTCGCGTATTTATCCCGGCTTCGCTGCAAACAGCGTTTGAAGAAAAGATCGTTGAACGCGTCGCCCGCATCCGCGCCGGCGATGTGAAGGTTCCCGAAACCAATTTTGGCCCGTTGGTCAGCTTCACGCATCGCGACAATGTGATGCGCTATATCGAATCAGGTAAACAGCAGGGCGCACGCGTGGTGTGCGGCGGCGATCGCCTGAGCGGCGACGGCTTCGATAATGGCGCCTGGGTTGCTCCCACCGTATTTAGCGATTGCCACGATGAGATGCAGATTGTCCGAGAAGAGGTCTTTGGCCCTGTGATGTCCATTTTATCTTACGAGACAGAAGAAGAGGTTATCCGACGCGCTAATGCCACCGAGTATGGTCTGGCTGCCGGCGTGGTCACACGCGACCTCAACCGTGCGCACCGCGTAATCCACCAGATTGAAGCGGGCATTTGCTGGATTAATACCTGGGGCGAGTCGCCCGCAGAGATGCCGGTAGGCGGCTACAAACACTCGGGCATCGGGCGGGAAAATGGCCTGATGACGCTGCAAAATTACACGCAGGTTAAATCGATTCAGGTCGAGATGTCGCCGTTTCAGTCTCTGTTTTAACAGGAGTAAGGTTTGGAATTTGATTACATCATTATTGGAGCAGGATCCGCAGGGAATGTTTTAGCTGCACGTCTCACAGAGGATAGCGATAGCACCGTCCTGCTGCTGGAGGCGGGCGGCCCCGATCATCGTTTTGACTTCCGTACGCAGATGCCTGCTGCCCTGGCGTATCCGCTACAGGGTAAACGCTACAATTGGGCTTACGAGACGGATCCTGAGCCTTATATGAATAATCGCCGCATGGAATGCGGCCGCGGTAAAGGTTTAGGCGGCTCATCGCTGATCAACGGCATGTGTTATATCCGTGGCAACGCTATGGATCTTGATAACTGGGCTGCCCGGCCAGGATTGGCAGCGTGGAGTTACCTGAACTGCCTCCCTTATTACCGTAAAGCGGAAACGCGCGATATCGGGCCGAACGATTATCATGGCGGCAAAGGTCCGGTGTGTGTCGCCACGCCAAAAACGGGGAATAATCCGCTGTTTGAAGCAATGATTGAAGCGGGCGTACAGGCAGGCTATCCCCGTACGGATGACCTGAATGGCTATCAGCAGGAAGGTTTCGGTCCAATGGATCGCACCGTGACACCGAATGGTCGTCGCTCAAGCACTGCTCGCGGCTACCTGGATATGGCCAAAGAGCGCCCGAACCTTTCCATCCTGACGCATGCAGTAACCGATCGTATTCTGTTTGATAACAAGCGCGCGGTAGGCGTGGCGTATCTGCAGGGCGACAAACGCATGAAGGCTACGGCGCGTCGTGAAGTGCTGCTTTGCTCTGGTGCCATCGCTTCGCCACAAATCCTGCAGCGCTCCGGTGTGGGTCCTGCCAGTTTACTGAAGCAGCACGGCATTCCACTGGTTCATGATCTGCCTGGCGTCGGAGAGAATTTGCAGGACCATCTGGAGATGTATCTACAGTACGAATGCAAAGAGCCGATCTCGCTCTATCCGGCCCTCAAGTGGTGGAACCAGCCAAAAATCGGCGCTGAGTGGTTATTTAACGGCAGTGGCTTGGGCGCCAGCAACCATTTCGAGGCGGGCGGCTTTATCCGTAGCCGCGAGGAGTTCGCCTGGCCGAACATTCAGTATCACTTTTTGCCGGTGGCGATTAACTATAACGGTTCAAATGCCGTGGAAGCGCATGGCTTCCAGTGCCATGTTGGTTCAATGCGATCACCAAGTCGTGGCCGCGTCCAGCTTAAATCACGCGATCCCCATGCACATCCGAGTATCCTGTTTAACTACATGTCTTCAGAGCAGGATTGGCAGGAGTTCCGTGACGCTATTCGTATCACACGCGAGATCATGAATCAGCCAGCGCTGGATAAATATCGTGGCCGAGAGATCAGCCCAGGCCCGGATTGTCAGAGCGACGAACAGCTCGATGAGTTTGTGCGTAATCATGCAGAAACGGCTTATCATCCCTGCGGCAGCTGTAAAATGGGTAACGATGAGATGGCGGTGGTGGATGCAGAAGGCCGCGTGCACGGCCTGGAAAGCCTGCGCGTAGTGGATGCATCCATTATGCCGTTGATCATTACCGGCAACCTGAATGCCACAACCATTATGATTGGCGAGAAGATGGCTGATTGTATTCGTGGACGTCAGCCGCAGTCTGCCAGTACAGTGAAATACTACGTCGCCGGTGATGCGCCGGTGCGTAAAGCGCCGACTCGCGCATTCTGATAGTTGTGTTGTCAGGCGGCCAAACGAGAAAAGCCGGAAAGCAGCTGCTTTCCGGCTTTTTTACGTTTAGCCTGTAGTCAGGCTGTCACGCCTGTTTGGGTTGCCCATTCGAAGCCGTGATGCCGCCATCAACCGGGAGATTGACCCCGGTAATATAACGCGCATCATCACTCGCCAGGAAAGCGATCGCGTCCGCCAAATCTTCCGGCTCACCTGCACGTCCCATCGGGATGCGCTCGTAGAATTTTTTCAGCAGCGTCTCGTCCTGCTTCATATCTTCGGTCAAATCGGTAAAGGTAAAACCAGGGCAAACGGCGTTAACCCGCACACCATCGGCAGCATAATCCATTGCCAGCGAGCGGGTGAAGTTGGTAATCGCCCCTTTCGCCGCATTGTAGGGACTCATGCCCCAATCGCCGCCGAGACCGGAAACCGAAGAAACGTTTATCACGTTGCCTTTGCTTTTCAATATGGCTGGCATAAAGAAGCGCAAACAATAGAACACACCGTTGAGATCGGTATCCATTAGTTTCTGCCAATCTTCCAGCTTAACTTCATGTATCAAACCCTGAATTACCGTGCCTGCGTTATTAACCAGAACATCGACACGGCCATATTCCTCTGTTACCCGCTGCGCCAGTGCTTCCACCTCTTTAGCGACAGAAACGTCACAGGGCGCCACCAGATGTTTGCCCTGTGGCAATGCAGCAGCTGTTTTTTCCAGCTTTTCCTGCGTGCGTCCTACCAGGACAACATTCGCGCCTTCACGGGCAAAACGTTGCGCCGTACCTGCGCCAATCCCGGAACCTGCACCCGTTATCACTACAACTTTATCTTGAAAACGTGCCATTTAACCTCCTGTCTGGATAATCAGCTTAACTTTCACTGCGTTAACAGCGCTTTATTAAGCGTGGCAGCCATCAGGCGCTCTGCAAGCGATACGCTGGAAATTCTTACTAACTTACTGTTATCACGCCGGTTATAAATTTTAAAAAATGTGACGGCGCGCAAGGCCATGCCTGGTAATACAAAAGTCGCAAGCAAGAGGAGTAAACAAAGTTATCCACATTTTCTGTGGATAAACCGCTGAATATCCGGGTATGAGAAGGAATAAGATGAAGAGCCTTAATAAAGATAAAGCAAAAAACACGAAAAAACGACTGGCAGCACAGCTGAAAAAAGCGAGTTCTTTATGATGAAACTTGGCGATTTCAGCCTGAAATTCCTTACTCTATTACTGAAATAACAAACAGTTAGCCCCGAAAATCCAGTGGCGAAAGAAGCATTAAAAAAGGCTGCTTTTTAGCAGCCACTACTACTCAGGAAAGATATTTTTTCAGCGTCTCTTCGATGACCCGATCAAGCTCATGCTGGAGTTCTTTCGACTGTCGATTGAATTCATAACTAAACATACGGCCACGCGTTTTCTTACGGGCAAAGCGATCTTTGTCGGCAAAGCTCCAGAGACTCGTGGTTTCGATTTTATCCTTAGCCGGCGCCAGGGCAGAACAGGCATTTTTGATCAGGCGCAGCAGGCGGTTTTTACACTCATCCGCTGCAAGATCGTCTGTGGCGCAAATGCTATTCGCTTCCTGCGAAATGGTATCAATCAGCGTTGCCGCCGTTTCCCCTTTTTCCAGCAGCTGTTCATGCGCTATCAGCAGCGTTTTGTAATCAGGGTAAGTAAGCTCCGACTGCACGGGAAAAAGGGCGATCAGTTCAACAGGCACGCTTGCCGCCTGCAAAGCTCGGGTAACTTTAGCCTGTGATAACCCCTGACTTTCTGCAATCTCTTTCTGGGATAAGCCTCCCTCTTTTAACGTCTGCAAGCGTATACCCACTTCGCGCAGGTTATGCTCGCGCGCAGTCTGAATGTCCTGCGCCAGCTTACGCGCTTCTTCCGTTGTAATAGCATCGTCAGTGACCAGAACATCAAGTCCGGTTTTGCATAACATTGCCGCTGCGCGACGACGTGAGCCATCCAGAATTTCAATACGCTCGCCCTGCCGGATACCGATGGCCGGGAAAAATTGTTGCAGCTTTAGGGTACGGGTGATGTCTTTCAGAGACGCCGGCGTAAGGCCTGACTGATCGCGTCCGTTGGTTTCCATCAGCACAAAAGTTGTATTTCCCACATCTTTTGCAGCAATACGTTCGAAGCGGAAAAGCGCGCGCTTGCCGGTTGCCAACGTAAAGGTTTGTGCTGGCGCATTACCGCTGGTGTCTGCCTGCATCGGCGTCTGGCTGAAGGTTCGGCCAATAGTGATTCTTTTTGCACTCATGATAAACCTCAGTTCAGCCGGATGAATTCAATGCGATCAAATACTGCTTTAGCAAAATCCTCGGCCGCAACCCGGGCATTTTTCAGCGCTTCACTGCTGCCGACATAGGTCGAAGGATTGGCAGAAATCACCGTATCGAAAGATTCGCCACAACGTTCAAATCCATCCAGACGGGGCAGGGCGGCATCCAGCATATCGCCGCCAAAAATCTCTTTCGCCAGGCTGTGGCAAAGTTTATGGTCCGCCTTATTGGAGAGTTTTGACATAAAGCCTATGTTGCCCTGGACGCGACAAGAGGCGCCTGATTCCTCAATTATGGCGATAAGCTCAGGCAGGCGCGTGAGATACTTTAATGTAGAGTGAAAGTCCACCTGAGCGGGCGGAACCGGGGTCATCAGCAGATCGGATGCAGCAATCGCATTCTTCAGGAAAGCATCAAGATGGGGACCGCTGTCGATAAAGATAAAATCGTAGTCCGCGCCAAGCTTAGCAATAACATTCTCATACAGCACAGTGTGAACATTCTGCTCCGGCAGATGTTCAGCACAAAGTTCATCCCAACGAGAAGCGATAAAGGCATCATCGATAGAAGCGGGCAACACATCCACGCCCGGCACAATGGAAGGCACAATAAACTCTTCTTTCAATTCTTCACGTGTCACATTTTGCAGCATCGCCTGTGCGGCCGTCGCTTCAACCAGGCCCACAGAACGTTGATGGTTGAGAAACATGGTAGCGGAAGATTGTGGGTCGAGATCGATAACCAGAATACGTAAATCTTCATAAAGCAAATGAGGATGGGCGCGTAGCGCATGAGCCAGAGACACAGTAGAAACGGTCTTCGATACGCCGCCTTTCAGATTGCCAACAAAAATGGTGTAGGCTTGCGGGTGGCGATCGCGATATTTAGGTACGCCGCGATGATGATAAATATCGATGATATTCTGGATAGACATGGCGTACTTTGTTGATGTCCCTGCCGGCCTTTTATCAAAGACGTAGCCGCTTTCTTCCATTTCATTAACCGCATAATCCACACTGGCGCGCGTAAGCTTCGGCAGTTTGGCTAGTGCCGCTTTGGCATACACCTGGTAGTAGGTGTTTTCTTTTAATTCTTCTTTTTGAATTTGTATCTGGTCCGTCAGGCTCAATAACATTTTTTCGGAACGCTGAGCAACCTTCAGAACCTGTCTGTCATCATTAGCCATAGTTACTCCATGTATGCAGGATTTGTGACTTTATACATAAATCCTGCATACATGGCAACTTTTAAAATATGATAGACTCTTGGTGTTAACA
The DNA here is from genome assembly GCF_044342975.1 of Pantoea osteomyelitidis. Classification (NCBI taxonomy): domain Bacteria; kingdom Pseudomonadati; phylum Pseudomonadota; class Gammaproteobacteria; order Enterobacterales; family Erwiniaceae; genus Pantoea; species Pantoea osteomyelitidis. Next base: position 102,790 of record NZ_JBGFSN010000010.1, read on the forward strand.
TTGCGGATGCAGAAGAAAAGCTGACTGGCGTTTCGTGAAAATCTTCTGTCAGGTACAAGAAGCAGAACAGCAGAGATATCTGTTAAGCCTACTATCTATAACGTTCACTATAATCAGCAAGCTTATCGATGCAGGATGACTGTTGCTTGCAGATTGCAGTGAGTACCATTAAGGCAGCATGTTTGGTTAGAACTATCGTTCACTATAATCAGTAAATTCCTTTCTTTTCATCCCACCCAAGCCGAGAAGGGAAGTAAATCGCCACAATTAGCTGATTTCTCGACATAAATTAGCTACAAGCCTCCTTCATCGTTAACTAACTATCCATTCGTTTAAACATTCACTGTAATCAGTAGCCTTTACAGTAATGAGTAATTCAGTGCGAGGGGGAACAGATAGAAAGACTGACATTTCAGTAATAAGCAGAATTGTCCATCATAAACGTTCACTGTAATCAGTAACTGAATCTCGTAAACATCCGTTTTTGCTGGCACGTCCGTTAGTATTTACTGTAATCGGTACCGCTAACAGACAAAACCGGGAATACATCTCGCAGTTGAACAAACATTCACTGTAATCAGTAACGGAAAGCTGTTACTACGTTCACTATAAACAGCAGACGGACACGCTTTATTTTTTCAGGAGGCGCTCTAAGGATCAGGCATTCACTGTAGTCAGTAGATGGCGGCCGCTATCGGTAGCAATAAGCGTTGGTAAGCTGCCATAGCTCTGTCGTTCACTGTAATCAGTAATTGCTTACGTGAATGATTCGGTTAGGGGTCCGTTAAACCATTCACTGTAACAAGTAACGGGCCCGGATGACTTTCGCTTTAAAAACCTTAGTCAGCCCATAATCCGCCATGTTGAGCATTTACTGTCATCAGCAAAGCCGGGGCGATGGGCATTACAGTGTGGATTGAGCAGGGAGCAGGAGATAACGTTCACTATAGTCAGCAAATGCAGCGGGGAGAAAAGCAAAAGAGCAGAAACGAGGCATTCAAACTATCCGTTAGCAAACGCTTACTTAAAGATAACCTGTTGAAATTTATGCATCATTAACGTTACTCACATTTCTGTTTAGCCACACCAGAGCAGGAACATGGTCAATAAAATCCCTGAGATTTACTGATTACAGTGAACGTAGCTGATTACAGTGAATGAACAGGGTTTACTGATTACAGTGAATCCGGAAAACAACGCATAAAGCGGCGGCTGAAACAATCAGTGCAACCCGCGCACTGATTACAGTGAATCTTCGGCAGCGTCCTCAAAATCAATCTCATCAAGATCGTCCAGACTTTCAAGGTTGCCAATGCCATCCAGCTTTGGCGTACGGCTATGGATCACAAAAAAGACTGAACGGCCGCGTTTTACTTCCGAGTAATCGAGATAGCCTATCTCTTTAAGCTGTTCCATTGCGCGACGTACCACATGGTTCTGTGTGGTCGTTTTGGACCCCAGATTCAGGCGCATACGCAAACGGGCCAGCGAGATAGGCGCAGGATTAGTAGGCAGGCTTTCCAGGTAGGTATAGAGCGCCTGTGCCGACTCTTTACGCTTGAGACGGGAAATGGCGCGCAGTTGAAGCAGAACCTTGTGATCGAAATTATAAAGCTCGAAGAGCTTCGGGTCGGCCTGGATCTTTACCACATCCTTTTCACGATCGTAATAGGCCGACTGTACGAGGTGCGTATGGTACGCTTTGCCGTTCCCTTCAAACGATAGCGTATTAGTGGCAATACGGCGTAGCGAGGCGTCCAGCCGCTTACGGAGCGCTGCTGAAGAGTTAGCTGAGGGTATCCCGCACATTTTAACGAAATCGACGAAGGGCAGCGTGACGGTATCTGCTTTGGAAGGATATTTGGCAAAGGACTGAATGATCCCGGCCCAGGTTTTGAAATCATTGTCCATATCTAACCTGGCGCCGGTAATGGTAATCTTTTCATAACCCTCCGCTTTTACCAGCGAAAGATTTTTAAGTTCTTTCGTTGCATCAGTAGATGCCATGGCACCCGATTTTCCGCGAGCAGTGGATTTCAGGGTAGGGACAAACAAGCCAAGGCGCATTAACGCCACCGGCTGAACGGTATTGTTCTTGTTAGGCTGAAGTTGGATAACTTCACCGCTGTTTTTTGTCACCACCAAAAATGGTTCAAGTAACCCTTTGTTATTGATGTCTTTTTCGGCCATGCTGCGAAATCTTCTTTCTGTGGATGAAAAGGATCGCCTACTGACTACAGTGAACATTAACACTGATTACAGTGAACATTCTACTGTATACAGTGAATAAAGTACTGATTACAGTGAACACTTTACTGATTACAGTGAACGCGATCACCCTCTCAGCCCTTGTCCCGTGCGGCCTGCGACGATCGGGGATCTCTTTGGATCTTTTAGGGATCTCTTTATGATCGTTTATTAGGATCTATTTGCTGTATATGTGGATAACCAATCCGGCACTGAGCAATAATTTATCGCCTGTGCATAAATCCGGCAGAGCAAAGAGAGATGAAAGCAAAAATAGTTACAAAGGATCGGTAATCTTATGCCTGCTCAAAAGCCCTGTTATCCAGGGCTGTAAGAAACAATAAAATGTCGTTTTTACTGAGACAGCTTCATATGCGGCTCAATCCACAATAAACAGCTTTGCGCCGGTTACCGTTGACGATCGGTGAGCTTCAGCATTATCAGCCACCTGATAACTGATACCTGCCGTCAAAGTAAAGGTGCGTCCGTCATCCAGTTCTGTATGAAGTTCACCTTCCAGACACAGCAGAATATGGCCTTTCAAACACCAGTGATCGGCCAGATAACCGGGAGAATATTCCACCATTCTTACGCGGATATCATTAAAACGGGCGGTACGCCACAGGGCGTAGCCCTGGTCACCCTGATGGATTTCCGGCTCTATCTCGTGCCAAAGGGTGGTCCCAAAAGGGATATTATTTATCTGCATTGAATTATCCTTGTTTGCTGAGTTCGGGTTAACACTTTTATATCCTTTTTAATAACATTCAGGAAAAGTTTTCGTCGAACACCTGTCAAGATGAGCTTTTGAACCGCTCCCTTACCAGTTCCAGAAAAGAAAGCAGTAAAGGCGATGGATTTTGTTGCGGATAAGCGATGGCAATTCCAACCGACAATGAATCGAATTCTTGTTTCAAAGCCCTGAACACCACACCCTGACGCCGAACGTTCTGAAGTGACGAAGGGATAAAAGCCAGACCTTTGCCTTCAGCAATCAGCCCCAGCAAAATGTGATGATCGGGTGGTTCCTGACGTGTTTCAGGCCGGAAACCTGCCTGCGCAAAAAAGGAGTGACAGTAGTCATAAAAGCCAGGATTAAGTCGGCGCGGAAACCAGAACAGGGTTTCGCCTGCAAGATCGGCCTTTCCTAGCTTTTGCTTTCTGGCCAGTCGATGATTAGCTGACAAAGCAACTACAAACGGCTCCCTGTGAATGACTTCCGTTTTCAGCCCACGTGAATCGGTATGTAAACCGATAAAAGCCGCATCCATAACACCGTTCAGAACGTCGCGAACCAGACTGATTGAATGTTTGTCGTGCGTAACGAGTTGCCAACCGGGAAAACGAAGAGGAAAACTTTCTGACAGGTCAGGAATAACGCTTCGGTCAAATACAGTAGTAAAACCGATAACAAATCGCCGATTTCCTGTTTCACGAGCCGCCCGGGCAGCAGCCACAGCTCGCTCTGCCTGAGCCAGCGTACGTCTTGCTTCAGGTAAAAATGCTCTTCCGGCTTTTGTCAGAGAAACGCCGGTTTTATTGCGTACGAAAAGTTCAACGCCTAGCTGGTTTTCCAGTTGTTGAATCTGCCTGCTCAGCGGCGGCTGCGAAATATACAGACGCTTTGCCGCCCGCCCGAAATTCAGCTCTTCACTGACCGCAATAAAATAGCGGAACTGACGTAAATCGATATGAGTATTCATACCGAAAAGGTATCACAGAGAGAGTATTGGATCGATTAAAAACCTGTTTATAGACTCCAGGGAAACAGATCACCTGCGAGACAGAAACAATGATCACGATTAAATCTCAACGTTTTGACAAGGGTATTGATACGCTCAGCAAGGTAGGCGGTCTCGACTTCGATCGTCCTCTCACTATCCTTGAGCAAACGGCTCCCGACCTTGCACGGTTAACAGTAGAATTCTGCTACGGTGAAATTATTTCCCGTCTGGAGCTGGATCTGCCGACCCGCCAGCTATGTACGGTAGCAGCTTTAGCTGCAATGGCTAATGCACAGCCACAGCTCCGTTATCATATCGCTGGCGCGCTGAATGTCGGCTGCACTCCCGATGCCGTAACAGAAGTCATGTTGTTGTGTGCCGTTTTTGCTGGTTTTCCTGCCGCAGAAAACGGTGTGGCCGCTGCAAAAGAGATTTTTGACCTGCAAGAAGGGGGATTCCAGCCGGTTTCATTCACACCCACTGGCGATCGCTATGCGCGGGGATTTTCGGCTGTCGAAAAGCTCAGCGCTGGCGCGGGGAAATCAGTGACGCAAAGTCTTAGGGCTATATCCCCGGATCTGTCACGCTTTGTTGTGGAATTTTCTTATGGGGATGTGCTGTCGCGTAACGTCATTGATAACAGAACGAAAGAGCTGGCCATCATCGCTATGCTGACCGCCATGGGAACGGCGTCGCCTCAACTGAAAGTGCACATCAGCGCGGCATTAAACGTGGGCGTTACTGAGGGTGAAATTATCGAGGTCATACAACAGATGGCGATATATGCTGGCTTTCCGGCTGCGCTTAATGGCGTATTTGCGGCGCAGGCAGTTTTCAGCGAAGCGGCCGCAGAAGCTGAGCAAAACCGCCAGTAAATCATGTAGCAGGCCGTACAATAGGGCTTTACTTCGATGCGATGCTGTCAGTCTGCACATATGCGCTAAGCAGCCGCACCAGCTCAGTCTCCAGATTCTCCTCAAAGCCGGGCGGAGAAGCGCCTTCAAGCACCAGGCGCACAGGCCCGGCGAGCGCCGTCAGCATCATTAGCGCAGTGATCCGCGCATCGCCAGCCCGGACATCAGGCGCGCTCGTTAACGTGTCTGTCAGCGCTGTTGCTATCGTATTCTGTATGCGCGTAACAAGCTGTGCGCCGCCACGCTCAGCGGCAATGGCATAAAGCGCGCGGGACTCGAGCGGATCCCGCAGCTTGACGTTCAGGAAGTTGCTGACCAGAGCGGGAATGAATTCAGCTACAGATTTCCCACGATGGGCGCGGCAAGTTTGCTCCACCACGGCGAGGACGCCATTCAGATGCTTTTCAAGTACCGCAGCGAGCAGCGCATCGCGATTTGGATAGTATTGGTACAGGCTGCCCACTGATATTCCCGCGCGCATCGCCACACGCGATGTGGTGCAGCGCACCAGTCCTTCCCGGGTCAAAACCTGAATGGTTGCCGTATGGAGCGCGTCGACAGTGGCAGCCGACCTGGCCTGAACCGGCGATCTACGTGGCTTAAGTGATGGTTCTGGCATACTCATGGAATGCGAATTCCAAAAACAGATGATCGTTCATACCCTATACGTTGCTCAGTTGAATTAATCAATAAGGAAACGAATATGAGTAACATGACATCAGGCGAAACGTTCACCCTCGGCTCGCGCGTTGTGAAAAGAATGGGTTATGGCGCGATGCAACTGGCCGGGCCGGGCGTGTTTGGCCCGCCGAAAGATCGCCAGGCCGCGCTGGATGTGCTGCATGAAGCGGTCAGTCTGGGGATCAATCATATCGACACCAGCGACTTCTACGGGCCGCATATCATCAATCAGATCATCCGTGAGGCGCTTGCGCCTTATCGTGACGATTTAATCATCGTGACCAAGGTCGGAGCGCGTCGTGACGGGAAGGGGGGCTGGCTTCCTGCCTCTTCGGCAAAAGAATTAACCGCGGCTGTACACGACAATCTGAGCAACCTGGGGCTGGAAGTCCTGGAGGTGGTTAATCTGCGTATTATGTTTGATGCCTTTTCGCCAGCTGAAGGATCAATCGAAGAACAGCTAACCGCGCTGGCTGAATTGCAGCAGCAGGGATTGATACGGCATATTGGCCTGAGCAACGTCACGCAAGCTCAGATTGCCGAAGCGCGCAGCATCACGTCTGTCGTCTGCGTGCAAAATATGTATAACATCGCTCAGCGTCGGGATGACGATCTGATAGATGCGCTCGCCCGGGAAAACATTGCGTATGTACCTTTCTTCCCGCTGGGTGGCTTCACACCGTTGCACTCTGCCACGCTATCAGAAGCCGCGAGCACCATTGACGCAACGCCGATGCAGCTGGCGCTGGCCTGGCTGTTGCGCCGGTCGCCAAATATCCTGCTGATCCCCGGCACGTCATCCATTGCCCATCTTCATGAAAATATGAAAGCGGCAGAGATCGATCTGACGGATGAAATGTATAACAGGCTTGATTCCATTGCCTCTTAGGTGAAAGGTAAAATTACTGAAAACGCCTCAGCTCTTTTTCCGTCAGCCCTGTTATGGCGGCTATCGCCTGAAGCGAGAGTCCCATTTTGCAAAGGTTGCTCACTTTGGCATGCTCTCTGCTGTAGGAACAGATGACCCTTGATACGCCATCGCTTTCCGGGCATTCCTTACCCTGGGTTTCTGACTGTTGGCTGAAGTGATTTTTTTCATTAAGGAGCATAAGCCCGTCTCCCTTTCTGTATGACGTTTACAGCGGACAAAAAAGGGGAGTGGTATACACCACTCCCCGGAGATAACACCTTAACGCAGGTCGAAACGATCCAGATTCATCACTTTGGTCCATGCCGCGACAAAGTCTTTCACAAACTTTTCTTTGGCATCGCTGCTGGCATAAACCTCTGCAACGGAACGCAGAATGGCGTTTGAGCCAAACACCAGGTCTGCGCGGGTCGCGGTGAATCTCACCTCGCCGCTCTGACGGTCGCGTCCTTCAAACAGTTCGGAGGTCGCATCGGTGGCTTTCCATTCGTTGCGCATATCCAGCAGATTGACAAAGAAATCATTGCTGAGTACGCCCGGACGATCGGTGAAAACACCGTGCTGGCTGCCATCGAAATTCGCGCCCAGCATACGCAGGCCACCAACCAGTACAGTCAGCTCCGGCGCCGTCAGCGTCAACTGCTGCGCCTTATCAATCAGTAGCGCCTCAGTCGAGGTCGCATTACGTACGCCACGGTAGTTGCGGAAGCCATCAGCAGCCGGTTTGAGCAGGTCGAATAACTCAATATCGGTCTGATCCTGACGGGCATCGACACGACCCGGAGCGAAAGGCACATCAACGTTAACTTCAACTGCTGCCGCCGCCTTCTCAATACCCACTACGCCAGCGAGCACGATAATATCCGCCAACGAGACTTTACCGCATGCCTGCTGGATAGATTCCAGCACTGAGAGCGCACGGGTTGCGTTTGCGTTAACTTCCCACTCTCGCTGAGGAACCAGCGCCAGTCGTGCGCCGTTAGCGCCGCCGCGCTTGTCGCCGCCACGGAAAGTCGAGGCGGAAGCCCAGGCCACAGAGACCAGCTCGCCGACAGAAAGACCAGCGTTGGCAATCTCTGTTTTCAGGCTCTCAATATCTGCTACTGTCGGGTTATGAATCGGCTGCGGCAGCGGGTCTTGCCAGATCAAATCTTCTTTTGGTACTTCCGGGCCGATGTGACGCGCCTTGGGTCCCATATCTCTGTGGGTCAGCTTGTACCAGGCTCGGGCGAACGCTTCATTGAATGCCTGAGGATCGTTCAGGAAACGACGGGAAATTTTCTCAAATTCCGGATCGAATCGCAGCGTCAGATCGGTAACAAGCATGGTCGGCTTGCGTTTCTTCGCCGGATCGAACGGGTCAGGAATGATTTCCGGCGCATTGACGGCTTCGAACTGAATCGCGCCGGCAGGGCTGCGCGTCTGTACCCACTCATATTTGAACAGGTTTTCAAAGAAGTAGTTGCTCCACTGGGTAGGCGTCTGCGACCAGGCAACTTCCAGACCAGAAGTAATCGCATCGGCGCCTGCACCGCTGCCATGGCTACTGACCCAGCCTAATCCCTGCGCTTCAATCGGCGCGGCTTCCGGATCGACACCAACGTTGCTGGCAGCGCCTGCGCCGTGGGTTTTGCCCAGCGTATGACCACCTGCGATCAGCGCAACGGTTTCTTCATCGTTCATACCCATGTTGCCGAACGTGGCGCGAATAGCAGGCGCGGCTGAAGCCGGATCGCCGCTGTTTTGCGGACCTTCAGGGTTAACATAGATAAGGCCCATCTCGGTTGCGCCCAGCGGAGCTGAAGCCAGCGACTCAGGATGACGATGTTCCAGCCAGGTCTTCTCGTCACCAAAGTTCACATCAAGATCGGGTTCCCAGACATCTTCGCGTCCGGCACTGAAGCCAAAAGTACGGAAGCCGGAATTTTCCAGCGCGACGTTACCCGCCAGAATATACAGGTCAGCCC
>NZ_JBGFSN010000011.1:0-182784 GCF_044342975.1 Pantoea osteomyelitidis
TGTTAGGCCTGCCGCCAGCGTTCAATCTGAGCCATGATCAAACTCTTCAATTAAAAGCTTGATTTGCTTCAACTCGTGAAGCGATGCTCAGGGAAAAACGTCGTAATGAATTACGTGTTCACTCTGAGACTTGATATTTTTTGAGCCCGGAGGCTCTGATATCAATCCTGCGAGTGCCCACACAGATTGTCTGATAAATTGTTAAAGAGCGGTGCCACATTCTTCTGTAGCGCGGGCTGCGTATATTACGCTTTCCGCTTTATCAGTCAAGCATTTATTTTGCTTTTCTGATACTGACGCGACGTTGCGTATCGCGCTGTGCCGTGTCAGTGGAGGCGCATTATAGGGAGTTCTTTTCCTCTGACAAGCCCTAATTTCAAATTAATTTCTGAGTGTTGAGTTTTTGTACAAAACCGGGCTAAACCGCCAGTTTTTTCAGCTGCGGGAAGCCATAACGCTGCAAAACGGGCAATAATTGCACTGCCTCCTCATCCATAGCCGTACAGTAAGCTTCATTTTGATCTGCTGATTTTGCATCTGGCGACTCATGCTCCAGCAGCCAGACAGTTCGTCTCGCAATAGCGGCGCCGGAGTCGATTAAGCGTGTCCCTTCCGGCAAGACCTGCTGCAGCTCTTCACGCAGTAGAGGAAAGTGCGTACAGCCGAGCACCACAGTATCAGGCGGTTCCGGCATACGCAGCCAGGGCTGGACGATGCGCCGGACCTCTTCCGGGTCCACCTCTTCGCCATGCAGCTTCTTCTCTGCCAGCTCAACCAGCTCGGCGGAACCCAACATAGCGATGCGGCACTCACGGGCAAACTGGGTTACCAGCTCATGGGTATAGGATCGACGTACGGTAGCGCGCGTCGCCAGCAGGCCGACGATACCGTTGCGCGTCAGGCGCGCCGCCGGCTTGATGGCGGGTACAACGCCAACCACAGGGAAAGCGAAGCGCGCACGTAAAGCAGGCAAAGAGACGGTGCTGGCGGTATTGCAGGCGATCACTACCAGCGCCAGCGGATAATGCTGCGTGATGGCTTCCACTACAGCGACCACACGCTCCACAATAAACTCTTCGGTTTTTTCACCGTAAGGGAAACCGGCATTATCAAAGGCGTAGAGATAATGAAGATCCGGCAAAAGCTGCCGAATCTCATCATATACGGAGAGCCCACCGACGCCGGAGTCAAATACCAGCACGGTGGGACGCAGATTAGAAGCTGTAACTGCCGCTGAGGTAATATTCCCGTCCTGGAGTTTGATAGCCATACGCTGTCTCATAATCTTTATCGAACAGGTTGGCAATTCTACCACGAACGGTGAGGTGAGAGGTGACGGGATAAGAGAGAGCGAGATCCCATAAGCTGACACCGCCGAGCTTCACGCGCCGGGTTGTCGCACCGCTAAAGTCATTATCATAACGCTCGCCGAGATAATGATAAGTCACTGACCAGTCAAAATCGTACAGGGTCCAGTCAAGCTGATATTTCACCTGCTGTTTCGCCCGGCGCAGCAGCGCCTGATTGGTTTCACCATCGCGGGCATCAACATAGTCGTAAGAGAGTTGATGACTGAGAGGGCCGGTATCAAAGGAGGCGGTCGCTTCCACGCCTTTAATGCGCGCTTTATCGATATTGTAGTAACGATAAGTCAGCGGATCGCTGTCGATGAGATCCTTCACGTCATTACGATAGCCAGACACGCGCCAGTTAACCGGCCCGGTTAAGCCTTCAAAGCCGCCTTCCCACTGCTTGCTTTTTTCCGGATCGAGATCGCGATTGCCGTAGAAGCCGCTGTATAGCTGTCCGAGATTGGGTGCCTTGAATGCCGTACCGTAAGAGGCGAACGCGCGATAGCCATCCACGAACTCCCATGCCGCGCTGGTTTGCCAGGTATTATGCCAGCCGAACTCATCGTTATCGTCGCCGCGCACCGCCCCTTCCAGGGTCAGGCTGCCGAACTGCTGTTGCGCGGTGGCATAAATGCCGGTGTTACGTTGCTCCTGACCATCAGCTACGTAGCTGGTGCCTGGTTCTGAAGTTTGCTTTTGCCAGTCAACCCCGGCACTTACCGCGCCGTGGCCCACCTGCACGGTATTGCCCCACTGCAGATTATATTGCTCAACATCATCCAGCGTTGCGCTGGAGGGATCGTAACGGCCCGCTGCCGGACTGTAGTTGTAATCTTTGGTGTGGCTGTAGCTGGCGATCAGCTGCGTAGAATAGATCCCCTGATTAAAGCGCAGGCCGCTATCCCAGGTCTGACTGTAAAGCTGGCGCGTATCAACAAAGCCGTTCGGCGTAACGTAATCAGGATAGCCGTCATAGTCGGTGCGGTTATCGAAGCCGTAACCACGCACGAAGCCGCTGAACTGCTCATTAAACTGATGCTCCAGCGCACCATAGAGCGTTTTGCTCATAAAGCCGTCGCGATCCTTCTGCGCCGGATCGCCATAGGCATCGGGCAGGCCCGCTACCACGTCATAACCTTTGGTATAGGTATAGTTGCCCGCCAGCGTCAGTTTGGTTGCCGCGCCCAGCATCTGCTGAGTGGAGCCGTCATAAGATTGATAACCATGCGATCCCACACCCGCCGTCAGCGTGGTTCCCGATTGCGCACGGCCAGTGATGATATTAATCACGCCGCCAATGGCGTCGGAACCGTAAACGGCCGAGCGCGCGCCGCGCACATACTCAATGCGTTGTACCAGCGCCAGCGGAATCTGGCTGAGATCGGAGGAGCCGGTGATGCCCGCCTGGTTCAGACGGATGCCATCAATCAAAATAAGCACATGGCTGGAATTGGTGCCGCGAATAAAGAGCGAGCTTTGCTGCCCGAGTCCGCCATTTTGCGCCACATCGACGCCCGGCAAGCGACGCATCACATCCGTCAGGCTTTTTGACTGCCAGCGATCGATCTCTTCACGGGTCACAACGGTTGTGGGGGCCAGCACCGAAGAAACCGGCTGAGCGAATCGATTGGCGGTAACGACTTGCATATCATCATTCTGCTGCGCGAAACCGTTTTGCGCCCAGAGTGAAATCGCCGTTGCACTGAAGGCAAACAGCGAAGCTTTTGTTTTAATCATGTATAAGCATCCAAAAGACAGAGCAGGATGCCGCAGGCATACGATCGATAGCACGCGATGATCGTACGAATTGCGACGTCACACCGGTAGGTCTTCGGGCTGGGAACCATAAGATGGCGAAGACTTCCCGTCCGTACGGACAGTGTCTGCAAAGGCGATCGCCACGACGTTCCTTACCGCTGCGCGTCAGCTCCAGATTCGCACTGGATTCCCTATTAACTCATGCTGAGGCCGGCAGGCGCAGTCTACGGATAAGAAGGCCGGAAATCCAGACTTCCAGGCATCTTCTCATGGAGAGAGCTGGACATCGCCTGGTGAATACTTACAATCGCCCGGCAAGCTCGCTATTAACAGGATTGATCATGACGCCCGAACATCTCCCGATTGAAAACTATGACGCGCAACTAGCGGAAAAAGTCAGCCGTCTACAGACGATGATGACGCCTTTTGCCGCGCCCGCTGTGGAGGTGTTTCGCTCGCCGGTCAGCCATTACCGGATGCGTGCCGAGTTTCGTCTCTGGCACGACGGCGACGATATCTATCACATCATTTTCGATCAGGAAACGCGCCAGCGTATTCGTGTCGATCAATTCCCGGCCGCCAGCGAGCTAATCAACGCGATGATGCCGAAAATGATCGCTGCGATCCGCGATAACCGCACGCTGCGCCATAAGCTGTTTCAGATCGATTACCTCTCAACGCTCAGTAACCAGATCGTTATTTCGTTGCTTTACCATCGCAAGCTGGATGACGCCTGGCAGCAGGAGGCGAGCGCCCTGCGCGATGCGCTGCGTCAGGAAGGATTTGAGGTTCAGCTGATTGGCCGCGCGACCAAAACCAAAATCTGTCTCGATCGCGATTATATCGACGAGCGCCTGCCGGTAGCGGGCCGCGAGTTGATTTACCGTCAGGTGGAGAACAGCTTTACCCAACCCAATGCGGCGATGAATATCCAGATGCTGGAGTGGGCGCTGGACGTCACAACCGGCTCGCGCGGCGATCTGCTGGAGCTTTACTGCGGCAACGGCAACTTCTCTCTGGCACTGGCGCGCAACTTCCGTCGCGTGCTGGCGACCGAAATCGCTAAGCCATCGGTTGCGGCTGCGCAGTACAACATCGCGGCGAATCAGATTGAGAACGTCCAGATCATTCGTATGGCGGCTGAAGAGTTTACCCAGGCGATGAACGGCGTGCGCGCCTTCAACCGCTTGCAGGGCATCGATTTAACCCGCTACGACTGTGAGACGATATTCGTCGATCCGCCGCGCAGCGGGCTGGACGAGGAGACGGTGAAGATGGTGCAGGCTTATCCGCGTATTCTTTATATCTCCTGCAACCCACAGACGCTGTGCGATAACCTGCAGCAGCTGGCGCAAACCCATGAGATTACGCGCCTCGCGCTGTTCGATCAGTTTCCTTATACCCATCATATGGAATGCGGCGTCCTGCTGACGCGCCGGGCCTGATACGCAAAAAGGGAACCTGATGAGGTTCCCTTTTTACTTCCACAGCGGCCTTTAACGGTTGTTCTTCGGACGCTTAAAGCGCGTCGCGATCCAGAACACCAGGCAGACCATTAAAATGGTAGGAACAAAATTGGAGCCGATATCAGGATACTCGGCGCGGACAATGGCGCTGTAAACCAGAATGCCCAGCAGAAAGAAGGCGGCGGCCAGCGAAGGCATTCCTTCCGGCATATTGCGATTCAGGTAACGCTGATGCAGGCACCAGGCGGCGAGGCCCAGCGCGATCAGCGGAAAGATAGAAAAAGGGACAAAATCGCTGAACAGCACGGAAAACGAACCGTTAATTGCTAAACCGGTAATAAAAGCCAGCAACAGCGTGCCTTTATCGCGAGAGTTCTGCTCTGTCATATCATTATCCTTATCAGTTTACTCTTCAGGTTTTTCCAGGGTAACCGCCAGTCGTTCCTGCTCCCGGCGATACCAGTAATAGGCGCCTTTGGCGATCATCCGCAGTTGCAGCACCAGACGATCCTCCAGCCTGCGGCGTTGCTCCGCGTCAACGTCCAGCGCCTCTGCACCGGCGCTGAAAACAATGGTCACCATCGCCTCCGCCTGCGCTTCTGTAAAGCTGCGCGGCATATGGTTTTCCAGCTCCAGATAGTCCGCCAGTTCAGCAATAAAGTGCTGAATCTCGCGCGCGACCGCAGCACGAAAAGCCGCCGAGGTGCCGGAGCGTTCACGTAGTAAGAGACGAAATGCGTTGGGATTGTTCCCGATAAATTCCATAAAGGTGGAGACGGAAGTTTTGATGATGCTGCCGCCTTTGGCGATACGCTGCCGCGCCTGGCGCATCAGCTGACGCAGCATCAAACCGCTCTCATCCACCATGGTCAGGCCGAGTTCATCCACATCCTTGAAGTGACGATAAAATGAGGTAGGCGCGATCCCTGCTTCGCGCGCCACTTCGCGCAGGCTTAAGCTGGCGAAACTGCGCTCTGCGCTAAGCTGACTGAATGCCGCCTCGATCAGCGAACGTCGTGTACGTTCTTTTTGTTGCGCTCTGACGCCCATTATCTCTGCCTTTTAGCCATCCGGGCAGGCACTATAACAAAATTTTCAGCGTACAGACTGGCAAACTTTGTGACCGCCTGTGAACCTCACGCTTTGTCAAACCCGGTCTAAAATCGCTGTTAGAATTCAGAAATGCGCGACGAGATGTTAGAATCCCGTTGTTAAAATGTTTAAAAAAATAGGACGTATCGGTATGCAAAAGTCTTACGATTACGATGCCATTGTGATTGGCTCCGGTCCGGGCGGTGAAGGTGCGGCGATGGGACTGGTGAAACAGGGAGCGCGCATCGCAGTGATCGAACGCTACCACAACATCGGCGGCGGTTGTACGCACTGGGGCACCATCCCTTCCAAAGCGCTTCGCCATGCAGTCAGTCGCATCATTGAATTTAACCAGAACCCGCTCTACAGTGACCACACCCGCCTGCTTCGCTCCTCTTTTGCTGACATCCTGAACCACACGGAAAGCGTTATCAGACAGCAAACCGCAATGCGTCAGGGTTTTTACGAACGTAACCGCTGTGAGCTGTATCAGGGTGATGCGCGCTTCATTGATAACAACACGATAGAGATTGAGTTACATGACGGTACGCGCGAGCAGCTGACGGCGGAGAAATTTGTCATCGCCTGCGGTTCACGCCCTTATCAACCGGCAAGCGTCGATTTTACCCATCCGCGCATCTATGATTCCGACTCTATCCTCAACCTGCACCACGAGCCGGGCCACGTGATTATTTACGGCGCCGGGGTGATTGGCTGTGAATATGCGTCGATCTTTCGTGGCCTGAATGTCAAAGTCGATCTGATCAACACCCGCGACCGCCTGCTGGCGTTTCTCGATCAGGAAATGTCCGATTCGCTCTCTTATCACTTCTGGAACAACGGCGTGGTGATTCGCCACAACGAAGAGTTTGAGAAGATCGAAGGGGTGGATGACGGCGTGATTGTGCATCTGAAGTCAGGCAAAAAAGTCAAAGCCGATTGCCTGCTGTACGCCAATGGACGTACCGGGAACACCGATTCGCTGTCGCTGGAGAATGTGGGTCTGGAAGCTGACGGACGCGGCCTGCTGAAGGTGAACAGCATGTATCAAACCGCGCAGCCGCATATCTATGCGGTCGGCGATGTGATCGGCTATCCGAGCCTGGCGTCGGCCGCTTACGATCAGGGCCGTATCGCCGCGCAGGCGATTATCAAAGGCGAAGCCACGGCGCATCTGATTGAGGATATCCCCACCGGGATTTACACCATTCCGGAAATCAGCTCCGTGGGTAAAACCGAGCAGCAGCTAACGGCGATGAAAGTGCCTTATGAGGTGGGTCGTGCGCAGTTCAAACATCTGGCGCGGGCGCAAATTGTCGGCATGAACGTGGGCAGCCTGAAGATTCTGTTCCACCGCGAAACCAAAGAAATTCTCGGCATCCACTGCTTCGGTGAGCGTGCCGCTGAAATCATCCACATCGGCCAGGCCATCATGGAACAGAAAAACGGCGGCAACACGATTGAGTACTTCGTGAATACCACCTTTAACTATCCCACCATGGCCGAAGCCTATCGTGTGGCGGCGTTAAATGGCTTAAACCGCCTTTTTTAACGACTGATTCATCTTGGGCTGCATATGTGTTCGAATTGCCTCTGCCAGCTGCTCATAGCGGCTGCGCAGCGGTGATCCCGGACGATACACCAGCGCAATGGTGCGCTGCGGCACCGGCTTATAACAGGGCAGATAGCACACGCCGTCACGCACCCGCTCCTGCGGCACCGCCAGCTTTGGTAACAGCGTAATACCGCTGCCTGCCGCCACCATGTTGCGCAGGGTTTCCAGACTGGTCGCGCGGAAATGGGTATCTTCATCCGCGCCAGCTTCAAAACAGAAGCCCATCGCCTGATCGCGCAAGCAGTGACCGTCTTCCAGCATCAGCAGCTTTTCGCCCGCCAGATCGGACATCGGCACCCGGTCGCGATCGTGCCACGGATGATCTTCGTAAACGGCCAGCATCATTGGCTCATCAAACAGCGGCACCTCAATAAAGGCTTCGCTCTCTTTCACCAGCGCCAGAATCGCGCAGTCCAGCTTGCCACTGTCCAGCTGTGCCAGCAACTGCTGCGTTTGCGCCTCATGCAGATACATTTCCAGCTTCGGGAAAGTTTGATGCAGCATGGGAATAATTTGCGGCAGCAGATAAGGTCCGGTGGTCGGGATCAACCCAATATGCAGCGGACCTGACATCGCTTCGCCCTGCTGGCTCGCCATCTCTTTCAGCACTTTCACTTCGCGCAACACGGTGCGCGCCTGGTCCACCAGCAGCAGGCCAGCCTGGGTGAAAAGCACCTTACGGCTGGTTCGCTCCAGCAGCATCACGCCCAGCTCATCTTCCAGCTTACGAATTTGCCCACTCAGCGTTGGCTGGCTGACATGACAGGCATCGGCGGCACGCCGGAAATGGCGATGCTCCGCTAACGAAACCAGATATTCCAGATCACGAATGTTCATTGCTACCCTCCGTTCCACGATAGTCCGTGGCGATAAATAGAATAGCAATGAACGATTAGCCCTATCAAGCGACAGTGGGAATAATGCGTGCATTGAATCACACCGGTTTAGCCTACAGAGAGAAGATATGTTTGTAAGTCAGGAAGGTAGGTCAGTTCCCCAGGTCACGTTTCATACCCGTCAGGGTGAGCGCTGGGTTGACGTTACCACTGATGAGCTGTTCAGGGATAAAACGGTAATCGTATTCTCACTGCCCGGCGCCTTTACGCCGACCTGTTCATCGAGCCATCTTCCGCGCTACAACGAGCTGTACAGCGTTTTCGCGCAGCAGGGGGTAGACAGCATCTTGTGCGTCTCGGTGAATGATACGTTTGTGATGAATGCGTGGAAAGCCGATCAGCATGCAGAACATATCACCTTTATTCCCGACGGGAACGGTGACTTCACCCGCGGCATGAATATGCTGGTGGAAAAAGCGGATCTGGGCTTCGGCTCGCGTTCATGGCGCTACTCCATGCTGGTTTGCAACGGCGTGGTAGAAAAGATGTTTGTTGAGCCAAACAAACCGGGCGACCCGTTTGAGGTTTCAGATGCCGACACCATGTTGCGCTACCTGGCCCCCGAATTTAAGGTGCAGGAGTCGGTCTCTGTATTCACCAAACCGGGTTGCCCGTTCTGCGCCAAAGCGAAACAGCTGTTGCTGGATCACGGCGTACAGTTTGAAGAGATTGTGCTGGGTCAGGATGCGACGACCGTCAGCCTGCGCGCTGTTTCCGGTCGCGCCACTGTGCCGCAAGTTTTTATCGCTGGCCGCCACATTGGCGACAGCGATGACCTGCAGCAGTATCTGCTGTCAGCGTAAAAGAATCACTGTGTCGGCCAGGAGAGCCGGCCCTCTGATGATGTGCCTATAACAACATGTAAGACTGAAGCTAGAGGTTGGCGGGCAACTATTGCCCGCTCTTTTTTTATCTTTTATCAGCTGCCGAGACGCTGTTTCGCCTCGGTAATCGCCAGCGCCACCTGATGCGGTGAAACCCCGCCTTTGGCATTACGCTGATCCAGGCAGGATTGCAACGCCAGCATCGGATAAACATCTTCGCCAATCACGCTGCTGAACTTTTGCAGATCCGCCAGCTTCAGTGCTTCCAGCGCCACGCCCTGCTTGATCGCTTCCACAACCGCTTCGCCGACGATATGGTGCGCTTCACGGAACGGCACGCCTTTGGCGACCAGATAATCCGCCAGCTCGGTGGCGTTCGCGTAGCCCTGCTCGGCCGCTTCCTGACAGCGCGGACGCTTCACCTGAATGCCATCCAGAACCAGCACCGACATCTGCAGACAGTCAATCCAGGTGTCGAGCGCGTCGAACAGACCCTCTTTGTCTTCCTGCATATCTTTGTTGTAGGCGAGTGGCAATCCTTTCAGCGTCATCATCATGCCGGTCAGCGCGCCCTGTACGCGGCCGCACTTGCCGCGGATCAGCTCCAGCGCATCCGGGTTTTTCTTCTGCGGCATCAGTGACGAGCCAGAGGTGACTTTATCCGACAGCTCCACAAAGCCCGCTTCGCCGGTGTTGAAGAAGATCAGATCTTCGGCGAAGCGCGACAGGTGCACCATGCCGATGGCGGCATCCGAGAGCAGCTCCAGCACATGGTCGCGGTCAGAAACCGTATCCAGGCTGTTGCGGGTAGCTGAAGCGAAGCCCAGCCAGTCGGCCAGCTGCTCACGGTCGATCTCATAGGCGGTGCCGGCCAGCGCGCCGCAGCCCAGCGGGCTGACGTCGAGGCGCTTCAGGGTATCCTGCAGACGGCTTTCATCGCGCGCCAGCATCTCAACATAAGCAAGACACCAGTGGGCAAAGGTTACCGGCTGCGCACGCTGCAGGTGGGTATAGCCCGGCATCACCGCATCCTGATTGGCTTCAGCGGTCGCGGCCAGCGCCTGTTGCAGCTGACGCGTCGCGCCCAGCAGCTCGGTTACCTGCATTTTGCACCACAGCTTAAGATCGGTCGCGACCTGATCGTTACGGCTGCGGCCGGTGTGCAGCTTTTTACCCAGCGCGCCCACTTTCTCGATCAGCTGACCTTCAACCCAGCTGTGAATATCTTCCGCGTCGCTTTGCAGAATCTGTTCAGGATCGGCGCGAACCTCATCCAGCAGCGCATTCAGCGCGCTCTCCAGCTGGCTCTGCTCTTCCGCAGTGAGCACATTCACCGTGACCAGCGCTTTGGACCAGGCGACGGAACCCATAATATCCTGCTCCGCCAGACGATAATCAAAGCGCAGCGAGTCGTTGAACTGTTTGAAACGCTGGTCTGCTGCCTGGGTAAACCGTCCACCCCAAAGTGCCATGAGAATGCTCCCTCTAATCGTTAAAACAAGGGCGGCCTGAAAGCCGCCCCGAATCAGGTGTTGGGACGAGACGCGCTCGTCGAAAAATTATTTTTTCTGCTCGTTCAGCGCGCGAATGCGTGAAGAGAGCGAGAAGAGACGGATAAAGCCGCCCGCGTGACGATGATCGTAAACTTCATCTTCGCCGAAGGTCGCGAACTCTTCAGAGTAGAGGCTGTTGGCGGATTTTTTCTGAATCGCCGTGGCCTGACCTTTATAGAGCTGCAGCACCACCTCGCCGTTAACCTCTTCCGCCAGCGATTCCGCCGCGGCCTGGATCGATTTACGCAGCGGCGCGAACCAGCGACCGTCGTAAACCACATAGGACATCTCCTGGCCCAGCTGCTCGCGCCATTTGAAGCTGTCGCGATCCAGAACCAGCTGCTCAACGGCGCGCAGCGCGTTCACCATGATGGTGCCGCCGGGGGTTTCATAGCAGCCACGGGATTTAATGCCGACCAGACGGTTCTCAACGATATCGATACGGCCCACGCCATGCTTCGCGCCCAGCACGTTCAGTTTTTCCAGGCACTGGAACGGGGACATTTGCTCGCCGTTCACTGCAACAACGCGGCCTTTTTCCACCGTCACGGTGACTTCTTCAGGCTGATCCGGCGCTTCCAGCGGATCAACGGTCCACACCCAGCAATCTTTGTTCGGAGCATTCCACGGGCTTTCCAGCACGCCGCCTTCGGTTGAGATATGCCAGGCATTCTCGTCGCGGCTGTAGATTTTTTCCAGCGACGCGGTGGTCGGAATGTTGCGCTCTTTCAGGTAGTCCAGCAGTGCTTCACGCGAACGCAGGTTCCACTCGCGCCACGGCGCAACCACTTTCAGCTGCGGTGCCAGCGCGGTATAGGTGGTTTCGAAACGCACCTGGTCGTTGCCTTTACCGGTCGCGCCATGGCACAGCGCATCCGCGCCGACCTTTAGCGCCAGCTCAACCTGCGCTTTGGCGATAATCGGACGCGCCATCGAGGTGCCCAGCAGGTAGGTGCCTTCATAGAGCGCGCCGGTTTGCAGCACCGGATAGACGTAATCGCGGATAAACTCTTCGCGCAGATCGACAACGTGACACTCGGACGCACCGGACTGCAGCGCTTTTTTCTCAACGCCTTCCAGATCGCTACGCTCCTGACCGATATCCGCAACGAACGCGACCACTTCACAGCCGCCGTAGTTCTCTTTCAGCCACGGAATAATAGCGGAGGTATCGAGGCCGCCAGAGTAAGCCAGAACGATTTTTTTGATGTCTTGCGTTTGCATTTCGTAATCCTTGAATCAGTGTCGTTAAGCGAGAATCCGGGTGCCAATCGACACGCCGTTAAAAAGGGTCGGCAGCTGTTCCGCATGACGCCAGCTGGCGATATCCACCGGACGACCGAGTGTGCGCGCCGCATCAAGGGCCGCGTTCACTTTCACAATCATGCCGTCGGTGATAATGCCTTGCGCGATCAGCTGCTCGGCTTTGGCTGCGGTCATCTCTTCGATGCGCTGGCCTTTGCCGTCAAGAATGCCGCTCACGTCGGAGAGCAGCACCAGATCGGCGCCCAGCGTCGCGGCGAGCGCGGTGGCGGCCTGGTCGGCGTTCACGTTCATCAGCTCGCCATCGTCGGTCACGCCAATCGAGCTGACCACCGGCATATAGCCCGCCGCCAGCAGGGTATTCAGCAGATCCGGCGTACCCGGCGTGGCCTTGCCTACGTGACCAAGCTCTTCATCAAACTTTTCAACATTCACCATGCCGCCGTCGCCGAGGCAGAGGCCCACACCATTGATGCCGTGCTTTTTCGCCCACGCCAGCAGCGTCTTATTGGCGGTACCGGCCAGCGCGCCGGTAATAATGTCGATCTGATCGGCGGGGGTAACGCGCAGACCATTTTTCTTTTTCACCGGCAGCGCCAGCTTTTTCATCAACTCATCCACCAGGCAGCCGCCGCCATGAACGATTATCAGCGGGCGCTGATGCGCCGAGCGGTAGGTCAGCAGCGCATCAAACAGACGGGCCAGCGCTTCTTCGCTGTCCAGCAACACGCCGCCCAGCTTGATAATTAATGGATTCATCATCTCGCACACCTGTTGGTTAAATAAGTGACTGCGTTTCAGGGAAGCCGAAACGAATATTTAAACACTGAACCGCCTGCGAAGAGGCGCCTTTCAGCAGGTTATCTTCTGCAGCCACCACGATCAGGTGTTCGCCCTGCACGGCAAAGCCGATATCGCAAAAGGGCTGCCCTACCACGCCTTTCAGCGCCGGCACGCCTTTTTCATACAGACGCACCAGCGGTTTGTCGTGGTAGGCATCATGGAACGCCTGCGCCACTTCCGCATGGCCGATACCCGCTTTCAGACGGCAGGTAATGGTCGCCAGAATGCCGCGCGCGAAATTGCCAAGATGCGGGGTAAAAATCACCGGCACGCCGAGATGAGAGGTGATTTCCGGATGATGGCGATGGTTGAAAATACCGTAGGGTTGCAGGCTCACTTCGCAGAAGCTGGTGCCGACGCTGGCTTTGCGTCCTGCGCCGCTTACGCCGCTGGTGGCATTGATCACCGGCCACTGCGCGTCATTCAGCAGTCCCGCTTCCACCAACGGTTTCAGCGCCAGCTGTGCCGCGGTGGGATAACAACCCGGCACGGCAATCAGCTGCGCTTCGCGGATTTTTTCGTGCTGCCATTCGGCCAGACCATAAACGGCTTTATCCAGCCACTCGCCGTGCTGGTGAGTGAAACCGTAGTATTGGGTATAGAAATCAGCATCGTTAACGCGGAACGCGCCTGAAAGATCAAACACAACGCAGCCCGCTTTCAGAAATTCGGGCGCCAGATCGTGGCTTACCTCATGGGCGGTCGCGAGAAACACCACGTCGACTTTTCCCGCCCAGGCTGAGGCGTCGCTTAACGGCTGCAGCGGCAGATCCACAATGCCTTTGAGCTGCGGATGTAAATCGGAAAGTAATTTTCCCGCATCCGGACTTTGCGCTGAAACCGCTAAAGCGGTTATGTTCATATGCGGATGGCGATTCAGGTAGGTGGCAAGCTCTACGCCAGCGTAACCACTGGCACCCACGATCAGCGTATTCAACATCAGGCTGTATACCTTATTACAGTCACACGTTCCGGGTCGCGGCCTTGCCCCGTTGCCCACGATGCCGTTTGCAGAAGATTTCTTGTTCACATGCAGACGACGTTAATGTATTTTTATTCACTATTAGTGCATGAATATTGATACATCCTAACTCAAGGACCGTCAACAGTGAAGACAAAATTACCGCCTTTTCTCGAACTCTACCGCCAGCTGATTGCCACGCCGACCATCAGCGCCACTGACAGCGCGCTCGATCAAAGTAATGAAACTTTAATCAATTTGCTTGCCGGCTGGTTTCGCGATCTCGGCTTTACGGTAGAAGTGCAGCCGGTGCCCGGTACGCGCAATAAATTCAACATGCTGGCGCGCACCGGCAGCGGCGCGGGCGGCCTGCTGCTCGCCGGTCATACCGATACCGTGCCCTTCGATGATGGCCGCTGGACGCGCGATCCTTTCACGCTGACCGAGCACGACAACAAGCTCTACGGCTTAGGCACTGCCGACATGAAAGGCTTCTTTGCCTTTATTCTCGATACGCTGCGCGATGTGGATCTCTCCACGCTAAAGAAACCGCTCTATATCCTGGCGACTGCCGATGAAGAGACCACCATGGCAGGCGCGAAATATTTTTCTGAAACTACCAGCCTGCGCCCCGATTGCGCCATTATCGGCGAACCGACCTCGCTGAAGCCGGTGCGCGCGCATAAAGGCCATCTCTCCCATGCGATTCGCGTGCAGGGCCAGTCAGGCCACTCCAGCGATCCGGCGCGCGGGGTGAATGCGATCGAACTGATGCATGATGCCATTGGCCATCTGATGCAGCTGCGCAATACACTGAAAGAGCGTTATCACCATGACGGCTTCGCTATCCCTTATCCGACGATGAACTTCGGCCATATCCATGGCGGCGATGCGGCGAACCGCATCTGCGCCTGCTGCGAACTGCACATGGATATTCGTCCGCTGCCGGGCCTGACGCTGAGCGATCTTGACGGCCTGCTGAACGAGGCGCTGGCACCGGTCAGCGCGCGCTGGCCGGGTCGCCTGACGGTAGGCGAGCTGCATCCGCCGATTCCCGGCTACGAATGTCCGGCGGATCATGAACTGGTAAAGGTGGTGGAAAAGCTGCTCGGCACGCCGACCGAAGTGGTGAACTACTGTACCGAAGCGCCGTTCATTCAGGAACTTTGCCCGACGCTGGTGCTCGGCCCCGGCTCCATCAACCAGGCGCACCAGCCCGATGAGTTTATCGATACGGCATTTATCAAGCCGACCCGCGCCCTTATCGCGCAAGTTGTGCAGCATTTTTGTCACTGATGAATAATAAATGGGGCATTTCACTGTGAAAGCAGCAAAATGCCCGGTCATTGTTCGGTGTTTAGCGATAAGAATAACTTATCACGCTCCGATGTAAGTTAATTTCATAAATTACCGTCATTTAGCTGCACATTACCCTGTATTTAAGCTATTTGACGAATGTTGCGTTACGTGGCTAGATAAAAGACGAAGTTATGCCCGTGGGGTGTAAGACAGTGACAAAATACGATGAGGGTGTCAGGGTCAAATGAACGAACAATATTCCGCAATGCGAAGTAATGTCAGTATGCTCGGCAAACTGCTCGGGGATACGATAAAGGATGCACTGGGAGAGAACATCCTCGATCGGGTAGAGACTATCCGCAAGCTTTCTAAATCATCTCGTGCAGGAAATGACACTCATCGTAAGGAACTGCTCTCCACGCTGCAAAACTTGTCGAATGATGAGCTGCTGCCGGTGGCACGCGCTTTCAGCCAGTTTCTTAACCTGACCAACGTGGCGGAGCAGTATCAGACCATCTCCCCCCACGGCGACGCCGCCAACCATCCGGACCTGTTAAAGAAAACCTTTGAACGCCTGAAGCTGCAGACCGATTTGAATGAAAGCGCCATTCATGAGGCGATTGAATCCCTGTCGCTGGAGCTGGTATTGACGGCACATCCCACGGAAATCACCCGTCGCACCCTGATTCACAAGCTGGTGGAAGTGAACAGCTGCCTGAAGCAGCTGGACCACAGCGATATTTCCGATTACGAACGCAACCAGATTATGCGCCGTCTGCGCCAGCTGGTGGCGCAGGCCTGGCACACCGATGAGATCCGAAAATATCGCCCGACGCCGGTTGATGAAGCCAAATGGGGCTTTGCCGTGGTGGAAAACAGCCTGTGGGAAGGCGTGCCTGCTTTCCTGCGCGAGCTGACGGAACAGGTGGAAGAGACCTTCGGCCTGACCCTGCCGGTGGATTTTGTCCCGGTGCAGTTCACCTCCTGGATGGGCGGCGACCGCGACGGCAACCCGAACGTAACCTCAACTATCACGCGCCACGTCCTGCAGCTGAGCCGCTGGAAGGCTGCCGATCTCTTTCTGCGCGACATCAGCGTGCTGATTTCCGAACTCTCTATGTCAGAATGTAATGACGAGGTGCGTGCGCTCTGCGGCGATCCGGAAGCACTGGAGCCCTATCGCGTGATTTTGAAGCGCATTCGCAGCCAGCTGATGAATACCCAGATTTACCTTGAGCGTCGTCTCAAGGGCGAACTCCTGCCGCGCCCTGCCGATCTGCTGATTTCCAACGATCAGCTGTGGGATCCGCTGTTTGCGATTTATCAGTCGTTGCAGCAGTGCGGTATGACGATTATCGCCAGAGGCCAGCTGCTCGATACCCTGCGTCGCGTGAAGTGTTTCGGCGTGCCGCTGGTGCGCATCGATATTCGTCAGGAGAGCACGCGCCATACACAAGCTATCGCGGAAGTAACGCGCTATCTGGGCCTCGGCGACTATGAAAGCTGGTCAGAAGCGGACAAACAGGCGTTTCTGATACGCGAACTGAACTCCAAACGTCCGCTGCTGCCGCGCCAGTGGGAACCGGGCGAAGAGACGCGCGAAGTGCTGGAAACCTGCCGCGTGGCGGCGGAAGCGCCGTACGGCTCTATCGCCGCCTACGTGATTTCGATGGCGAAAACCCCTTCAGACGTGCTGGCGGTGCATCTGCTGTTGAAAGAGGCGGGCATTCAGTTTGCCATGCCGGTTGCGCCGCTGTTTGAAACTCTCGACGACCTGAATAATGCCAACGACGTGATGAGTCAGCTGCTGAGCATCGACTGGTATCGCGGCTTTATTCAGGGCAAACAGATGGTAATGATTGGCTACTCCGACTCGGCGAAAGATGCCGGCGTGATGGCGGCCAGCTGGGCGCAATATCAGGCGCAGGACGCCTTAATTAAAACCTGTGAGAAAGCGGGCATCGCGCTGACGCTGTTTCACGGACGCGGCGGCACCATCGGTCGCGGCGGCGCGCCAGCTCACGCCGCGCTGCTCTCCCAGCCGCCGGGCAGCCTGAAAGGCGGTCTGCGCGTGACTGAACAGGGCGAGATGATCCGTTTCAAATATGGCCTGCCGGAAGTGACCATCGCCAGCCTGTCGCTCTATACCGGTGCGATTCTGGAAGCTAACCTGCTGCCGCCGCCAGAGCCGAAAAAAGAGTGGCGCAGCGTGATGGATCAGCTTTCTGAGGTTTCCTGCGCCATGTATCGCGGCTATGTGCGTGAGAACCCGGATTTCGTGCCCTATTTCCGCTCGGCCACGCCAGAACAGGAGCTGGGCAAGCTGCCGCTCGGCTCGCGTCCGGCCAAGCGTCGTCCGACCGGCGGCGTGGAATCGCTGCGCGCGATCCCCTGGATTTTCGCCTGGACGCAGAATCGCCTGATGCTGCCCGCCTGGCTGGGTGCCGGCGCGGCGTTGCAGAAAGCGATGGATGACGGCCATCAGGATCAGCTGGAAGCGATGTGCCGCGACTGGCCGTTCTTCTCTACCCGCCTCGGCATGCTGGAGATGGTGTTTGCTAAGGCGGATCTCTGGCTGGCGGAATATTACGATCAGCGTCTGGTGGATAAATCGCTCTGGCCGCTGGGCAAACAGTTGCGCGATCAGCTGGAAGCGGATATCGGCGCGGTGTTGACCATCGCCAATGATGCGCATCTGATGGCGGATCAGCCATGGATTGCGGAATCAATCGCGCTACGCAATGTGTATACCGATCCGCTGAACGTGTTGCAGGCAGAGCTGCTGCACCGCTCCCGCGCGCAGGAAGATCGCGGCGGCGAGCCGGATGCCCGCGTCGAGCAGGCATTAATGGTGACGATTGCAGGCGTGGCGGCAGGTATGAGGAATACAGGGTAAAAAAAGTGGCGGGCGAACAGCCCGCCAGCTGCGCTTTTATTCCCTCAAGCACTCCGCAGAATATCTGGCAAATAGTATTTGTTTTTCTGTGAAGCATACCCATGCACTTGCACACGGTGCAGTAGTGCATTAAAATATTGCTGTATTGCGAAACGGAGGTTGCAATGTAATGAAGTTGAGAAGCATTGAAAGCTTTCGGAACCAATGGCTTGAGGACTATTTTCTCTATGGAAAAACCCATAAGAAAATCCCGGCTACCATTGAGTCAGCGCTGGCCCGAAGGCTCGATATAATAAACGCGGCAGCAACATATAAAGATTTGCAATCGCCGCCCGGGAACCGTTATGAAGAGTTGAATCCACCTTTAGAGGATTACTCTTCAATACGGCTCAATGACCAGTACCGATTGATATTTAAATGGATTGATGGAAAAGCCGTTGACCTCTACTTAGATCCCCATAGCTATAAAAAGCATAAATGAGATAAAACCTTATGACACAAGCAACTCGTAAGCCGACTACTCCGGGAGACGTGCTACTTTACGAATACCTTGAACCACTATCCCTTAAAATCAATGATTTAGCTGAAATGTTAAACGTACACCGTAACTCGGTTAGCGCGCTGGTCAACAATAACCGTAAACTCACTCCTGACATGGCTTTCAGACTCTCTGCCGCTTTTGATACAAGCGTCGAGTTCTGGTTAAATCTTCAAAACAGCGTTGATATATGGGAAATCGAAAACGATGCTCGTACTCAGGAAGAAATTAGTCGCGTAATCTCTCTGGAGAAGTTTCTGGCGCTCAAAAATGCCCCTGAAAATAAGGTCGCATAGTCTCTTAATTTTATAAAAAGCCTTTGCTCTCAGGCGGCCCCAAATTGCCTGCTTTACTTTGTCATTTCATAAGCCAGCGTGGAAATGCCTCTTGCAACGTAGCTTTTACTGCGTTGTACATCGCTGGCAGCCAAAAGTTTGCTTTACCCCAGCCCGCAATAAAACCCGCCGCGTTCCCTGCATAGTCATTGTGTCCACCTGGTCCTTTGTTCTATCCTTTAGCAACATTAACCTTTTTTAAAACTGGCCATTTTCACCGACAGGAGTTGAACCCATGGCGTCAGGAATTTCCCGCATCTGGATGCGTACAGGATGGCTGCTGGCAACGGCGCTGCTGGTATTTCAGCTCACCGGCTGCGGCGACAAGGAAGGCGAGCAGCGTAAAGCCTTTATCGACTTCCTGCAGAACACCGTGATGCGCAGCGGCGAGCATCTGCCCAGCCTGAGCGAGAACCAAAAGCAGAGCTTCGGCAACTACGCTGGCGACTACGCCATTATTTACGGCTTCTCGCAGCAAATAAATAAAGCTGTCGACGAGGGAATGCGTCCGGTAGTGGATGAACTCTCCGCCATTCGTGTGCCGCAAGATTACCTGACGCGTCGCGATTCGCTGCGCCAGGCAAGCGGCGCGCTCAGCGTGTTAACCCAACAGATTCAGAGCGCTAAAATGCAAGCGGATACCAGCAAAGCCGCACTGAAGCAGCCTGACGATCTGAAAAAGGTTTACGATGACGTCTATGGCAAAGCGGTGACGCAGCCAGCTAACGTGCTGATTCCGCTGCTGCCCAAACTGCAAACCTTAAGCCAGGATGTGTTACAGACCGGCGACTATCTGCAATCGCAGGGCGCACGCGTAACCTTCGAGAATAATGGCGTGCAGTTCCCGACTCAGGATCAGGCCACGCAGTACAATACCCTGATGAGTAATCTGTCTGGCAATGCACAGGCGCTAACCCAGGCGCAGAATGCTGTGCAGGGCAATTTGCAGTAAGTAACCTAAGGGGCAGCGCAACAGCTGCCCCTTAAGATTTTTCGTAACTCCCTCGCGCTTTTTTTCCTCTCGCCGTTCTGGTTCATACAAAGTGTGATCAGGCGCATTTTTGACCAAAAATAGTTTGTGATCAAAGTCACATTTATCGCACAAAGCCATCATCTGAAAAGGTGATTTTCATCACAATTAGCCTCCTGCCACGGCGAAATTTCCACCAAGGCGCTCTTATTACAGCTTTATTTTGTGATCGTGATCACTCAAATACCCCCTAAAGCCCGCAAAATTGCGTGATCAATATCACACTTAAGAGCTGCTCTACGCAGCGTCATAAACGCGTGGTAGAGTCCGCGTGCATACAGTAATGCCGACGGCTCCCCGCCGTGACGTCTAAACAAAAACAAACGCGCTCTCTTATTGCAGCGCGTATCAATAAGGGGTGGGTTTATGTCCTCATCAGTAAAGGTCAAAGTACAAAGCTTTGGTCGCTTCCTGAGCAACATGGTGATGCCAAACATCGGCGCGTTTATCGCCTGGGGTATCATCACAGCACTGTTTATTCCAACCGGTTGGATCCCCAACGAAACGCTGGCGAAGCTGGTTGGTCCGATGATTACTTACCTGCTGCCGCTGCTGATCGGTTTTACCGGCGGTCGTCTGGTGGGTGGCGATCGTGGCGGCGTGGTGGGTGCTATCACCACGATGGGCGTGATTGTCGGCGCCGACATGCCGATGTTCCTCGGCTCGATGATTGCCGGTCCGCTGGGCGGCTGGGCGATTAAATCTTTTGACCGGGCGATTGATGGCAAAATCAAAAGCGGCTTCGAAATGCTGGTCAACAACTTCTCTGCCGGCATCATCGGCATGTTGTTGGCGCTGCTGGCCTTTATGGCTATCGGTCCGTTGGTGGAAGGGCTGTCGCACATTCTCGCCGCAGGCGTAAACCTGATGGTGCAGAACAACCTGCTGCCGCTAACCTCTATCTTTGTTGAACCGGCGAAAATCCTGTTCCTCAATAACGCCATTAACCACGGCATCTTCTCGCCGTTGGGCATCCAGCAGGCCAGCGAAGCCGGTAAATCCATCTTCTTCCTGATCGAAGCGAACCCAGGTCCGGGCATGGGCGTGCTGGTGGCTTACATGATCTTTGGTCGTGGCAGCGCTAAACAGTCTGCGGGCGGTGCGGCGATCATCCACTTCCTCGGCGGCATCCACGAAATCTACTTCCCGTACGTGCTGATGGCGCCACGCCTGCTGCTGGCGGTGATCCTCGGCGGGATGACCGGTGTCTTTACCCTGACGCTGCTGCACGGTGGTCTGGTCTCCCCTGCTTCCCCTGGCTCAATTCTGGCGGTACTGGCGATGACGCCTCGCGGCACCTACTTCGCTAACATCGCTGCTATCGTTGCCGCCTTTGCCGTCTCCTTCGTTATCTCTTCGGTGCTGCTGAAAACCAGCAAAGTCAAAGACGAGGATGATATCGAAGCGGCGACGCAGCGCATGAAAGATATGAAAGCGCAGTCCAAAGGCCAGACGGCTGGCACAGCTGGCGCACCGGTTGCCGGCGACGCCATGAGCGTTGACCTGAGCCATGTGCGTAAAATCATCGTGGCCTGCGACGCCGGTATGGGTTCCAGCGCCATGGGCGCAGGGGTGCTGCGTAAGAAAATGCAGGATGCCGGTTTGAGCAATGTCTCGGTGACCAACCTTGCCATCAACTCCCTGCCCGACGATGTGGATCTGGTGATTACCCACCGCGATCTCACCGAGCGCGCAATGCGTCAGGCGCCGCACGCTCAGCACATTTCGCTGAACAACTTCCTCGACAGCGCGCTTTACAGCAATCTGACCGAGCGTCTGGCAGCGGCAAACCGCAGCGAAACTCATCGTGATAAAGTGCAACAAACCCTGAGCGACAGCTACGGCAATGATGATACGCAGCTCTTCAGGTTGGGCGCGGATAACGTCTTCCTTGGCCTCTCCGCCAGCAATAAAGAGCAGGCGATTCGCTTCGCTGGCGAGCAGCTGGTGAAAGGCGGCTACGTGCAGCCGGAGTATGTGGAAGCGATGCTGGCGCGTGAAGCGTTGACGCCAACCTATCTGGGCGAATCGATTGCCGTTCCGCATGGCACCGTAGAAGCGAAAGATCGCGTGCTGAAAACCGGCGTGGTGTTTTGTCAGTATCCACAAGGGGTGCTGTTCGGTGAAGAGGCTGACGATGTTGCGCGTCTGGTGATTGGTATTGCCGCACGCAACAACGAGCACATTCAGGTGATTACCAGCCTGACCAACGCGCTGGATGACGAAAACGTGATTGAGAAGCTGGCGAATACCCGCAGCGTTCAGGAAGTTCTGGATCTGCTGTCCGGCAGCGCAGCAGCGGCCTGATCCTCTGCTTTTTCCCTGGGGCGGGCAGGCCCGCCCTCTTTTCCGGGGCGGGCCTGCCCGCCCCATCGCTATTTGAGGTGGGTAAAAATTATGAAAGCGTTACATTTTGGAGCCGGTAACATTGGACGCGGTTTTATCGGTAAGCTGCTGGCTGACGCCGGTATCGAACTGGTGTTTGCCGATGTTAATCAGGTGGTTCTGGATGCTTTGAATGCGCGTCATGAATATCCGGTGCATGTGGTGGGCGAGCAGGCGAAAACAGAAATCGTTAAAGGCGTCAGCGCCGTCAACAGCACCAGCGACGATATCGTTACGCTGATCGCTGAAGTTGATCTGGTGACCACCGCAGTAGGCCCGCAAATTCTGGAGCGTATCGCTGGCGGCATGGCGAAAGGTCTGGCCAAACGCAGCGACAGCGGCAACGTCCGCCCTCTCAACATTATCGCCTGTGAAAATATGGTGCGCGGCACCAGCCAGTTAAAACAGCACGTGCTGAAAGCGCTGCCGGAACAGTATCACGCCTGGCTTGAACAGCACGTTGGCTTTGTGGATTCCGCCGTGGATCGCATTGTGCCGCCTTCAGAAGCGGGCAGTAACGATCCGTTGGAAGTAACAGTGGAAACCTTCAGCGAATGGATCGTGGACAAAACCCAGTTCAAAGGCGAGCTGCCGACCATTGCCGGCATGGAGCTTACCGACAACCTGATGGCGTTTGTCGAGCGTAAACTCTTCACCCTGAATACCGGCCACGCGATTACCGCCTATCTGGGCCAGCAGGCGGGTCATCAAACCATTCGTGACGCCATTCTCGACGAGAAAATCCGTGCGGTAGTGAAAGGGGCGATGGAAGAGAGCGGCGCCGTGCTGATCAAACGCTACGGTTTCGACGCGGATAAGCACGCCGCTTACATCGAAAAAATCCTTGGCCGTTTCGAAAATCCGTATCTGAAAGATGATGTGGAGCGCGTTGGCCGTCAGCCGCTGCGTAAACTGAGCGCGGGCGATCGCCTGATCAAACCGACGCTGGGCACGTTGGAATATCAACTGCCGCACGACAACCTGGTAAAAGGTATTGCCGCCGCCATGCGCTATCGCAGCGAGCAGGATCCGCAGGCTCAGGAACTGGTCGCTCTGCTGGAAGAGAAAGGTCCGCAGGCTGCGTTGGCGCAGATTTCCGGTCTGGATGCCAACAGCGAAGTGGTGGCTTCTGCGGTGAGCGCCTATAACGCTATGGCGTAAGGTGCGCGTTTTAGCGACCCGGTCAGGGCACAGGCTATCTGTGCCCTCGGGCGTTGTCAGAACTATGCAGGCAATAATGGAAGAGAAGCAAGCTTTTGAAAACCGGGTACTTGAGCGCCTGAACGCCGGTCGCTCGGTGAGAAGCTTTCTGATCGCCGCCGTCGAGCTGTTGGCCGAAGCGGTTAACCTGCTGGTATTGCAGGTGTTTCGCAAAGATGACTATGCGGTGAAGTATGCGGTAGAGCCGCTGCTGCTGGGCAACGGGCCGCTGGGCGAGCTGTCGGTGCGTCTCAAGCTGATCTACGGGCTGGGTGTCATTAGCCGTCATGAATATGAAGATTGCGAACTGCTGTTAGCCTTGCGCGAAGAGCTTAATCATGACGACAGCGAGTATCGCTTTACCGACGATGAAATCCTTGGCCCGTTCGGCGAGCTGCACTGCGTGGTCGCCTGGCCGCCGCAGCCTGAATTTATTCATCAGGACAGCGAGTTGCGCGCCATGCAGCAGCAGCGCTATCAACAGATGGTGCGTTCAACCATGGTGCTGTCGCTGACGGAGCTGATCTCCCGCATCAGCCTGAAGCAGGCCTTCAAAAAATCATCCGTGTGATATCGCTGCACGCTGGCGGGATAAACCATCCCGCCACCCTTTCCGCCTGTTTTCGTGTATCCTTTGCCTGTTTTCCTTAACGAGTTGCCGTCATGAAAGAGCAAGAAAAAGCTGAAATTAAACGTCTGAGCGATCAGCTCGACGCCCTGAACCATAAAGAGCCGCAG
This sequence comes from Pantoea osteomyelitidis, assembly GCF_044342975.1. NCBI lineage: Bacteria > Pseudomonadati > Pseudomonadota > Gammaproteobacteria > Enterobacterales > Erwiniaceae > Pantoea > Pantoea osteomyelitidis. The sequence goes on from NZ_JBGFSN010000011.1 coordinate 24,045, forward strand.
CTGCTGGAATCGGGCGATGCCGAAAAGCTGGGCGAGCTGCTGAAAGAGAAAGAGACGCTGGTCAATGAGATTGATCGTTTGCGTAACGTGCGCGAGCAGAAACTGAGCAAAGAAGCGCAGAATTTACAACAGCTGCCCTTCAGCCGCACCATCACCAAAAAAGAGCAGGCGAATATGGGCGCGCTGAAAAAAAGCGTGCGCGGCCTGGTCGTCGTGCATCCGATGACGGCTCTTGGCCGCGAGCTGGGTCTGAAAGAGATGACCGGCTACGCCAAAAAGCCGTTCTGAACGGATTAATCAGGCAGCAGCCTGCTCAGGCTGCGCCACGCCTGCCGCCCTGTTAACCTGCTGAATCAGCGTATCCAGCAGGTCATAACGGCGGCGGTATTCCGCCCGCTTTTTGCTGGCGATATTTTCCAGCGCTTTACGCGTCATGCTTAACGGCAGCCGAAACAGGCCGTCGCCGCGCGCTTCGCCGCCCAGCGACAGCCAGAATTCGCTGTAGCTGGCAAAAAAATGATCGTTTTTGCTGTGACGATAGCGCAGACTGCGAAAAACGTGGGTGGTGTCGCCTACCGCAATGATATTTTCTACCTGACAATGTTCCGCCAGGATAAAAACCGCCTCCAGCAACAGACGCTTGGGAAATAAACCCTGCGCTGCTTTTGTGGCGTCACGAATGACATCATTTGAAATATGTTTACGCGGTCCCTGTAATCCGCCAATTAATAAAGTTCGCTGATTGTTTTCGATAATTAAAGAAAAAGAGAGTGAAGCGATAAGCTGCGTTTGATAGCGCAGCTCCAGGGTTACTTCTCCCTCACGGTCGAAGCGCCCCGGACAACAGTGTAATAAAAATTCCTCTCCGTTTTTACCGCTCAGCGTCGCCAGCAACTTGTCGCCCGGACTTTGCAAAAGCTGCTTCAGCACGGCATTGTCGAGCCGGGATAGCTGAAAATAGTGATCGATGATAGCCTGCGCGCGTTGCTCCACGCTGAAGCCCGCGCGCAGATAGGGACGGTGCAGCTTGGCAGGCAGCAGACCCTGTACAGAGAGCATTTGCGGTAAATCCGGCAGCGCCGACAGCTGCCGCAGATAGCGCAGCGTAGTAACAGGAAAAGCAAGCGTGCGTAATAAAAATTTCAGGCGAAATCGTTTACTTGCCCATAATTTACCAGGGATATATTTCCCACTGGCTAATTGCAAAAACAAGGATGCGGGCGAATCGGTATTCGCCGCAGAAGTCGTTATCATGGACATAAGCGTTATTATCGTGTTGACCAGTTTGATAACAGCGTACGGCGAGGAATATCAACGGCAGGTTAATATCAGGACAGGAATGAAAAGGGAGCGGAACTCTCTCCCTTTTGTTTAGCGCAGGTTTACTTATTTATCAAAAACTCTCCCAGCCCGTTTCCGTGGCGGCGCGCACCGGCGTGACGGGCGCAGGCAACAGCTTAACGGGTTTGGACGCGGTCTCGCTTTTCTCCGGCGCGCTAGTTTCCGTCAGGCGGAACACCGCAACCGCACGCGTCAGCGACGCCGCCTGCTGCTCCAGCGAATGCGCTGCGGCGGCAGATTGCTCAACCAGCGCGGCGTTCTGCTGCGTGGTGTTATCCATCTCCACCACCGCCTGCGAAACCTGACTGATGCCACGGCTCTGCTCACCGGAGGCAGAAGCGATCTCGCCCATAATATCGCGCACGTTACTGACCGACTGCACAATGGTCTGCATGGTGCTGCCGGTGCTTTCCACCAGCTTCGCGCCGCTGTTGACGCGACTGACCGACTCCGCAATCAGCTCTTCGATCTCTTTCGCCGCCTGGGCGGAGCGCTGCGCCAGATTGCGCACCTCGCTCGCCACCACGGCGAAGCCCCGCCCCTGCTCACCGGCGCGTGCCGCCTCAACCGCCGCGTTAAGCGCCAGGATATTGGTCTGGAAGGCGATGCTGTTGATCACCGTGGTGATATCCGCGATCCGCTTCGAGCTTTGGGTAATTTGCTGCATGGTTTCCACTACCGCATTGACCTGCTGGCCGCCGGTCTGCGCATTTTTTGACGCTTCGGCGGCGAGTTGGCTGGCAGAGTGCGCATTGTCCGCGTTCTGCTTCACCGTTGAGCTAAGCTGCTCCATGCTGGCGGCGGTCTGCTCCACCGCCGCCGCCTGCTCTTCGGTGCGTGAAGAGAGATCGGTGTTACCGGCGCTGATCTCCGTGGCGGCGTAAGAAACTTCCAGTACCCCGGCGCGAATCTGACCAATCATGTTGCGCAGATTATCGCTCATCTGCCCGACGGTATGCAGCAGCATACCCAGCTCATCGCGTCGCGTGGTGGTGATGTGATGCGTCAGATCCCCTTCGGCAATGCGCTCAGTGACTGTCAGCGTCTCACGCAGCGGACGGGTAATCAGACGGGTGATACAGAACGCAACGATACAGCCGACCAGTAGCGCCGCCAGCGCTACCAGAGAGACCATCTTCACGCCGAGCGCCACGCTGCTCAGCGCAATGTCTACCTCGCGCTTCACCAGCTTCTCCACCATCTCGTTCATGTCAGCTGCCTGGCGCGTCATCTCCGTAGCGGCCTGCATCTCTTGCTGATAAGCAGGCACGTAAGAGAGCACGCTTTTCTTGTAGCTGATCAGCTGGCTTTTTAACGGCTGTAATGACTGCTCCTGCTCCGGGGTGACCAGGCTGGCGAAGGTATCCAGCATCACCGCGGCATTATCCGCAGAGGCTGAAAGGATTGCCGCGCTTTTCTCGCTGGGATCGGCCACGACGCCGCGCACTGCGTAATGCACGTCCAGCAGCGCCAAATCGAGCTTGCTCATCTGAAGCTGCAGCATCAGATCGGCGCCAACGCCCAGCTGTTGCTTGAGATCCTGAAATGCCGCTTCGCTGGCGGAGAGATTCCAGCCGTTTTTAATTGCCTGGCGGGTATTTACCGCATCGGTAAAGGTTTTCTGCGAGTGTTGATAAGCCTTTACCAGATTGGGAAAGGTATCGAGCCAGCTGCGCATCTCCGGGCTCCAGTAGAGCGTTGACATCATCTGCGTAAAGGCGGCCTGCGCCATTTTTAAAGCTTGCTGACTTTCGGCAATCTTTTTTTCATCGAAATTAAGTTGATAAGCTGTCTGGCTGTCCAGCGCATCGTTGACGCCAGTGCTGATGGCGAGGCTGTAATTAATCTTGTCGGCGCGATCCTGTATATCGCGAAACTGATAAATACTGACCGCCGCAATCGCGGCAGCCAGTAACAAAACCAGCCCAAAGCCAAAACCGAGTTTCTTTCCGACCCGCAAATTCCTGATACGACTACTGAGTGCGTTAAACATGGTTATTTTTATTCCCGTTACTCAAGTGCACGATGAGGATGACGTTGGCACAGTCGCTGCGTAAAAAGGTGATGTGGATAACAGTTACTGATGAAAGGTCTATCGCCAGGATAAAAGCAAACTTTAGGCGCGGCAGGCGGCCAGGCGTGAAAGATATCCCGGCGCAAAGCGCAATAAACAGCAGAAATGTCAGGCATTTAGCGGAGAGCAGACAATAAAAAACCGGTGAAGCGAACTTCACCGGCTCATCATCACGAATTAACGTGCGGGGAAAAGCTTACCGCGCAGAAGCGAAACGCGCTGCCGCTTCGTCCCAGTTTACAACGTTCCAGAACGCTTTGATGTAGTCAGGACGCTTGTTCTGATATTTCAGATAGTAAGCGTGCTCCCACACGTCCAGGCCGAGGATCGGATAGCCGGAAGCGCCAGAAACAGCTTCGCCCATCAGCGGGTTGTCCTGGTTAGCAGTAGAAACCACCGCCAGCTTGTCGCCTTTTTTCACCAGCCACGCCCAGCCGGAACCGAAACGGGTAGCAGCCGCTTTTTCAAACTCTTCCTGGAATTTTTCCACGCTGCCGAAATCTTTCTCGATAGCGGCTTTCAGCTCGCCCTGCAGGGTGGTGCCGGTTTTCAGGCCTTTCCAGAACAGGCTGTGGTTAGCGTGGCCGCCTGCGTTGTTGCGCAGCACGGTTTTTTTCTCCGCCGGAACCTGATCCAGTTTAGCGATCAGCTCGTCTACCGGCAGGTCAGCGAATTCAGTACCTTCCAGCGCCGCGTTGGCGTTGTTAACGTAGGTCTGGTGATGTTTAGTGTGATGGATTTCCATCGTCTGCTTGTCGAAGTGCGGTTCCAGTGCGTCGTATGCATAAGGCAGGGATGGCAGTGAATAACTCATGTTCAACCTCTCCATTTAATGTTTGGGCAGCACTTCTCATTGGAGTGCCGCGTCAGCAGTCGAATCATTATAGTTAAATTCATGATCCATAAAAGCGTAATCAATGCCTTAATAAAGATAAGGAATTGACGCAGATGGAAAAACACGGCCTGCGCCACCGGTAAATTGCGCTTACTGTCTCAACTCGCTGAGCGATTTATCCAGCGCGCCGACCAGCCAGTCGATATCGCTCTCCTGAAACGCCAACGGCGGGCGCAGTTTCAGCACGTTGCCATAGGGACCCGCCACCGAAGTCAGGACATGGTGATCGCGCAGCTTTTCGATCAAATCGAGCGCCAGCGCTTTGTTCGGCGTTTTACTGTCGCGATCCGTGACCAGCTCAAAGCCAATAAACAGCCCGGCGCCACGCACGTCGCCCACGCAGGCATAGCGATCCTTGAGCTTGCTCAGCTCCGCCAGCAGCTTAGCGCCCACCACGCGGCTGTGCTCCTGAAGTCCCTCTTCTTTTATTACGTTCAGCACCGCCTGAGCGGCCGCCATCGCCACCGGGTTGCCGCCAAAGGTGTTGAAGTAAGGAATATCATCGCTAAAAGCGGCCAGCACCTCGCTTTTCGCCAGCAGCCCCGAAACCGGAATGCCGTTGCCCATTGGTTTACCGGTAGTGATGATATCCGGCACCACGCCGTGACGGGCAAAGCCCCAGAAAGCGTCGCCGGTGCGGGCAAAGCCAGGCTGCACCTCGTCGGCGATAAAAATACCGCCGTTGGCGTGCACCACATCCACCGCTTTTTGCAGAAAGCCGCGCGGGTTTGGCAGTACGCCGTCGGAGGAAAAGATGGAGTCGGCGAGGAAGCCGGCAAACTTGATGCCGTGCGCCTGCATATCGTCAATCTGCTTCTGGATTTCATTGGCGAACCATTCACCCAGATCGGGCGCATCGACGCGATAAGCATCCGGCGGCGGCACCAGGCGCGTAGTCGGCGCCAGCGGCTGGCCGCTGCCCAGCGCAGGCGAGGCGCCGGAGGTAAGATCGCTGGTGCCGTGATAGGCTTCCTGCGAAACGATAATGCCGGTACCGCCGCTCCAGGCGCGCGCCACGCGAATCGCCAGGTCATTGGCTTCCGACCCGGTACACATATACATGGCGCGATCGATGGCATCCGGCGTGGTAGCCAGCAGCGCTTCGGAGTAGTCGAGGATGCGCTCGTGCAGATAGCGGGTATGGGTGTTCAGCATCTTCATCTGCTGCGTCACCGCGTCGATCACCGCCGGATGGCAATGGCCGATGCTGGCCACGTTGTTATAGACGTCGAGATATTTGTCACCCGCCGCATCCCACAGATACTGCCCCTCGCCCCGAACCAGATGGACCGGCTTACGGTAAAACAGGCGATAAGATTCGCCGAGAACCTTGCTGCGTTTATCGGTCAGCTTGCGAACATCCGCATCCAGACCCTCTGCGTGCTCCGCACGAAAACTGTTGGTATCCATGATGGTTGAGCGTGTGGCCATGGTGACTCCCGTTGCAAAAGGTGAAAGGGGTACGTGCTGGTCAAAGTTTGCTGGCTTCATCATGACGCGTTTCGGAGAAAATGCAACCAAATACACAAATACAACCAAATACACATGACGGCAGTTAGCGGCTCGGGTAAGCTAAGCCCTTGTAACCGCGCCAGCCAGAGAGGGAATAACTATTATGCTGCAGGAAACACGCCTACACCGCATTCGCGCCCTGCTGACCACGCTGAATCAGGTCAGTACCGAACGCATCATCAAAGAGCTGGGCATATCGCGGGAAACGGCGCGACGGGACATTATCGAACTGGAAGCGCAGGGCGTGGCGCGCCGCGTGCATGGCGGTCTGGTGACGGTAAGCGGGAACAGGCCGGAGCCGCCGCTGCGCGTGCGTAGCGGCGCGATGGCGAAAGAGAAACGTGCCATTGCCCGCGCGGCAGCGCAGCTGTTGCAGCCGGGGCAAACGCTGTTTCTTGATGCGGGGAGCACCACCACCATGCTGGCGCAGGAGCTACGCACCATGTCCGGCCTGACGATTATTACCAACAGCTTGCAGGCGGCGCTGGCTCTCAGCGCCGCCGAAGAAGCTGAAACGCTGAATAATGAGATCATCCTGCTGGGCGGCGCGATGATGGCAGGCGCGCAGCAGACGCGCGGCGAGATGACGGTCGGCGAAATTTATCGCTTTCACGCCGACGTGGCGCTGTTGTCGCCGGTAGGGATTGAGGCGAAAAACGGCGCAAGCAGCTTTCATCCTCATGAAGCGGCCATCGCCCGCGCCATGGCGCAGCAGGCCAGTCAGTTAATCCTGCTGGCGGATCACAGCAAGCTGGGCGTCGTTAGCCGCAGCCAGTATGCGCCGTCGCAGGCGATCGGCACGCTGGTGACCGACAGCGGCGGCGCAGATCATCCCGCCTTAGCAGCGCTGCGTCAGGCGCTGCGGCAGGTGATTCTGGCTTAAATCAGCCGTTGCGGATGGGTATAGACTGTGGCGCGGCCCGGCTTGCTGAAGCCCACCAGCGTCAGATTGCTGCGTTCGGCCACTTCCACCGCCAGGCGCGTCGCGGCGGAAACGGCAAACAGGATTTCCACACCGCACATGGCCGATTTCTGCACCATCTCATAGCTGGCGCGGCTGGAGACCAGCACCGCGCCCTGCTGCCAGTTTTCCCGGCTGCGATAGCCGAGCAGCTTGTCGAGCGCCACATGCCGCCCGACATCCTCGCAGCCGCCCACAAGCTCGCCCTCCAGGTCCATCCAGGCTGCGGCATGTGTACAGCCGGTCTTCTGTCCTACCGGCTGATAATTTTTTAACTGACGCAACGCCTTATCCAGATTTTTCAGCGCGAAGGTTTGGGTAAAAGGTAAAGGCGCGATCGGCTTGCCAATCTGCTCCAGCTGCTCCACGCCACATACGCCGCAGCCGGTACGACCTGCCATGGCGCGACGCTGCGCTTTCAGCCCCATAAAACGGCGGCTGGAGAGTTCGATCTGAACCTCGATGCCGTCACAGCCCGGCACCACATCTATGCCGAAAATTTCCGTCGGTGAATCGATAATGCCTTCTGAAAGTGAAAATCCCAGGGCAAACGCCTCAAGATCTTTCGGCGTCGCCATCATCACCACATGGGAAATGCCGTTGTAGACCAGCGCCACCGGCACTTCGTCCGCCAGCCAGTCCGCCTGCGAGGTTTGCAGGTTATCCCGCTGCCAGACCTGCGCGACATGCACGCCTGTGATTTCATCCCCCACTAACGGGGATTCCGCTTCGCTCTGTTTCACTCTGACTGACTCCGGACCTGACGCTGCATCAATAAAGGGTTAGGTTGCGCCGCTTCCTGGCGCAAGCAGGTGACAATTCTGAACCTGTGACGCCAACACCGCAAAGACTTTGCGTTCGGGTAAATAAAATTTTGGGCAGAAGTGTCTGTGTCTGGCTGCTATCATCAGCTTAATACGGCTGTCGGCCTGGCTCGCTTTGCCATACCGACGATCGTTCTGGCGCAAGGCACAGCGACTCCGCCCAACACAACAGGAAACGCCCCGATGAGTATTCGCATAATCCCGCAGGAGCAGCTGGAAAAAAGCGACGGAACCGCGGCGGACCAGATTCCACCGTTACTTTTCCCGCGTTTAAAAAATTTATACAGCCGCCGCGCCGCCCGGCTGCGCCGGCTGGCGCCGAAGAATCCGCTTGGCGACTATCTGCGTTTTGCCGCTGTGATTGCCCAGGCGCAGGAGATTGTGCTGTACGACCATCCGCTGCATATGGATTTGCGCGAGCGGCTGGCGCTGAGCGCGAACGAGGGTAAAGCGCCGCTGGATATCCATGCGTTGCCGCGCAGCACGCACTGGCAGCGGCTGTTGCACTCGCTGATTGCCGAGCTGAAACCAGAGATGAGCGGTCAGGCACTGGCGGTGCTGGAAAATCTGGAAAAAGCCTCGGCGCCGGAGCTGGAAGCGATGGCCAGCGCGCTGTTCGCGGGCGATTTTACGCAGGTCAACAGCGACAAATCGCCTTTTATCTGGGCTGCGCTGTCGATCTACTGGGCGCAGATGGCAGCGCTGATTCCGGGCAAGGCGCGCGTCGAGTATGGCGAACAGCACCAGTTCTGTCCGGTGTGCGCCAGCATGCCGGTTTCCGGCGTGGTGCATCTGGATCCGACGCAGCAGGATGGGCTGCGTTATCTGCACTGTAACCTGTGCGAAAGCGAATGGTATGTGGTTGCGGGCAAATGCTCTAACTGCGATCAAACGCGCGATCTGCATCTCTGGTCGCTGGAAGGCGCCGAAACGGCAATCCGGGTGGAAAGCTGCGGCGACTGCGGCACCTATATGAAGATGCTTTATCAGGAGCGTGAGCCGGCAGTTGAGCCGGTTGCAGATGATTTAGCCTCGCTGGTGCTGGATGCGCGTATGGAGCAGGAAGGCTTTGCCCGCAGCAGCCTGAATCCCTTTATGTTTCCGGGCGAATAGCCCCGAAGAAAGTATCAGCGGAAGCTTTGTAACGGAGAGAGATGATGAAACTGATCGGCAGTTATACCAGCCCTTATGTACGTAAAATTTCCGTCCTGATGCTGGAAAAGGGGATCATCTTTGAGTTTGTTAACGAGTCCCCCTGGCATGCTGAAAGCCATGTGCCGCACTATAACCCGCTGGGCAAAGTGCCCGCGCTGGTGGCTGACGATCATCATATCTGGTATGACTCCGCCATTATTGCGGAATATCTGGAAACCCGAGCGGAAACGCCGGCCTTTTTACCGGACGATCCGCTGCTGGCGCTGAAGATCCGCCAGTTAGAGAAACTGGCAGACGGGATCAGCGACGCCGCGGTGGTGATCGTACGTGAACAGCTGCGTCCTGGCGATCAGCAATCAGAAGAGGTGATGTTGCGCCATCGCGAGAAAATTCGTCATGGGCTGGACGCGCTGGAGAAAGAGGCGGCCAGCGGCCAGCTGCTTAACAGCGACAGCCTTAATCTGGCCGATATCGCGACTGGCTGCATGATTGGCTATCTTAACTTTCGCCGCGTGGCGCCAAACTGGTGCGTTAATCGTCCCTCGCTGGTGAAACTGGCGGAAAAGCTGTTCCGGCGCGAAAGCTTTGCCCGTACCGTGCCGCCTAACGCCTGAATCTGTTTGCGACCGGGCAAGGCTTTATCTGGCCTTGCCCGGCTAAATCTTTTCTGCCATGTACTGCAAAATTGTTTTGTCTGACGGCATTGCCCAAATCAATAACTTCATTAGCGCAGCTGAAAAAAACCGTTTCTACCGAAACGTTAAAAAAACGGATAATGAGCCATGACCATAAATATCTGACAGCGGATAAGGGTTGTTGAATGTTCAAAAAGCGGCAACCCTTATCTTTATGTACAGGGAGACGTCTGGCACGCGTTGCCTGATGGTAACTTTAAAAGAGCAGGCTATTAAGTTTCATTATAAACAACGGTGGCCCGTTTTCTTGTCAGGCAGATTACCTGGGCATATTTTTCAATATGCGCCTCTTCCGCATACTTACCATAATAAACAGACAGCATATAAAATAATTAATATAAAGACGCATGCACCGGCGAGGTCACTGGCGTAATCCAGCAGCACGCAAAAGAAAGAGATAAAAACAGCGGCTACAGCTAAGGTGAAGTGCGTAACGGCATTCACTAAAAAAAACAGGAAGCCTGAGCGTTGATGCGTTTTTTCGTGCATTGATGAATTCCCTTTCAGCCGGGTACCGGCCTGTTAATCTGTCCCTGACAGGAAATTCTTTCCCGTACCAGCCAGAAACGGACAGTGTTTCGTCCTGCGTCCGTAAGCGCGTTTAAAATATTTTTTAATAATTGCTTTTTATATTACTCTGAATTTTTCTGGCTTACAACAGAGCCTTGAATCAAGCCTGAAAAAGACTTTTCATATAAAATTAATTTATTAATTTATTAAAAAATAAATAGAAATAAGAACAATTAAAGCGGGGCTGATTGTTTAGCCTCGCTTTTTATATCGTCATAAAAAAGGCGAGCCTCAGGCCCGCCTTGTAAACAAAACATCGGTTTACTGCAGCAGCGAAATATCCGCCGCCTGCAGGAACAGTTCCCGCAGTTTCGCCAGCAGCGTCAGACGGTTAATCCGCACTGCCTGATCGTCCGCGTTGACCATCACCTTATCGAAGAAGTTATCCACCGCTTCGCGCAGCTGCGCCAGCTCAATCAGCGCATCCTGATAGCGACCTTCCGCAAAAAGAGGTTGCAGCTTGCTGGTCAGGGCCGTAACGAAGGTCGCCAGCTTGATCTCTTCGTTCTCCTTCAGCAGCGAGGCCTGCACGCTGTCATTCAGGGTTTCGGTGGACTTCGCCAGAATGTTGGAGACGCGCTTGTTCGCCGCCGCCAGCGCCGACGCCGCTTCCAGGGTGCGGAAGTGGGAAACTGCCTTCATACGCGCATCGAAATCAGCCGGACGCGTCGGACGGCGCGCCAGCACTGCCTGGATGGTATCGACGCTGTGGCCCTCTTCCTGATACCAGGTACGGAAACGTCCAAGCATAAAGTCGATAACGTCATCCACCACATTGGCGTTGCTCAGCTTGCTGCCATACAGGCGCGCCGCTTCTTCAGTCAGGGTTTGTAGATCGAGCGGCAGGTTTTTCTCAACGATGATGCGCAGCACGCCCAGCGCTGCACGACGCAGCGCAAACGGGTCTTTATCCCCTTTCGGATGCTGACCAATACCGAAAATGCCCGCCAGCGTATCCATTTTGTCGGCAATCGCCAGCGCGCAGGCGACCGGGTTCGAGGGCAGATCGTCACCGGCAAAACGCGGCTGATACTGTTCGTTCAGCGCCACCGCCACATCTTCCGCTTCGCCGTCATGGCGCGCGTAGTGCATGCCCATCACGCCCTGCGTATCGGTGAACTCAAATACCATGTTGGTCATCAGGTCGCACTTGGAGAGCAGACCCGCACGCGTCGCGTGATTGACGTCGGCGCCAATCTGACCGGCAATCCAGCCCGCCAACGCCTGAATGCGATCGGTTTTATCGCGCAGCGTGCCCAGCTCTTTCTGGAACAGCACGGTTTCCAGACGCGGCAGATGATCTTCCAGACGCTTTTTCCGGTCGGTGTTGAAGAAGAACTCGGCATCAGCCAGACGCGGACGCACCACCTTCTCGTTACCGGAAATAATCTGCTGCGGATCGGACGATTCAATATTGGTGACGAAGATAAAGTTCGGCAGCAGTTTGCCGCTGTCGTCATAGACCGGGAAATATTTCTGGTCGCCCTTCATGGTGTACACCAGCGCTTCGGCCGGCACCGCGAGGAATTTCTCTTCAAAGGTCGCGGTCAGCACCACCGGCCACTCCACCAGCGAGGTCACTTCTTCCAGCAGGCTGTCGCTGAGATCGGCATTGCCGCCCAGCTGACGCGCCGCCGCTTCGGCATCCGCTTTGATGATGGCTTTGCGCTCGTGATAATCGGCGATCACCTTACCGCGCTGGCGCAGAATTTCCGGGTAGTCGTCAGCGTGCTCAATGGTGAACTCCGGCTCGCCCATAAAGCGATGACCGCGCAGCGTGCGGCCCGAATCAATGCCCAGAATAGTCGCCGGAATCAGCTCATCGCCCAGCAGCAGCGTCACGGTGTGCACCGGACGAACGAACTGCACGTCGCTGTCGCCCCAGCGCATCAGTTTGGGGATCGGCAGTTTGGCGAGCGCGCTGACGATCATCGCTGGCAGCAGCGCCTGCGCGCTTTCGCCTTTCAGCTGCGCGCGATAAACCAGCCATTCGCCTTTATCGGTGCTCAGACGCTCAGCCTGATCCACGGTAATACCGTTGCCGCGCGCCCAGCCTTCCGCCGCTTTTGTCGGCTTGCCGTCGGCGTCAAAGGCCGCCGCGATGGCCGGGCCTCGTTTCTCTACTTCACGATCGGGCTGTGCGGCGCTTAAGTTCGCCACTTTCAGCGCCAGACGGCGCGGCGCGGCAAACCAGCTTACCTCGCCATGCGCCAGGTTTGCGGCGTCCAGTTCGGCCGTCACCTGCGCGGCAAAAGATTCCGCCAGGTTGCGCAGCGCTTTCGGCGGCAGCTCTTCGGTGCCAATTTCCACCAGAAAAGTTTTTTCAGTCATGGCTGCCTCTTACTTGTTGTTATTGCACATCGGGAAACCCAGCGCCTCGCGGGAGGCGTAATAGGCTTCAGCCACGGCTTTGGTCAGGGTGCGAATGCGCAGAATATAGCGCTGACGTTCGGTCACGGAGATTGCTTTGCGCGCGTCCAGCAGGTTAAAGCTGTGCGCCGCCTTGAGGATGCGCTCATAGGCTGGCAGCGGCAGCGGTTTCTCCAGCGCCAGCAGCTTTTGCGCCTCTTTCTCATACTGCTCGAAGCAGGTGAAGAGAAAATCGACGTCGGCGTATTCAAAGTTGTAGGTGGACTGCTCCACTTCGTTCTGGTGGAAAACGTCGCCATAGGTGGTTTTGCCCAGCGCGCCATCGCTCCATACCAAATCGTAAACGCTGTCGACGCCCTGGATGTACATCGCCAGACGCTCAAGGCCGTAGGTGATCTCGCCGGTCACCGGCTTACACTCCAGGCCGCCCACCTGCTGGAAGTAGGTAAACTGTGTCACTTCCATGCCGTTGAGCCACACTTCCCAGCCGAGTCCCCAGGCGCCCAGCGTCGGGTTTTCCCAGTTATCTTCCACAAAGCGGATATCGTGCACGGTGGGATCGATGCCCAGCTCTTTCAGAGACCCGAGATACAGCTCCTGAATGTTGTCCGGCGACGGCTTGATGATCACCTGGAACTGGTAGTAGTGCTGTAAACGGTTCGGGTTTTCACCGTAGCGGCCATCGGTAGGACGGCGCGACGGCTGCACGTAGGCGGCCGCAATCGGCTCTGGCCCTAACGCGCGCAGACAGGTCATCGGGTGAGAAGTGCCAGCGCCCACTTCCATGTCCAGCGGTTGAACAATGGTGCAGCCCTGACGCGCCCAGTAGTCCTGCAAGGTCAGGATCAGGCCCTGAAAGGTCTTGGTATCAAACTTTTGCATGTTGAATTCGCACGGATACGGGTGGATTAAAAAGAGTGCGACAGTATAACCCTTTGACCGCACGATGTGCAGCCGGAAATCGGAACGGCCTGTGTGGCGTTGAAAATGGGTTTAGCGGGCCAATCCGCTACGATAAGAAAATCGTATACGATAACAGGCACGGGTTTACCGCTATATTAATCCGCACAAAAATCAGATAAATATCATTCATTATCAGTACATTATTTCATAACCCGCCTCCTGAAGTTTTGTGACCCTGTTCACACCACAGACCCGCTGACCAAAATTAGCGCATTGACACGCACACAATCGTATACGAAATTGCGGTGAAACATTTTTGTTCGGAAAACGATGATGAAAATCGCAATCGCCTACCCCGGCATGAACGCCAGCGACCGCCCGATGGGCCCGGCGCCGCTCTCCGCCGCCGTGCTGCATGAACCCATGCTTTTTATCTCTGGTCAGGTCGCTATCGATCCCTGGAGCGGCGACATTGTCGGCAACGACATCGCCAGCCAGACGCGCCAGGTATTGAAAAATGTCGGCGCCCTGCTGAGCGAGGCGAATATGACGTTCGACAACGTGGTACGCGTCACCCTCTATCTCACCGATCTCAGCACCTTCAACGAGATGAACGCGGCCTACAGCGAGTTTTTCAGCTTCCCCTTTCCGGCGCGCGCCACCGTCGGCATTCAGTTAAACCATCCCGACCTGTTGGTGGAGATGGAAGTCACGGCGATGCGCTGAGGAATCTCCATGCATATTCATATTGAAAATGATGAGACGGCGACGGAGGCCCTGCGTCTGAACAGCGCATATTTGCGCCAGGCGCTGGACGCACATCGGCAACTGTGTGGTCAGTTTACCCTGACGGAGAACAGCGACCCGACCCAGACCGCCGCCTTTCTCGCCAACTGCGACATTCTCTGGGCCGGACGCAAACTGGCGCTGGATCAGTTCGCCACGCCGCGTCTCGGCTGGGTGCAGGTGATGTCGGCTGGCGTGGAGCAGTGGCTGGCCCACTGGCGCAAAGGCATTGCGCTGACTAACGCCTCGGGCGTGCACGGCGAAAAGGGCGCGGAATTTATTCTGATGGCGGCGCTGATGTTCAACTTCGCTATTCCCGGCTTTTTGCAGGATCAGGCGCAGCGCCTGTGGCGACCTACCTTTGGCGGCTGCGCGCGCGGAAAAACGGTAGTGATGCTGGGCGTAGGCGGTATTGGCCGCGCGGCGGCAAAATTGCTCACCGCTCAGGGATACTCAGTGATTGGCGTAACGCGCAGCGGCCAGTGTGATGCGGAAGTCGCCCGCTGCATCGCGATCGACGAGCTGGACAGCGTGCTGCCGCAGGTTGATGTGCTGGTCTCCACCCTGCCGCTGACGCCGCAAACCCATCGGCTGTTCGATCGCCGCCGCCTTGCACTGCTTCCCAAACGGGCGGGCGTGGTGATCGTAGGCCGCGCCGACGTGTTCGATTATCAGGCGCTGCGCGAGCAGCTCAGGGCTGGCGATCTGGCGGGCGCGGTGCTGGATGTTTATCCGCAGGAGCCGCTGCCGGTAGACGATCCGCTCTGGCACACCCCCGGCGTGATCATGACGCCACACTGTAGCCTCGACGACCACAGCGCCTACCTCGATCGCTGTCTTGAGCTGTTTATCGATAACCTGGTGCGTTACCGCAGCGGTCAGGCGTTGCGTAACCAGGTGGATATGCAGCGCGGCTATTAAGCGCTGCGCACACCAGTACGTTCATAAGTCACAAGGTCATCGCTTTCTCATTCACCAGCATCAGGGAACCTTATTATGAAATATGCTCGTCTCGCTTTGTTGTTGTCAGGCATCACCGGCACGCTGCTTGCTGGTCTCTCCAGCGCACAGGCCGCCACCGATCCCATCACGCCTGCCGCCAGCGATTTCGCTGCCATGGCGCAGTGCAAAGCGCTGCAAACCAAATATCCGGCGCTGGTCGGGAAAGAGGTGGTTGTCGGCCTTGGCGGCTATACCAAGGGTTTCGAAGCGCCGTCAGAGAAAGATCCCTCTGTCATTGAAGGGCTTGATCCGTCGCTGTTCGATCGCATCGGCGGCTGCCTCGGCTTTAAGCATACCTATCAGAACGGTTCGTTTAACGTGCTGCTCACCTCTATCACCAACGGTCGCGCCGATATCGGCCCGATGCTTTACGTCACCGACGAGCGTCTAAAGCAGATCGCCTTTGTCGCCTCGGTGCAGGTGCAGGATGGTTCCGTGGTCGCTAAAGGCAACCCGAAGAAAATCAACAGCGTTGACGATCTCTGCGGCAAAACCGTCGCGGCGGCTGCGGGCACTTACGAAGCCAACAAGCTGGTACCGGAGCAGAGCCAGAAGTGTACTGCCGCAGGCAAACCCGAAGTGGGCATGCTGATGGTGCAGAACACCGACAACAGCATTCAGGCGGTGAAAAGCGGCCGTGCTGATGTCTACCTGACCGAAGCGGGTTCAGCGCTTGCTATCGCCAAAGCCGATCCGTCGCTTGCCAGCGCCTTTACCGTTGACCTGCCGATCATGGTGGGTTTCCCGATTGCGAAAGATAACGCCACCCTGCGTAGCGCGGTGCTGGACGCCATGAAGGTGATTCAGCAGAGCGGCGCGCAGAAAAAACTGCTCGATTACTGGGGCCAGGGCAGCAGTGCTGAACGTCCCGCCGTCGCGCGCGGCTGATCCTTTTTTATACCGTCCTGCCGGAGAGCCTGTTGTGGATGAGTTTTTAAAGTATTTAACCCTGCCTTATCTCTGGCAGGGCGCCGTGATCGCAGTTGAACTGCTGGTCGGCGCGTTAGCGGGCGGCATCATTATCGGTTTCTTTCTGGCGCTGGCCAGCACCTCGAAGCACGTTTTTATTCGTCTGCCGGTGCAGATCTACATCTATATCCTGCGCGGCACGCCGGTGCTGCTACAACTGATTTTGCTTTATAACGTGCTGCCGGAATTTGGCCTGCGCTTCAGTCCGTTTGTCAGCGCTCTGCTGGCGCTGATGATCAACGAAACCGCCTTTTGCGCCGAGATCATTCGCGGCGGCATTATGGCGACCGATCGCGACCAGCGCATGGCGGCCCAGGCCTTTGGCTACTCGCGTAGCAAAGAGATGATTCATGTGGTAATCCCGCAGGCGCTACGCGCCATTCTGCCCACCATGGGCAATGAAACCGTGGGCCTGCTGAAATCGACCTCCCTCGCGTCGGTGGTCGGGGTTAACGAGCTGACGATGCGCGGCCAGGCGATTGTTTCGCAGAACTTCCTGTTTATTCCGGTGCTGGTCGCCTCTGGCGGCATCTATATGATCCTCTCCACCCTGCTGGCGGGCGGTCAGTGGTGGCTGGAAAAATTCTACAACCTGGATGAGCGCGCCCGCCGCGCCCGTGCGCGCCTGGCCGCCATGCCGTACAGCACGGCGATTATGCCGATGCACTTGCCGAAGCGCCGTTGGGAAACCCGCAACGCCGCGCCGGTGCTGGAGGTCGATAAGCTGTGCGTGGAGTATGTCGGCAAGCCGGTGCTGAAATCGCTGTCGCTCACCGTGCGGCGCGGCGAAGTGGTGGTGCTGCTGGGCCGCTCCGGCTCCGGCAAAAGCACGCTGCTGAAATCGATTCTGGCGCTGACGCCGCGCTCCTCCGGCCTGATTCAGACCGAAGGGCATTTTATGGGCACCGATGAGCGGGGCCGTCCGCTGGCGCAGCGTCATCTGCCTGCCAACCGCGCCAGATCGGGCATCGGCATCGTATTTCAGCACTTCGCGCTGTTCGATCACCTCTCCGCGCTGGAAAACGTGATGAGCATTCCGCTGCGCGTGCAGGGCGAGCAGCCGGAAATTGCCCGCGGCAAAGCGATACGCGCGCTGAAAATGGTGGGCCTGGAAGATTTCGCCGCCTCGCTGCCCCATGAGCTGTCGGGCGGACAGAAACAGCGCGTGGGCATTGCCCGTGCGCTGGCCGCCGAGCCGCAGGTTCTGCTGTTTGATGAGCCGACCTCCGCGCTGGACCCGGAACTGGTGCGTGAAGTGAACCAGACCATGCGCACCCTGGCGCAGACCGGCATCACCATGATCATCAGTACCCATGACATCGCCTTCGCAGCCGGCGTCGCCGATCGCGTAGTGTTTTTGCAAAACGGCCAGCTGATTGAAGAAGGTCCACCTGCGATTCTGAAGCAGCCCGCGACGCGCGACTTTGCCACCTTTCTTGAACATGAACAGGAAACTCAACATGTCCATGCCTGAACTGCCTTATCAGTTGGAAACCCGCCAGCGGCTGGGCGACGCGCTGTTCCGCTATATGCTGGGTCAGCCTGCCGACGGGCATGGCGACCCGCAGGACGCTAACTTTCAGGCGCTGGCGCGCTGGCGTCTGCTGCCGCGCGTGCTGCAGGGCAACGGCGGCATCGAAACCGGCGTCTCGCTGGGCGGCCAACGCTGGGCCGCGCCGATTGGCGTCGGCGCCTTCGCTGGCGACCAGATTTTTCATCAAGAGGGATTGCTGCCCATCGCCCGCGCCTGCAAGCGTCTGCAACTGCCGCTGGTGATCTCCGAAGAGACGGTCACGCCGCTGGAAGCCATTGGCGATGAATACGATCGCTGCTGGCTGCAGCTGCGCGCCGCTGGCGATACCGGCCGCATTAAATCGTTGATCGCGCAGGCGGCCAACAGCGGCTTCAAAGCGATTGTTCTCACGGTGCTGGCGCCGGTGCATCCGGTAGCAGGCCTGCAACCGGGCGGCTTCTCGGTCGGCGAAGCGCTGAGCAAACGCGGCCTGCGCACCATTGGCGGCAGCGAGCCGGGCGTTGCCCCCCTGCCTGCATTTCCGGTCTGGCGCTGGCAGGAGATCGCCAACGTAGCGGAATTTACCGCCGGGCTGGGCCTGCCGCTGCTGCTGAAAGGAATACTGCATCCTGACGACGCCGCGCTGGCCGAAACGCATGGCGTTAACGGCCTGATCGCCTCAAATATCGGTCTGCGCCAGAGCGCGCGCTGGGCCACGCCGGTGGATCAGTTCCCTGCTTTGCGCGCCGCCACCGCGCTGCCGCTGCTGCTGGATGGCGGCGTGCGCAGCGGCAGCGACGCCGTGGTCGCCCGCTGCCTGGGCGCCGCCCTGTCGCTGAGCGTGCGTCCGGTGATCAGCGCGCTGGTGGCAGGCGGCGAAACCGCCGTCTTTGAGCTGCTTTCGGGCTGGATCAATGAAATCGCCGCCGTCAGCCACTGGTGCGGCGTCAGCGATATGGCGCAGCTTAATCCCGCTTTTCTCATTGAGGTGTCCGCATGACGCATCGCTTAACACTCAATCAGGGCGACAGCAGCGAATCCCGTATCTATTACTGCGCCCACTATCTTGCTGACAGGCTGGGCTTTTTCGCTGAGCAGGATCTGGTGATCAGCTTTATCACCAGCGAGTCCGGCGGCCATACCATTCAGGGCGGACAGGTGCCTGCGGTGATCAACCGCGAAGCGGATCTGACGCTGGGCGGTCCAATGGTAGTCATGAAAAATTATCAGGAGAAGGGGCCGGAACTGCGCTGCTTCTGCGCGTCGGTGGCGGCCAATCCCTGGTTTCTGGCAGCCGCACAGGCGAAGCCCGATTTTCAGCTGGCCGACCTGCGCGACAAACGCGTGATTGACGTGGGCAATGTCGGCACCGCCACGCTCACTTTTCGCTGGCTGCTGCGTCAGCACGGACTGGCGGAAGCGGTAACGCTGCTGCCCGGCAGCGGCGATGAGGATCGGGACTATGCCACGGTCGCCGCTGGCGATGCCGATTACGCCCTGCATTCGATGCACGCGCTGGCTCCGGCCATCGCCAACGGCATGTTGCACAGCGTCGCCAGCCTGGCGGAACCCTGCGGCAATGTGCCCTGGAGCGCCTATATCGCCCGCGCGGATGTGATGCAGGAGAAATCCGCCGCCTTTGCCGCCTTTACGCGCGCCATCGCCCAGGCGCTGCGCTGGCTACAGCAGCATGACGCGCTGGACGTCGCCGAACAGATCCAGTCGCGCTATCCCGGCTACGCGCTGGCTGCGCTGGTTACTGGCATTGCGGCTTATCAGCAGGCGCAGGTCTTCGCGCCGCAAACCCTGATCCCCCGCGCGGAGTTTGACCATTTCCGCCAGCTGCTGAGCGACATCGGCTGGCTTGATCCTTCTCTGCCGGTGCCTTACACGGCGCTGGTAACCCATCCAGGAGAGACGGCATGAAAACGCTGATTATTAACGGTCTGGTTGTTACCGAACAGGGCGAGCAGCCGGTCGACCTGCTGATCGACAACGGCAAAATCGCCGCCCTGCTGACGCGCGGCGCGCTGCGCCCGGCAGTGGACGACGTGATCGACGCCAGCGGCCTGATCGTGGTGCCCGGCGCGATTGACGTGCACACCCACTTTACCGGCTCGCACGATTTTCCCGAGCAAGAGCTGCGTGAAGGGACGCGCGGCGCGGCGGCGCACGGCGTCACCACGATTGTCGAGATGCCGCACTCACTGCCGCCCGCCACCACGCTGGATCGCTTCGTCGCTAAGCGCAGCTGGCTGGAACGCAACTGTTCGGTGGATTTCGCCATGTGGGCAGGGCTTGACGGCAATAATGTCGATCAGCTCGCCGCGTTAGATAAAGAAGGCGCTATCGCCT
Organism: Pantoea osteomyelitidis; assembly: GCF_044342975.1. Lineage (NCBI taxonomy): Bacteria > Pseudomonadati > Pseudomonadota > Gammaproteobacteria > Enterobacterales > Erwiniaceae > Pantoea > Pantoea osteomyelitidis. The sequence goes on from NZ_JBGFSN010000011.1 coordinate 43,970, forward strand.
TTAAAGCTTTTCTCTGTAGCGGCGCGCCCAACGGTGAAGCCACGGATGAGAAAGGCCTGCCGCGCCTGGATGACGACGGCCTGCTGCGCGCGATGCGCGAGCTGGCGACCTTTGACGGACTGATTGGCGTCCATGCGGAAAACCACGACATTCTGATCGGCGCGGGCAGCGAGCTGCGCCAGGCCGGACGTAAAGATACGCGCGCCCACGCGCTGGCTGGCCCGGAGATTGCCGAGATTGAAGCGGTTGGCCGCGTGCTGGCGATTGCGCGCGAGACCGGCGCGCGCTGCCATATCGTTCATGTCAGTTCCGCACGCGCCGCTGAGACCATTATTGCCGCCAGGGCTGAGGTCCGCGCTACCTTCGAAACCTGTCCACATTATCTGATCCTCGACGAGGACGATCTGGTGCGTATCGGGCCGAACGCCCGCTGTGGCCCGCCGATTCGTCCCCGTCCGGTAGTGGATGCGTTATGGCAAGTGCTGGAGCGCGGCGGGATCGACATGATCGCCTCCGATCACTGCCCCTACACCCCGGAGCAGAAGCTTGCCGGGCTTGAAAGTATCTGGGACGCAGGCATGGGCCTGACCGGCGTGGAGACGCTGAGTCCGATGTTCTTCAGCGAGGCGCACAGCAAACGCGGTATGCCGCTGCGTGAATTTGCCCGTATGACCGCCAGCGGACCGGCGCACGCCTTTGGACTCTGGGGTCGGAAAGGCGCTATCGCCCTGGGTTTCGATGCCGATCTGGTGTTTTACGATGCGAATATCGAATGGCGCGTCGAAGGCGCGAAATTCCAGGGGCTGGGCAAATGGAGCGCATTTGAAGGCATGACCTGTCAGGGTAAAGTGGTGCGCACATTGATTCGTGGCGTCACGGTTTACAACGATGATCGGATGCAGGTTGAACCCGGCTTCGGTGAGTTCGTGACACGACAGGCATAACCAGGACAACAACATGGCAGGAAAGTCGACATCGCTGGCGAGCCGCGCAGGCAAAAAGAGAAACGCCAACGCGCCGCTCGCGCAGGATGATAACGCATCGCAGGAATGGAGCACCGCCCGGCCGCGCACGCTGGTGGATCACGCGGTAGACGCTATTCTTGCCGCCGCCTCGCGCGGACTTATTTTACCCGGCGACCGCATTGCAGAACCCGATCTGGTGGCGCGCCTCGGCATGAGCCGCGTACCGATCCGTGAAGCGCTGCGCATTCTGGAAAGCCAGGGCATCGTCACCAGCGAACCTTATAAAGGGATCCGCCTGATGGAAATCTCCCATCAGCGACTGGAGCAGATTATCGACGTGCGCATCCCGCTGGAGACGCTGGCCTGCCGCCGCGCCATCGAGGCGGGCAGGAACGGCGCGCCGCAGCTCACAAAGCTCTATCAGGCCGTGGCCGACATGCAGACCATGATGCAGCGCGACGACGTTTACGGCTTCGCCTCAGCGGATACCGCCTTTCACCGCACGCTTTGCAGCTTTGCTCATAACCCGGTGCTCAGCAATTTGTGGGAGTCGATCGCTCGTCAGCTCACGGTGATTTTCGGTCTTTCCACCATGGGCAAATCGATGAGCGACATCATTGAGGAGCATCAGAGGCTGGTGAACGTCTTTGCTGAAGGGGATATCGCCAAAATTTCCGACGAGATTGAGCAGCACATCCGCATTCAGGCGCTGGATGTGGATTACGAAACCATTATTGCGCAGCGCCGCCAGCAACGCTCCTCCGCCGGTTGATGCTGTTGATTACGCCTTTAATACCAGGAAAACCACGATGAAAATCACCAATGTTGAAGCCTTTTACCTGCGGCTTCCCGTGATAGAACAGCGCACCGACAGCTCTCAGGACGCGCTGCTGATCAAAATCAGTACCGATGCCGGTGTTGTCGGCTGGGGCGAGGTGGACGGCAGCCCGTACGTTACCAAAGCGATTATCGAAGCGCCCTATTCTCACACCATGGTCACCGGCCTGAAGTCGCTGCTGATCGGCGAAAACCCGCTGGAAACCACCCGGTTGTGGAAGAAAATGCATCGCGCGACTATCTATTACGGCCGCAGCGGCGCGGTATTGCAGGCGATGGCGGGAATTGATATCGCGCTGTGGGATATCAAGGGCAAAGCGCTGGGCAAACCGATCGTTGAGCTGCTGGGCGGCGCGATGCGTGACAAGATGCGCGTCTACTCCTCCAACATGTTCCAGTTCAGCGTTGAGGAGACGGTAGCGCGCGCGCGTCACGCCATCGATACCGGTCATACCGGCGTGAAGTTTGGCTGGGAGCCGTTCGGTACCGACGAGGCGCAGGATCTGCGTTATCTGGACGCGCTGCGTCATGCTATGGGCGACGATATCGATCTGATGCTGGATGTGGGTCACGTCTGGGACGCCAAAACCACCATCCGCCGCAGCCAGCGCTATGAACACCTTAACCTGTTCTGGATTGAAGAGCCGCTGCACCCGGATAACTATGCCGGTTATGGTCAGGTTTCCGCAGCCTGCCAGCAGCATATCGCCGCCGGCGAGCAGGAGTGTTCGGTAGTGGGCTTTGAGCGCCTGATTGATCAAGGCGGCATTGATATCGTGCAGATCGATTTGACGCGCACCGGCTTTACGCAGGCGATGGAGATCGCCAGCTATGCCCACAGCCGTGGCCGTAAAGTGTGCAACCACAACTTCACCACCGATATTAATACCGCTGCCTCGCTGCACTTCCTCTGCGCCATTGAGAATGCGCTGGTGATGGAGTATTGCGTTGAGCCAGGCGAAATCAGCCGTTCGCTGGCGCAGAACCCGGTGCGTATCGCCGAAGGTTACGCCTGGCTGCCCTCCGAGCCTGGCCTGGGCGTCACGCCGAACGAGGCGGTGATCGAGAAGTTCCTGGTCAGGGATTGAGGTTTTAGCCGGGACGCAGCACTGTTCTTCTCCCAACGCCATCCTGAGGGGAAGAATCAGTGCTTAATTTTTACTAATTCTTGCTGCGTGAGTCCGGTCGTTTCCATAATGATAATCGGATCAACGCCTTTTTTGAGCATGGCTTGCGCAATTTTCAGCCGGGCTATCTGTTCGCCCTCAGCCTTCCCTTGCTGCCTCAGTCTTTCTGCAATAGTCATAAAGGTCTCCTCATACTGCGGTAAGCGGCGGGCCAACGCCTGTAAAAAGGCCTGTGGCCGAGCCGTATCGCCGGTTTGCACAGCCCAGTTTAACAGTGCGTCGCGCTGCTCAGGCGTATTCATTTTAGCCTGCAACAGCTCAACTATCTTATCCTCCAGCACGGCCAGATCGCGAATGAAAATATGCTTAAACATCAGCTCCAACAGAGCCATGCTGCCATGCTTCATTATCTCATCATCAGACATGGCGCCAACGTCAATCAGCGGAAAACTGCGGGTATAGAGCTGACGAGCACGCTCGGGATCGCTGAACAGATCGAGCCAGTTCATCGGCGCACGCCACAGCGAGGCGCGACCGTGGCAAAACAGCAGTGGCACCACCAGCGGCAGATGCGCATGACCGGCGTCCAGATGACGTTGCATCGCGGCGATAGCGTAACGCATCAGCCGGAAGGCCATATGTTTATCCCCACTGCTCTGATGCTCAATCAGCGTATAGATATAGCCGTCGCCGTCTGTTGTTTTCAGCGAATATAATATATCGGCAAAATAAGGGCGCAGATCCTCTTCCAGAAAAGAGCCTGACTCTAACTGGAGCGTGTCAAGGTTACACACCTCAAGCAGCGCTGGCGGCAGATGACAGGTGAGAAATTCCCGCGCCGTGGGCGGATGGGTAAGAAAGGTTTTAAACAGTCCGTCATGGGGCGTGGGCGAAGCGCAATTATTCATCATCATCCCTGAATGAAAATAGAACCCGCGCACCTTAGCACAGCCAAAACAGAAAAAAATTAGCGGACCCGCTTACCCGTTCAGCTAACGTTTCCGGTGCTGACCGGGGTTCAACATAAACGCTTCCCGCGCGGAAAAGTTGTTGGCGCGGCGTTGTCTGACTACCCTTTTCCCCCAGGACGCATTACGCCACGGGGAAGCTATGCCGCAAAAAATAAGCTGGATCGATAACTTACGCGCCGTCGCCTGCATGATGGTGATCATGATCCACACCACCACCTGGTACATCACCGGCCCGGAAGCCGTAAGCGGAATCCGCTGGGATCTCGCCAATCTGCTCAACTCGGCGTCACGCGTCTGCGTGCCGCTCTTTTTCATGATCTCCGGCTACTTGTTTTTTGGCGAACGCAGCGCGCAGAAGCGCCATTTTCTGCGCATCGTGCTCTGTTTGCTGTTTTATAGCGCCGTGTCGCTGGTCTATATCGCCTGGCTGACGCCGATAAGCGAAGGACGATCGCTGTTGAAGCTGCTGCAAAAACCGGTGTTCTACCATCTGTGGTTCTTCTTCGCCATTATCGGCATCTATCTGCTTTCGCCAGTGATTCAGGTGAAAGCGGTACGCGCACGCTATGTAGCCGTTCTGGTGCTGGTGCTGGCGGTGCTGGCGAATCCCAATACTGTGAGCCAGTCGCTTGGCCCGTTTCACTGGCTGCCAGTGAATCTTTATGTCAGCGGCGACAGCTTTTATTACGTGCTCTATGCGCTGCTGGGTCGCGCTATCGGAACCATGGAGACGGAAAGGCGTGGCGTGACGATGCTGGCGGGAATCGCTTTTGTCGCCTGCATGGCGGGTATCGCGATGGGTACAAAGCAGGAGCTGAAGGCAAACGGCGCGTTTTCCGATACCTGGTACCTTTACTGCGGCCCGCTGGTGTTTATTGCCGCCATCAGCCTGCTGCTGCTGTTTAAGAACTGCCTGAATCAGCGCCCGCTGCCGGTGCTGGCAACCCTTTCCCGCTATTCACTGCCGATTTATGGCTTTCATGCGTTGTTTATCCACTTTTTACGCACCCGTCATCTGGACGATATGACGCAGCCGCTGCTCGATCTGCCCTGGGTATTTGGCGTGACCTTAGGCGGCAGTTTGTTGCTGGCGATGTTGCTTCAACGCGTGGATAAGCATCATCTGGTGAGCTGAGAATGCCGGCGTTGGCGGGTAAAGAGGGTAGGTTTGGGATGCGAGCCAGGTAATCAGAAAGTTACCGCCGCGTCCCAAAACGTGCGAAGCGGATATAAAATCAGAATTCGCGTTTTACAATGATGTAGCCGTTGAAGCGGAGCGAGCACTCCTCATCATTAATCAATACAGAACCGAGCAAAACATTATGCTTGCCCGCTTTGTTCACATAATCATATTTAATGATTAAATTTGTGGGATTGCTTTCTGAATAAATTTCAGCCAGTTCATTAAGTTTCATATCTGCTAAGACAGGCTCTTTTGTATCTTCTTTTGCAAAAAAGTTTGCCATTTGTTCCGTGACTTTTTCTCTTTTAAGTAAAGTCATTTCGGTCTTATCAAGAACAATGTCGCTTTCCTGTACTCCGAAGTCTTCAACCATCGCATCAGTCATACTGACGCCTACGCTTCGGTTAATATCCATACAGGAGTGCGGTTGGAGTTGCGCTTTTGCCTGAAAAGCGAAAAATAAAAAAATCAAAAATTTATTCATGTAACAGTTAACTCCTTGGCTCTGCTTTTTACAATTTTTTCTCGGTATTTTCGAATAAAAATAATACAACCGTTTGATGCTGTCCCGTCTATATTATCTCCATGTATCAGAAACCCCGATCGCCCGCACATCCTGTTATCAGGATGAGGGGTAAGACGCAAAACATAAGCCCCGGTCGTCGGGTGTTTAGTGATGGGATCGCTGATAAGATATTTCCCACGCGGCAACGGCCCTTTATTAATCACACACTCCTGTTCCGGATCGTCTTTATAACCCTGTGCTCCTGCATATTTCGCCTTGAATTGAAATAAGCCATCTCTTTCGAACTTTCTTGTTTTGACATTATAAAACCAAGCCATTTCTGATATCTCCATGATTATGGCGCTTTACTTTATAAAAAATACAAGCTCGGTTCATCTTCACACTTAACCTCTTCAGGGAAGGACATTAACTCAGAATTCACGTTTTACGATGATGTAGCCGTTGAAGCGGAGCGAGCACTCTGCATCGCTAACTACCACGGAACCCAGTAAAATATTACGTTTATTCTCCTTGTTAAAATATTCATATTTTATAATCAAATTTTTCGGATTATCTTCCTTATAAATTTCTTTAAGGCTATTAAGTTTCACATGCTCCAGACCAGGGTCTTTTTTATCTTCTTGTGCAAAAAAGAGCGCCATTTTTTCCGTGACATTTTCTCTCTCAAGCAAAGTCATTTTTGTTTTCTCAAGCAGAATGTCACTTTCCTGTAAACCGAAATCTTCAACCATCGCATCAGTCATACTGACGCCTACGCTTCGGTTAATATCCATGCATGAGTCCGGTTCGAGTTGCGCTTTAACCTGAGAAACAAGCAGACAACTTAAAAATAACGACTTCAGAAAAAAAATCATCTTATTATAAGTTCCTTATCAGCACTATCTACAATTTCTTTTCTAAACTTACGTAGTAGAACAATACAGCCTTTCGATGCGGTACCGTCTTTATTGTCTCCATGTATCAGAAATCCCGATCGCCCACACATCCTGTTATCAGGATGAGGGGTAAGGCGTAAAACATAAGCCCCGGCCGTCGGGTGTTTAGTGATGGGATCGCTGATAAGATATTTCCCACGCGGCAAGGGGCCTTTATTGATGACACATTACCGTTCCGGGTCGTCTTTATAACCCGGCGCGCCTGCATATTTTGCCTTAAACCGAAACTCGCCATCTTTTTCAAACTTCCTGGTTTTTACGTTATAAAACCAGGTCATTTCTGATATCTCCATGACTATTGCTCTTTAAATTATAAAAATACAAATCCGGCTCGTATTTACACTTAACCTCTTCAGGGAAGGACATTAACTCAGAATTCGCGTTTTACGACGATGTAGCCGTTGTATCTTACCGAGCATTCCGTGTCGTTAATCAGCAAAGAGCCAAGCAAGATATTATGTTTACCTGCTCTGTTCTGATAATCGTATCGAATAATCAAATTCTTCGGATTAAAATCACTGTAAATTTCAGCTAATTCCTGTAGGTTAAGGCCAGCCAAGATCGAATCCTTTTTATCTTCTTTCGCAAAAAAAAGAGCCATTGGTGCTGTGACATTTTCCTGAGCAACTAATGTCATTTTGGTTTTTTCCAACACGATATCGCTCTCCTGCAATCCGAAATCTTCAACCATCGCGTCGGTCATACTGACCCCTAAGCTCAACTCTATATCCATGCAGTCATCAGCAGTTAAGCTTGCCCTTGCCGGAAAGGCAGCGCAGCATATTAATAAAAATGAAATCAACCAATATTTCATTTGATGACTAACTCCTTATCGCCACTTTCAGCAATGATTTTTCTGAATCTCGGATGTAGAATAATACACCCTTTCGAAGCTGTTCCTTTACCGTTTCCTCCATGTATCAGAAATCCCGATCGCCCACACATCCTGTTATCAGGATGAGGGGTAAGGCGTAAAACATAAGCCCCGGCCGTCGGGTGTTTAGTGATGGGATCGCTGATAAGATATTTCCCACGCGGCAAAGGGCCTTTATTGATGACACATTGCCGTTCCGGGTCGTCTTTATAACCCGGCGCGCCTGCATATTTTGCCTTAAACCGAAACGCGCCATCTTTTTCAAACTTCCTGGTTTTTACGTTATAAAACCAGGTCATTTCTGATATCTCCATGACTATTGCTCTTTGAATTATAAAAATACAAATCCGGCTCGTATTTACACTTAACCTCTTCAGGTAAAGACATTTACTCAGAATTCGCGTTTTACGATGATGTAGCCGTTGTATCTGATTGTACATTCCCCTTCGCTAATGAAATGGGAACTGAGCAGAACATTGTGCTTACCCGCTTTATTGACGTAATCAAATTTAATAATTAAGTTTGTCGGATTATCCATAGTGTAGCTTTCCATCAAGTCTTTAAGCGACAGGTCAGCTAAAGCAGGATCTTTTTTGTCTTGTAAAGCGAAATAGAGTGCCATTGGCTTTGTGACTTTTTCCTGAAAGACCAGGGACATTTTAGTTTGCTCCAGCACAATATCGTTCTCTTCTAAGCCAAAATCACTTACCATCGCGTCAGTCACGTTGATACCAACGCTTCGCTCGATATCTATGCAATCATCCGCTGTTAATTTTGCGTTCACTGTAAAAACAATCGACAACGGGATGACTAGCGAAAATAATTTATATTTCATTTAACAACCAACTCCTTGTCACCACTTTGTGCGATTCGTCTCCTGTATTGAATATTCAGAATAATGCATCCTTTAGAAGCCGTCCCGTTGCTGTTTCCTCCATGTATCAGAAATCCCGATCGCCCACACATCTTGTTATCAGGATGAGAGGTAAGGCGTAAAACATAAGCCCCGGCCGTCGGATGTTTAGGTATGGGATCGCTGATAAGATATTTCCCACGCGGCAACGGCCCTTTGTTGATGACACATTCCTGTTCTGGTTCGTCTTTATAACCCGGCGCGCCTGCATACTCTGCCTTAAACTGAAACGCGCCATCTTTTTCAAACTTCCTTGTTTTTACATGATAGAACCAGGTCATTTCTGATATTCCTTATCTTAAACAATAACAGACGAGCTTATTCTTCCCGCTGATTAATAATAGGCCACTTCCATTTTTTGGATTTTTTCGATTATTGACAGAAGAGATATACTTTACAGAGGGGCATTTTAAATTGGTTGATGAAGATCAAGACTGACCGAAATCCATCATAATTCTATTATTAATCGTTCATTTAATACGAAACGCTAAAACATTAAATAACTCACCAAACCGAGTATTAAATAATAATAAGCAAAATATTCGATCTTAAGTAAATTTTATCTGGTGAGCAGATCCTCCCAGCGCTGACGGGCGCGTCTGAACTGACGTGCGGAAGAGAAACCCGCCGCCAGTGCCGCCTTTTCTGCCCCCTCGCCCTGCTGTAGCCGCTGACGTGCAATGCCAAGCCGCAGTTGTTCATGATATTCGCGCACGCTGATGCCGAGATGCTGGCGAAACAGCCGGGCCAGATGGCGCGGGCTGACGTGCACGCGTCCGGCGAGATCCATCAGCGACCACGCATTTTCCGGCTGGGCGATCATCGCATCCTGCGCACGATGAATAGCCGGATGCAGATGATTACGATAGCGCAGCCAGGGAGAAAGTTGCGGAGCGTCGCCGGAACGCCGAAACCAGACCACCATTTCCCGCGCGACCTCAAGCGCCGTCTGCGCGCCGCACAGGCGATTAATCAGGTGCAGAGATAAATCGATGCCTGCGGTGATGCCTGCACTGGTCCAGATGCCGCGATCTTCGACGAACACGCGGTTATCTTTCACCAGTGCGGCAGGTGCAGCCGTTTTCAGGCGTGCCAGCACCTCATGATGGGTAGTGCACTGCACGCCGTTGAGCAGACCAGCACGAGCCGCCAGCAGCGCGCCTGAACAGACACAAATCAGCGTGATCTGCTGCGCGTGAATCAGCGGTTGCTGGCGTTCCAGCCAGCGACGCGCCGCTTCCGCCTGCGGCGTGTTGTAGCAGACGCGGGAATCATGTACGCCGGGCACCACAAGAAGGCTGCCCGGCGGCAGGGTTTCCGGCAGCGGCTCGATGGCGCTGATGGTCATTTCCGTAGAACTGATGACGCTGGGCTGTGGGCCGATATAGCGCAGGCGAAACTTATCCCCCGCCAGCTTCAGCGTTTCCGCCGGGCCGGTCAGATCCAGCGCCATCACACCCGGCATCGTTAAAAACCAGACGATTTGCGACATCATGTTCTCCTCAACGCGCGCTTTCCTCATTTATTAAACCGCTAATGGAGCCAGCGCTTGCAGACACGCATCCACGCTCTTGATGGTTGCAAATCGGTTAGCCAGAACGATCTCGGTGCGGTGATGCAGATCCGCGCTGCTCAGCGTAATCCCCTTCCAGCTCATGGGAAAGGTCATTGTCGCTTCACTGACAAAGGTCACGTTAAACCCTAAATCGGACGCGACGCGCGCGGTGGTTTCACAGCACTGCTCGGTGCGAATGCCGCTGATAATCAGATGGTTAATCTGCTGATCCTGTAGCCAGGCGAGCAGGCCCGATTCGGTCAGCGCATTGTGCACATGCTTATGCACGCTGTGTGTCGCCTGATGGTTCAGGAACGGCATCCTCGCCACCAGGCCCGACGCCAGGGAAAAGGGGCCATCCGGCTCGACGTGAAACACATCCACTACCGGCACGCCCTGCTGCTGGCAGCCCGCAATCAGCTGGCTGAGCTTCTGTTTAAACTGCGGATAATCTTCTTCCTGCCAGTAATCGCGGTGGAAGAAAGATTGCTGCACATCGATAACCAGTAACGCTGATTTTGACATTTTGGGCCTCCTCACAGGATGGGTATAACGCCATAATGGTGCGCTTCACACCCATAGAGAAGGCCAATTTGGGACATCACGCTGACGATGCAGGACAGGTTGTCTCCGCCATAATGCCTGCCAGCTGCTGATACAGGCGTGCAAAGATCGCCCGCTGCCTCTGATAATGCTGATATCGCTCAGGATCGGGCTGATGACGCTGTTCCAGCGGCAACGGCGGTAGTAAGGTTTCCGCCGCAACCTCGGGCTGTAACGCCATCTGCGCCAGCCGCGCCGCGCCCAATGCCGGGCCGATGTCGCCGCCGGTAGAGTAATCAAGCGTCTGCCCGCTGATATCGGCCAGCATCTGACGCCAGTATGCGCTGCGCGCGCCGCCGCCAATCAGCATAATGCTGTGCGGCGTCACGCCGCAGGCATGGACCGCATCGATTCCCTGCGCCAGCGCATAGCCCACGCCCTCCAGCACCGCCTGCGCCAGTTCAGGCCGACCATGCTGATGGGTAAAGCCGAAAAACACCCCTTTCGCGTCGGGATTATTGTGCGGGGTGCGTTCGCCGGAAAGATAGGGTAAAAACCAGAGCGGCGGCGCATCCGCCTGCGCCTGCGCGGCTTCCGCCAGCAATTGCGGCACGTCGTCGCAGCCGGTGAGTTTAGCAGCCCAGTCCAGACAGGAGGCGGCGCTCAGCATGACCGACATCAGATGCCAGCGTGCAGGGAGCGCATGACAAAAACTGTGCACCGCACTCTCCGGGTTGCTGAGAAAACCGTCGCTTACCAGGAAATAGACGCCGGACGTGCCGAGCGACAACATTCCCTGACCTGGATTGATCATACCGACGCCCACCGCGCCAGCGGCATTATCGCCACCGCCTGCCACCACCGGTACCGCTTTCATCCCCCAGCGCGCCGCGACGGCGTCTGTCAGCCTGCCGGTTATAGCGTTGCCTTCATACAGCGCGGGCATCTGGTCGCGGCTCAGGCCGCAGGCCGCCAGCAAGCTATCGTTCCAGTCGCGCTGCGCCACGTCCAGCCACAGGGTGCCGGCGGCGTCGGACATATCGCTGGCGAAAACGCCGGTGAGCCGCCAGCGCAGATAATCCTTCGGCAGTAATACCTTTTCGATGCGGGCGAACACCTCAGGCTCGTGCTGCTTTACCCACAGCAGCTTCGGCGCCGTAAAGCCCGGCATCATCAGATTGCCGGTGATCAGGCGAGCGTCAGGCACCTGCTGCTCAAGCTGACGGCACTGTTCGGCGCTGCGGCCATCGTTCCATAAAATAGCCGGACGCAGCACGCGGTTTTCGCCGTCCAGCAGCGTGGCGCCGTGCATCTGTCCGCTCAGGCCAATCGCCTCTACCTCGCTCAGATTATGCTGCGCGGCCAGCGCGCATAAGGCGCTGTCCGTCGCCTGCCACCAGCTTTCCGGATCCTGCTCGCTCCACAAGGGGCGGGGCCTTGATACGCTGAGCTTTTCCGTCTGGCTGGCGATGACGCTGCCCTGCTTATCCAGCAATACTACCTTTACGCCTGAGGTGCCGAGATCGATGCCGATAACCATGCGCCCGCTCCTGTTGTTTTAACGATCAAAGAGATAATTATTCACCAGATTTTCCAGCAGCTCCTGACGCCCGCTCTGATGTTCAGGATTGAAATCCTGCTGCATGGCGTGATTCGCCAGCGACGCCAGAGTAAATTCGCCCTGCAAGATCTGCTGGCCAAATTCGCTGTTCCAGCCGCTGTAGCGTTGCGCCACGCGCTTATCCAGCTCGCCATCTTCAATCATGCGCACCGCCACTTTCAACGCCAGCGCCATGGTATCCATGGCGCCGATATGTCCATAGAAAAGATCGTATTTGTCGGTGCTCTGGCGACGCACTTTCGCGTCGAAGTTCAGCCCGCCGGTGGTGAATCCGCCCGCTTTGATAATCTCATACATCACCAGCGCATTCTCTTCGACGCTATTAGGAAATTGATCGGTATCCCACCCCAGCTGCATATCGCCGCGGTTGGCATCGACCGAGCCGAAAATGCCCAGCGCAATGGCAGTAGCGATCTCGTGGTGAAAAGAGTGTCCCGCCAGGGTGGCGTGATTCGCCTCAACGTTGACCTTGATCTCTTTCTCCAGCCCGAACTGCTTCAGGAAGCCGTAGACCGTGGCGACGTCGTAATCATATTGATGTTTGGTCGGCTCCTGCGGTTTCGGCTCAATCAGCAAAGTACCCTGAAAGCCGATGCGGTGCTTATGCTCCACCACCATCTGCATAAAACGGCCAATCTGCTCGCGTTCCTGACGCAGATCGGTGTTAAGCAGCGTTTCATAGCCTTCGCGTCCGCCCCAGAGCACATAGTTCTCGCCGCCCAGCTTGCGCGTCGCCTCCATCGCTGTGGTGACCTGAGTCGCAGCCCAGGCGAAAACCTCAGGATCGGGGCTGGTGGCGGCGCCAGCGCCGTAGCGCGGATGGGTAAAGCAGTTAGCGGTACCCCACAGCAGCTTCACGCCGCTCTCCTGCTGTTTGGCCAGCAGCACATCGCTCATGATGGCAAAGTTTTCCCGGTACGCCTGTAATGTCGCGCCCTCCGGCGAGACATCGATATCGTGAAAACAGTAGTAGGGCACGTTCAGCTTATGAAAAAACTCAAACGCCACGTCAGCCTTGAGTCTGGCTCGCTCCAGCGCCTCGCCAGGCTGCTGCCAGGGACGCTTGAACGCCCCCACGCCAAACATATCGGAGCCGTTCCAGCAGAAGCTATGCCAGTAGCAGGCGGCGAAACGCAGGTGCTGCGCCATGGTTTTCCCCAGCAGAACCTCGTCCGGGTTGTAGTGGCGAAAGGCCAACGGATTGCGGCTTTGCGGCCCTTCGTAACGAACGCGTTCCAGCTCGGTGAAATAAGCGTGCATGTCTGACTCCTTAAGAAAGCAATGTTTTTGCAAATGGTGCTGGCATTCTGGAAGCAGGAAAAGCGCGGCTCAATTACGATATTTCACAGCACGGTTAACAGAATTATTAAATGTGGCGGCGATCGCAAAATAGCCGTGAAAAATTTACGCACTTTCTCGTAACCTTTTGAAAAGCGGCCAGGCGATTTCGAAAAAATATCGATCGCCATCATAGTTTCGACAATAAACAAAAAATCGTAATCGCAAGAACAAAATCGATAATTGATGTTTGCCCTGGCTGAGGACAACAATTCATCGGCCTGACATCGTGCTTAAAGCAATTACCTCAACCTACAGGGCATCAATATGAAAAAGAGCTTCACACTTCTGGCCGCCTGCGCGGCGGTCGCGATGGCGCTGTTCAGTCACGGCGCAGCGGCCAAAGAGGTCAAAATCGGCATGGCGATTGACGATCTGCGCCTGGAGCGCTGGCAGAAAGACCGCGACATTTTTGTGAAAAAAGCGGAATCCATGGGGGCATCCGTATTTGTTCAGTCGGCGAACGGAAATGAAGAGACCCAGATGTCGCAGATTGAAAATATGATCAACCGCGGCGTTGATGTGCTGGTGATTATTCCCTACAACGGCCAGGTATTAAGTAACGTTATTAAAGAGGCGAAGCAGGAAGGAATAAAAGTGCTGGCCTATGACCGCATGATAAATAACGCCGATATTGATTTTTACGTCTCCTTCGATAATGAAAAAGTGGGCGAGTTGCAGGCCGCCAGCCTGGTTAAGCAGGTGCCTCAGGGTAATTACTTTTTAATGGGCGGATCGCCGGTAGACAATAATGCCCGTCTGTTCCGCGCCGGGCAGATGAAGGTGCTGAAGCCTTACATCGACGACGGTAAGATCAAGGTGGTAGGCGACCAATGGGTCGATGCCTGGCTGCCGGAAAATGCGCTGAAAATCATGGAAAATGCGCTAACGGCCAATAAAAACAACATCAATGCGGTGGTCGCCTCCAACGATGCTACGGCTGGCGGCGCGATTCAGGCGCTTTCGGCGCAGGGACTGGCGGGCAAAGTGGCGATTTCCGGCCAGGATGCCGATCTCGCCGCCATCAAGCGCCTGATGAACGGCACGCAAACCATGACGGTCTATAAACCGATCAGCAAGCTGGCCGATGAAGCCGCGAAAATTGCCGTCGAGCTGGGAAATGACCAACAGCCTGCCTCCAACGCCAAATTGAACAATGGCCTGAAAGAGGTGCCCGCCTGGCTGTTAAATCCCATCGCGGTAGATAAGTCCAACATTGACAGCACCATTATCGCCGACGGCTTCCACAAGAAAAGCGAACTCTGATGATGACGCCGCCCTGCCAGCAGGCAAGGCGGTTAATGTGATTCACCGTGGAGGTCAGGATGGCGGCACTGTTGGAAATGCACCAGATCACCAAACACTTCGGCGCGGTAAAAGCGCTGGATGGCGTCAGCCTGCAGCTTGAGGCGGGCGAAGTCATGTCGCTGTGCGGCGAGAACGGCTCGGGAAAGTCGACGCTGATGAAAATTCTGTGCGGGCTTTATCCCACAGGCGACTATCAGGGCGAAATTCGTTTCGCGGGCGAACCGCTGCGCCCGGTTACGCTGCGTGATACCGAGCGCAAGGGCATTGTGATTATCCATCAGGAACTGGCGCTGGTGCGCCAGCTGACGGTCATGCAGAACATTTTTCTCGGCGGCGAAATCACCCGCTACGGCGCGGTGGATGATGAAGCGATGGCGCTTCGCTGCCAGACGCTGCTGGCGCAGGTGAAGTTGAACATCTCGCCGGATACGCGCGTCAGCGAGCTGGGCCTGGGCCAGCAGCAGCTGGTGGAGATCGCACGCGCGCTGAACAAGCAGGTACGACTGTTGATTCTGGATGAACCCACCTCGTCCCTTACCGGGCAGGAGACCGAGACCCTGCTGGGGATTATTCGCAATCTGCGCGAGCACGGCATCGCCTGCATCTACATCTCACATAAGCTGAACGAGGTAAAGGCGATTTCCGACAGCGTCTGCGTTATCCGCGACGGCAGGCACATCGCCACGCGTTCTGCCGCTCAGCTGCGGGAAGAGGAGATCATCACCCTGATGGTGGGCCGCGAGCTGGCGGCGCTCTATCCGCGGGAACCGCACCCGATCGGTGATGAGGTGCTGCGCGTGGAACACCTGACGGCATGGCATCCGGTGAAGCGCGACCTGCAACGGGTAAAAGATGTCTCCTTCTCGCTGCGTCGGGGAGAAATATTGGGTATCGCTGGCCTGGTCGGCGCCGGACGCACAGAAATGGTGGAGTGCCTGGCGGGCGTCTGGCAAGGACGCTGGCAGGGCAGCATTTTTATCAGCGGTCAGCCGGTGCGACTGCGCGACTGCCGGGAAGCGATCGCGCACGGCATCGCCATGGTGCCGGAGGATCGCAAAAAAGATGGCATCGTGCCGCTAATGGGCGTGGGTAAAAATATCACGCTCGCCGCGCTGGCGGATTTCAGCGGCCGCGCCTCGGTGCTGGATGAAGCGGCGGAGCAAAAAGCAATTCTCGACGCGATTGTCCGCTTACGGGTAAAAACCGCTTCGCCCGAGTTGGCCATTGGTCGCCTGAGCGGAGGCAATCAGCAAAAAGCCATTCTGGCGAAATGCCTGCTGCTTAATCCGCAAATTCTTATCCTCGACGAACCGACGCGCGGCATTGATATCGGCGCGCGCTTTGAAATTTATAAGCTTATCAACCAGCTGGTGCGGCAGGGTATCGCGGTGATCGTTATCTCCTCTGAACTGCCGGAAGTGCTGGGGTTGAGCGATCGCGTACTGGTGATGCATGAAGGACGCATTAAAGCCAACTTGCCTAATAACCAACTGACTCAGGAACAGGTTATGGAAGCCGCCCTGCGGAGCGAACATTATGCTTGAATCTCAATCCACTGAACCCACGCCATTACGCGCCAGCGGCGGCGGCGCGCCCGGCAAGCTGCGCCTGATGAACCTTCAGGTACTGGTGATGCTGGCGGCGATCGCCCTGATTCTGCTGTTTTTTACCTGGATGACCGACGGCGCCTATCTCAGCGCCCGTAACGTCTCTAACCTGCTGCGCCAGACCGCCATTACCGGCATTCTCGCTGTCGGCATGGTGTTTGTGATTATCTCCGCCGAGATCGATCTCTCCGTTGGCTCCATGATGGGGCTGCTGGGAGGCGCGGCGGCGATCTTTGATGTCTGGCTCGGCTGGCCGCTGCCGCTCACCATCGTGGTAACGCTGCTGCTGGGTTTGCTGCTGGGCGCGTGGAACGGCTGGTGGGTGGCCTATCGCAAGGTACCCTCGTTTATCGTGACGCTCGCCGGAATGCTCGCCTTTCGCGGCATTCTGATTGGCATCACTGATGGCACCACGGTCGCGCCGACCAGCGCGGCGATGTCGCAAATTGGTCAGAGCTATCTGCCCGACGGCATCGGTTTCGGCTTTGGTTTTGTCGGACTCTGTCTGTTTGTGGCCTGGCAGTGGCGCATCCGGCTGCGTCGCCAGCGCCTCGGCCTGCCCCAGACGGCGGCGAGCGGCGCCGCAGGACGTCAGGCACTCACTGCCGTGCTGGTGCTGGGCGCCATCTGGCTGTTGAATGATTATCGCGGCGTGCCGACGCCGGTTCTGCTGCTGGCTCTGCTGCTGCTGGCGGGCATATTTATGGCGACGCGCACGGCGTTTGGCCGCCGCATCTACGCCATCGGCGGAAACCTGGACGCCGCACGCCTTTCCGGCATCAATGTGGCGCGCACCAAACTGGCGGTTTTCGCCATTAATGGCCTGATGGTGGCAGTGGCCGGGCTGATCCTGAGTTCACGTCTCGGCGCGGGTTCCCCTTCAGCAGGCAACATCGCCGAGCTGGACGCTATTGCCGCCTGCGTCATTGGCGGCACCAGCCTGGCAGGCGGCGTGGGCAGCGTGGCGGGGGCGGTAATGGGCGCCTTTATTATGGCCTCGCTGGACAACGGGATGAGCATGATGGATGTGCCCACTTTCTGGCAGTACATCGTAAAAGGCGCCATTTTGCTGCTCGCCGTCTGGATGGATTCCGCAACGCGTCGGCGAGCGTAACGTCGACGTGATCACAAGGCGTAGCAATGGATTTTTGTCCACTGAATCATTGTGCTATCAGTGGACATCTTGCCTTTCAGGATAAGCGATCATGTTGCAGAAACGGTTTCGTATCACGTTATTGTTTAATGCCAACAAGGTGTATGACCGCCAGGTAGTTGAAGGCGTGGGCGAGTATTTGCAGGCCTCGCAAACGGACTGGGATATTTTTATCGAAGAGGATTTTCGTTGCCGTATCGATAATATTCGCGAGTGGCTCGGGGATGGCGTTATCGCTGACTATGACGATTTGGCGATTGAGGATTTACTGAACAAAGTCAATGTGCCGATCGTCGGCGTCGGCGGTTCTTATCACCACGAAGCGGATTATCCCGGCGTGCATTACATCGCCACCGATAACTTTGCGCTGGTAGAGAGCGCTTTTCTTCATCTGAAAGAGAAAGGACTACAGCGCTTCGCCTTCTACGGCTTGCCGGTATCCAGTGGTAAACGCTGGGCGCAGGAGCGTGAACATGCCTTTCGTCAACTGGTTGCGCAGGAGCGTTATCAGGGCGTGGTGTATCAGGGAGTGGAAACCGCGCCGGAAAACTGGCAGCACGCGCAAAACCGTCTGGCCGACTGGCTGCAAACCCTGCCGCAGAACACCGGTATTATCGCCGTTACCGATGCGCGTGCGCGTCACCTGCTACAGGTGTGTGAGCATCTGAAAATTCCGGTGCCGGAGAAGCTATGCGTTATTGGTATTGATAATGAAGAGCTGACGCGTTATCTGTCACGTACCGCGCTCTCTTCCGTTGCTCAGGGTACGCGCCAGATGGGGTATCAGGCGGCGAAGCTGCTGCATCGTCTGCTGGGTAATGAACCCATGGCATTGCAGCGCATTCTGGTGCCGCCGGTAAAGGTGATCGCGCGCCGCTCCACCGATTACCGTTCTCTGCGTGACCCGGCGGTGATTCAGGCGATGCATTTTATCCGTTTTCACGCCTGCAAGGGCATCAAAGTAGAACAGGTGCTGGATGCGGTCGGCATGTCACGCTCCAATCTGGAAAAACGCTTCAAGGATGAGACGGGCGAAACCATTCACGCCATGATTCACAGCGAAAAGCTGGAACGGGCGCGCGGCCTGCTGGTTTCTACTTCGCTTGCCATCAACGAAATCTCCCAAATGTGCGGCTATCCGTCGCTACAGTATTTCTATTCGGTGTTTCGACGTAGCTACGGCAGCACGCCAAAAAGCTATCGTGATCGATTCGGCGAAGTAATGGTTTAAGGCCGTGGCGGCAGGGATAAAGGTCGCTTCTGAAAGCAATTGCGACCTTTTAGTCCAGCCCAATATGAAAATAAATTTTCATATTTTATTGATGACTGATATCCATGGTCTTTCCTTCGTAATCTTCGCACCAAACAACCTTCCGACATCAAGCTGATATTTCTGGAAATTACCCTCACATCGTTTTCCCTTCTGCCTCCGCAGCGCGAAATCTTTTTTTTAACCCGCTCACGTTTTTGAAAGAAATAATCCAATTAATCCTGTTTAGAAAATATATTTCAATTCATGCACACATCTGTCATCAGAAGAAAAGGTTAACTGTCGACCATCACAACTTCTCTTTCTGCGCGGGGCTCCACGCAGGCAGTAGAGATAAGAGGCCAGAAAAATGAAAAACGGGCAAAAGCGCTATAACATGTTGTATGTCATGCTTTGTTGCACGGTCGCCGCGTTTGGCGGCCTGCTAATGGGCTACGACTCTTCCATTATTTCCGGCGCTATTGAGCCGCTCAGCGAATACTTCCAGCTCTCTCCTGCCGAAACGGGTTGGGCAGTATCCAATATCCTGCTGGGCAGCCTGGTCGGCTGCTTTATCGCGCCGAAGCTCAGCGACAAGCTGGGACGCAAAAAATCTCTCGCCATTACCGCCCTGCTGTTTACCGCCTCGGTAATCGGCACCGCGATTGCGCACAATTTCACGGTTTTCGTGC
This sequence comes from Pantoea osteomyelitidis, assembly GCF_044342975.1. Classification (NCBI taxonomy): domain Bacteria; kingdom Pseudomonadati; phylum Pseudomonadota; class Gammaproteobacteria; order Enterobacterales; family Erwiniaceae; genus Pantoea; species Pantoea osteomyelitidis. The sequence continues at coordinate 63,367 of NZ_JBGFSN010000011.1, forward strand.
TGTTTCGTATCCTCGGCGGACTGGCGATCGGCCTGGCTTCGGTCATTTCACCCATTTATCTGGCGGAGCTGTCACCCTCCAAATATCGCGGGCGCACCAGCGCGCTGTACGCGGTCTGCTGCGTTGGGGGCCAGTCGGTGGTGCTGCTCACCAACTACTTCATCAATAAATCGATGCTGCCGGAAGCGATGATCGATATGGGCTGGCGCTATATTCTCGCCACCGCCTTGATACCTTGCGCCCTGTTTATCTTTTGTATCGCTTTTATTCCGGAGTCGCCGCGCTGGAATTTGCTGAAAGGCAGGGATAAAGAAGCGCTGGATACGCTGAGTAAAATTTCGAATCGCACTCACGCCGAAACCGTTTATCAGGAAATCAAAAGCTCTTTTACCCGCGAGGCAGCGTTGCAGCACAAGGCAAAGCTTTCACTTAATAAAACCACGGTGCCGCTGCTGGTGATTGGCATCGGCCTGGCGGTGGGCAACCAGATCAGCGGCATTAACGTGATTCAATATTTCGGCCCGTCGCTGTTGAAAAACGTCTCGTCAAGCGTGGATTCCGCTCTGCTGCAAACCTTCTGGCTATCGGTCTGCCAGTTTATCGGGGTACTGATTGGTATGTCGGTAAGCGACAAATTTGGCCGTCGTAAACTGCTGCTGATGGGCGCCATTACCTCCAGCCTGTTTCTCGCCTACTCCTTTATCGCCTTTTATTACCATCTGCCAGGCGTACTGTCGGTGGTAGGTCTGTTCGCCTATATGATTTTCTTTGGTATCAGCTGGGGTCAGATTGTCTGGACGGTACTGGGCGAGCTTTTCCCGACCGAGATCCGTTCGGTCTGCATGGGTATCTCTATCTGCGCGATGTCGATGGCCAACTTTATTATCAGCACCACTTTCCCCATTCTGAACAGCAATGCGTTTCTGGTGGAGATGTTCCACGGCGGTTTCCCGCTGCTGCTGTTCGCGATTTTCTCATTGGGCATGTATTTCTTTACCTTCCGCTACCTGCCGGAAACCGCTGGCGTACCGCTGGAAAAAATTCATGCGCTGGTGCTGGAGAAATTTAATGTTGCGGCTGAACCTGACGCGTATCCGGTTGAACAAAGGGAACAGCTGAAAAGCTAACGCGTGGAAGCCCACTATCACATCAAGCAGGGCCTCGGCCCTGCTTTTTTATGTGATGCGCTGTTCATATTGCTCAATCACCGCCAGCGCCAGGCCGTTCGCCGGATCGATGCGCTCCTGCAAAAAGTAAATGCCGGTACGCTCTGAAATAAAGCTCAGCATGTCCGCCTCCGCCGTATCGCGTGTGGCTGCGCAAAAGGTCGGATGCAGATTCCACGGACAATCAATGATGATGCTCGCCGGGTTAAGCAGCAGCATAATCTGGCTGATCGCCTTACCAAGAAATGCGCCCGCCTGCGCCATCACTTCCTCAACGATATCCGGCTCGCTGTCGCGCTGTTGCCAGTTCAGGCCCGCTTTGCGCTGCGCCAGCTGTTGCTCCAGCGCCGGCTGGCTGATCAATGCTTCCAGACAGCCTTGACGTCTGCAACCGCAGTGTGGTCCGTACGGCTGTACGGTAAGATGCCCCACTTCGCCTGCCATCCAGCTGTTGCCGGTAAAGACCTCTCCGTGCTGAACCAGCGCGCCGCCGACCCCTTCCGCAACACGCAGATAAAAATGGCTTTTTTCCGTCGGCAAATTCAGATGCTGCACCGAAAGCAGCGCCGCGGCCTTCACGTTATTCATCACGCGCAGCGGCAGAGCAAGATTGTGGCGCAGCGGCGTTAACAGATCGACATCCTGCCAGCCAAGGTGGAAAGAGAGGTGCATCCAGCCGCGCAGCGGATCGACAATACCGGGAAAACCCAGCGCGATGCCGATCAGTTCGGGATGTTTTTCCACCATTTCGCCGCAGCAGCGGCCAATCTCTTCTAAAACCACTGTCGCTTGCGTCGCCTCGGTATGCCAGGCGCTTTCTGTTATGACGCGGGAAAAATAGTCGCAGACGCACCAGTGGATGACCTGAGGTTCAACCATAATACCGGCGCTTTTGAGTCTGTCGGGCCGCAGGCTGATCTCGATTTTAGGCCGTCCGGCAGCGCTGACGCTGACCGGTCCCAGCTCATCGATCAGCCCGTGCTCCAGCATCTCGTCAATAATGAGGGAAACCGTGTTTTTACTGAGCAACAGCGCCTGCGCAATATCCTGACGCGATGTGACGCGTAATTTGCGCAGCAGCGTAAGAACCCGCTTCTGGTTGTTCAGTCGTAATAACTTTGGTCCTTTGCCCGTCGCTTTCATACACACCTGGCTGGCAGAGTGGAAGATTTACCGCCCCGAAAGGCGGCGCCGTTCAGTCACATCCGCTTGTGTGTATTCATCTTAACGCCGCAATCGATACGATGCGGAAAGCCCTGCGAGCAGGCTGCTATTAATATTCGTCGCCGCGTACGCGGCTGCGGTAGCTTTCCCAGTCAAAGCGTATCCACATGCTGTTGCCCAGCCGCATGCGGTCCATTACGCGTTCGCCCAACAGGGCATTCATCCCGGTGGGATCAAGATTGGAGAGCATCCCGGTCGGACGCTTGGAGGAGGAACGGCGATCGACAATCTGATTAATAATCACTTTTTCGTAGCGTGATTCGCTCTGCATGCCGATTTCATCGATCACCAACAGGTCAACGCTGCTGAGGTCATGCAGCAGTCGCTCTTCCGTGATGTCGCTGGTGCCGCTGAAGGTGCCTTTCATGTTGGACATTAAATCAGCCACGGTGACGATCAGCACGCTTTTGCCGCGCAGGATCAAGTCGTTACCGATAGCCGCCGCCAGATGATTTTTGCCGGTGCCGGGGCGGCCGGAAAAGACGAAGCTGGCAATGCTGCCTTCAAAATCTTCCGCATATTTGCGCGCCGCCGCCAACGCTTTACGCTGTCCTTCGTTCTCAACGCGATAGTTATCAAACGAGCAGTTCATGTGCAGTTCGCGAATGCCGGAACGCCCCATAATACGCTGCATTTTCATCGCCCGGTTTTCCCGCACGATCGACTCAGAGCGTAAGCGCCCCTGCTCCTGATTCCAGGCGAGCAGATCTTCTCCACGGGTAAACTTTGGTCTCACGTTTTCCGGCATCATTTTTTTTAAACGGCTGAAAAGATCGTTCGGCGTTTTCATTATTCACCTCGGAAACCATCGGGAATATCGTAATCGGTACTGGCGACCTGCGTCAGATCGCGTTTTGGCTGTCCACCGTTGCTGGCGCGGTTCATCTGGACGCTGCGCGCCAGCTTCTGCTGCCATTGCACATGATGAAACAGGCGGCCTTCCGCCTGCCAGTAAGCGACAAACGCCGCCAGTTCAGCAGCGGTTACCGGCTCGCTCAGCGCCACGCCCCAGATCGCCGCCTGACGCTGGAAATCGGCATCGGGCTGCCAGCCGGCATACATCGCAAATTTCCCCACCGGCGTATGGATCGCTTGCGGCTGCTCATCATAGAAACTGTCGTCCAGCGCGACGTCGCTGGGTTGCTGCAATGCCGCTTCCATCGCCAACAGCTGCGCCAGCCGCTCCTGCGTAATGGCGTACATCACGGGCGCATTGTTGTTGAATATCGCCAGCGTTCCCTTCTCCGCATGGTGCAGAGCAGCGAGCGGATCCTGACGAAAGGCATCCAGGCCTATAATAGTTGACGTTAAGATTTTGACGGACATGAAGAAACCTGACGTTGACCTGCATTTTGCGCCAGGCATTGTTACCCGCCCGACGCAGTAGCCTTTATTGTACCTTTTTTAGCGCGCAGGATCGCCAAAAATGGTGTGGCGGCGTTTAGCGCATCTGGGGATTAAAAGCTGGCGCTGACGCCCAAACTGTAAATAAATTGCTCGCCGGTGCTCAGCGCGCCCGTTTGCGAAAACGTAGCGAAGGCCGCCATATTATCGTTGATAGGCATATGCGCACCGACGCTGACGTCCAGCCAGTTATCCTCACGTTGAGCACCCGGCTCTGCGAATCGCGTGCTCTGCTCCGTTGCACTGCTGTTATCGCCGAGTTGATGGCTGTAACTCAGCTGCGCCCAGGGCCTCACCCAGCCGAGGCGGGAATCGATGCGCCAGCCGAGGCTGGCAATATGATCGTGCGACAGCCTATCGCTGAAGTCGCACTGCTGACAGTTCAGCGCATCCTGATTTACCGCGTACTGAGCAACCGGGCCGGTGGAAAAGGAGCCGCTGAGCGGCATATCCCACCCCGCCGAGAAACGGGTGCCGAGCGGCTGGCTTCCCACGCTGCCCGGTTCGGTACGCAGCGAGAGCGCGCTTTCCTGCCGGGAACTCAGCGCGGCGGCCATCAATGAACTTTCTTTATCCTCAAAAACCAGCCGATCGCGGGCAATTTTTCCGGCAAGAATGTCGTTATAACGGGGATGCGCAACCTGGCCCGAATTATCCGGCAGCCGATCGGCGTTATCCCAGCCGTAAGCGGGCCGGGTAGCGCACAGGCAAAAAAGAAACACACTGATTAAGGCCCCGGCAAGGTATTGCTGGCCTGCACACTCGCTTTTCTGCAACATGATTAACTCCAGACGATGCTGAAGAGAGAAATTGGCGTCTATGTTTAACAGCGTGTTAGCGCGCCTGTTGTATAACTATTAACCGATTGACCCTAACGTCAAGGGACGCGGGAAAAATTCGTCCTTATCCTGTGAGGAAAAGAAAAAATGCAACGTTGTGGCTGGGTAACGCAAGATCCACTCTATCTTGCTTACCACGATCGGGAATGGGGTATTCCGCAAACCGACGCACGAGCGCTGTTCGAGATGCTCTGTCTGGAAGGGCAACAGGCGGGCCTGTCGTGGCTGACGGTACTGAAAAAGCGCGACAACTACCGCCGCGCCTTTCATCAGTTTGATCCCCACGCTATCGCCCTGATGGACGAGCAGGATGTTGATCAATTGATGCAGGATAGCGGCATTATCCGCCACAGGCCGAAGATCGTCGCCATTATCGCGAATGCGCGCGCTTATTTGGCGATGAAGGAAAAAGGCGAAGATTTTGCGCATTTCGTCTGGCAATTCGTCGATAACGCGCCGATTGTTCATTATCACGATGATTACAAACAGGCCCCTACCACCTCAGAGCGCTCAGATGCGCTCTCCAAAGCGCTTAAGCAGCGTGGTTTTAAATTCATCGGCACTACAATCTGCTATTCGTTCATGCAGGCCTGCGGGCTGATTAGCGATCATCAAACCTGTTGTTTCTGCCATCCGATGAATCTTTCTCACTGAAACTTTACAATTTCAGACTTAGCCTCACGATTTCCCTTCTCATCAGGCGGCATAATCGTGCCGCTTCAGGGTGCAGATGGCGCCCTGGTTGATGTTTTGAGGGAGTTATAAATGAGAACCAGATCACTTGCTTTTACCTTGTTACTGAGCGGCGCGCTGGCGCTTTCCGGCTGTACCACCAATCCCTATAGCGGCGAATCGCAGGCAGGGAAATCGGGCATCGGCGCCGGACTCGGCGCGCTGGTGGGTGCTGGCGTCGGCGTACTGTCGTCATCGAAAAAAGATCGCGGCAAAGGGGCGCTGATTGGGGCGGCATCCGGCGCGGCGCTGGGCGGCGGCGTGGGCTATTACATGGATGTGCAGGAAGCCAAACTGCGCGATAAGATGCGCGGCACCGGCGTCAGCGTAACGCGTCAGGGCGACAATATTGTGCTGAATATGCCCAATAACGTCACCTTCGATTCCAGCAGCAGCACGCTGAAACCGGACGGCGCTAATACCCTGACCGGCGTGGCGATGGTGCTGAAAGAGTACGAAAAAACCGCCGTGAACGTGGTGGGTTATACCGACAGCACCGGGACGCGCGATCTCAATATGCGTCTGTCGCAACAGCGCGCCGAGAGCGTAGCCAGCGCGCTGGTTGTGCAGGGCGTCGCGGCTAACCGCCTGCGTACTCAGGGCATGGGACCGGATAACCCCATCGCCAGCAACAGCAGCGAGGCGGGCAAGGCGCAGAACCGCCGCGTCGAAATTACGCTGAGTCCACTCTCTTAATCACCGTTTTGCCATCCCTCAGGGAAGAGGGAAAGTTTTCTCCCGCTGCGTCAGTTTTTACGCTATTTTTGGCGCTTAAGGCGTCAAAAAAACAAACGGGGCGCATAGAGCGCCGCCACGCTTTATGCTAGCGTGATCAAAATTTGATCAACAGGTAGCGCATCATGTCTCTTAAAGCCATTGCCGCAGCGCTGGGCCTTTCCGTGACCACCGTGAGTCGGGCATTGAACGGTTATGATGATGTTGCCGAGGAGACGCGTAAACGCATTGAAGAGGAAGCCCAGCGTCGCAGCTACCGGCCTAACGCAGCGGCGCGGCATCTGAAAACCGGCCGCGCTAATGCGATTGGTCTGGTTTTCCCCATCAGCACTACGCCCTTAAACGACAGCCCCTTCAGCAAAACCTTATTGTCGCTCGACCAGTATCTGGCGCGGGAAGAGATCGATCTGCTGCTGCTGGCGGATAAGCCGCAGGATAGTCAGCGCGCTTTGCTACGCATGCTGCGCAGCCGCGCGTTAGATGCGGTGATCGTCACCCGCCCCAAACCGCAGGATCATCGTCTGCTGCGTTTACAGCAAAAAGGCTTTCGCTTTCTCACCCTGGGTCGCAGCGATCTGCCAAAGCCTTATGCCTGGTTCGATTTCGATAATCACGCCGGTCCGATGCTGGCGGTAAATCATTGCGTTGAAAAGGGCATGACAGACATCGCCTGGCTGGGCAGTAACGAAGCCTGCACCTTTGTCCGCGACCGCCGCCAGGGCTTTCTGGATGCCATGACGCAGCAGCAGATAAGCATTGCGCCTTCTCACCTTGTTGAGACCGAAGCCTCGCGCCGCGCCGGTTACCAGCAAACCTGCGCCTGGCTCGCCAGCCAGACGCCGCCACAGGCGATTATTACCGACTGTAGCCCGCTCGGCGAAGGGGCCGCCATCGCCCTGCAACAGGCCGCACGCCTGCGTGGCAAAAAGGCGATTACGCTTATCGTTTATGACGGGCTTCCTGCTGATTCGATTATCGATGGTCCGTTGCCGGCGATTACGCAGCCAATGCAGTACGATGCTGGCGAAAAGGTGGCGCAGCTGATTCTGGCGCTGGTGAAAGGTACGCCGCCAGAGCAGTTGCAGGTGCTGTGGCAGCCGCAGCTGCGGCTGCCGGGCCAGGCATAGCTGAGTTTTTACGCACGGCTTCGCCTGTGTTAGTCTCTGCCTGTTTCTTCTGACCCAGGTATGCCCATGAAAAACAGGCCGGCCCGCGCGACCATCAGTGATGTCGCCAACGCAGCAAAAACCGGTAAAACCAGCGTCTCCCGCTATCTCAACGGCGAGCAGCATCTTCTTTCTCCGGATCTGAAAACGCGTATCGAACAGGCGATTGCAGAACTTCATTATCAGCCAAGCCAGATGGCGCGCGGTCTGAAGCGTGGCCGGACGCGACTGATTGGCCTGATTATCGCCGATATCACCAATCCCTATTCCGTGGACGTGATGTGCGGGATTGAGGCCGCCTGCCGCGCGCGCGGTTTTACGCTGCTGATGTGCAATACCAATAACGAAGTGGACCTGGAGCAGCACTACCTGCAATTGTTGAGCAGCTACCAGGTTGAGGGCGTGGTGGTCAATGCGGTCGGCATGCGGGAAGAGGCGTTGAACCGCCTGCAACAGTCGCTGCTGCCGATGGTGCTGATCGACCGCAAAATCCCCGACTTCGCCTGCGATGTGGTGGGTCTGAATAATCCGGAAGCGGCGGATATCGCCACCCGTCACCTGGTGGATAATGGCTATGAAGCGTTGCTGTTTCTCAGTGAACCCATTGGCAGCGTGAATACCCGTCGCGAGCGTCTGCAGGCGTTCCGCCAGACGTTAAGCGCTTTCCCTGAAATTGCCTATGAAAACAGCGAGCTGCCGCTGAATCAGCCCACGCAACTGGAAGCCGCGCTGCGCGATTTCCACCAGCGGCACAGCGGCAAACGTTGCGCGGTGATGGCCGCCAACGGCGCGCTGACGTTGCAGGTGGCGCGCGCCATGCAGCGCGTCGGCCTGCGCTGGGGTGAGAATATCGGCCTGCTGGGCTTCGACGAGCTGGAGTGGGCGGCGCTGGCAGGTCCAGGCATCACCACGCTGCAACAGCCAACCTGGCAGATTGGCTACGCGGCGCTTGAGCGTGTGCTTGAGCGCATCGAAGGAAGCGAGCTGCCCGTTACCGAGCAAGTCTTTTCCGGTAAGCTGATCGTACGTGGCTCAAGCCAACGTCTTAGCCTGCTTTAAGAACATTCTCTCCCCTTTTTGCTTACTTCGTGAGCGTGATCATAATTTCAGGTTTTCCTTCTTTGCATTGGAACCGGTTCCATTTAACGTTTTTATAACGACGAAAAAGTGGGTGAGCCTGAAAGAGATGAATCCTGAAATTATTGTGGTCACTGCCGCCTACGGTCAGCAGCAGGTCACCGCCCTGGGCGGACAGCGCGCCCTGCTGCCTGTTATTCAACAGGCGGGCGCTGACGGCGTTGAAATTCGCCGTGAGCTGCTTGATGACGCTGCGCTGACCAGCCTGCCTGAACTCGGCAAGGCGATTGCCGCGCATCGTCTTCGCGCCTTCTATTCCGTGCCCGACGCGCTGTTTATGGCCGATGGCGCGCTGAATCCCCAGCTTGATCGCTATCTCAGCGAGGCGGAGCAGCTGAACGCCAGGCTGCTGAAATTCTCGCTGGGCCACTACGCCGGCGACTTCGACAGCAAGAAGCTGCGCCAGGCGCTGGCCCATCAGAGCGTAAAGCTGGTGGTGGAAAACGATCAAACCGCCTGCGGCAAGCTCGCGCCGCTGACGCGCTTTTTTGCCGAATTTGGCGATGCACATATGTCGCACGGCATGACCTTTGATATGGGCAACTGGCTCTGGACCGGTGAAAAAGCTGAAGATGCAGCACAACTGCTGGGACGCTACATCGGCTATATTCACGTAAAGGCCGCCGTGCCTCACCATGACAGCTTCCGGGCAATCGCTCTTGATGACGCCGATGACCAGTGGCGCACCCTGCTCAAACAGCTGCCGGCTTCGGTGCCGCGCGGTATCGAATTTCCGCTCGAAGGCGACGATCTGGTGGCCGTTACGCGCCGCTATGTTGACCTGCTGCGCAATTGTTAAGGAGCGATCATGACCATGCATGAAAACGGCACCCTGGATGTGGTGACCATCGGCGAAGCGATGGCGATGTTTGTCGCCAGCGAGCCCGGCGATTTAGCGTCAGCGGCATCCTTTGTAAAAAGAATTGCCGGTGCCGAGCTGAACGTGGCTATCGGCCTGGCGCGTCTCGGCCTGAAAGTGGGCTGGGTCAGCCGTGTGGGTAACGACTCTTTTGGTCGTTATACCTGTCAGCAGCTGGAACAGGAGAACGTCGATCACCGTCAGGTCACGGTGGACGATCGTTTTCCTACCGGTTTTCAGCTGAAGTCAAAGGTGGATGACGGTTCCGACCCGCTGGTGGAATATTTTCGCAAAGGCTCAGCGGCCAGCCATCTTTCCGTCGCGGATTTCAATCACGACTACTTTGGCGCAGCGCGCCATCTGCATCTGAGCGGCGTGGCGGCGGCAATCTCCGACAGCTCGCTGGAACTGTCGAAGTATGCGGCGAAAGAGATGCGCGCGCTGGGCAAAACCATTTCGTTTGATCCTAATCTGCGTCCGGTGCTGTGGCGTAGCGAAGAGGAGATGCGCACGCAGCTCAACCAGCTGGCGGAGTATGCCGACTGGGTGCTGCCCGGTGAAAAAGAGGGATGGATTCTTACCGGCTATCGCCAGCCGGAAGCGATTGCCGACTTCTACCTCGATAAAGGGGTAAAAGCGGTGGTGATCAAAACCGGTTGCGAAGGTGCCTGGTACAAAACCGCCGCAGGCGAAAAAGGCCAGGTCGAAGCGATTCGGGTGGAGAACGTGGTAGATACCGTCGGTGCCGGGGATGGCTTCGCCGTGGGTGTCGTCAGCGCGTTACTGGAAGGGAAAAGCCTGCCGCAGGCGATCCGTCGCGGCAACAAAATCGGTTCTCTGGCCATTCAGGTCATCGGCGACAGCGAAGGGTTACCGACGCGCGCCCAACTTGGCGACTATTAATTCTGAACGGCAGACCGGTAACAAAACCTGAGGCGCATCGATTACTGCACATCAGAATGCGCCCGCCACCTCAACAGAGGATACAACCATGAAAACGCAGACAATCGCGCCAAAACGCTGGTGGTTTATCATGCCCATCGTGTTTATCACCTACAGTCTGGCGTATCTGGACCGCGCGAACTTCAGTTTTGCGTCGGCAGCGGGCATCAACGACGATTTAGGCATTACCAAGGGCATGTCCTCGTTGCTGGGCGCCCTGTTCTTTCTCGGCTACTTCTTCTTTCAAATCCCCGGCGCGATTTACGCCGAGCGCCGCAGCGTGAAGAAACTGATTTTCTGGTGCCTGGTGTTATGGGGCGTCTGCGCTTCGCTGACCGGCGTAGTCAGCAATATTCCGATGCTGGCGGCCATTCGCTTTATTCTCGGCGTAGTGGAAGCAGCGGTGATGCCGGCGATGCTGATTTATATCAGTAACTGGTTTACCAAATCGGAACGTTCGCGCGCCAACACCTTTCTGATCCTCGGTAATCCGGTCACGGTGCTGTGGATGTCGGTGGTTTCCGGCTATCTGATCGAATCTTTCGGCTGGCGTGAAATGTTTATCTTCGAAGGGATTCCGGCGGTGATCTGGGCCGTGGCCTGGTGGTTCATGGTGCAGGATAAGCCAGCGCAGTCCAAATGGATGAGCGACGAAGAAAAAGCCGCCTTACAGGCGCAGCTGCAGAAAGAGCAGGAAAACATCAAGGCAGTGCGCAATTACAGTGAAGCCTTTAAAAACCGCAACGTGATTATCCTCTGCATGCAATATTTCGCCTGGAGTATTGGCGTGTACGGTTTCGTACTGTGGCTGCCGTCGATTCTGCGTAACGCCAATACCTCGATGGGCATGGTGGAAGCGGGCTGGCTGTCAGCGGTGCCTTACCTGGCCGCTACCGTGGCGATGATTGTCGTCTCCTGGGCGTCGGATAAGACGCAGAACCGCAAACTCTTTGTCTGGCCGCTGCTGCTGATTGGCGCGCTGGCGTTCCTCGGCTCTTATATGGTGGGTTCCAGCAACTTCTGGCTCTCCTATACGCTGCTGGTGATTGCGGGAGGCGCGATGTACGCCCCCTACGGCCCGTTCTTCGCTATCATTCCGGAGATGCTGCCGCGCAACGTGTCCGGCGGCGCCATGGCGTTGATCAACAGCATGGGCGCGCTGGGTTCATTTATCGGCTCCTGGATTGTCGGCTACCTTAACGGCGCCACCGGTAGCCCGTCCGCCTCCTATATTTTTATGGGCGCGGCGCTGCTGGTCTCCGTCTGGCTGACGCTGATTGTTAAGCCGGCCGAGAATAAGCAAACGCCTGTGCACGGCGCGAAACATGCCTGAAAGCGGCGCGACAAACCGTGATTTTCCGGGGGCATAGCAGCCCCCGCCATCTTTTACAGGGAGCCTTTGATGAAGCCTTCAGTGATCCTTTACAAAAAATTAGCGGACGATCTGCGCGCACGTCTCGATGAGCACTTCAGCGTGACGGAAATCAATGACCTGACGCCGGAGAACATCGAAGCCCATGCGCAGGCATTTCAGCAGGCGGAAGGATTGATTGGCTCCAGCAGCAAGGTGGATGCTGACCTGCTGACGAAAATGCCGAAACTGCGCGCCTGTTCGACGGTCTCGGTGGGCTACGACAATTTTGACGTTGAGGCGCTGAACCAGCGCGGCATTCTTTTGATGCATACCCCCACGGTGCTGACCGAAACTGTCGCGGACACCATCATGGCGCTGGTGCTCGCCAGCGCGCGCCGCGTCACGGAGCTGGACGCCTGGGTGAAAGCGGGACAGTGGAAAAAAAGCATCGGTCCGCAGCAGTTTGGCGTGGATGTGCATCATAAAACCATCGGCATTCTCGGCATGGGCCGCATCGGCATGGCGCTGGCGCAGCGCGCCCATTTCGGCTTCGGCATGTCGGTGCTCTATAACGCGCGCAAGCCGCATCAGGAAGCGGAATCACGCTTCTCCGCCCGCGGCTGCGATCTGGATACTTTGCTGAAAGAGAGCGATTTTGTCTGCATCAGCCTGCCGCTGACCGAGCAGACGCACCATATGATTGGCGAGCAGCAGCTCAAATTAATGAAGCAGAGTGCCATTTTAATCAATGCGGGTCGCGGCCCGGTGGTAGACGAGCAGGCGCTGATCGCCGCATTAAAAACGGGCGTCATTCATGCCGCCGGACTGGACGTGTTTGAACAGGAGCCGGTTCCCGCCGATTCAGAACTGTTGACGCTGCCGAACGTGGTCGCGCTTCCCCATATCGGTTCGGCAACGCATGAAACTCGTTACGGCATGATGCAGGACGCCGTGGAGAACCTGATTGCCGCCCTGAGCGGAAAGGTGGACAAAAACTGCGTTAACCCGCAGGTAGTGAAGTAACATCCGGCCCGCTTTCCTCTGTTGCCATTGCGCCCGCGTCAGGCGGGCGTTATGGTGGATCCCCCATCCATTCATCACAAACTGTTTACACGCTATGAGTTTTTCCCAGTTCGGCGACAAATTTACTCAGCACTCCGGCATCTCGCGCCTGATGGAAGATATGGGCGAAGGTCTGCGCACGCCAGGCACCATCATGCTGGGCGGCGGCAACCCGGCGCAAATCCCGGCGATGAGCGACTATTTTCATCAGCTGCTACAGCAGATGCACACCGAGGGCAAGCTGACCGACGCGCTCTGCAACTACGACGGGCCGCGCGGCAAAACGGTGCTGCTGGAGGAGCTGGCAACGCTGCTGCGCACCACATTGGGCTGGCAGATCTCTGCGCAGAATATCGCGCTGACCAACGGCAGCCAGAGCGCCTTTTTCTATCTGTTTAATCTGTTTGCCGGTCGTCGCGCAGACGGCAGCAAAAAGCGCGTGCTGTTTCCGCTGGCACCGGAATATCTGGGCTACGCCGATGCCGGGCTGGATGAAGGACTGTTTGTTTCAGCAAAACCCAATATCGAACTGCTGCCGGAAGGCCAGTTTAAATATCACGTCGATTTTGATCATCTGCCAATGACCGAAGATGTGGGCCTGATCTGCGTCTCGCGTCCCACCAATCCCACCGGCAATGTGATCACCGACGCTGAGCTTATTCAGCTGGATGCGCTGGCGCAGCAGCATGAGGTGCCGCTGCTGATCGATAACGCCTACGGCGTTCCTTTCCCCGGCATTATTTTCAGCGAGGCGCGCCCGCTGTGGAATCCGAACATTATTCTGTGCATGAGCCTGTCGAAGCTCGGCCTGCCGGGTTCACGCTGTGGCATTATTATTGCCGATGAGAAAACCATCGGCGCCATCAGCAATATGAACGGCATCATCAGCCTGGCGCCCGGTAGCATCGGCCCGGCTATCGCCTGCGAAATGATTCAGCGCGGCGATCTGCTGCGTCTGTCGGAGGAGGTGATCAAGCCTTTCTATCAGGAAAAAGTTACCCGCACGATCGAGATTATTCGCCGCTATCTGCCGGAAGATCGCTGCCTGATCCACAAACCGGAAGGGGCGATTTTTCTCTGGCTCTGGTTCCGCGATCTGCCGATCTCCACCGAGGCGCTTTATCATCGGCTGAAGGCGCGCGGCGTGCTGATGGTGCCCGGCCACTTCTTCTTTCCCGGCCTGGAGCAGGCCTGGCCGCACACGCACCAGTGCATGCGCATGAACTACGTGCCGGACGCCGATAAAATCGAACGTGCGGTACAGATTCTGGCGGAAGAGATTGAAGAGGCGTGGCGCGCGTAATCGCGGGATTACGCCTGCCCCGGCACCACCTCGGTTAACGACAGCTGACACCACTGCGCCAGCTGTCGTATCGCCTGCTCCACCTCATCATTCCAGCCAAAACCGGCGTTCAGCCGGAAGCAGTGGTCATAGCGCTCGTCGGTAGCGAAGATATGACCGGGCGCAATGCCAATCCCGGCATTGCGCGCTTTCAAAAACAGCGCACGCACGTTGAGCGCGCCACGTGGCATTTCCACCCACAGCACATAGCCCCCTTCGGGATCGGTCACGCGCGTGCCGGCCGGGAAATAGCGCAGCACCGCCTGACGCATCTGATGAATCTGGCGCGCCAGCTCGCGTCGCAGCTTGCGCAGATGAGCATCGTAACCGCCGTTGCGCAGTAGCTCGGCCACCGCCGCCTGCGACAGCACCGAGGTGCCCATCGTCGAGGTGTATTTCAGCGAGGCGATTTTGCGCATGTAGTTAACGCTGTGTACCCAGCCAATGCGGATGCCTGGCGCAACGGTTTTGGAAAAGCCGCTGCACAGAATGGCGTTCGGACTAAAGGCGCGCATCGGAAAAGGTCGGCGCTCGCCAAACGCGGTATCGCCAAAAATATCATCCTCGACGATAACCACATCGTTTTCATCTGCCTGACGGGCGATGTACGCCTTCTGTTCGTTGGGAATCGATTTTCCCAGCGGATTGTTGATGTTGCAGATGGTCAAAAACGCCTGCACTGCTTTGTGCCGAAACAGGCTGGTGAGCTTCTCGACATTCACATAGCCCTCCGGCCCCGATTCCACCTCAATCACACGCAGGTTCAGGTTACGCAGCATCTGCAACAGCACGAAATAGCAGGGCGACTCCACCGCCACGATATCGCCGGGATTGAGCGTGGCGCGCAGCGACAGTGAAATCGCCTCAATGCAGCCGTTGGTGATAAGAATATCATCCGGATTGATAGTACAGCCATAATCCACCGCGCGTCGGGCGATCTCCGCCTTCAGCGGCGCGTAGCCGGTGCCTTTGACCGTGTTGCCCAGCAGCGCCGGTTTGCTGTAGCCCATCTGCCGCATCAGCAGCCCGATTTTCCTCACCGGGTAAAGCGAACTGTCGCCGTTAGCCAGATCCAGCCGCACGCGACAGTCGGAGCCGACCATCGCCAGATGCAGCTCCGTCTGTTCATCCAGCGGCGCAACCGCCCGCGCCTGCGCTATCAGCGCTGGCGTCCCGGTTTTGCCGGGCTGGCGCGGCGCAACAAAGAAGCCGGACTTGGGGCGCGCCACGGCATAGCGCTCATCCTCCAGCGTGCGTAATGTTTTTAAGGCGGTGGTCAGACTGACATGGTATTGCGTCGCCAGCGTGCGTACCGAGGGCAAACGACTCTCTGGCGGCAGGGTGCCGGCATCAATGGCTCGCTTGATCTGCTCTGCTATCTGGCGGTAACGACTGCTTTGACTCTCCTGATCTCCCGCTTCCCCGCTCATCTGTTCCACCCCATATCGTGCTGATCTGTGCGTATTCAACAGAGTACATTCAAAGTAGTTTAAGCTGCATCTCTTAATTATTAGCCAGTGCTTTTGTGCCCTGTCGGCTCGCTTAGCGGCACGTAATGATAAACAAGACCGAGACATTCATTCCGTAACACCTTTGTGGCCTGTTTACATTGGAATCAGCCCGTCATTTCGTTCATGCGATTTTTTAGCCAAAGGAAAAGTAAAAAATGAATAATCTGTCCGCGATGATGGGAGAAATTGAAGACTACCTCTCCACAGCAATTATCGATTCCGCTAAACATTGTTCACAGCGGCTGCTTGCCGCCCTGCCGGACCCGCACCAGCTCGATAATAACCGCGTTCTGCTCGCCTATGGCGGCGGCAAAGACAGCAGCTATATGGTGGCTTACGTCCGCTATATTCAGGGATTGTTATGGCAGCAGTATGGCAATACCTTTCGTTTACGCATCAGCACCAATCGTCACGCGGCGATGAACCACAGCGTGATGGAAAACATCGATCGCGTTTATCAGGCGCTGCGCATTCATGACGATGCTTATACCGAATGCCTGATCACCGACGGTCTGTTAATCCGTGCTTTTGCGCGCGACCTGTCGATGCCCGACGCGGTACGACAGCAGAACCGCAGCGACGTGTTGATGAATGGCCATCGCTTTCGCGCCGATGCCCGCTCCACCTTTTGCAACGCCTGTAACCTGAGTATGGTGAATTCGTTCGGTCTGGCGGCGCACTATCAGGGGGGTGTGGATATCATCATTACCGGCGATTCGCCGCAGGAGCAGACGGCTTACCTCGCCTGGGCGCGCCATCTCTCGCGTGTGTTTGACGCGCCGCTACCGGACAAAAGCCGTGGCTTCAGCGGCTTTCTGCAAACGCTGGATGGCGTGGCGCAGCGCTACTTTGCTGATATCTATGGCGAAGACCAGGTTACTCCTGCGCACCGCATTATGCATCAGCTGGATCGCGATCCGCTGTTCTTCAATATCTACCAGGACACCGCTTACGAGGCGGGCGCTCACTGGGCGCTGCTCACTGAATTTATGCGCTTCCGCTTTGACGAGCTGATGTTCAGCTTCTCCGAATCGGACTGCGGCAACCCCACGTTAATGGCACATATTCGCGGCCTACGCGCCGAAACGCTGCTCCAGCGCAGCTATGCCGAAGGCATTCGCGAATATGTGCGCTTTGCGCTGGGGCTGATGAAGCAGAAAGATTTCCCTCCGTCGCTGATTGATGAGATGGCGGCGCGCTATCAGGACGATGAGGCGATCGCACGTCAGCGCGAACGTGCCGCTAACTTTGCCCAGCAGGCATTTAACCTGACCGAAAAGCAGCTGATTTGCATGATCTACGCGCCCTTTAACCAGGGCGGCGAACAGCTGGCGATCTGGCTGGAACAGCAGCAGATACCACTGGAAGAACAGGCCATTCACGACCTGATGAACGATCGCAGCGGGGATTTGCGGCTGGCAACGCAGCTCTCTGCGCTCTCCGGCCTGACGGTTACGCAAATGCGCCAGTGCTGGCAGAGCAGCCAGGTGAGTTCGCTGCTGGAGGGCAAAAGCCAGGATCCGCTGTCGCGCGTGCTGCGCTTCGATCCGCACAAGGCAGTGATTCAGGTTAACAATGGTTATCTGCGGGATACCGTGACAGAAGTGATTTCCGGGCGCTGACCCGGTAAGGCGATGCGATGAAAAAGATTTTCCTGCAGATTGGCGCCACGCGCGACGGGCAGAATCCTTACTGCGCAGTGGCGAAACGGGAAGGCTATTTTACCGTGCTGGCGGAAATGAGCGACTTTATTGATTACCAGTCACTGAGCCTGGAACTGCCGTTTGATCTGATTGTGCGGCTCGATCGGCCGGAAAATCCCTGGGAGGTGATGCAGGCTTATCTGCGCGCCGGGCTGCTGGAGCATCCGCAGGTGGTGCTGGCAGGTTTCGAGGCCTATAACGCCAGCGCGGGCCGGGTGCGGGAAATGCTGGCTGGCCCGGATGCCGGGCGCTGCTTTATTCCGCTGGACAAATATGCCCAGCGGATGGCGCTGAATAAAAGCTGCGCCGGGGTTCCCCAACCGGAGTTTCGCTTTTTCGCCTCCCCGCTCAGCATCCTCGCCGCGCGCGACGCGCTGCTTTATCCCTGCGTGATCAAGCCGGTAGATGGCGGCGGCGGGCTGGGCATCTGGCTGGTCGCCACTCCCCAACAGCTCGATCAGGTGGTCGAGAAGCTGGTGAATACCATGAACTATGGCGGCCGCAGCTTTTCCGGCTTCATCGTCGAGTGCTGGCTGGCTGGCGATGAATATTCATTGCAGGGCGTGGTGCATAACGGTAAAGCGCTGGCGCTCACCTGCTGCCAGAAGGTCATCGAGCAGAACTGCGACAGCGACGGCTGTATCAGCTTTTATGAATCGGGCCATGTGGCGATCGCCGCCGAGGGTTTGCCCGCCGCCTTTACCAGGCTGATGAACCTTTGCTGCGAAACCTTTCATTATCGTCAGGGCGCATTTCATATCGACTTTATTGTGGTGAATGGCGTGCCCCATTTTCTTGAGATGGGCTTCCGTCTCTCTGGTATGGGGGTAGTAAACCTGGTGCAGGAGGTGACCGACATCGACTGGGCGGAAGTATCATTTTATATCGAAGCCGGGCTGGGCCTGCCGCCGCTGCGTTATGCCAGCGAGGTGCGCGCCGTGGGGCAGCTGCGGCTGCGTCAGCCCGCGCAGCTGGCGCTGGCGCAGGCCTGGATCGAACAACACCAGCATGGCAGCCTGTTGCCGCCGCTCAATCAGCCGTCGCTGCCGGTGACTGAGCGCTCCACGCTCTATGCCGATCTGACGCGCCACGCCGGTATTCTTTCAACTTTTCGCCTAGCCGCCGCCGCGCGCGATGAGGTGCTTATGGTGTTTCATCACATTATTCATTTGCAGCAGCCTGCTGCCCTGCGGAGAGACATGTTATGTGCAGAATGATTCTGGCGCATGGCCGTTTTGACGCCGCCGCGGTGCTGGAAGCGGCACGCGCCATGAGCTGCGGCGAAACCGCCTGCCATGACGGCCCGATCCGGGAGCATCCCAACGGCTGGGGCTGTCTCTGGCTGGAAAATGGCAATATCCGCACGCTGCACGGTACCGGCACCTTTGCCGACGCCCTGCCTGGGATTGACGTCGATGCCATTCGCACCCGCTTTCTGGCGGTACATGTGCGCCACGCGACGCTGAGCAAAAATCAGGGGCTGGAATTTTCCCATCCGCTCTGGCGCACCAGCGGCGCAACGCAGTGGTACATGATGCATAACGGCTTTCTGCCAACCCTCTATGCGCAGCTCGGCCTGACGGAATCCCGCTTCGATTCGGCGGAGTACCTGGAATATCTGGTAGACCAGGCCACGCCAGCCGACTTCACGCGCGACTACCTGCTAAACAAAATGGCGCAAATAGCGCCAGGCGGCAGCGCGGGTAATGCCATTTTTGTTACGCGCAACAAGGCCTGGGCCTGGCAATGGCATCCCGCTGACACCCCTTATCCTGCTTATTTCACCATGCACCTCTGCCAGCAGAACGGCAGCACATTTATTGCCTCTGAACAGATTCCAACACTGGGCGAGGCGTCATCCTGGCGCCGAATGCGTAATCATGAACTTCATGAAATCTCTTTTGGAGAGTGAATAACATGGCTATTTTCAATCAAATACGCGTGATCAATCCGAAGATGTTTATCGAAAAGACCTGGCTGGATGACATTGTTACCGCGCGCGTGCCGCTGCTGGTGCTGCGGGACTTTCTCGCCCCTGTGGTGCGCGAAGCCATGGTTGAGGATCTCCGCCACTGTCGCGAGAAGATTCGCGTTTCTCACTACCCCAACGGGGCGCTCACCACGCTCGGCCCCTATCTGGCGAAGCATACCGGCGCGCCGGAGAACTATTTTACCGAGCTGCGTGATATTCAACCTTCGCTGCCGCCATCGATGAACTGCCTGCGTGATCAGGTTTATAACTGGGTGAAACATGCGCTGAAGCTGGAGAGCCTGCAAACCGCCTGCGAGCCGCGCCTGGGCGATTATGCCGGTTCCATTGTGCGTTTTCATGCCGATGGCGTCGCCAATCCATTACATAACGACAATATCGTGCGCGATGCTGCCGGTACTGGTCTGCTGGTAAGCGAAATTCTGCATCAGCTCAGCTGCGTGGTTTGCTTACAGGAGTGCTCCGGCGGCGGCGCGCTGCGCATCTATAACAAAAAATGGACGCCGGAGGATGAGCGCTTCAAAACGCCGGGCGAGCTGGGCTATCAGAGCGCGGTCACGGCCGACAGCGAGACCTGTGAATTTTCGCCGCGCAGCGGGGATATCTACCTGTTTAATCCGGCCTTTTATCATGAGATCGACCGCGTTGAGGGCGATACGCGCATTACCATGGGCTTTTTCTTTGGCCTGACCGACAAAAAAATGAAGCACGCCATCGCCTGGAGCTGAAGGGCTTTATCATAAGAGGAGAACTGCATGACGACATTTGAACAACTCACCGAACTGCTGGATCGCCATCAGGCAGATTACCGGATGGTGACCCATGAGGCGGTAGGGCAAACCGATCTGATTAGCGAGATTCGCGGCAATGCGCTGCATCAGGCCGCCAAGGCGATGGTGCTGGAAGTGACGATGCCGGAGGGCGCCGGGACGCGCTATCTGCTGGCGATTGTGCCCGGCGACTGCAAAATTAACTTTAAGGCTGCGGCGCGCGCCATCGGCGGGAAAAAATCGAGCTTTGCTCCGCCAGAGATGGCGCAGACGTTAACCCGCTGCGTGATGGGCGCGGTGCCGCCGTTCAGTTTTGATGATCGGCTGGCGCTCTGTGTCGATGCGCGCCTGCGCGAAGCGGGCACGCTCTGGTTTAACGCCGGTGAGCTGGAAAAATCGATCGCGTTGAATGTCGTGGACTATTTTCGTGTTGTGGGCGACTGTTGTGCTGAGATCGCAACGCCAGTGACGGCGACCGCCTGAAGGGCGAAAGGAACAGAGTATGTCAGTAAAAGATATGATATTAGCGCTTTGCGTCGTGGTGGCCTGGGGCGTGAACTTTGTGGTGATTAAGCTGGGCTTGCAGGGGATGCCGCCCTTTTTGCTCGCCGGGCTGCGTTTTGCGCTGGTGGTTTTCCCGGCAATTCTCGTGGTGAAACGACCGCAGGTGCCGCTGCGCTGGTTATTAGCTTACGGTATGACTATCAGCTTCGGTCAATTCGCCCTGCTTTTTCTGGCAATTAAACTCGGCATGCCTGCCGGGCTGGCCTCGCTGGTATTACAGGCGCAAGCGTTTTTCACCATTCTGCTCGGCGCGCTGCTGCTGGCGGAAAAGCTGCGCTGGAATCACATAGCTGGCGTGTTGGTCGCCACCGTCGGCATGTTTATTCTGGCAACCGCCGGGATGGAAGGTCAGGCTACGGCCGGGATTACGCTGACCACCATGATGCTGACGCTGGCGGCGGCGCTCTCCTGGGGGCTGGGCAACATCAGCAACAAAGTGATTATGCGCAACCGCAGCGTACCGGTGCTGTCGCTGGTGGTCTGGAGCGCAATGGTGCCCGTCATCCCCTTCTTTATCTGCTCATGGTGGTTTGAGGGCGAACAGGCGATTATCAGCAGCCTGGTGCATATTTCGCTGCAAACGGTGCTGGCGCTGATTTATCTGGCTTTTATCGCCACTATTATTGGCTACGGAATCTGGGGCAACCTGCTCAGCCGCTATGAGACCTGGCGCGTGGCGCCGCTGTCGCTGCTGGTTCCGGTGGTTGGCATTCTCAGCGCCGCGATCGTGCTTGATGAGAGATTATCAGCCCAGCAGGTGATGGGCGCGGCGGTGGTGATCCTCGGGCTGCTGGTGAATATGTTTGGCGGTGTGCTGGGTCAGCGTCTGCGGGTTCGGCTGCAGCATTAACGCCATTGCGCGCAAAAAAAAACGCCGCTTCAGAGCGGCGTTCTTGTTTCTGTCAGGGGATCAGTTCAGGATTTCAATCCGACGCGGTTTCGCTTCTTCGGGGAGAATACGCTCCAAATCAATGCTCAACAGGCCATTCTCTAAACGCGCATCGCGTACGATGATGTGGTCAGCCAACTGAAATTTGCGCTCAAAGTTGCGCTCGGCGATACCCTGATACAGATATTTGCGCTCCGTCTGCTCTTCGGGATGCGCGCCACGCACAATCAGCACATTGTCGTGGGAAGTGATATCGAGTTCACTCTGCGCAAATCCTGCCACCGCAATGGTGATGCGGTAGTGGTTTTCATCCACCAGCTCAACATTGTACGGAGGATAGCCGCCATTAGTCTGGTTCTGATTCGCTTCAAGCAGGTTGAACAGACGATCAAAACCGATGGCAGAACGATAAAGCGGAGAGAGATCAAAATTACGCATAAAAAGACTCCTGATATTCAGCAAGTTTTGGCAACCTTCCACAATGGACAGGTTGTTCGATCGTTCAGCGCCCCTGTCGGCGGCAGCATTCATGACCGTGCTTTTAAAATGGGTGCATCCCCACCGCTTTCAAGTGATAAAGAGCAATTTTTTCAGCAAAACCGATGTAATGTCATACACTCAGGGGTAAGTTGACCTGGTAACGACGAAGATCACCACAGAGTGATGATGACGTCAGGCAAGCACACTCAGCCAGGCAACTGCCATGTCTGAAGGGATGATGAAAATGAATATGAAGAAACACTTTCCGCTGGCAGGGATGTTAGCTTTCTGCGCGTTAACGGCCACCGGCTGTTCCAGCGTAATGTCGCATACCGGCGCAAGCCAAGGTTATTATCCTGGCACGCGCGCCAGTGCTGAAATGCTGGTGGACAACAACACCAGCTGGGCGCTGCGGCCGCTGGCCCTGATCGATCTGCCTTTTTCGGCGGTGATGGATACCCTGCTTCTGCCATGGGATTACGCGCGCGCCGATAATGATAAAACTCTCGATTCGCCACGTGCCCGCGTACTGCAAAGCGAAAAGCTGGCGCGAACCGACGCTCATCTCGCTCAAGCCGCGCCAATGCCCGCTACGCTACAGTAACTGTAAACAGCTGGCGCCAGCCATCCACTTCGCGCATAAAGGCAATCTGCTGCCCATCCGGCGACCAAACCACGGCGTCGACGCCTGGCGACTGCGCGCTGCGCTCCGTCAGGCGCCTGCAGGCGTTGCTGCTGAGATGGTAAACCATCACGCTGTTATCACAGACAAAGGCGATGCTTCCGCCCTGCGGATGCCAGCTAAAAGCGGACTGAATGCTGCCCGGTAACTGCGTTCTCTGCTGTGGCGCGCCGCCGTTTGGCGACACCGTCCAGAGCTGAATAATTCCGTTATCGTCCGCCATGAGAAAAGCGATAGCGCTGCCGTCCGGCGCAGCGCGCAGCCAGTGGCGCGGTTGCAGAGCCAGCCCGCGGCTCCGGGTCAGCCGTTGTTGCCTGACGCCCGCCGGCGGCGCCGGCAGCCGCGTTTCGGTGCCTTCCAGCGGCGCGCTGCCTGCTTTGGCGTAGTCGGCCAGCGTTTCCGGCAGATCGACAATAAACACTTCCGGCACTTTTTCTCCCTGCGCGGATCGCGTATCGCCAATAAAAGCGATGGCCCAGCGCTGCCAGCTGCCGTCCGCTTTCTGATAGCCGCGATTGCCTACCCAACACTCTTCGTAAGCGCGATCGATCGCGTCGCTGCCAGGCTGCGGATCGCGTGTGGTTTCGCTCACCAGTACGCAGAAATGGCTGCCGTCATATTCCCGTGGGTGCTGCTTTGGCGGACAAACCGCATAGAGCGGCAGCGCCACGCCGACGTTACGCAGATCCTCGCGCGCGTCCCGTTCATGCATAACGTGGTCGTTATAGGTAAAGCTCAGGCGCGACCCGTCCGGGCTGAATACATGTACATGGGAGCCGCCGCGCAGCGCGCCCGGCGTGAAAGGTGGAGTGATATCGCAGGCGTCGAGGTTTTCCGCCACGCCATTCTGGATAATCACGCCACGGCGGTGATGAAAATCATAATGCCAGCGGGCGTCGGGATGTTCCGGTCCGTGAATGCAGACGTAGCGCGGCGGCAGGTCCGGGCTGACGGTAACCACGCCCACATGCGCGCCGTCACGCGCCTGGTAAAGCACCTCCAGCGCGCCGGTAGCGACATTGATCCGCTCAATGGTCAGGCCGGTAAATGACGCGCCGGAAGGACGTACGTCAAAGGCCAGCCACTGGCTGTCGGCGGTCCAGACGTTGATATTGGTGAGCTGATGATGGCGGTCGGCAAAGGTAAGTTGTTTTTCGCGCATGGGGCAACCCGATAAGAAAAGTTGCCCCACACGCTACGCCAAAGCGCCAAAAGATGCAGCCTTTTTACAGCACCAGTTCTTCAATGGCGTGCGCAACGCCATCTTCTATATTGGTTTTGGTAATAAACTGCGCGATCTTCTTCACCGAATCGATAGCGTTGCCCATTGCCACGCCAGTACCGGCATACTCAATCATTGCCAGGTCGTTTTCCTGATCGCCAATCGCCATTACCTCCTCCTGCTTCAGACCGAGCTTATCCGCCAGCATCTTCACGCCGTAGCCCTTGTTGACGCGCGGATCGAGAATTTCCAGATAGTAAGGCGCGCTTTTAAGAATGGTGTAGCTCTGCTGCGCTTTGGCAGGCAGACGCTGAATCGCCTTGTCCAGCAGCTCCGGCCTGTCAATCATCATCAGCTTGGGAAAACGCGTCGCGCGATCCATCTCTTCCACCGCGCGGTAACGTACCGGGATGCCGGTCAGGCTTGCTTCGTGGATGGTGTATTCGCTGATATCTTTGTTCGGCGTGTAGAGATGGGATTGGTCAAACGCCTGAAAGTGAACGCCCAGCTCGCGCGCCAGCTGCTCAATGTAGAGATAGTCGTCAAAACCGAGCGTGACTTCCGCCACGCAGTCACCGTTCTGCGCACGCTGCACCAGCGCGCCGTTATTGCTGATGCAGTACTGGCCCTCCTGCTGCAAATCCAGCTCCATCAGATAGCGCTCAACGCCGACGAATGGCCGACCGGTGGCCAGCACGATGGAAACGCCTTTATCGCGCGCGCGGTCAATTGCTGATTTTACCGCTGGTGTGATCAGATGCTGGGGATTCAGCAGCGTGCCGTCCATATCTATCGCAATCAGTTTTATCGCCATAACGTCCTCGTTAATTCAGGTTCGATTCAGGGTCTGCTTAAATGCTAGCGCGATTCAGCTCACATTGACCAGTTTATCGGCGATATCCGGACAATCGCCCGACGCGATTTGTAGGTAGTAACAGGGGGAAAATAACGCAGACAAAAAAAATCCCTTCCCGGTCGGGAAGGGATGATGACATCAGATATCGATATTTGCCGCTTTCAGGGCATTCTCTTCGATAAAGGCGCGGCGCGGTTCAACAGCATCGCCCATCAACGTGGTGAAGAGCTGATCCGCCGCGATAGCGTCTTTAATGGTAACGCGCAGCATACGGCGGCTGTCCGGATCCATAGTGGTTTCCCACAGCTGCTCCGGGTTCATCTCGCCCAGACCTTTGTAGCGCTGTACCGACAGGCCGCGACGCGACTCTTTCACCAGCCACTCAATCGCCTGCTCGAAGCTGGCGATCGGCTGACGGCGCTCGCCGCGCTCGATAAAGGCGTCCTCTTCGATCAGACCGCGCAGTTTTTCACCCAGGGTGCAGAGCTTACGGTACTCCGGCCCCTGAATGAATTCGCTGTCCAGCGGATAGTCGGTATCCACACCGTGCGTGCGTACGCGCAGAACCGGCTCAAACAGATGTTGTTCGCGGTTTTCGCGCACCTGCGCTACATAGGTGCTGCCGTGCGCTTCGCGCTCAGTCAGGTAAGCCACCAGCGTATCCAGCCAGGTTTTCACTGCGCTTTCGTCGCTGAGATCGCTTAGCGTCGGATGGTAAACCAGCGCGCGCAGCAGGGCGACAGGATAACGACGCTCCATACGCTTGATCATTTTCTGCGTGCTGTTGAATTCCGCCACCAGGTTTTCCAACGGTTCGCCGCCTAAGGCTGGCGCGCTGGCGTTAGCATGCAGCGTAGCGCCGTCGAGAGCGATAGCGATCTGATATTGATCCATCGCTTCATCATCTTTGATGTACTGCTCCTGCTTGCCTTTCTTCACTTTATACAGCGGCGGCTGGGCAATATAAACGTGGCCGCGCTCAATGATTTCCGGCATCTGGCGGTAGAAGAAGGTCAACAGCAGCGTACGGATGTGCGAGCCGTCGACATCCGCATCGGTCATGATAATGATGCTGTGGTAACGCAGTTTGTCCGGGTTGTACTCGTCGCGTCCGATGCCGCAGCCCAGCGCGGTAATCAGCGTAGCCACTTCCTGCGAAGAGAGCATCTTGTCGAAGCGCGCTTTCTCAACGTTCAGGATTTTGCCTTTCAGCGGCAGAATCGCCTGGTTTTTACGGTTACGACCCTGCTTGGCGGAACCGCCCGCAGAATCACCCTCCACCAGGTAGATTTCAGAATGCGCCGGATCGCGCTCCTGACAGTCGGCCAGCTTGCCCGGCAATCCCGCCAGGTCCAGCGCGCCTTTACGACGCGTCATTTCACGGGCGCGACGTGCCGCTTCACGCGCACGGGCGGCGTCGATGATTTTGCTTACCACAATTTTGGCGTCGTTCGGGTTTTCCAGCAGATATTCAACCAGACGTTCGTTCATCTGCGATTCCACTGCCGATTTCACCTCGGAAGAGACCAGCTTGTCTTTGGTCTGCGAGGAGAATTTCGGATCCGGCACTTTCACCGAGACCACGGCAATCAGACCTTCACGCGCATCGTCGCCGGTAGCGCTGATTTTGGCCTTTTTGCTGAAGCCTTCTTTGTCCATATAAGCGTTCAGGGTACGCGTCATCGCGGCACGGAAGCCTGCCAGGTGAGTACCGCCGTCGCGCTGCGGAATGTTATTGGTGAAGCAGTAGATGTTTTCCTGGAAACCGTCGTTCCACTGCAGCGCCACTTCCACACCGATGCCATCTTTTTCCGTAGTGAAATAAAACACGTTCGGGTGGATCGGGTTTTTGTTTTTGTTCAGGTATTCAACAAAGGCTTTGATGCCGCCTTCGTAGTGATAATGATCGCTCTTGTCATCGCGCTTGTCCTGAAGGCGAATAGAGACGCCGGAGTTCAGGAACGACAGCTCGCGCAGACGTTTGGCGAGGATTTCATATTCGAAGCTGGTAACGTTGGTAAAGGTCAGGTGGCTCGGCCAGAAACGCACGCGCGTGCCGGTCAGCTCGGTTTCGCCAACGATCGCCAGCGGCGCCTGCGGCACGCCGTGCACATAGGTCTGCTGATGCACGTTGCCTTCGCGGCGGATGGTCAGCTCCAGCTTTTCAGAGAGCGCGTTCACCACCGACACGCCAACGCCGTGCAGGCCGCCGGACACTTTATAGGAGTTATCGTCAAACTTACCGCCCGCGTGCAGCACGGTCATGATCACTTCCGCCGCCGAGATACCCTCTTCTTCATGGATACCGGTGGGAATACCACGACCATCATCCTGTACCGATACGGAGTTATCGGCATGGATGGTCACGACAATCTCTTTACAGTGACCCGCGAGCGCTTCGTCGATGGCGTTATCCACGACCTCGAATACCATGTGATGCAGACCGGTGCCGTCATCCGTATCGCCGATATACATACCCGGGCGTTTGCGTACCGCATCAAGCCCTTTCAGAACTTTGATACTTGAGGAGTCATAAGAATTCGACATCAACGTTTCTCGCTCATTTAATCTTCAGGTTGAACCACTATTTTACCCTGTTCCACGCGGAACATCTTGCCCTTTTCATCACTCATATCGATAACGTGTTCGGTTCCGATGGCACTGACGAAAACCTGCGCCTGCGTGGCTTTCAGACGATCTGCCAACAGGCGTCGGCGACGCTCATCCAGCTCGGAAGCGAAGTCATCGATCAGGTAAAGGCAGCGGCGTCCGCTATGGCGCGTCAGGTATTCTCCCTGCGCCAGGCGTAACGCGCACATCAACAGCTTGAGCTGTCCGCGTGAGAGTAAATCTTCCACCGGCGTGCCGTCGGCGCGGATGCGAAAATCCGCCTTATGCGGCCCGCTGGCGGTATAGGTGAGCGCGCGATCGCGCTCGAAATTGCGTTCCAGCAACGTAAAGTAATCGCTCTCTTTGTCCCAGCCGCGCTGGAACGAGAAGGCGAGTTGAAACTCAGGTAAAAACTGAGCGCAGGTGGCGGTAATGTCTGCCGCGATCGCCTCGCTGTATTCGGCGCGCCACTGGCTGATTTGTTCCGCCAGCGGCACCAACTCCTGATCCCATGCGCGGATCTGGCTGTAGCGCGTCACTTGACGCAGCGCGGCGTTACGCTGTTTCAGCAGCCGACGCAGATTGCTCCAGGCGTTGAAGAAACCAGGCGAGTTATGGAAGCAGCCCCAGTCGATGTAGGCTCTACGGTATTTGGGGCCGCCGTTGAGCAAAGTAAACCCCTCCGGGGTAATTAATTGCATCGGCAGCAGCTGGGCCAGTTCGGCGATCTTATGGCCGTCGCTGCCGTCGATACGCACCTTGCTGTCGCCGGCCCGGTTTTTACTCAGCCCCAGCGACATCTCGCGTTCGTTATTCTCAACGCGCCCGTGCAGCACAAACGCCTGCTGATCGTGGCGAATCACGCGCCCCGCCTGCAGGCTACGGAACGCACGACCATGACCGAGGGTATAAATCGCTTCCAGCACGCTGGTTTTGCCGCTGCCGTTGGCCCCAATCAGGAAATTAAATCCCGGCGCCAGCGCCAGATCGGCCTGTTCGATGTTGCGGAAATCTTTAATCAGAAGGCGGGTTAAAGCCATGAATCAATCCAACGCTGGAAGTGTGGCAAGTGGTGGCGCTTTGGGTTTTGACTTTTTTACCCAACCAGGCCGTCGGCGTCGCAGCCAGTCCGGTTACGGCCAGCGCGCAGGACACGGGAGCATACTAAAGTATGTGACCGTGGACGAGCACTGCCCGGGACCGGAATGGCAAGTAAGCCAGGCCGATATAGTCTACAAGCGCATAGGCATCACGACATAGGCCGCCGCCGGGCTCGCCACATCTTCAATCTGCACACTGGAAACGGAATCGGTCAGCAGCAAACGCACATTTTCGCACTTCAGCGCATTAAGCACATCCAGCACGTAGCTGACGTTAAAGCCGATCTCCAGATCGCTGCCGTTGTAGGAGACATCCAGCATCTCTTCCGCCTCTTCCTGTTCCGGGTTATTAGCGGTGATCTTCAGCTGATTTTCGGTGATATAGAGGCGAACGCCGCGGAACTTCTCATTCGACAAAATTGCCGCGCGGGCAAAAGCCTGTTTCAGCAGATCGCAGCCCGATTCCAGCGCTTTGTCGGGATTCTTCGGCAATACGCGGCGATAATCGGGGAAACGGCCATCAACCAGCTTGGACGTAAAGATAAAGTCGCCAACGTGCGCGCGAATGTTGCTGCTGCCGATTTGCACCTGTAACGGCGTATCGCCGCCGTCCAGCAGACGCACCAGCTCAACCACCCCTTTGCGCGGCACGATCACCGAATGGTTCGGCAAAGCCTGACCGACAGGCATCGAGCAGACCGCCAGACGGTGTCCGTCTGTGGCCACGGTGCGCAGCTCTTCGCCTTCGGTTTCAAACAGCATGCCGTTGAGGTAGTAGCGCACATCCTGATGCGCCATGGAGAACTGCGTCGCCTCAATCAGACGCTTCAGCGTCGCCTGCGGCAGGGTAAATTCCACCTCGCTCTGCCAGTCATCCAGATTCGGGAAGTCACTGGCTGGCAGGGTAGAGAGCGAAAAACGGCTGCGCCCCGAGCGCACCAGCATTCTGTCCCCTTCCAGCGTGATGTTGATCTCCGCGCCTTCCGGCAGACCGCGGCAGATATCGAGAAACTTACGCGCCGGCACGGTGGTCGCGCCTGGCTCGTGCGGCTGCGTCAGCGCGACGCGCGCCACCATTTCCATTTCCAGATCGGTGCCGGTCAGTAATAAAGTGCCGTCATTGACCTGCATCAACAGGTTGCCGAGGATCGGCAGCGTAGGACGTCCGCCCAACGGGCCGCTGACCTGTTGCAGGGGTTTAAGCAACTGCTCACGTTCAACAATAAATTTCATAGCGTCAGGAAGATAATGTTCTGATGAGATTAGAGAAATCTTCTTTGATATCGTGGCTCTCTTCACGCAGCTGCTCGATTTTACGGCAGGCGTGAAGCACCGTGGTGTGGTCGCGGCCACCGAATGCATCGCCGATTTCCGGCAGGCTGTGGTTCGTCAGCTCTTTCGCCATCGCCATCGCCATCTGGCGCGGACGGGCAACGGAACGCGAACGGCGTTTAGACAGCAGATCGGCCACTTTGATTTTGTAGTATTCGGCTACCGTTTTCTGGATGTTGTCGATGGTGACCAGTTTTTCCTGCAGCGCCAGCAAGTCGCGCAGGGCTTCACGCACAAAATCGATGGTAATGGCGCGGCCGGTAAAGTTGGCGTTGGCGATCACGCGATTCAGCGCTCCTTCCAGCTCACGCACATTAGAACGCAGGCGCTTGGCGATAAAGAACGCCACTTCGCCCGGCAGGCGGATGTCGTTCTCGTCCGCCTTCTTCATCAGGATCGCCACGCGCGTTTCCAGCTCCGGCGGTTCGATCGCCACCGTCAAACCCCAGCCGAAGCGGGATTTCAGGCGATCTTCCACGCCGTTAATCTCTTTAGGATAACGATCCGACGTCAGGATGATCTGCTGATTGCCTTCCAGCAGTGCGTTAAAGGTGTGGAAAAACTCTTCCTGCGAGCGCTCTTTATTAGCAAAGAACTGAATATCATCGATCAGCAGCGCATCGACCGAACGGTAGTAGCGCTTAAACTCTTCAATGGCGTTGTTCTGTAACGCCTTGACCATATCCTGCACGAAGCGCTCGGAATGCATGTAAACTACTTTCGCATTAGGCTTACGCGCGATGATGCCGTTACCCACCGCGTGCAGCAGGTGAGTTTTCCCCAGGCCGGTACCGCCATAGAGAAACAAGGGGTTATAGGCGCCGCCCGGATTGTCCGCGACCTGACGCGCCGCCGCGCGCGCCAGCTGGTTCGATTTACCTTCCACGAAGTTATCGAAGTTATGACGACTGTTTACATTAGAGCGGTAGGTGACGTCGGCCGGAGCGGGCACATTGTCCCAGCTTGGACGGAGATTTTGCACCGGCGCCGGACGCACTTCCGGACGTGTCGGCACGTTGACGCTGGCCATTACTGGCTGGCTGATCGCCGCCTGCGCCACCGGGCGCGTGCCCACTTCAAAGCGCAGCAACGGCACATCTCTGCCGCAAAATTCGTTCAGCAGCCCATTGATACTGTTGAGATATTTATCCCGAACCCAGTCGAGTACAAACCGATTTGGTGCATATAAGGCGAGCGTATTGTCGTTTAACTCAGCCTGAAGCGGACGGATCCACATGCTGAATTCGGTGGCAGGTAACTCATCCTGCAAACGGGCAAGACACTGTTGCCAAAGCGTAAGTGACACGGCGGACTCCACTCGTACAAAATCGATAAGATAGTAGGCGCTAATAAAGAAACGTTCATATTTGACACAGACGAAAGAAAGCGCCTGCGACCGCTATCAGCGGTTGTTCCGCACAGCGATCGCATCAGGATCATCATCGGAAGGGGCGGATCATAACGCAAAGCGAGGCAGAGATCTTCCCTTTCTACACAGTTTTGCTGCAATTTATCCACAGGATAGCAGCGAGCAGTTCAGTTTACGCCAGCCGGGTAAAAAGACATCAGGGATCGTGGCGAAACATGTAATTTTTCTGGTCAGCTCTCGTTTTCTTCGCAACCATCTTGCAAAGCGATCGAAAGAAGATCCTGAACGATCCTTGCGCTTTAAACAGGAGGCCGTATAATTCTCCCCCCGGCGTTGTACGTCTTTACCCGACTGCCGGCTTCAGCGGGCTGTATCGGGGCATCCAGGTACCGCGACCAGCGAAGTAAATTGACTCCGGACTGTACAATTATTACAATCCCGCCTCTTTATTAAAGACACACTGAGGCGTTGGTCCTTTTACTGGCCCAAAACGCGTCACCAAGTGAAAATTTTCAAGTTTAGGTAGAAATCGCCATGAAACGCACTTTTCAACCGTCCGTACTGAAGCGCAACCGTTCTCACGGCTTCCGTGCACGTATGGCTACAAAAAATGGTCGTCAGGTTCTGGCACGTCGTCGTGCTAAAGGCCGCGCTCGTCTGACCGTTTCTAAGTAATAAAAGCTAACCCTCGTGGTTAAGCTCGCATTTCCCAGGGAGTTACGTTTGTTAACTCCCACTCATTTCACTTTCGTCTTCCAGCAGCCACAAAGGGCTGGCACGCCGCAAATCACCATCCTCGGCCGCCTGAACTCGCTGGGGCATCCCCGCATCGGTCTTACCGTCGCCAAAAAACATGTGAAACGCGCCCACGAACGCAACCGGATCAAGCGATTGACCCGCGAAAGCTTTCGTCTGCGTCAGCATGAACTGCCAGCAATGGATTTTGTGGTCGTGGCGAAAAAAGGCGTTGCGGATCTCGATAACCGTGCGCTGGCGGAAGCGTTGGAGAAATTATGGCGTCGTCACTGTCGCCTGGCGCGCGGCTCCTGATCGTTCTGATACGCGTTTATCAACGCGCCATCAGTCCACTGCTGGGACCTCACTGTCGCTTTCAGCCAACCTGCTCGCAATACGGTATTGAGGCGTTGCGCAGGTTTGGCGTGATAAAAGGCAGTTGGTTGACGATAAAACGCGTATTAAAATGCCACCCTTTGAACCCGGGTGGCGACGATCCGGTGCCGCCAAAAACCGACAATAACAGAGAACATTAACGATGGATTCGCAACGCAATCTTTTTCTCATCGCTTTTCTGTTCGTGTCTTTTATGATCTGGCAAGCCTGGCAGACGGACCATGCTCCGCAGCCTCAGCAGACCCAGACCACGCAAAACACGAGCAGCACAGCGGGTGATGCCGCCAGTCAGGGCGTTCCAGCCAGCGGCCAGGGCAGAACGATCACCGTTAAGACCGACGTCCTGTCTATTAACATCAACACCCGTGGTGGCGATATTGAGCAGGCACAGCTGCTGACCTATCCGGATAAACTGGGTTCTGCGCAGCCGTTCCAGCTGCTGGAAACCACGCCGGCGTTCCTGTACCAGGCGCAAAGCGGCCTGACCGGTCGCAACGGTCCGGATAACCCGAACAACGGCGCGCGTCCGCTGTACAACAGTGACCAGGATCACTTTGAGATGGCGGATGGCCAGACCGAGCTGCGCGTGCCGCTGACCTGGACCGCTGAAAATGGCGTGGCGTATACCAAAACCTTCGTGTTTAAGCGTGGCGAATATGCCGTTAACGTCGACTATCACATCAACAACGCCACCCAGCAGCCGCTGGAAGTATCGATGTTTGGTCAGTTGAAGCAGACCATCGATCTGCCGAAGCATCGTGATACCGGCAACAACAACTTTGCTCTGCATACCTTCCGCGGCGCGGCTTACTCCACCAGCGACGAGAAGTATGAGAAATATAAGTTCGATAACATCGCTGACAATGAGAACCTGAACATCACCACCGCTAACGGCTGGGTGGCGATGCTGCAGCAATATTTTGCTACCGCATGGGTT
This sequence comes from Pantoea osteomyelitidis, assembly GCF_044342975.1. Classification (NCBI taxonomy): domain Bacteria; kingdom Pseudomonadati; phylum Pseudomonadota; class Gammaproteobacteria; order Enterobacterales; family Erwiniaceae; genus Pantoea; species Pantoea osteomyelitidis. The sequence continues at coordinate 96,475 of NZ_JBGFSN010000011.1, forward strand.
CCGCGCACCCAGGGCACCAACACGCTTTACACCAGCAACCTGGGCAACGGCGTGGCGGCAGTGGGATATAAATCGGCGCCGGTGACGGTTGCCGCAGGCGCGCAGCAGGATCTCGGCGCGACCTTGTGGGTCGGCCCGGAAATTCAGGACAAGATGGCCGCCGTAGCGCCGCATCTTGATCTGACCGTGGATTATGGCTGGCTGTGGTTTATTTCTCAGCCGCTGTTCAAGCTGCTGAAGTTCCTGCACAGCTTTATCGGTAACTGGGGCTTCTCGATTATCGTTATCACCTTCATCGTGCGCGGCATCATGTACCCGCTGACCAAAGCGCAGTACACCTCGATGGCGAAGATGCGTATGCTGCAGCCGAAAATTCAGGCGATGCGTGAGCGTTTGGGCGACGACAAGCAGAAGATGAGCCAGGAGATGATGGCGCTCTACAAATCGGAGAAGGTTAACCCGCTGGGTGGCTGTCTGCCGTTAGTGATTCAGATGCCGATCTTCCTTGCGCTCTACTATATGCTGAGCGGCTCGATCGAGCTGCGTCACGCGCCGTTCGCGCTGTGGATTCATGACCTGTCCGCACAGGACCCTTACTACATCCTGCCGATCCTGATGGGCATTACCATGTTCTTCATCCAGAAGATGTCGCCGACCACGGTGACGGATCCGATGCAGCAGAAGATCATGACCTTTATGCCGGTAATTTTCACCGTGTTCTTCCTGTGGTTCCCGGCAGGTCTGGTGCTTTACTATATCGTGAGTAACCTGGTGACCATTATCCAGCAGCAGCTGATCTATCGCGGCCTGGAAAAACGCGGCCTGCACAGCCGCGACAAGAAGAAAGCGTAATCTCCTCACCTTTCAGCCAGCAGCCCGACGGTTGCAATTTGAGAGATGAAGGGTATAAAGGCGGTCAAAGCGACCGCCTTCTTTTTTTATGTAGTGAGAGAAAATTTATGAGCCACAGCGATACTATCGTCGCCCAGGCGACGCCACCCGGACGCGGCGGCGTCGGCATCCTGCGCATTTCCGGCACCAGAGCGGCCGAGGTGGCACAGCAGGTGCTGGGTAAACTTCCTAAGCCCCGCTACGCCGATTATCTGCCGTTTAAAGATGCGGATGGCGGCGTGCTGGATCAGGGCATCGCGCTGTGGTTTCCGGGTCCCAATTCCTTTACCGGTGAAGATGTGCTGGAGCTACAGGGTCATGGCGGACCGGTGATCCTCGATCTGCTTTTGAAGCGCATCGTGGCGCTGCCGGGGGTGCGTATCGCACAGCCGGGCGAGTTTTCCGAGCGCGCCTTTCTGAACGATAAGCTCGATCTGGCGCAGGCTGAAGCCATTGCCGACCTGATTGATGCCAGCTCGGAGCAGGCGGCGCGCTCCGCCGTAAACTCTCTGCAAGGGGTATTTTCCAGCCGGGTGAATAACCTGGTGGAAGCACTTACTCACCTGCGCATCTATGTGGAAGCGGCCATCGATTTCCCGGACGAGGAGATCGATTTCCTTTCCGACGGCAAAATTGAAGCCCAGCTAAACAATGTCATCGCCGATCTCGACGGCGTGCGTGCCGAAGCGCGCCAGGGCAGCCTGCTGCGGGAAGGGATGAAAGTGGTGATCGCCGGTCGCCCTAACGCCGGTAAATCGAGCCTGCTGAACGCGCTGGCGGGCCGCGAGGCGGCTATCGTGACGGATATCGCAGGCACCACGCGCGACGTGCTGCGCGAGCATATCCACATCGACGGCATGCCGCTGCATATCATCGATACCGCCGGGCTGCGCGAAGCCAGCGACGAGGTCGAACGCATCGGTATCGAGCGCGCCTGGCAGGAGATTGAGCAGGCGGATCGCGTGCTGTTTATGGTCGACGGCACGACCACGGACGCTACCGAAGCAGCGGTGATCTGGCCCGATTTTGTTTCGCGTCTTCCCGACGCCCTGCCGATTACGGTTGTGCGCAATAAGGCGGATGTTACTGGCGAAACCCTGGGCATAAGCGAAGTAAATGGTCACTCACTTATTCGTCTCTCGGCGCGTACCGGCGAAGGCATTGAGGTGCTGCGCGACCATCTCAAGCAGAGCATGGGTTTTGCCGGCAATATGGAAGGTGGCTTTCTGGCGCGTCGACGCCATCTGCAGGCGCTGGAGTTAGCGGCTATTCACTTACAACAGGGAAAAGCCCAATTGCTGGGTGCCCGGGCGGGCGAGCTGCTGGCGGAAGAGCTACGCCTGGCGCAGCAGGCGTTAAGCGAAATTACCGGTGAATTTACTTCCGATGATTTGCTGGGACGGATTTTCTCCAGCTTCTGTATCGGGAAGTGATGCGGCAAAGCGAATCATAAAAGATACAGCAGCGGCCATGGCCGCTGCTGTTATCGCTATTTTAAAATGATCTTATCGTTTTCCCGATCGTGTAGAAATTTTGCAGCCAAATCGATGGGATAAGGATTCCAATAAATTAACCCGTGGATTTCAAACTGCAACATACCATTTTTAAATGCCTTTTCCTGTTTATCCGGCAAAGTGACCCGCAGTGATTCAGGAATGACTCGTGGTTCGAATCGTAAAATCGCTTCACGGAAATTTTTTTCCGTTACCGTCCAGTCGTGCTGCGTAGGATGCGTCCCGGTTACCGGCCTGATCCCATAGTTGACCACCGACTCGGCCACATAATGATGGCGTTCTGCCTCAAGGCGATCTTCAATGTTGGTACTGTTCAGGATTGCCAGAACGTCTCGTAAAACAACGGAACGCATCTCGCTGGCATTAAAGAAAAACCGGTCGAAACGTTCCTGCTGCGCTTTAGGCTGATCGTCCAGCAAACGATCCAGCAGGGTCGGCAAAAATTGTTTTCTGAGTTCCATCACGGCGTACAGGTTCAGACAAAGTTAACGCGATCGATTTCAAACAGTGAAAATTCATTCTGATCGGTAATCAGAACTTTTCGACCCGCCCCTATTGCCAGAACGTCCGTCATTGAGCTCCATTCTGTCCGGTTGCCCAGTTTGACAGATGGGTCCATATCCTGTCCGACCGGATAGCGTGCGGGTATAAAGCCATAAAAGGTTTCGCCATTGACCACTAGCTGCGCCTGTGCCCAAATTAGCTCCAGCGTATCCTGCGGAACGCGCACGCTCATCGACTGAATCTCGCTAAAAGGAATCCAACGGTAGCCGCCAGCGCTAATAAATTCACAAACCGGCCCCAGTCGTGAATCACTGTCCACCAGCCAGCTAAAGGAACCGGTGTGCGGGCCTTCGCCGCCTTTTTCAGGTGTTTCACTGAAAGCATTGAGGCGCAGCTCGTCGGAGCGCTCAATATCACCGTCATGCCAGGCTTTATTCGCCTGCTGCAGTTTTTCCATCCAGGGCGGCGGGCATTTATCCAGCGTACCCGCGCTTTTTTGACCAGCCAGCACCTGCTCGCGCAGCATTTCGCTAAGTACCAGGTTCTTATAGAGTTCGATCTGTTTTTTGTCGCTGCTGTCCAGCATCAGCGTAGTCTCAAGTTGCAGCATGGCTTTTTCCCATGCGCCCTCGATGCAATACAGTTTAAACAGGACTTCCCGTAAGGTAATATCATCTGGCTTATTTTTTACCTGACGCAATATATCCTGCGTCATTTCGTCCAGAGATTTTTCGTTTAAAATTTCATTAAGCTTCAAATATTGCTGCATGGTTTACTCCCTGTGGGTTATATTTTGCTATCCAGGCCCGGCTGATAAAGATCGTGATAGACCAGGTTTGATACTCTCTTTTTGTTGCCAGGTAAAATACTTTCAGGCGCTAAAATCTTCAGCAAATCGTACTGCTCTTCCTCCGGCTGAAACTCCTCTGAATCAAAGTTATCATCCAGTTCGGCAAGAACCTTTTCAATTAACGCGGAGGTTTCAAAAATACACTCGGTTATGGTTTTCTCTTTCTGACCCTCTCGAATTTGCTCAAAAAGCGGATCAACGCCAGAGACAATATAGCTTTGTTCAGCCTCAGTGTAGTTTTCCCGACGCTGCTCATCGAGAATCAAATACTTCTTATATTCGAACTCCAGATTTTTTAGAATAGCTTCTTCGTTTATTTCGCCAATTTTTTCAATAAGCGAGCTTTCCATCGTAATAAGGTGATAGCCGCCCTGAGGTAAAATCTCTTCAACTTTCCCCATCCGTGCATGTTTTAACGGATTGATTAGCGGGTCATTGAAAAGTTCCGCGCTGAGATCGAAAGCCTCTGACGCGTTGGTCAGTAGCATAAATAACCCAGCCTGAATCATCATGCCTGACTGTAGAGGAATTCTTTTCTGATAAGCAAGAGGATGCTTATTAACAATGCACACATATTCTTCGCAGTGATTAACCATAACAGGTCCGGAGACGTTCCAGTAAAAATGGAGTGTTTCCCGATTAGCAGAAACTTTATCGGAAATAAATTCTCCGCTGTTGACGTCAAAACAGAGCGGTTTTTCAGCACAATAATTTTCGCTCAGGTAAAAAGCGTGTTGCTGTTCGGGCCAGGTTAATAACAGATTCATTATCACCAACTCTCTGTACAGACATAGCCTGAGCCTGTTACAGCAATCCCGCCATGACAGGTTACATCACCAATCCTGGCTACATTCGACATACTTCACCTCGCTAAATAGAGCGTTAATTTCACATTCAATAGCAGTAAACCCTTCTTTTACGTTTTACGGTAAAAGAAGGGGTGTGGATTAAATCAGGGGGCGACGGGGCCATAGCACAGGAATTATATCCTCTGGCGTATCCTCTGGCGGTTCCGGCTCAGTTCCCGGATCTGTCCCCGGGTCTGTTCCCGGGTCTGTTCCCGGGTCTGTTCCCGGGTCTGTTCCCGGGTCTGTTCCCGGGTCTGTTCCCGGGTCTGTTCCTGGATCTGTTCCTGGATCTGTCCCCGGGTCTGTTCCCGGGTCTGTTCCCGGGTCTGTTCCCGGGTCTGTTCCCGGGTCTGTTCCCGGGTCTGTTCCCGGGTCTGTTCCCGGGTCTGTTCCCGGGTCTGTTCCCGGATCTGTTCCTGGATCTGTCCCCGGGTCTGTTCCCGGATTTGTACCAGGATCTGGTATCGGTATCGGTATCGGTATCGGCAAAGGTGGTAAAGGCAGTAAACTACCGGGCGAGAAGCCAGGCAATCCGACAGCAGGTGCACTAAAGGGAACAGCGCTACCACCGCCACCTCCGCCACCCCCACCGCCGCCGCCGCCGCCGCCACAGCAGCTGCCGCAGCAGCAGCCATCACAACTCACTGGACCAGAAATAATGACCCCTTTCGTACCGGTGATACGTACGACAGTGCCTGTGATAGCAAGGTCACCTCCGGAGTTGATTGCCATTGCGCCACCCGTAACAAACGAAGATGCACCACCAACGTTAATAGCATAAGCTCCGCCAACGCTAACCGCACTGGCGCCCCCTACGTTAATCGCGCTGGCGCCGCCGACATTTAATGAGTGCGCGCCCGCAACAGAAGTTGCAAATGCGCCGCCACTGATACCGCAGGAAACACCTCCGGTGAAAGTTTGGGTTGCTGCGCCAACTATAGTTTGGGTAAGAGTACCACCGACTAATTTTGTGGTATTTCCAGCCACCTTCTGGACATAATTTGCGCCAATGGTATGCGTTTCATCATTCTTGGTCAGGCGCGTCATATTGCGCTCGGCCTGCTCCCAATACTGCTCCAGACCAGGTTTGTCTTCGAAACGCACACCGTTATAATTTTCTTTTCCGCCGTCAATGGTTCGACTAATTAATCCACTCTGTGTCGCATTAAGCGGTAATTGCCAGGGCGGCATCGTCACATTGTTATACAAGCTACCCAAAACCAATGGCCTGTCAGGATCGCCATTCAGGAAATCGACAATAACCTCTTGTCCGATACGAGGAATATAAATTCCACCAAAGTTATCGCCCGCCCAAGCCTGACTGACCCGGATCCAACATGAGTCAGTTTCCCGGTTCTGCCCATAGCGATCCCAAAGGAAGCGCACTTTGACCCTACCGTACTCATCGGTCCATATACGCTGGTGTTCCGGGCCAACGACAATAGCGGTCTGAGGCCCACGCGTTTTTGGCTTAATTGCCGTTTGTGGATGACGATAAATTTTTGTCGTAGGCTGAACGGTAAATTCACAGCTGAAATCCCAAATTTCAGGATTATCGTTCTCGTTAAAGTTGCTGACCTGTCCATCTTCTTTAATTAATAACTTACTACGCAGCACAAGATATTCCCGGTTTGCTTTTTTTACCGGATGATCTTGTAAAGTGAAGGTAGTGCCACAAACAATTGCCCTGACCTTGGCTTCACCTGAAGAGCGTGAACCTTTCGCGCCGCGCTCTTCCATGCGCACCCGGGCAAGCTGTTCACCGATAGTGGGATCATCGTAATCGCCTGGCCAGTTAAATATTTCCATCTGGTTATAACTGGTCTTTCGGGGCTTTAAATCAAGCGCCATAATATCAGCGCGAGATTTCGTGAAGTCATAATCGTTTGTCACCCATTTCCCGGAAGTAATACGCTCCTGAATCGCAAGCTGAGTAACATACTCTTTTTGGCTGTTATTATGCTCCGTATGATAACGGAGAATATGATAGTTAGGATTAGAGTAACGCTTATGCGCCCCGACATGATCGACAAGAATCAGACGATGTTTATGATCGGCGTGTTCATAAAACCAGTAAATCCCCCACTCTTCCATTAAGCGCTGAACAAAATTAAAATCTGTTTCGCCGTATTGTACCTGATAGTCAAGTAAGGGATAGGTTGATGAGAGTCTTTTTTCATAAGGAAAAGAATATTCCGACAAGACTTCATCGATAATATCTGTCACAGTTTTCTGCTGAAAAATTTTATAGTCTGCCGTCAGGTCAGTTAAATAAAGCCAGGGACGAACGACAAACTCATACCTTGCCCGATAACCATCACGCCCAATAAAACGCGCTCTCTCAACCAATCCGGAGATCTGGCGCGTATTGACTGGCATGCCACCTGCCGCTTCCTCAGCGCTGTCCAGGGCAATCTCTATAGTAACCTCTTTACCAATAAAATCTTTAAGGTTGAGATTAGAAGCGGTTTGCCATGGAATATCAGGGTTAGCTGGCGTTTTAGCTGTTAATGTATAAGTATAAAGCTCAGAAAGCGACTCTTCTCCTTCTAAATGTGAAAAGCTTAGCGCGGGTTCGCCCAGCAACAAAGGCATAGCCGGACTGCTAAAATTAACTATACGTGACATACTAGTACCTAATCCATAGTTAATGAGACCGAACGTAAATTCGCTCTGCCTGTTTCATTCATTGAAACGCTACTTTTTGACAATCAATAATTCTTGCCTGTCGATTTTGTCTCCATAACCATGACTCATTACTCTTCCGGATAACCTGAGGCCATGCTTTCCAGGGCATATTTTCAACCCCGGCGTCCGGCATGAGATCAAAGTCTGTTTTACAGCAGGGTGAAAGCAAAACACTCTTTTTATAATCGAAACAAAATTCAGGTTTGATTAAAAGTTTTTCCCGGAAAGGTGAGAGCGAACGTTGTAAGGATACCGTCCATTCACGCCACATCTTTTTATTTATTCCTGAATCTTCGTTATCCACTAACAGAGCCAGTATTCTCGCCTGCCAGAAGGCGAGATGATGCGCAGAAAGAAGATTTCTTCTGGCTTCATCGCTATTCAAAGATAAATAAGAAAGAAATACTGTTTTTTCATGCTTTTCGAAAAGCGTAGCAAGTGCGCCTAAAAAGATATTTTTTGAGTTTTCTTTCCGATCGGCCAGTAAAAAGCACCACGGATAGCATTCCGGGTACTGCTTCGACATGGGAGTCGAACCCGGTCCGGAAACAATGACGTGCTGCATGAAACGAACAATCTGAACGTCAATTTTAGGCAATTGAACAATTTTTTTCAATTCCCGTTCGCTGCTCAATATAACACGTTTAATTTTCGACATCCCTGTACCTCTTACTTTTCCTGCCTGCTACATTGCTACAGTTAACGGGTAAATCTGTAATGACAGCTTTCTACACCGATGCGTGATTTTATAAAATATTGCTATTCGGCAATCCTGTTGAAATCTTCCTGTCTGATGGACAGCGAAAACTTTTGATTAATCTATTAAGTAAAACGCCTTTACTGCTTAAACCTGCAACTTCAAACTGGACCTTTTCCTGTTCCGCTGATGAAAAGAAGGGAGACGAAAATAAGCGCGTTGAATGTGATGAAGCGTTATTTTTCTTATTAAGAGAGTAAGTCAAAAGCATATGCCCGTTTGCGGCCTGAGTCGCACTTTCCGCGCTGTCCAGCCAGCGCAACAGTGCCCACGGGCCGATGAACTTAGTGGTGCTTCCTGCTGGCTGCAAAGAGAGATCAATCAACGTCCCCGATAACGCCCCCGGCCAGTTAAAATTCTCCGGCATAACGGGGCCATGCTTGTAATGAAACTGTTGATCATCAAACTTTATCTTTGCTGCCGTTATTGATGGGTCCATAAAGGCTACGGAAATCGCAAAATTAACGTTAAATTTTTTCCCATCATCACTCTGGAAAAAGTGCCGTTGAATATCAGCCGCCAGCTCAAATGAAGACAGAACAGCCCGCCCGGAAACAGCACCCTGCGCCTCCTGCTTATAGCGCCAGGGCTTGATTGAGGTATCAACTTGATCGGCCAGATTATCAGCGAAATACTGATCCATTGTGCCGCCTTTGCCAAAAAACGATTCGAACTCATGTAAACCAATCTCCTGACCATTGCTGGTAAAAGGATACTTGCCGGCAATCACGGAACGACAAATTTCACCGATGCCCTGTTGGGCATGGCTGTTCATTTTCAGGACGATCTGGTTATTTACTTTTGTCGTGGTTTTATTCAGCAAAGGTAAAATAATATTACCTAAAGGCTCAGGCCACGTTAACGCTGCTGCACGAAGTTGCTGCGCTTTATCCCCTTCTGGCGGAGTATCGCCATTCTTAATCGCTTCTTTGGTCACAACCAGGATCATATAATGTTCGCGCAGCATAGAGAGAACAGCATCCAGCCCTTCACCGCCTTTTCTGCTGCTTTTTTCGTTTCCAGGCAAAACCGGCGGCTGATAACCCACCAGTTGGCGCAGCGGATTGAAATGGTTATCAACGTTTTCCCGCAAGAGTTTTTTCTCACGAAACTCGACGACATCCTTCATCTTCATCGCATTACCTAACAGATTGCTGCCCCGAAAGCTCACACTTCCTGCAATGTTGACCGACGGATCCACAAGCGTTATTTCTCTGACAATATTTACCAGTAAGTTTTTTAAGGGTGAATCGGGCGCGGTAATAATACGTAACGCGTAAATATCAAAAGTCAGATTATTATTCTTCGCCACATCGAGAGTATCGGTCTTCAGCGCGATGCTGCTGATAAAACGGTTCCATGTTCGGGCATATTCTTTAAGATAAAGCTTTAGTACAGCCTCCTGTAATGACTTTCCCTCACGCATACCCCCCTTCAGCATATCTACCGGCATTTGCGTATTGAGCATGGAGAGCTTTTCTTTTGTACCTATTATCCAGCTATCTTCACTCTGTAGCTGTTTAATAAATTCATTCAATCTGCCTTTGAAAAAATGGTGATACCCATCCCAGGTAAACAGGCCGGGTACGCCGCGTAGTGCCAGATCGGTGTCTGTCAGCGTTAATACCGATGTGTCCTGTTCCTCCATTAACTTACTCAAGGTAAGGTTATCAGGCACCTCATCCTGCGCGATTTTCTCTTTTAAACGTTCATATAATCTTGCCGCAGAGCTATTGTTTTGCAGAGGGGTTCTTGCCTGCGAAATCAGCTCATTATCAGGTTCACGGCCATATTTCCGCCAGTCGCTATGCGCCAGAAGCGTCTGAAAATGCATTTCCAGCGTTTCCCGATCCCCCCACATATCCGTCTTGCTCGCGGCCTGCCATTGATTAAACAGGCTGTTTGTCAGCCAGACCTCATCCATTTTTCCCTGGCCATAAACCAACAGGTAAGTTTTTAACTGCCGATAAATAGTATCCAGTTCACCGCTCTGAATGGCTTTTTCAAGCGCATAGGTCGCCTGATCTTCAATAGCCGGTAGCAATAACCGTTTAAGGAACCAGACATAAAGGCTTTCAGAAGCAGAGAGCATTTTGTAGCCAACGTACAGCCCATAACGATAATTTAAAGGCGGGCTCGCCACGTCAAACTGTTCGCTGTAAGGCAGTTCCTGAGAGAGTCTGAGCAATACCGGCAGCATGGCTTCCTGCGTTGATTTTGAAAACCGTTTCGTCTCGTTTTCAAGCGCAGTGACGCGGCTGACGATTTCATCCAGATATGAGGTGTTGTTGCGATAGCTATGGTAAAAACTATTCAGCAACCAAACCACTATTCCAATACATAGCGTATGGCCAACAATATTGCGGAAACGATAGCGCGATGTGGATGCGCTATTAAATCGCGCCAGGTGCGCATCCGGCACGATAACGTCGGAAAAGAGCCTTTTCAGGAAGTATTGCCGGCCATAAATCGCATCATTGACTAGCAGATCGCGGCTTTTACCGTCACTTTCCTCTTTTTCTGGCGCAGCGGAATTTCCTGTGATAAACGTTTTCCACTTCTGAATTAACGTTTTCTTATTAACAAGGAAAGTGTTGCCCTGCTGCATTGCGCTCAGAAAATAAACCCCACGCAGCTGCGCCTGGTTTTGCACATCGTCATATTTTGAAGAAAAGAAAATATGATGCACCACTTCTGATACGCCCGCCGCAAGCTCTCTGAAATCCTGCGGGAAAGCATAAATGCGTTTTCTGTCCGTGGCGTCATACTCGTCCTGCATACGTACAGTTAAGCCGCCCTCAATACGCTCCTCAAGCAAAGCCAGTTCGGTATTCAGGGTTGCTTTCAAATCGGGCATAAGCATTTTTTTATGCTGGTTATAAGGCAGCGTAAATCCCCAGATTTGTTCGCGCTCCTCCGGCGTCAAAGTACGAAAATATTCTGCAAAACCTGCCAGCTCATCCAGGCGGGTAATCAAAACGTAGACAGGAAAACAGACGCCCAGACTATTTTTCATCTCATCCAGCCGTGCACGTATGCGGGAGGCCAGCGTGAAAATCTCTTTTTTGTCCTGCCCCATAATGGCTTCGGCAGGCAGCGTCACGATGACGCCATTAATCGATTTCAGCGGACGATATTTTTTCAGCGCTTTAAGGATGCTTGTCCATTCAAAATCGGCGCTTTTATCCTCATTGATATATTTTCCTGCGGTATCAATAAATATCGCCTCGTTAGCGAACCAGCATTCGCAATTCAGTGTTGGCTGGCTTTCTTTACCAATACGAGTCAGTTGCTCAGGCACAGGGAAGCTCAGGCCGGAAGCGAGTACAGTGGAGGTTTTGCCTGCGCCTTCAGGTCCCAGCGTCATATACCAGGGCAATTTATCGAGATAATAATGCGCGCTGCGGGAGAACCGCCATTTCGCCAGTTTCTTCTGCGTGCCTTTAATATAGTTGGCTGCGTGCCTGATGATGCGCGTCACTTCACGCGCATACTGTTCTTCTGGCTGAAGCGCTTTATCTTTAAAAAATTTATCCAGCAGCGCCGGATCGAGGCGGACAGCCATCAGTAATCGCCAGGCGCCATAAAGCAATGCGATAAAAAGTAGCGCGATAATGAGAGTCGCACGAGGAACAACTTCAGCCAGAGGATAGCTTTCTCCCACCAGCAACCAGGGGCCGAAAACCCATACCATTACCGCAGAGGTGACCAGAAACAGCAGTATGAGCGGTACGCTGTACAGCAGTCCGATAAAACAGAGCACAGCCAATATAATAAAGATAACTCTGGGTTCTGTTGTAGCAAGAGGGCGCGTTTCGCCAAATCCTAAAAACGGCCCGAGAAACCAGATTGCCAGCGCAATCAGTAACAAGCTTAATAGCGCAATAATCCATTTTGTTAATCTGAGCGCTGAAGATCCATTAAAAAAAGCCATTGTTAAACTCGTTAATAAGTTACAAAAATTTCTACACGCCGATTCCGTTCCCGGCCCTGTGCGGTATCGTTGCTGCTGACAGGTTCTTTCTCACCCGCGCCCTTGATGCTGATTTTTTCAGGAGCAATGCCTTCGTGCGTGAACCAGGTTGACACATCTGTCGCACGTCTCTCCGAGAGCGCCTGATTGCTGGCATATTTTGCGGTGCGGATCGGGACAGAATCGGTGTGGCCGACAATGACCGTGCTGCCTTTCACGCGTTTAATTTCGCTCGCTACGCGTTGTAAAACCTCGCCCATTTCTGGTTTTACTTTTTCTGAACCAGAGTCAAACATTGAGTCGCCGGTAAAAATCACTTTTCCCTGGCCATCAGTTTCAAATACCTGCACCAGATTTTTGTCGATTTCAGGTCTAAGCAAAATCGACAGTCGCAGTTTCGCTACGCTGGGTTTGGCAGCGGGCACATAGGTAATGCGCTGCAGGGCCTCAAGCTGGCTGGAAAATGTGTAATAGCGCGTGGTAATCCAATATTGGTAGCTGAGAAAAGCGGAAAACAGCAGCAATATGCCGAGCCAGAAACTCACCCTTAAAGGTAAATAAAAGCTGAAGCGATTTTTTCTTTCATGCGGCATAACGGGATGGGGCGAAAGCGCCGCAGGTAATGAGTCTCTGCTGCTCTGGATAATATTTAGCAAACGCCGACGGATTTTAGTGAGTTGCCTGTCGCCATCCTGAATAATGCTGTAACGGCCTTCAAAACCCAGCCCCAGAATTTTTAACAAGATATCCAGTACATCCGCATACTCATCCGGACTCATCGAAAGCCGTCCGATTAGCAGAAAAAATTTATTTCCGCCGTCGTTGTCGCCTTCAAAATGGTTAAGCAAGTTGCTCTGCGACCAGGCAGCCAGCATTCCCCAAGGCTTGGCATGAGCGGATTCATCCAGAGCGGTGCACAGGCAATAGCGGACGATTGCCATTTTTTGCCAGCTAATTCCTGCCTCGTCGCAAACCACAGTAAAAATATTAATTTCGTTAATCAGGCTTTTTTTTAATATTTCGACGCTCTGATTAGATGTAATCTCTTCAGGCATATCGCTCAATGCTCGCAATAGCGGCTGCGCGGCTTCAAGCAGTTTGTTTGTCGCGCTTTTCACCAGGCTGACACGTTGTTGAACGCTTTCGCTGCGAAAAAGCTGCTCTTTTTTTATCTGGATAGTTGGGCCGGTACCCTTCTCAGGCGGCGTCTCATCAGTCTGTTCAAAATCCACAGACGAAACAGAATCATCCAGTAAGAACTTTCCCAGCGCCTGAGGGTTATCGGACCGCTTGTCAGGAACGCCATTAACAGGCTGCATTTCCGGGAAGTCGTAGTTTGCACTGTTCAACTTCTTATACCCCATAGTTCCATTTTCAGGCCAGGCAGATCTCCCGCGACATGCATCGCGATCGCGCCAGTGCTGGCGATGCTTTCCCAAAAAGTACCGCTTTTAGTCAGTTCGTAATAAACATAGCCGGAGTTATAAGGAATTTGCCGTGGCGGAACGGGCAGAGACTGGAGAGCCAATCCGGGCAGATGTGACCTGACTAACTCACGTAATTGCTGAGGCGCACTGATTTTTGTCTGTGCGACAAATTGATGCTGCAATACATCTCCCGGAAGCTGAGCATGTACAGCCAGCACGAGGTGAGTAAAGGAGCGTAGCTCTGCCGGCAATATCGTCGCCGACCAAATGCCATTTCCTTTATATTCGAGTGCAATAAGCTGACCGGCGCGAACAAGGATTTGATTAAGCAGATCGTGTATATCCCTTACCAACGGGTAAATAGAAGGATAGAGCTGAGCATGTTTATAGCCGGGCGCGCGTTGCGGGCGCCGGGTTTGTAAGCGGATAAACGTAGAAAGCTCACCCGAAAACTTCGCCAGCTCCTGATAAAGTGTAATCGGAGGCAGTTCGGGAATATCACGTAGATGATCCAGAATCGGTTCATATTTGTTAAAAATCTGCAGCAATAGATAATCGACGATTTCTGCACTGGCGCTGGCTTTACCGTTGCTAACCGACAGACGATTCGCCAGCATCTCAGCGCGTAATTTCACCAGACCGTTAAGGTGCGTCAACCATTCTGTTAATAAGGCGTTAGCGCCATAGGCAGTCACTGGCGGAATATAATCCTCAGTATGCAGCAGCACGCTACCGTCCGGCTGAAGGGCTTTCACTTTGGTTAACGCCAGGCCAATCCAGGATTCCGTCATCTCATTTTCTGCAACCAGCTTTAAACGAAGCTTTCCGAGCTGAACGGGTTTAGGCCCCTGACGAATCGCATTAGTATCGTGAAGGTCCGTTTCAAAGGCTTCGAAGCGCGCCAGCGAGCCATAATCTTCATTATCAAAAATCGTCTCTTCGCTGTTATCGAGGCGTAATGGCACGGCCAGATAGATAACCTTACCCAGCAGCTCCGGCGTGATAGTCAGCGGCTCCGGTAAATCCGCATGATCGGGAATATCAAACGGCGTGCCGTCCGGCATAACGCCTTTGCCCGAACGCAGCACCAGCTTGCCATAGCTCAACGCTTCTTTATCAATCTCATACTGAGCGAAGCCCCAAAAAAAAGGCGTGATGGTTGCTGCGCGTTTATGAGCGAAATATTCAAAATAACGCTCTTGTTGCTGAAAAAGTTGCGGACGCAGAAATAATCCTTCACTCCATACGACTTTATTAGTTTTCACCGCTTATTCCATTACTTTAGCTTCGATTGATAATTTTTTGATATGAATAATCACTTTACTTTCAGGGACTGAAAAGAATTTTTTATACCATGGTTGCAATTTGTCTTCAGGAAAAGCGATCTCTTGCTTCCATACTGCTTTATCAATTTCACGAAAAGCAGCGATAACGCCAAATGCAACTTCATCAGACTGACGGGGAAAGCGAACCTCGCGTTTCTCACCTGGCTTAATGGTTAACTCCTTCATTGCGATAACGTCCTGAGAAAATGACGTCACCCCACGCGCATCAGGCAAAAAGAAGAGTTCATCATCCTGCTCCTGAAAGTTTTCCAATGCCTTGAGCTGATAGATAAATAAACTTAATGGTGCAGCATGGTTATACTTATTTGGATTAATGTCTTTTCCAGCAAAAATCTTCATTACTCTTTCTCGTTCCGGAGGTGGCTGATTTTGCTTCGCACACCCTGCCACCAGTACAAAAAATAAAAATAATGAAAAAATTATCAATTTATTCATGGGAAATTCCCACAATATCCATTACATTAAATAATACTAATATAAATTTTAATCTGATGTGGGTCTGCCTAGCTGAGTGCTGGAATAGCTCCTTCTTATTCGATACGTTCACCACTTTTTCCGAGACCCTAACAGAAAATCAACATTAATCCTGTGCCTGGCTTAACTACATTTAAAAAACTTGCCATCTTCCGATGGCAAGTTTATGGCTATAGCAATCAGATACTATTGGTAACGTCTTGTGAATTACACAGGTTGCCCGTTTTAACGTTAGCAGGCTGAGTAATGTTTTCTTTATTAACCGGAATGTATTTGATCGCATACTTAGTGAATGCAAAGTCAACTTTCACTTTGTAGGTATCGCCACTGTTAAGCACACCTTTATCGATGTGCTCCAGGAAATCAACGTTAGTGATCATGGCGTCTTCAAATACCAGGGTCCAGTAATTAACATACTTCGGCTTATCACCAGACTTGCCCACGTTCTTACGGCAAACAAACTCGACTTTTTTAAGACTTTGTCCACTGGCGCAGAAGTCAAGAACTGTCGGTACTGAATTATCGATATAGTAAATAACGCTAAAGTTAGAGAATTCTGCTTTACCTGCAGTCAGACCTTTATCTTTAACTAAAGTAGGATGTTGCTTTACGCCCCAATCCCAATCTAATACGTTGATATGGTCTACAAATCCCTCTTCAGTAGACTCACCTTTAACATCAGTGATTGAAAGATACATATCTTGTGCCATGAATATTCTCCTTTTAGCACTTATTTAGTATTACAACAAATGTAATACGCTACACAGGAATTGAAGTGATTTTTCCATTAACCACTCTTCCCTTTCCTTAAGGGTTGTAGTAATAACTTCTGCAACAACCCAAAAAGCCTTCCGAACAAGTTCAGAATAAAAATTGGCTCTTAATTTTTTTAAGCGTTGCCTTTCGCCGAAGGTAATTTAGCAACCATTCTTAAAGACACGGTTAAACCTTCCAGCTGGAAGTGCGGTTTCAAAAAAAACTTTGCTTGATAATACCCCGGATTTCCTTCGATATCTTCAATAACAACTTCTGCTGCGGCAAGAGGGCGACGAGCTTTTATTGCCTGAGATGAGTTAACCGGATCGCCATCAACATAATTCACAATCCAGTCGTTCAGCCAGTTTTGCATACTTTCACGCGTTTGGAAAGAACCAATCTTATCACGCACTATGCATTTTAGATAATGCGCAAAACGGGAACAGGCAAACATATAAGGCAAACGCGCAGATAAATTTGCATTCGCTGTTGCATCAGGATCGTAATATTCAGCAGGTTTCTGCAATGACTGAGCGCCAATAAAAGCAGCATAGTCTGTATTTTTACGATGAATTAACGGCATGAACCCATTTTTAGCCAGTTCCGCCTCGCGACGATCGGAAATAGCAATTTCGGTCGGACATTTCATATCCACGCCGCCATCATCCGTCGGGAAAGTATGGCAGGGAAGATTTTCTACCGCGCCGCCGCTTTCCACGCCGCGAATAGTGGTACACCAGCCGTATTCTTTGAACGAGCGGTTGATATTGACCGCCATGGCATAGGCAGCATTTGACCAGACATATTTGCTATGGTCTGCACCCTCTGTGGTCTCTTCAAATTCGAAATGATCCACCGGATTAGTGTTGATGCCATAAGGCAGGCGTGCCAGGAAGCGAGGCATAGCCAGACCAATGTATCGGGAGTCCTCCGATTCACGCAGCGTATTCCAGGCGGTGTATTCCAGGTTCTGTGTAAAAATTTTGGTTAAATCGCGTGGGTTAGCCAGCTCTTGCCAGGATTCCATCTGCATCACTGAAGGAGATGCGCCGGCAATGAAAGGTGCATGGGCCGCAGCAGCAATTTTACTGATTGAAGAGAGCATATCCACATCAGGCGCAGTATGATCAAAATAGTAATCAGCGATCAGACAGCCGTAAGGCTCACCGCCAAGTTGGCCATACTCTTCTTCATAAATCTGTTTAAACAATGGGCTTTGATCCCAACCAACGCCCTTGTAGCGTTTTAAGTTGCGTCGCAGCTCATTTTTGGAGATGTCCATAAAGCGGATTTTAAGTTTTTCATCCGTCTCGGTATTGTTCACAAGATAATGCAAACCCCGCCAGGCGCTTTCAAGTTGCTGAAATTCAGAATGATGAAGAATAAGGTTAATCTGTTCTGAAAGCTTACGGTCAATTTCTGCGATGATTGATGCAATATATTTATAGGCATCTTCCGCCATCGTGACGGAGTTAGCCAGTGCCTGTTCAGCCAGTGTCTTAACTGCGCTTTCTACTGCTGCTTTCGCCTGGTCAGTTTTAGGTTTGAACTCTTTTTCAAGCAAAGAACTAAAGTCGTCATAAACGACAGCTGCGTTTTTTTCTAATGTGGTAGTTTGTACTGACATGATGATTACTCATTCCATTCATCTTGACGTGAAACATCTGATTCCATGGGTTTCTTCTTCGGCTCAGCAGCCAACGTATTCAGTAATGATTTATCTTTCAGTACGTCCATTACCAAACTCTCTGCTCCCGCTTTGCCATCCATATACGTTTGCAGGTTCGCCAGCTGGGTGCGCGCATCAAGCAGCTGAGCCAGCGGCTCGACTTTTTGTGCAATTCGGTCCGGTGAAAAATCATCCATGCTCTCGAAAGTGATATCCACCATTAATTGACCTTCACCGGTCAATGTATTTGGCACGGCGAAAGCAACACGCGGCTTCATTGCTTTCATACGTTCGTCAAAATTATCAATATCGATAATTAAAAACTTTCTGTCTGCAACAGGCGGTAACGGCTCCAGCGCTTTTCCGGATAAGTCAGCCAACACTCCCATAACGAAAGGCAATTCTATTTTCTTTTCGCTACCATAGATTTCGACATCATATTCAATTTGAACACGAGGCGCACGGTTCCTCGCAATAAATTTTTGCGCACTTCTTTTACTCGTAAGCATGGGTCACTCTTTTATAACATCAGTTTGAGAAACACAATGATTTATATCATTGCGATCCTATAAGGCTCAGGGATGTTTTCCAGAACCTTAATGCCGGGAATTAGCTTTCCTTGAGTTTTATTCATAAATTAGGTCAATTTCAGCCTGAGTCTCAACCTCACCCGCCGTTGCTTTTAAATTTCCATTTGCATAATAGCTGGCCGTATAACTGTGTTTAACCGTTTCACCAGAAGCGGATATATTATAACGCTGCATCGTCTCTAATTTATCAACTTTTATTACAGAAGCGTCTTGTTTTCTTAAACGGATCTGCACGTTTTTAGCATAGTCACTGCCCTGACTATTTAATAAGTTGCCAGTTCTGGCATCTGAACCTGCAGATCCTGTTTTAAAATATAAGGCAACCGTTCTGCTATAAGGGCAATTACTTAAACTTACCGAAAAGGGTGTGTGACCTGCTTCGTCACCATCATTGTTCAATGAGGAAGTCAGTATCGTTGGCAGGGTAATCGTATCTTCATTACCATTGCCGTTAATATCTACCTCGCAAGTTTCCTCAAGGTATTTCCCTGAAAAGTTAACGATGACATTACATTGATCGTCTTTGCATTTTGTTTCTGACCATACAGGATTCAGGTTTAGTGCCAGAAAAAAAGCGCAGCAGTAATTAAATCTTTTTCTTACCATGTCTGTCAGTGAACACATATTGCCTCCAACTGAGAAACGATTTGAGCATTGGCTTTTAGCTTACCAGCAAGCGTTTTATTTGCAGGGATGTAGCAAATATTTTGGTCATTATTACCTTTCGCGTAGAGATTCTCTTCCGCTGCATTCCAGCCACGCAGGAAGGCCATACCACTCTGTCCTACAATACTTTTCTCTACGCCGTCTTTATCGAACAAACGCGTGCTTATCGGCAGATATGTTCCTTTTTCATCACGAATGGTCAGCATAACCGGCGCACCAACTATCGTTTTCATTTTTACATAAAGTGAAGAACCTGCGCGTGGCACAACCATATGCTGACTTTCCAGGATATCGACATTATTCGATTCGCTAAAATTGCTTACGCTGACGCTATTTTCCCGATAAGGTGTAAGAGAAGGCATAATGGCATAGCCGTTCCAGTCAAATTGTGTTCCATAACCGTTCAATAGCTTCGCGCCTGCAGCGCCTTTGGCCTCAACAATGGCGAATGGCGCTTCACCAACCTGCGGGCCAAGGGTAATGCCGCCACGATGCGCAACCGCACTGCCGCTGGCAGCCAATGAGAACTGTCTGGCAGCGTGATTGTCCGCCGATGCCGTCATGCTATAGTTGCCGATCGGCGTGCGATAATTGATGTTGCCTGAGACTGTTTCCTGCGATTTTCCATGTCGGTATTTGGCGGCGGACGTTCCGACAGAATAGTTCAGCTCGTTTTGTTCGCCCTGGCTACCTGAAGCGTTAATATTGAATGCCGTTGAGTTCGTTGTGTCATGAACCAACGAGGTATAAATCGAACTGAATGCGGGCTGACTGTGCATTTGTCTGCCTAGCGGAATGCTCACCGATAAAAGCACGGTATTTACCGCTTTTTCGAACCGGTTAAATTCACGTTGCGCCGTGATCGAGTAAGAAAAATATCTCAACGGATGCATGAACGTAACCGCAAACTGTTTTGCTGCAGGCCGGTCGTCCCAGTAATCATAAAGACTCGCAGAGAAATTGAGCCGGGCTTTATCCCAAAGGCGCTGCCCCAGGTTCAACGTTAGCCTGTTGCGTACCCGATGCCCCATGATTTCTGACGTGTCCTGACGGCCGTATCGCTCAAGGCTGGCTTCCGGCAGCGTTAAGTAGCCTCTGGTGGAATAGCGATAGGCCGCTAACACCAGGTCCGTATCTGTCGGTGCGATATATTTTGAATAAGCGACGCTAAAGCTGTTGCCTTTGCTTTTTTTGCTTTCTTTAAGTTCACTCTGTGCATGAGTGACATCAACAGAAATGCCGCCTAACAACGTGTTGAACGCAGTACCCACAGCAGCTGCGCGATAATGTTCAGCAACCTGGAACCCGGTATAGGGCGTGATGATATTTGAAAGCCCATACTGGTAGATACCTTGTATCACTTTCGGTTTTTTTCTGAGCCTGTTATCACGAAGCTCACCTGCCGCTATGCCAAACTGAGAAATGCCTTTATGTAATAGCATCGGCGGCGCCGAGAACGGGATATTTTGTATACGCTCTCTGCCATCAGCTTCAGTGATAACCATTTGCAGGTTACCGCCATATCCCATAGCGCCAATATCATCAATTTCAAACTCGCCTGGCGGTACAATGGTTTCGTAAATAATTCTGTCGCGCTGGATGATTTTGACTTTAGCGTTGGTCTCAGCAATGCCGCGCAGTACAGGAACAAAGTTACGATAGCCCTCTGGCAACATTTTATCTTCAGACTGTAACTGCATACCGCGCAGGGAAAAACCATCAAAAACGATACCGCGCGTAGTGCTGTCGCCCAACGTTAAGCGACTTTTCAGCGCATCGATATCCGTTTCCGCATAGGTATAAAGGTTTTGACCAGGTGAACGCGTATTATTCATCCATGCCATGCTGGAACGTTTCCGGATACGCCAGCTGCCAACGTTAACGCCTGCCAGCCATCCCAGATAAGTATTATCGGAGTTGTATCTTCTTCCCCCGCCGCGCGTAGAGTTGTAGTAATTGACGTTGTAGTCCACGAATGCTGATGTCGCGCCGCTGTTCCAGAGAGAAGGATCAACATAGCCGCGCGGTTTTTTAATCAGATTTATTTGGGGAACAGCGATATCCAATTCAAAATCATTGCTGTTATAACTGGTGCTGCCGCCTTTAACGAAATTTTCAATGAAAAAACAGCTATCTTTGCTGGCAAGATTTTCATTATCAGGTTTGATGCCGATCCGTTGCAGCTCAGCTGCGGTAAAACAGGCTCGAGCATTACCCCCATTCTTTTCTGCAACAAACTTCACTCTGTAATGACCCTGGCTGGCCTGATTCAGCCTGACCAGCACAGGATACGTACCGGGATCAACCGGATTACCTTGTGAAAAGCGAGAAAGGTCAATATCAACACCACGAATAAAGCTGGCGTTGTATTCAACCGCGGTTTCGCTTGAAGGTTTGCCATTGCTGGCTGGCATATCAGCAAGTTCATTATTCTCACGGGCATAAAGTGAAGTGCATACCATGCTCGCTGT
This sequence comes from Pantoea osteomyelitidis, assembly GCF_044342975.1. Lineage (NCBI taxonomy): Bacteria > Pseudomonadati > Pseudomonadota > Gammaproteobacteria > Enterobacterales > Erwiniaceae > Pantoea > Pantoea osteomyelitidis. The sequence goes on from NZ_JBGFSN010000011.1 coordinate 117,899, forward strand.
GATGCCGATAACGACTGTAGCCAGCTTTGAAAGCGTAAATTCCCTTCCAGCTACCTGATGCTTTCCTCTTCCTGAAATAAGCACACTAGCCTCCTGCTATGAATCAGAACCATCCCCTAAAACCAGGCAGTTTTCATCAATAAAATGCCTGAACATTCATGGAAAACGTTAATCGGCTTTATTTTCGGCTGACTCAACAACCGGCTTGTTATTATAATATTTTAATACAATGTCTTTAGCTGCACCGTAATCATTAATCAAATGCAAATGAATTTCCGCTGTTGCCTCTATTCCTCCCCCTTTTTTTTCTGGCGTAAATACTCTACTGGAGAAAGGTGGGATCATTTCTGTTTTTAATTCATTTTTATTATTTCCTTTGATGACATAACCACTTTCAAAGGAAAAATAATAGGGAGTAGGATTACCTACCGTTATTCCCTTCCCTTGTTTATAGATTTCCCATGTCAGTTTTTTAAATTCATCAGAGCTGCTACTGAACAGGCTTTGCGGGCGGTAGAAAATTTTGATTCTGGTGTTAAATGCCAGTTCCAGACGGGGCTTATCTTCTGAGCTTTTATTAACCGTGGGAATCTCCATCATATTGAACCAAAATACGGACTCCCGATCTTGCGGTAGCGTCATGCCGTTGTAAATCAGGCGAACGCTCTGCCCTTTACCCGGTTCTACGCGGTAAACCGGCGGCGTAGCCAGAAAAGGCACTTTCATTTCATTAATATTTTTATTGGTGGTGCCATCATCAACCCATACCTGCACCAGCGCAGGTTTGCTTCCCTTATTATTGGTACGGACAACCTGTTCTTTTTGATTGCCGGGAAAGATAATACGTGTGCCGCTGATGGTCATTGCCGCATTAACAGCATCAGACATTAATAAAAGGCCAATAAGCGCCAAAGTTTTTATGATATTCATGTCTGCTCCGGTGAAAAAAACAGCTTAATAAATTTCTCGAATTAAATTTTATAGAGAAATAAGAGCCGCCAGAAATGGCTGACGACTCTTAAAGCTTCAGCTTATTTATTACTGGTAGCTAAGCGTAAACTTCGCTACAGCCTTCACAAGACCTGCGGTAGTTGCTCCCGTTGCGTAGTAGCCGCCGTAGTAAGTCATTGTTGCCTTTTTATCGACAACATCATACAGAGTACCGGTTGAACCCAACGGCAGGTGCGCCTGATTGGCATCGTACAGGCGTACTTCAACATTGTTTGCTGGATTAGTTATTGCTGAGTCATTTTTAATATTGCCGGTAACTGAATTCAGGCCGGATGCGCCAATTGCCTCAAAATGAGCAGCAACTTTACTGATACCCGTCTCGCAATCTTTAACTTTAATGTCGAATTTTTTCGATCCCGCTTCAGTACCGGCTACAGCCAGGGATTTTGTACTCATAGTCGGCAAAGTAACGGTAATATCGACAGAATCGTCTTCCAGAGTACAGGTTTCAGCGATCAGCTTTCCGTTAAAAGTAACGGTTCCTTTACCATCCGTTGCAGCCGCATGTACTGGAGACACTGCCGCCATACCCAGAGCCGCAGCCACACACATAACCAACCTCAATTGTTTCATAATCGTTCCTTAATTTAATTCAGAAAATTTCACGTTAAGCAGAACGTTAATAAACGTCTGCGCTATCCTTATTTCACTTCCCGATTTTTCCTTTTATACACCCTCCCTTTTTGAGAGAACCTGTATTCCTTTTTCGCCCTCTCGGCAAAGTTTGATAACCTGGTTAGCTTCTGGTGACATGTTGCTTAACACGCAGCGACTTATTGCAGGTAAAATATTCTGTTCGATATAACGAATCAGCACTCTGGCGCCGGTTTCTGCAACCGCGCACTGGCTCACAATATATTCCACGACGTTATCGGCATATTCCAGCCTGAGCTGGTGATGCTGACTGAGCCTTTTAGCAATACGATCCAGATGCAAACGTACAATATAACCCAGAGAATCGTCCTGTAGCGGGTAATAGGGCACGATGCTTACGCGTCCCAAAAAAGCCGCAGGGAAAGTTTTCAACAGTTCGTTTTGCAGTGTCCTGCTTAATGCTTCTGCTTCCGGCGTGGTTTCCGGATCGCTGCACAGATTCGTGATCAGATCGCTGCTGGCATTACTGGTTAACAGAATAATGGTGTTTTTGAAGTCGATATAGCGCCCTTCGCCATCTTCCATCCAGCCTTTATCAAAGACCTGATAAAACAGCTCATGCACATCCGGATGCGCTTTTTCTACTTCATCCAGCAACACCACGCTGTAAGGCCTGCGGCGTACTGCCTCAGTGAGTACGCCTCCTTCCCCATATCCCACATAACCTGGCGGAGATCCTTTCAGGGAGGAAACGGTATGCGCTTCCTGATACTCACTCATATTAATGGTAATCAGGTTCTGCTCGCCGCCGTAAAGCTGGCTGGCGATCGCCAGCGCGGTTTCCGTTTTACCTACGCCAGAAGGCCCTACCAGCATAAATACGCCGGTTGGCTTATTAGGGTCGGCAAGACCTGCCCGCGCGGTTTGTATGCTTTCGCTGATCAACTGCAGTGCATGTTGTTGACCGATAACGCGTTCGGCAAGATGCTGAGGCAGTTCCATCACGGAACGGGTTTCATCCTTCAGCATCTGTCCGACCGGAATGCCTGTCCAGTCAGCCACAATGCTGGCGATGACCTCAGCATTCACCTCAGCCTGAATCAGTGGCTGCTCAGCGCGAATAGCATTTAACCGGGACTCCAGTTCCGCCAGCCGTTGGCGTTGCTCCTGGATAGCGCCTGAATCAGCAGCGTCCGCAATTATCGTCTTATCCAGCGCCTGGCGCGTCGCCACCAGCGCAGCCACTATTTCACGCTCTTCCTGCCAGCGCTGGCTTAATACATCAGCCTGGCGGGTATTTTCAGCGATATGGCTGTCCAATTTTTCCAGCCGCTCGCCCTCTCCCTTACCGAAATTGATCGCTTTCGCGACCAATGCACGTTCCGTTGCCGCCGTCTGCGTTTTGAATTTAATCTGCTGCAGCTCTGCCGGCAGTGCGAACTGCGCTACAGCCACGCGGGCGCATGCCGTATCCAACAGACTAATCGCCTTATCAGGCAACTGGCGTGCAGGAATATAACGATGGGAAAGTCTGACAGCAGCCTGCAGAGCTTCATCCATGATCCAGACGCCATGATGTTTTTCCAGCATTGGCACCAGACCACGCAGCATGGAGGTCGCCACCTCTTCAGAAGGTTCATGAACCTGAAGAACCTGGAAACGGCGCGTTAGTGCAGGATCTTTTTCGATATGACGCTTGAACTCGCTCCATGTCGTGGCGCCAATGGTGCGTAATTGTCCTCGCGCCAGCATGGGTTTTAACAGGTTCGCCGCATCGCCTGTGCCAGCGGCGCCGCCTGCGCCGACCAGCGTGTGCACCTCGTCGATAAACAGAATTACCGGTTCGGGCGAGGCGAGTGCTTCTTCCAGCACGTTTTTCAGACGCGCCTCGAACTCGCCCTTCATGCTTGCCCCAGCGGAGAGCGCAACAACATCCAATGTCAATAAACGCACGGAAGCGAGCGCTGGCGGTACGTCGCCAGCCACGATGGCAAGCGCCAGTCCTTCTACAACCGCGGTTTTACCGACGCCCGCTTCACCGGTTAACAAAGGATTGTTCTGTCGGCGACGCAGCAAAATATCGATCATGGTGCTGATTTCAGTTTCACGGCCGATAACAGGATCGATTTTCCCTTCACGCGCCAGCGCAGTCAGGTCAGTGGAATATTGCGCCAGCCCCGCCTGCTTGTTGCCCATGTTCAACGCCCCGCTCGCTTCGCCAGGCAACGCTTCGACAAGCGCGCTGCCGTCTGAAGCCATTTCATGCGCCTCTGGCGATTCGCGGGTAATGTATTGAAAATTCTTGGTTAGTTGCTCGAGCGCAATGCGCTCGAAAGCCGAAGAGATGGCAAAAAGCGCGCGACGCAGCTCCATCGTGGTGAGCATAGCCATTAACAAATGGCCGCTGCGAATACGACTTTCCGAACATTCGAGACTGGTATAAATCCAGGCGCGCTCGATAGCCAGTTCGATATGGTATGAAAAATCGGAGATACTGCTGGCGCCTGTCGGCAAGCGAGCCAAAGCCTGCGCCAGGCCGCGCTCCATAACATCGATATCAACTTCGAAAAAGCGCAAAATTTGTTTAAAATCACTGTCGCCCTGATGCCAGAGCTGGTTTATCCAATGAACCAGCTCTACGTAAGGGTTGCCACGCAATTTGCAGAAGGTGGTAGCGCTTTCGATGCTTTTGAAAAGCGTAACGTCCAGCTTTCCGAAAAGGTTTTTTCGACTAAAAGCCATATTTATACCAAATCCCTTTAATAAAGGTCGTAATGATCCGGTTACGACAGATAAATCCATTCAAAGCAACAACGGTGATTAAATCACTTAGCGAATTACATCCCTAAAACTAAAAAAGCAACGTGCTGTCACCGAAGAATAATAAATTCTCTTTTGTAAAAAGCAATACTTTTTTCAATCATTTCATTTATAGATTTCTAAAAAAACAACCCACCCAATTTATTATTAATTTTATTAAACAATAAGGAAAGTATAGATATTTAAAATAACTTATAAAAACAAAATAATTAAAATTCAAATTATTTAACTTTACCCGTTGGCTGTTTTTATTAAAAAACGCGCAAGAAAAAGAATTAGCAACTCCACCCAACTTTATAACAAAATGGTCGGGGCATAATGGCGATTATAAAGAGAGCATCTCAGCAGGCGGAACATAAAACCGTGCCTGAGTAACTATTGTCTGAGCAGGTTGAGCATGATATAAGAGAAAAGTTTGCTATTGTTTTCGCCTGAGTGTCAGAACAAAAAGCGAAAACCAATAGATTTTCTAAACATTCCAGAGGATAAATCTGGCTTCTTTTTTCCGCCTGGACTTTTCCCTCCGGTTGAATCCTGTTGTCAATGCCGGCCAAACCCGGAAATCAACAATGTACTCATTAAATATAATAAACAAAATAATTTATCCTTATGCTGAAAAAAATATTCAGGTAAACTCACAAAACCGATCATTATTTGACTAAGTGAAATTTAAAAAACAGCGTATTTTTTAATTTATTGTAAAGGTAACGTAAGCACAAATTTGCAGTCCAGGCTGGACCAGCAGTATTACAAGGGAACGTAAGTGGATCAGAAATTTCTTGATATTTATAATCAGGAACTCACCTTTATGCGGGAAATGGCCGGTGAGTTTGCGCAAAAACATCCAAAAATAGCCAGCCGACTTGGAATGCAGGGAATAGAAGTTGCTGACCCCTATGTCGAACGCTTAATTGAGGCTTTCTGCTTCATGGCTGCCCGTACGCAACTAAAGCTGGATGCCGAGTTCCCTCGCTTTACGCAACGTTTGCTGGACATTGTCTATCCCAATTATAACGCGCCGACGCCGTCAATGGGTGTGGTCCAACTTATACCGAATATGAATGAAGGGGATTTAACCCAGGGCTATGCTATCCCTCGCGACAGCGCTTTCTTTTCACGCATCCCACCCGGAGAAATGTCGCGCTGTGAATTCCGCAACAGCAATGAGGTGACGCTCTGGCCCATGGAAATCACCGAAGCGCGGCTGACCTCTGTTCCGCCAGATATTCCTAATCTGGAAAAGCATCGCATATCCTATTCGCGCCTGAAGGGCGCTCTACGTCTGAAGCTCAAACTTCAGGGCGATAAATCTTTTTCCCAGCTTGAAAGACTGGACAGGCTACCTCTCTATATTAATGGTGAAGAGAGCGTTGTTTCCCATATTTTTGAACTGATTCATAGCGGTCATGTCGCGATGATTATTCGCCATGTTCAGCAGGAAAAAACGGTTGATGAGATCATTAGCCGGGATGCCGTCAGTTATGAAGGTTTTCAGCCTGACCAATCCCTGTTGCCTCTGGAGTGGAATATGTTTCATGGCCATAATCTGGTTCATGAGTATTTTTCCTGCCGCCAGCGCTTTTACTTTTTCACGCTAAATCAGCTGAACAGAGGCACCAGGAATAATCCCGGTTCGGAAATGGAAATCATCCTGTTACTGGATCGCCTACCACAAAATTTGATTGGTCACGTTGACGCTAACAGGTTCCTGCTTTTCTGCACGCCCGTCATTAATCTGTTCCCGAAGCGGGTGGATAAAATCGAGATCAATCGTGCGCAAAATGATTTTCATGTCGTGCCCGATCGCAGTCGTCCGGTGGATTATGAGGTGTTCGCCATCCGCAAGGTAATGGGACAACAGGCGGAGAAAAGCGAAGAAGTGCTTTTTAACCCGCTCTTTCAGATGAAACACAGCGATATCGGTAATGCTGGCCGCTACTTTTCTGTTAAAAGAGAACCCAGAATTAAGCAGAACAATCGTCGTAAATATGACACCCGTACGCCTTATCTGGGAACGGAAATGTTTGTTTCTCTGGTTGATCAGAACGAAGCGCCATGGAGTGAGAATATTCGCTATCTTTCCGTTGAGGCGCTGGTTACTAATCGGGATCTGCCACGCTTGCTTATGCATAACGGCATGCCAGATCTGATCATGTCGGATGCCGTTCCCATTCATGCTGCGACCTTTCTTAGCCAGCCCAGCGCCCCGCGCCCTCCTTTTGCAACAGGTGAAGCTGCCTGGCGTTTGATTCGTCAACTCAGCTTTAACTATTTGCCTCTGTCTGATATGGAGCATAAGTCGGGCGGCGAGTCGCTGCGCAACATGCTGCGTCTGTTTATTAATGCTGCGGATCACGTTTCGTTATCGCAGGTAAACAGCCTTGTAGGATGTAAAACAGAGCCGGTGATTCGACGCCTGCCTGGAAAAGGGTTGCTGGTTTATGGCCGTGGCGTGCGCTGTGTATTGACTGTAGATGAAGAAGGTTTTTCTGGCATAAGCCCTTACCTGTTTGGCCTGGTTCTGGAAAACTATTTTTCACGCCACGCTGCGATCAATATTTTTACCGAAACGGCGCTGCAGTCCATGCAGCGAGGGTTAGTCGGGCGCTGGAATGCGCGCCCGGGAAAAAGAGGTTGTCTGTAATGGATCAGCAGCCCACGAATTCGATACCGTCAAACCGTCAGGATGTCTCTTTGTTTTCCGACTGGTATCAGCAAAATTTCCCCTGGGAAACCAGCTTTGTCAGCCTGATGCGCGCCATGGCCGCCCGTATGCCGGATATGCCCGCGCCAGGCAAAGCGATCCGTCCTTTCCAGGAACCTTTTCGCCTGGGTCAGATTGCGCAATTGGCTTTCGCGCCGCGTGAAATTGCCCGTATCAGGGAAACGGAAGGCAAGCTGGAAGTTGATCTGTTCAGTCTGGGGATATGGGGGCCGCAAGGGGCGATGCCCCTGCATTTTTCTGAACAAGCCTATGCCTGGTCGGAACATCAGGATCGAACGTTGACGAATTTCGTTAACATTTTCCACCATCGTGCGCTGTCTCTGTTTTACCGGGCATGGTTTATTTCTCAGGATACGGCTTCGCTCGACAGAAAGTCGGATGAACGCTTCGCCTTTTATACGGGTAGCCTGGCCGGCCTGGATCCAAAAGATATTGCCGACTCGTTGCTGCCTGTTCACCCTCGTCTTGCATCAACCTCGCATTTAATCCGTGAAGCACGTAACCCGGAAGGGCTGGCAGGCGCGCTCACTTACTATTTCGATATCCCGGTGAGGATAGAGGAATACGTTGAACAATGGATCTATTTAGACAAGAACGAGCAGAGCAGCCTGGGCGATTTTTCCTCTGCCGCGCTGCTGGGCGACGACGCTATTCTGGGCAATGCGATTCAGGACAAGCAGCACAAATTCAGGCTGGTGCTGGGTCCATTGAATTTCAGACAGTATGTTCTGTTCAGCCCCTGGGGGAATGATTTACCTGTTTTGCGCGAATGGGTGCGTAACTTTATCGGTTTGGAATATGCATGGGATGTACAGCTGGTTCTGGCCGCTGACGAGATTCCTGAAGCGACCCTGGATGGCACGCATCAACTGGGCTATGCGGCATGGCTTGAGAGAGATGAAAACAAAACGCCGGTAAAAGGGATGAGTTTCGAACCGGAATATTACCAATAGCATTTGAATTGCATTGCGCATTGGAAGCGCGTCAGAAAAGAAACAAGGAAACGATGATGCAAAAAAACGGATATTTTGATGCTGCGCTGCAGCCGCTCCCAGGGGACGCGCCCTGTGGACAGCCGCTTGATTACGAAGCGGACTTTATTCTTTTACAGTCCAGGCTACAACCCCGGCAGGAAATCGAATATGGCAACTTTGTTGAGGCGCCGGAACCGCTTAACTGGCGTGAAATCGAAAGCGACTGTTTAAAACTTATCGGCCGCAGTAAAGATATCAGGTTAATTATCGCGCTGATGCGATGTCGGCTACGCCAGGTTGGGCTTATTGCTGTTGAGGAAGGTCTGATCACGCTGCTGCGACTGTTGAAGCAGTTTCCCGACGATCTCTACCCTCAGCTCATTGATGAAGGAGAATTTGAACCCGTTATCCGCGCCAATGCGTTAGCTGAACTGGAAGATAACCAGGGATTTCTTGCTGACCTGCGTCAAAAAGAGCTTCCCCGAGCACTGGGGATGCAGATCACGATAAAAGCGCTGGAAAAATCCAAACTGACGCAGCATGAAGGAAGTGAATTTTCCGACGCGCAAATTAACGCCATGCTTGATGAATGGCAAAAACGCAACGATCGGGAAATTGCTGCATTACAGCAAGCTGGCTACTGCCTTAAAGAACTGAAAGCGATGCTGAATGAGATGCTGGGTGAACAAGCCCCAACGTTCTCAGCTTTAGAAAACATTTTAAAAATTTTTACAGGCGCTAAGTCCATACAACAGGCGAAAGAGGATCCGGCAATCTGTATTACCGATGAATCAATGCCACAGCCAGCCCCTGAACAAGATCCATATCAAGCCAAAGAAACGGAAAATGATACCGTCGTAACCAGCACCACAGACGAAGCCTGTCACGTTACCCCTGAATATAGCGATGCGCCGCAGCCTGAAATAATGGCGGCGCAGCGGGTGCAACCATTAGCTACTCGCGCCGACGCCCTTTCTCGCCTGCAGGAAGTGAGGGCCTGGTTTATCAGCAAAGAACCCAGTAGTCCGGTTATTTTATTGCTGGAGTTTACTGAAAAAATGATTGGAATGCGCTTTACGGAATTAGTTAAACATTTACCTTCAGAAATGATCGCCAGGCTGGAAGGAAACGATCATCAAAGCAACGAGGAGTAATCACCATGTCAGGAAGAAATCTTATATTGCTTATTTGTTTATTTTTCGCCCATCATGTACAGGCTATCTGCTATTTAGATCCTGCGTATGCAGGAAACCAAACGATGACGCTGCCGCCGATAACGCTTAAAATAGATGCGGATGCTGCTGCGGATATGTCTGTGCCGTTTTATAAAGCAGAAACACCGAGGTTAGGTACAAAAGTCAGCTGGATTAACTGTGAAAAAGGTTATAAAGTTGGGAGAGACGTTTATTATTTAACCGGCTTCGATCCCCAAAATAACTCCTATGCCACATCGGTTCCCGGAATAAGAGTCAGGCCTGTATTTTCAAACGGCGTCGCATATGGCTATTTCCCAAGAGAACAAGATGGCCCCTGTGATGTCACTGAGCCAACCATGAAATGCAGGATAAACGTTCCCGAGGCATCCCTTTTTGGGCTAGAATTTTACAAGAGTAATGAAAATTTGAAGTTATCTGATAAAAGCGGAAATATCGTGCTGTCTGCGGGCGATTTGCTTTATTACTGGATTGAATATAAAACCCCCGCTAACCAGACTTTAAAACTTTATATTAATGATATAAAAATAGTCAGCACGCCAGTCTGTAACGTCAGCGAAACCATCAACATTGATTATGGTCACGTGACTTCGCGTACGCTGACCACAGAGGGAATAGAAAAGCCGCTAGATTTTTATATAAACTGTAAAACCGATTACGGCACTTACTCAGCTTCTGCTCATATTAATACCGATACGCCCTCCTCCGATTCGAAGTATATCAAAGTCCAGGATGCGTCAGGATCCATCAACGCTCTGGGAATAAAAATTCAGGACAGCAAGGGAAAAGAACTGTTGTTAAACAGAGCGGATTCATTTGAGATAAAAAGCAATACTGCATCGGGTTCGCAAGCAAAATTCAACTGGAAAGCGATTTTATTCCCGGTAATGCCTGGCGTTCGTCCTGTTAGCGGCGCTTTCAAAGCACAAGCGCAGATTACGTTTACCATTAATTAAACAAAAGGGATTTTAGTCAGATATGTTTCGGATATTTGCCAGCATCGCCAGCTATCGGGACCCGGAATTAGTCCCGACGATAAAAAACCTGGTTAGCCAGGCTGCTTCGCCAGAAAAGTTACATGTTGCCGTATGCTGGCAAAACAATGAAAGTACAGAGATATTTCTGCAGGCAGGCATGAAGCTAATCAATACATCCATGCTGAATGACTTTGAACTGCTGGAATACAAACTTAACGGGGCGCGCATTGACATTATTAATGTGAGATATCACCGTAGCCAGGGTGCCTGTTGGGCCAGAAACATGGCGGAAAAGTGTTACGACAATGAAGCGTATTTTTTACAGATTGATTCTCACTGTCGCTTTATAGAGAGTTGGGATAGTGAAATGATCGTATTGTTGACAAGCTTGAAAGAAAAAAGCGCTAAGCCGGTGCTTTCGCATTATCCGACAGGTTATGACCCGGCTAATGAAGAGGAGAGGCTTAAAATTGATCAGATCAGCAGAATAGCCTTTCTGAAGTTCAATGATGACAGTATCCCTATCACTTTCCCTGTGTCATATAGCAGTGATACCCCTGTGCGCAGCATGTATCTCGCAGGCGGATTTATCTTTGCTGAAGGCTCGTTTGTAAAAGAAGTGCCAAACGACCCGCAAATATTTTTTTGCGGCGAAGAAATTATGATGTCTGCCAGAGCTTTTACCCATGGTTATGATATTTATACGCCACACAGAATTTTGTTGTGGCATTATTACAATCGTAAGAATGTAAAGGTTTGGGATGACCATAATAAGGAGGCTAAAAAAAATGGTCAAGTTGAGATGATCTGGTGGGAGAGGAACTGCCTTTCAAACAAAAGACTGCGTCATTTTTTTGATATAAAAAAAGATAACAATTGCGAGCTGGGTATTTATGCGCCAGGGTCAGTGCGTTCTCTGCGTGAATTTGAATATGCCAGCGGAATAAGCTTTAAAAAGCACGCAGTTCAGCCTGAAGTAATTAGTGAAGAACGTATTAATTTCTTCTCCACCCCACCGGTTAACAAAGAAAAATGGGAGGAAAGGCTTGTCTCACCCTATCAGAAAAAAATTATTATTGATAAAGACAAGCTTCTGTTCTCACCTGAACAGATCGAACACTGGCATGTTACGGTATTCAACAGCAGAAAACATCTAATTGATGAGCTGGTATTTACAGCAGAAGAACTCAAACAAAAGTTCGACTCCGCAGTGGAAGGTAAAGTGACATTAGAAATTAAATTCACTACTTACCCCTGCTATATCCCTGAAATTATCAGGATGATCCCCTGTTTTCCAGATTCCAGCTGGGGAGAGGCGGTAGAGATAAAATGGTAAACAGTGATTTTTATATAAAAAAAATCATCAGCATCAATACGCTTCTTTCTTTTAACGGAATTATTCCCTCTTTTTCTGCTTTTCAGCAGAAAATGGTGCGGCTGATAAGGCAACTTCAGATTTGCCTGCACAAAGAATGCGTTGCAGATGCAGATGTTCAACGGCTTTGCTGGCTTATTACGCTCTGGTTAGATAAACACACCGAGACCCGACTGGATCGCAAATTCTTTAGCTGGGGTGATTATTCGCTGGAGCATGCGCTGTATGGACATAAGAGCGGCGAAGATCATTTTGCCGTGGTTTTTACTGAAATGCTGGAGAATGCTTGCCAGCCTGCAAAGCGCTACGCCTGCCGCATCGCTCTGCTTTATTCTACGCTGGCTCCACAGGATAAAGCGTTAATAGCAGCACTGGCCAACGTTCCGGCCCATTTAGCACCGGATTCAGGCCCGGTTAAATCGACGCCAGTATTGCCGCATTCAATAATTGAGCCATCTGAGCCGTTATCAGCGCTGCCTGTTTCTGCGCCACTGCGCCATCGTATTGCGCTGCCTGAAGGTGCAGGCCTGCTCGCTGCTTTAATTATGTTATGGATACTGAGCATTTTTTATCTGGGAAGCTTGTTGTGATGGTTATTAAAGATAAAAAAATCAAAGCTGCCACGCTGGCGATTTTCTTGCTCGCCTCTCTTAGTCTTACTGCCATCTTTATTTTATCCCGGTCAGTTCTCCCCTGGTGGCTCTTTATCATTCCGTTATTTATGCTGCTTATGCCGCTAAAATCCAGCTTTGCCAGTGATAAACCAGAAGCCAGGGTAGAGCCTCCGTCTGAACAGCTAATAACGGTTCTGCCTAAAATCGTCATTCTGATTACGGGTCCCTGGGCTGCGCGCTGGTTTGATAAACAACCAGCTACTCTCGGCAGTCGTTTCGATCACCAAATCACCTGGCTGCTGACGCCCTCGGCCACAGATATCGCGTACCGTCTGGAAAAATTACACGAAACCGGGCAGCCCCTTGAGGTTTCGCTCTATTTTCCCTTTTTACCGGATGGTTTTGATAATGAATCCATTATAATTTCTCAACTTACGGCCTGGAAAAATTCGCTGTTTTGTCTGAACGTCGCTGAAAAACTTCCCTGTATTTTGGCGATCTACGCCCGGCTGAGCCATGAGAGGAAATCCCATAATCCTGACTATGTCTTTTGGTCAGGTAACATCGATCTGTCACAACGAACGGAAATGCGGGTAACCGATGCTATAGAGACAATGATGCATGACGCCCAACTCAGCCACAACGGCGAGCCCTGCCATGTTGAACAACGCAACGCCATGATGACCCTGCTATTTTCATGGATGAATGAAACGAAAATCATTGCCAGCCTGCAGACTTTTTTCGACGCGACAGGGCCGCTGAAGCTGAGCCGCATATTGGTTGCCGATCACGGGTATGGATTTAGCCGACATGGCGCCTGGTCTAACTGGATATGTGATAAATACGGGCTATTGCCGGGCCTGTCCTCCTCCGTTTCACGTCCGCCATTGCCTGGTTTACTGCTTCCAGCGAAACGGCAGCAGGAGCCGAAAACCATCGTGCCGCTAACAACAGCGTCAAAGGCAGCTAATCCCTGGTTTATCGGAAGCTATGCAGCAGCAATATTTCTCGCATTCTTGCTGCTTTTTAGCGTATGGAGACAGAGTGAAAGAATCTCAAAAGCACGGGAAAACCTTTATCAGTTCGAAAACCTCAATGTCGCTGCTATGGCTGAAAAAACTGCCAGGATGACGGCCATTAAACAGGACAAAACTCACTTAGTGGCCTGTGTAGAAAATTCTCTGTTGAATCTGATTTTATTTACCCGATCAACCTGTGAAAAACTATTAACTGATACTGAAAACGAAATAGCAAAATTTTATGCCGTCCCCCTTTATCAGTCGATCTCCCTGTTCGCCAGGGGCAGCGCCGTCCTGACGCCAGATAGTGAAAAGACCTTAACCGAATTAATTCCCTTAATCAGAAAAAATCCAGAGGTCCGATTTTTGATCACCGGACACTCTGATAATACCGGGACACCTGAGCTCAACCAGCAGCTATCACTGGACAGGGCTATAGCCGTACGCGATTGGTTAATCAAAGAAACGCATTCATCTGAAAACCAATTTATTACCAAAGGGGCTGCTGATGCCCGCCCTGTTGCGACAAACTTCACTGAAGATGGCCGGAAGCTCAACCGACGCGTTGAAATAAGACCTTTACCTTAAACACTATAAAAGCAGAAGAGTAGTTTCGTATGAGTATAAAAAATTTAACTTATACCCTTTATGAAGGGACCTTTATAACTGATGCGCCCGCACTGGAGGAAAGTGTCAATATTTTAAGGTATCGCGATCCAGACCAAAAAGAATACAACATCGTCATCAATCGTGCTTTTCTGGACGATGAGCAAACAGCCGAACAATATTGTGAACAAGAGATGGATGCGCTGCGCGACAGGCTGCCTGCCTTTGAGATGGAAGGGAAAATGCTGAAAAATGAAATCGGCCCCCTGAAATTACCGGTGATTCAGGTTGCTAATAAATATCTCTATGAGGGCGAATGGAACAGGCAGGTACAGTCGATTATCCAGCTTCCCTACCATAAAATAACTAATCCGAACAGCAATCACATCATTGTTTTTACACTTAATACCACTAATGAATTTACAGAATATCAACGTAAGCACTACGTAAAGATTATTAATTCCTTCAAGCCTTTTACCTCACCACTGAAGGTTGATATTTAGCAAACTTGCCCGGCAAATGAATGATAATTTTCCGGGCAGATTTTTGAATTTTATTACTTTTTAATAATGCTGTCGCAGCCGGAGAAGTATAATTCAGAAAGGTTACGCACTTATCTCATGGCAGGAAAGGATTTTCTAACCCTGTAAGCATGGCATTAAATTTTAAGAAAGCGTTATAAATTAAATCTGAATGCAAAACGCCAAGAAAATTCTTACAATGCTGCTGTTGTGTGTTTGCCTCTCATTTTCCGGAGTGAAAAGATGGCCAGTCATTTTGTACGATGGATGTGTAACCCGGAGATGCTGGCCGGGGATTTGACTCTGCCTCAGGAGGTAGTGGACAGCGCCCGGCAGCTTAGCGATAAACGCCGCGATCGTTTTATTGCTGCACGCCTGATGCTGGCTGAACTGCTGCGTCGGGTATATGGCATTACTACCTTGCCCGCCCTCATTACCAGCGCCAGCGGACGTCCCTGTTTTGCCGATCCCGAGCTGCCCGACTTCAATATCGCCTATGCAGGCAACATGGTGGGCGTCCTGCTGGCTGAAGAAGGCGAGCGCGCCGGGCTGGATATGGAAATCGTGCGCGCCCACAGCCGTCAGACACAAGAAAATTTGTTGCAGGGACTCTCTTCCGCAGAAAAAACCTGGATCAACGCGCAGCAGGACTTTATGGAAGCCGTTACGCAGATTTGGACGCTGCGTCAGAGCGTTTGCAAGCTGATCGGTGAAACGGAAAACGATGAAAATTCACTGCGTTTGCATCCCGCCTGGGGGCGCCTGCGCTCGACGCGTTATTCCGATATCCAGGCAATATGCGATACCGAACCGACATTAGTCTGGTCATGTGCCTTATCGCCCGCTACCGAGCGTCTGCATCTCTGGGAAATCGATCGCTATCATGAATGGAAGGTACTGCGCGAGCTGGAGCTGAATAAGCCGAACATGGGTCCACGCACCTTAAGGCTGACCAGCTTGCCAGGCGAGCGCGCTATGCCGCAGGAAGTCGACTATTAATTATCAGGCGAGCCGATGACGGCCCGCCCGATTGTTAATCAGTGTGCGTCAACAAAGGCAATTTTGAGCACGAAGAGTAGCGCAACCACCACAACGCACGGGCTGATTTCACGCCAGCGGCCGGTGCCCAGCTTCATCACGCAATAAGCAATAAAGCCCAGCGCAATGCCTTCGGTAATGGAGAAGCTGAACGGCATCATGGCCGCCGTCACGAAGGCGGGCACCGCTTCGGTCAGATCGTCCCAGCATACGCGTGACAGGCTGGCGGTCATCAGGACGCCAACGTAAATCAATGCGCCAGCCGCCGCATAGCCCGGCACCATCGCCGCCAGCGGCGAGAGGAAGATCACCAGCAGGAACAGAATGCCGGTGACCACCGCCATCAGGCCGGTGCGTCCGCCAATCGCCACGCCGGAAGAGCTTTCAATATAGGCGGTGACGGAAGAGGTGCCGACCAGTGCGCCGGTTACCGAGCTGATGCTGTCAACGTAGAGCGCCTGCTGCATGCGCGGGAAGGTGCCTTTCTCATCCGTCAGGCCCGCTTTATCGGTCACGCCAATCAGGGTGCCAGAGGAGTCGAACAGGTTAACCAGCATAAAGGAGAAAATCACACCCGCCATGCCGATATTCAGCGCGCCTTTCAAATCCACCTGACCCACAACCGCCGTGATCGATGGCGGTGCAGAAAAGACCCCGGTGAACTTTACGTCGCCCAGTAGCAGGCCAATCGCGGTCGTCACCACAATCGATACCAGTACCGCAGCATGTATATTGCGCGAGGCCAAAACGGCGATAATAAAGAAACCCAGCGCCCCCAACAGCACGCTGTGCGAGGTGAGATCGCCCACAGAGACCAGCGTATCGGCATTGGGCACGATGATGCCGGCATTTTTCAATCCCATCATCGCGATAAACAGACCAATACCCGCAGTAATACCCACACGCAGGCTGAGCGGAATATTGGCGATCATCCAGTAGCGCACGCGCAACAGCGTCAGGATTAACAGACCGAGCGCTCCCCAAAAGATGGCGCCCATACCGACCTGCCAGGAATAGCCCATCGCCCCTACCACTACGAAGGCGAAAAAGGCATTCAGCCCCATCGCCGGCGCTAAAGCGACCGGCAGATTGGCAACCAGTCCCATCAGGATACTGCCGAAGGCGGCGATCAGGCAGGTAGTGACAAATACCGCCTGGGTATCCATACCGGCCGCGCCCAGAATCTGCGGGTTAACGAAAACGATATAGACCATGGTGAGAAAAGTGGTGAAGCCTGCAATCACCTCTGTCCGCACCGTCGTGCCGTGTTCCTGTAGCCTGAACACACGCTGTAAAAGGGCCTGTTTACTCATGACATCTATCCAAAAGAAAAACTTATCGCCGCGTATCCTATAGATTTTGCGCCTGCTGCACACTGATTTTTCGCCATCGGTTGCCGGGGTCGCATTCCACGTGTATTGCGTTACAGTGTGGTAAAGCCCATAACCAACAGGATTGCGTCTGATGACCGTGAAATGTCTGTTTTTTGATTGCGACGGCACGCTGGTAGACAGCGAAATGCTCTGCACCCAGGCTTACGTCAATACCTTCGCCCTTTATGGTATCGAATGCTCGCTGCAGGAAATGTTTGAAAAATATAAAGGCGTGAAGCTGTACGACATCATAGACGACGTAGGCGAGACGCATCAGGCTGACTTACCGCAACAGGAAGTGGAAAGCGCCTACCGCCAGGAGGTGGCCCGTCTGTTTGATCTTCATTTGCAACCCATTAAGGGCGCAAAAACGCTGCTGGAGCAGGTAAAAGTGCCGATGTGCGTGGTTTCCAACGGCACGGTGAAGAAGATGCAGCACTCGCTGGGCCTGACGAAAATGCTGAGCTTTTTTGATGACCGGTTATTCAGCGGCTATGATATTGCGCGCTGGAAACCCGATCCGGCGCTGATGTATCACGCCGCGGAAAAGATGCAGGTTTCCATTGAGCACTGCGTTTTGATTGATGATTCTGAAGCAGGCGCGCGCGCGGGCATCGCCGCCGGTATTCCGGTTTTCTACTACTGCGCCGATACGCATAATCCGCCTATCGAACACCCTCTGGTAACCCGCTTCGATGATATGGCGCAGCTGCCCGCGCTGTGGCGCGAGCGAGGCTGGGCTATTGCCTGAAGCGTGCTGTTTGCCGCCGGAAAGGGAAAGCTTCTGCGGTTTCCCTTTCTAGCCGATCGCGCCCAATGTATCTTCTTTGCTCTGCTTCTTTGGTAGCAGGAACAGCGTAGCGACAATATCCAGCAAATAGATCAGCGCTAACAGCGTAATCGCCGCAACGAAAGAGAGTTTTGCTGCCAGCAGACCGATAACCAGCGGACCGAATCCCCCGACGCCGCGCCCCAGGTTAAACAATACGTTTTGCGCGGTAGCCCGCGCCTGCGGCGGAAAAGTATCAGAGATCAGCGCACCGTAGCCGCCAATCATACCGTTCACAAACATTCCCATCAGCGCGCCGGTAAACAGCATCACTGTGGGATCGCGGAGCTGCGCGTAGATGATTACCATCACCACGGCCCCGAACTGATAGATCAGGAAAATTTTCCAGCGGGCAAAGCGATCGGCCAGCACGCCAAACAGCCCGATGCCAAAGGTCATGCCCACAACCGTCACGGCTGTCCAGAGGCCAGATTTCGTCAGGCTGAAGCCAAAGCTGGACGACAGATAGCCAGGCATCCAGATCATCAATCCGTAATAGCCAAAGTTTTGCACCGAACAGAGAATGAGAATCCCGAGGCTCGCTTTACTGGTGGCGCGATCGCGGAACAGAAGCTTCAGGCGCGCCGGGAACGAAAGTAGGGGAACATGACGTACCTGTCGCGTATAGCCTTCCGGTTCGCCCATGCTGCGACGAATGAAGAAAGAGACGATGGCAGGCATCAAGCCAACCAAAAACATGCCGCGCCAGCCAATCATATTCAGCAGCGGCGGCGTAATAAAGGCCGCCAGCAGCACGCCGAGCTGCCAGCCGATTCCTACCCAGGCCGATGCACGATTGCGCTTTTCCACTGGCCAGGCTTCGGCAATCAATGCCATACCAATACCAAATTCACCGCCAAGCCCTACGCCCGCCAGTGTCCGGTAAGCCAGTAGATCCCAATACCCCTGCGCCACAGCGCAGAGGCCGGTAAAGACAGAAAACATCAAGATGGTGATGGTCAACACGCGAATACGGCCAAAACGATCGCTGAGATGTCCAAAGACGATGCCGCCCACTACCGCGCCAATCAATGTCCAGGTAACCAGCGATCCGGCCTGCGCGGGATCAAGCGCCAGTGACAGGCTGATGGCAGGCAGCATAAAGCCGAGGATGAGCAGATCGAAACCATCCATGGCGTAGCCGCTGATGGCCGCCAACATGGCTCTGCCAGGCGTCACGCTCCGCTTGCTGCTTGTAGAAATTGACATCGATCAGCACCTGATACGAGAAAAGTGCGTCAAGTATAAAGAGGGGGTGTCGGACAATCCAGACAGCAATCATCAGGTAGAGCCGTGATTCTGCGTTAACAGGATCACGGCAAAACCAGCATCAGGCGGGCTTGCTGCCGCCATCTTCTCCCGCCAGCAGCTGATCCAGCTTATCGCCGCCAACGTGACGGAAATCCTGACCCTTAACGAAATAGAAGATGATTTCGCAGATGTTCTGGCAGCGGTCACCGATACGCTCGATGGCGCGCGCGCAAAACAGCGCAGTCAACACGCTGGGAATGGTGCGCGGATCTTCCATCATGTAAGTCATCAGCTGACGGACAATACCCTCATACTCCTGATCGACTTTCTTATCTTCGCGATAAATCTCGATCGCCGCGTTGAGATCCATGCGGGCAAAAGCATCCAGCACATCATGCAGCATTTGTACGGTGTGGCGGCCCAGCGACTCAAGGCTCACCAGCAACGGCTGATGCTGCTGACCAAACTTCTCCAGCGCGGTGCGGCTGATCTTCTCCGCTACGTCGCCGATACGCTCCAGCTCAGAAATGGTTTTGATGATCGCCATCACCAGACGTAAATCGCTGGCGGTAGGCTGGCGCTTGGCGATGATGCGTACGCATGACTCATCAATCTCCACTTCCATCATGTTGACCTTCTGGTCGCCGTCGATCACGCGCTGCGCCAGTTCGCCATCCATATTGTGCATGGCGGTAATCGCGTCGGTGAGCTGCTGCTCCACCAGCCCACCCATGATCATCACCTGGGTGCGGATATGTTCCAGCTCAGCGTTGAACTGACCGGAGATGTGTTTATTCAGATTCAGGTTATCCATGTGTCTCTCCCGTCAAATCAGCCGTAACGGCCGGTGATGTAATCTTCAGTCTGTTTCTGGTGCGGCTTGGTGAACAGCGTATCCGTGTCGCTGTATTCGATTAACTCGCCCAGATACATAAAGGCGGTATGATCGGAACAGCGCGCCGCCTGCTGCATATTGTGCGTCACAATCACCACGGTGTAGTCCTGCTTCAGCTCGGTGATCAGCTCTTCGATGCGACCGGTGGAGATCGGGTCGAGGGCAGAGCAAGGCTCATCAAGCAGCAATACTTCCGGGCGGATAGCGATGCCGCGCGCAATGCAAAGACGCTGCTGCTGGCCGCCGGAAAGGCTGTAACCGCTCTGGTGCAGCTTGTCTTTGGTCTCTGTCCACAGGGCCGCTTTGGTCAACGCCCACTGCACGCGTTCGTCCATATCGGCGCGGGAAAGCTTTTCAAACAGGCGTACGCCAAAGGCGATGTTGTCATAAATCGACATCGGAAACGGCGTCGGCTTCTGAAACACCATGCCGACGCGGGCGCGCAGCAGGGCGATATCCTGATGAGAAGCCAGAATATTATCACCATCCAACAAAATCTCCCCTTCAGCACGCTGATCGGGGTAGAGGTTATACATTTTGTTGAAGGTACGCAGCAGCGTCGATTTGCCGCAGCCGGAAGGTCCGATAAATGCCGTCACCTGGTTTTTGGCAATCTCCAGGTTGATGTTTTTCAGGGCATGGAATTTCCCGTAATAGAAGTTCAAATCACGAACCTGAATTTTTCCGGGAGTTGAATTTACCATACTCATTGCTCATCTCTCTTGTGCAGCGCCGCCACTGGCCGCGCCGGAAATAAATTAGTGTTTGCCTTTGGCGAAAATCACGCGCGCTACAATATTCAGCAGCAGCACGCACAGGGTAATAATCAACACGCCCGCCCAGGCCAGGCTCTGCCACTCGGCAAAAGGACTCATAGCGAATTTGAAGATGGTGACCGGCAGGTTCGCCAGCGGCTGCATCATGTCGGTGCTCCAGAACTGATTCGAGAGCGACGTAAACAGCAGCGGGGCGGTTTCGCCGGCAATACGGGCAATAGCCAGCAGCACGCCGGTGATAATGCCCGACACGGAAGCTTTCAGCGTAATGGCGGAAATCATCTTCCACTTCGGCGTGCCCAGCGCATAGGCCGCTTCGCGCATGCTATCCGGCACCAGACGCAGCATGTTTTCGGTGGTACGGATGACGATCGGCACCTGCAACAGCGCCAGCGCAATCACGCCCGCCCAGCCGGAAAAGTGCTGCATTTTCGCTACCACCAGGGTGTAGACAAACAGACCGACCACAATTGACGGTGCTGACAGCAGGATATCGTTAATAAAACGAATCACCTCGGCCAGCCAGGATTTACGGCCATATTCAGCCAGATAGATGCCAGCCATAATGCCCAGCGGGGTGCCAATCACCGTTGACCAAACAATAAGCAGTCCGCTGCCCGCCAGCGCATTCGCCAGCCCGCCGCCCGCGGTATTCGGCGGCGGCGTCGATTCGGTAAACAGCGACAGCGACAAACCATCGATGCCGCGCGCCAGCGTGGTATAGAGGATCCAGACCAGCCAGAACAGGCCAAACGCCATGGTCAGCAGCGACAGCGTCAGGGCAATTTTGTTCTTGACGCTGCGCCAGGATTGCATTTTACGGCGTGACGCCTGCAATTCAGCACGCGCCTGCATTTCTATCGTCGTCATGAACGCGCTCCTTCACTTTTCGCCAGGCGCAGAATCATCAGCTTGGAAATCGCCAGCACGATAAAAGTAATCACAAACAGGATCAGCCCCAGCTCCATCAGCGCCGCCACATGAACGCCCGATTCCGCTTCGGCAAATTCGTTCGCCAGCGCCGAGGTAATGCTGTTGCCCGGCATAAACAGCGAGGCGTTATCGAGCTGGTAGGTATTACCGATGATAAAGGTCACCGCCATGGTTTCACCCAGCGCGCGACCCAGCCCCAGCATTACGCCGCCAATCACCCCGTTTTTGGTAAAGGGCAGCACGATGCGCCAGATCACTTCCCAGGTGGTGCAGCCGATGCCATAGGCCGACTCTTTCATCATCACCGGCGTCTGTTCGAAAACATCGCGCATCACCGAAGCGATATAAGGGATGATCATAATAGCGAGGATCACGCCCGCCGCGAGAATGCCGATGCCGAAGGCGGGGCCGGAGAACAGCTCGCCGATAATCGGAATATTGGCCATCACATCGCCGACCGGCGTCTGAAAATATTCAGCAAACAGCGGGGCGAAGATAAACAGTCCCCACATGCCATAAACAATGCTCGGAATCGCCGCCAGCAGCTCGATGGCGGTGCCCAGCGGACGACGCAGCCAGCCCGGCGCCAGTTCGGTCAGGAACAGGGCGATGCCGAAACTCACCGGCACGGCGATAACCAACGCGATGATGGAGGTCACGACAGTACCGTAGATCGGTACCAGCGCGCCAAATTGTTCGTTGGGCGCATCCCAGGTTTTGGTCCAGAGAAACGAGAAACCAAATTTCTGAATGCTCGGCCAGGAAGAGATGATCAGGGAGACGATGATGCCGCCCAGCAGCAATAGCACAACCAGCGCAGCCAGCTTAACCAGCGCACCGAAAATGATGTCCCCTTGCTTGCCCGGCGCTTTGAACGTCGGCTTAGTAGCAGCCATAGAAGTCTCAGTATTCAGAGGAAGTCAGGGCGACATCAATGCCGCCCGTTGTAACAGGCCGAACGGATTCGGCCTCTGGTATGCCATTACTGGTAAAGCGCTTTGCCGGAGCTGTCTTTGATATTGGATTTCCAGGCTGCACGGATCTGCTCGGTGACCGAATCAGGCAGCGTGGCGTAATCCAGGCTGGTGGCTGTCTTGCCGCCGTTTTTGTAAGCCCAGTCAAAGAACTTCAGCACTTCACTACCTTTATCAGCATTCGCTTGATCTTTGTAAACCAGGATGAAAGTGGTGGAGCTAATAGGCCAGGCGTCATTGCCTTTCTGATAGGTCAGATCCTGGGCAAAAGACTGGCTCCAGTCGGCGCCTTTTGCGGCATTGCTGAAGCTCTGCTCGTTCGGCGCAACCGGTTTGCCATCTGCATCAAGCAACCTGGTGTAAGTCAGGTTGTTCTGCTTGGCATAGGCATACTCAACGTAGCCAATGGAGCCAGGCAGACGCTGCACGAATGCGGCTACGCCGTCGTTACCTTTACCGCCCAGACCGGTCGGCCAGTTAACGGTGTTGCCTTTGCCGATTTTGCTGTTCCACTCTTCGTTCACTTTCGCCAGATAGCTGGTAAAGACGAAAGAGGTGCCGGAACCGTCAGCGCGACGAACCACGTTGATGTTGGTAGAAGGCAGCTTAACGTTCGGGTTCAGTTTGGCGATCGCCGGGTCGTTCCACTTCTTGATGTTACCGAGGTAGATGTCGCCAACGGTTTTGCCGTCCAGCGTCAGTTCGCCCGATTTGATGCCCGGCAGGTTGACTGCCAACACCACGCCGCCGATTACGGTCGGAAACTGGAACAGGCCATTTTTCTGCAGGTCTTCATCTTTCAGCGGCGCATCAGACGCACCAAAGTCGACAGTTTTGGCGATAATCTGCTTCACGCCACCTGACGAACCGATACCCTGGTAGTTAACTTTACTACCGGTGGCTTGCTGATATTCTGCTGCCCACTTGGCATAAACCGGCGCCGGGAACGTCCCGCCAGCACCGGTCAGGTCGGTGGCTGCAAAGGCAGAAACCGCGCTTACAGCGAGGGTGGCGGTGAGGATTCGGGCTACGGTGCTACGCATCAGTGTCATATTCCCTCCAGGGGAGCAAGGTCAGGCAAATTGCCGTTTTATAAGATTGTTGATTGCTGCTGGAGGCAAAATAGGACAGTTTAGTGACAGTAAAATGTAGGAAATATGACAGTTTTATGACAGCCCGGAAAGCAGAGCAGGTCCGTGGCTAATAAAGAAAAGAAATCCGCAAACCGGCCCAGTTTTATCCTGAGATAACATCAGTTTCGCTGGCGTCGTGCTGTTACGCGGCATTAATCAGCGCAAAAAAACGGCAAAAATCTGCACCCGCTTAAAGCGTTGCACCCGTATGGGGCCCGTTTATGATCTGTTAGTTTTTTCCACGCCTGTGTTTTTTCTGCAAAGTCAGCGTAGTAATCTTTGGCACTCATTTTGCAGTCTCATTTACAAGAACCTGGTCCCATTTATTGAGACTTAACCATGTCAATGTTAGAAACTACCGCCAGCATCCTTAAGTTGATGATTGCTCGTCAGGAGGGTATCCGCGTGAACGATGTGATAAATCAGCTCGGCATGCCGAAAAGCACTGCTTCGCGCGTGATGAGCCAGCTGGAATCCTATGGCTATCTGGAAAAAAATGAAGCGCAGGGCACTTTTCTGCCCGGTCCGCTGATTCTTTCCGCCTCTCATCTGGTAAGCCGCCAGGCGACGCTTAACGATTACGTCGACGCCGAGATGCATTCACTGTGCGAGCGCACCGGTTATACCGGCTATATCTCCATGCTCGATAATCAGGAGATTCTGGTGCTGCGCGTAATCCACGGACGCCACGCGCTGCCGGTAGTGACCTGGCCTGGTTCACGATCGCCCGCCTGGGGAACCTCAACCGGACGCGTATTGCTGGCGCGCCTGCCTGAACATCAGCTGCGGGATTTCTTCGCCAGCCCGCTGGTAGTGTCGCAACTGAGCGGTACGCCTTATAGCGAGTCGACATTGACCGCAGCCATAGACAAAGCGCGCGCGCTGGGATTTGCCACCGCAGTGAATGAATCGGTCGCCGATACCGCGTCGGTCAGCTGTGCGGTCGGCGATCCCGCCCGTCATGAAGCCGTGGCGTTTTGCCTCTCTTTTCCGCAGGCGCTTGCCACCCAGGATGAACTTCAGCGCATTGCTTCTTTATTAAAACAAACGGCCAACGCTATCGCGCAAAAAACGGGTGATACGCTGGTTACCCATCCGCTTTAGTGTTTTCACTTTGCCTGTGCCAGGAGAACTACCGTGAGTCACACTGTTCATACCGAGAAAAAGCCTGACGAACACGAAACGCACCCCAGCTGCTTTGCGCCCGCCACGCTGCTATTGCTGCTGGCGCTCAGCGTGTTTGGCGCCATTATTGGCGTCCAGCTGTTAACCACCCTGGGCGTGACGCCGAACACCGCGATTATTGGCGCGATGGCGGCGATGATCGTGGCGCGTATTCCGCTACAGAGCTTCGCCCGTTTCCGCTCGGTGCATATCCAGAACCTGGCGCAGAGCGCTACCTCGTCGGCCACCTTCGGCGCGGCCAACTCGCTGCTGCTGCCGATTGCGATTCCCTGGCTGTTTGGCCGTCAGGATTTAGTGATGCCGATGTTTATCGGCGTGTCGCTGGCGATGCTGCTGGATGGCTATCTGCTTTATCGTATGTTCAATACGCGCATCTTTCCGGCGGAAGGCGCATGGCCGCCGGGTATTGCCGCCGCCGAATCGATCAAGGCGGGGGATCAGGGCGGCAAGCAGGCGGCGCTGCTCGGCACCGGTATCGCTATCGGCGCGGTAGGCTCCTGGTTTAAATTTCCCATGGCGGCGCTGGGCACCGCCTTTATCGGCAACATCTGGGCGCTGGGGATGCTGGGCGTGGGCTTCCTGCTGCGCGGCTATTCGCAGCCGCTGTTTGGCATCGATATCAACAAGCTCTACATCCCGCACGGCGTGATGGCCGGGGCTGGCGTGGTCGCACTGTTCCAGATCGTTAAGCTGATCCGCACCAGCAAAACCGATCCCGCTTACGCCGGGCAGAACAACGAAGCGCTGCCCGCCGCACAGAATGCGCATGTGGGCAAAACGCTGCGCTTTGGCGCCATCGGCTTTTTAGTGATAGCGATGCTGATCGCCCTGGGCAGCGGCCTGTATGCCCATCTCTCGCTGCCGTGGCTGCTGGCGTTTGTGATCTACGCCGCATTCGCCGCCTTTCTGCATGAGATGATCGTTGGCCTGGCGGCCATGCACTCCGGCTGGTTCCCGGCTTTTGCCGTGGCGCTGATTACCCTGCTGATCGGCATCCTGATCGGTTTTCCGCCGGAAGCGCTGGCCATGCTATGCGGTTTCTCCGCCGCCACCGGCCCGGCGTTCGCCGATATGGGTTACGACCTCAAAGCGGGCTGGATCCTGCGCGGCAAAGGCGAGCACAGCCGTTTTGAGCTGGAAGGCCGCCGCCAGCAGCTGTTTGCCGCCATGCTGGCCTTTGTGGTCGCCATGCCGGTAGTGCTGTTTATCTTCAAGGACTATTTTAGCCAGGGCCTGGTGCCGCCAGTAGCGAAAGTCTATGTTGCGGCGATCAATGCCGGCGTTTCGATAGACATCGCCAAGTCTCTGTTAATGTGGGCCATTCCCGGCGCGCTGATCCAGCTGATCGGCGGGCCAGGCCGTCAGATGGGCGTGCTGTTGGCGACCGGCCTGCTGATCAACAACCCGCTCGCGGGCTGGGCCGTGATTATCGGCATCGTTATCCGTTCTGTGCTGTTACGTACAGGCGGTGAGTCGATGCGTAATAAAATGGAAGTGTTGGCGGCCGGACTGATTGCCGGTGATGCCCTGTTCAGCTTCTTTAGTTCCGTCCTGCCGGGCGGCAAAAAATAATTCTATTCTCCAGAGAAAAACGATGAGCTTACAACAGACACTACAGGTATTTGAGTTACTCGACAGCGCATACGCCAGCGGCCAGAAGGTTAAAGAGCTGTTGGCGGGCTACAGCGGTCTTGAAGTGAGCGTTAAAGAAGTCAGCGGACCGAAGGGTAAAACCGATTTTGTGAAGATCGTCATCCCCGGCGCCCAGGGAAAACGCAGCGGCGGCAGCGCGCCAACGCTGGGTATTGTCGGCCGTCTCGGCGGTATCGGCGCACGTCCGGGCCGTATCGGCATGGTTTCTGACGCCGACGGCGCCGTGGCGGCGGTAGCAAGCGCGCTGAAGCTGGCGGAGATGCAGCGACAGGGCGACAGCCTGCCTGGCGATGTGATCGTCACCACCCATATCTGCCCGGATGCGCCGACGCGTCCGCATGAGCCAGTGGACTTCATGGACTCGCCGGTAGAAACCGAAGATATGAACGAGCAGGAAGTTTCGGATGAGATGGACGCCGTACTCTCTATCGATACCACTAAAGGCAACCGCATCATCAACCACAAAGGTTTTGCCATTTCGCCCACGGTGAAAGAGGGCTACATCCTGCGCGTCTCAGAAGATCTGCTGCGCATCATGGAGATGACTACCGGTCAGCTGCCGGTCACCTTCCCCATCACCACTCAGGACATCACACCGTACGGCAACGGCGTTTATCACCTGAACAGCATTCTGCAACCCTCGATTGCCACCCGCGCGCCGGTGGTTGGCGTCGCCATTACCGCCGTGGGCATCGTACCGGGCTGCGGTACCGGCGCCAGCCATGAAACCGACATCGCCCTTGCCTGTAAATATGCGGTGGAAGTGGCGAAAGAGTTTACCCGCGGCACCTGTGCATTCTTTAACCGGGATGAATATCAGCACCTGCTGAATCTCTACGGTTCACTGGTGCATCTGCAAAAACGTCAACCGGGAGCCTGAGATGACGATCGGTAAAATCGGTACCCTGACCATTGGTCAGGCGCCGCGCAGCGATATCACGCCGATTCTCGACGCTGTCCTGCCCGCGCATGTAGCCTGTATCCACGCTGGCGTGCTGGACGGTCTTGATGATGCCACCATCGCCGAACGCTTTGCGGTACAGCCGGGCAACGCGGTGCTCACCTCACGTCTGCTCGACGGGCGTGCGGTGGTAATGGGCAAACCTGCGGTGGGTATTGCCGTGCAGGAAAAGATATTCGAGCTGGAACAGCAGGGCTGCGAGATTATCGTGCTGCTCTGTACCGGCGAATTCCACGGCCTGCACAGCCGCAGCGCCTGGCTGATCGAGCCGGACCAGATCCTGCCGCCGACGCTGAATGCGCTGGTGGGCACGCGCCGCGCAGGCATTCTGGTGCCGTTGGAATCGCAAATCGCCAGCGAGCTAAAGAAGTGGAAAGGGGCGGCAGTGACGCCGGTATTTGCCGTGGCGTCACCCTACACCGCGAGCGATGATGAAGTTGCCGCAGCGGCGCGGGCGCTGGCGGAGCAAGGCGCGGATGTGATCCTCACCGACTGCATGGGCTATACCGGCAGGCACCGCGACGTTTGCGCCCGCCACGTCACGCAGCCGGTGATCCTGTCTAACCAGCTGCTGGCCGATTTGCTGCGTAACCTGCTGTAAGAGGAGAGACGAGATGGAATTGCTGTTGCTGAGTAACTCGGTACTGCCGGGTTCAGGCTATCTGGAGTTTGCCGTGCCGGTGCTGCAAAAGCAGCTGGCCGGTCGTCGTAAGGTGCTGTTCGTTCCGTTTGCTGGTGTGACCCAGAGCTGGGACGCCTATAGCGACAAAGTGCGCGCAGCGCTGGCCTCGCTGAATCTGGAAATTTCCGGCATCCACGACGTTGCCGATCCGCAGGCAGCTCTGGCGGAAGCGGAGATCGTGATGGTAGGCGGCGGCAACACCTTCAATCTGCTGAAAGAGTGCCGCGCACGCGGCCTGCTGGAGCCGATTCGTCAGGCGGTAAAACAGGGCGCGCTGTATGTGGGCTGGAGCGCCGGTTCTAACCTGGCCTGCCCGACCATTCGCACCACCAACGATATGCCGATTACCGATCCCGGCGGCTTCGACGCGTTGAACCTGTTTCCGTTGCAGATCAATCCGCACTTTACCAACGCGCTGCCGCAGGGCCATCAGGGCGAAACGCGTGAGCAGCGCATCCGTGAGCTGCTGACGCTGGAACCGACGCTGGAGGTGATTGGCCTGCCGGAAGGAAACTGGATTTCAGTGAGCAACGGTTATGCGCAGCTGGGCGGCACGCATCCTACCCTGCTGTTCAGAGCTGATGAGCCAGCTATCACGCTGCCCGCCGATCACCGTTTTTTCTGACAGGGGTTACACATGCTGGGCATTATTCGGGTGTTAACTCATGACGATCCGGCATTTGTCGGAGAGCATGGTCGTCTGATTCAGCAGGAGTATGGCATTAATTCCATCAGCCGCTGCATTGCAGATCAGCGCAGCGGGATTTTTGATGCCGACAGTGAAGCGATCGCCGTACCTAAGATCATCAATCTGGGCCGCGAGCTGGAAGCGGAAGGCTGTAACGCGCTGTTCCTCAGCTGCGCGGCGGATCCGGGATTAGATGCGCTGCGCGAGGCGGTTGCCATACCGGTCATCAGCGCGGGCAGCGCCTCGGCCAGCGTGGCTGCGATGCTGAAGCGGCCGGTGGCGGTAATGGGCATCGGCGCCGCCGCACCCGCGCCGTTTCGCGCGTTGCTGGGCGAAAAGGTGCTTTACTCCCGTCCTGACGGGGTGTTTAACACCACGGGCCTGCTCTCGGCGCAGGGACAGGAAAGCGCGCTGGCCTGTGCCGACGCGCTTTATCGTCAGGGCGTGGAGGTGATCGCCTTTTCCTGCACCGGCTTCTCCACCATCGCACTGGCGGATGCGATTCGTTCGCGGCTGGGGAAAATCGCAGTAGATGCGGTAAGCGCCGCCGGGCTGTTTATCAGCCAGCTGGCGCCACGCTGAAAACTCAACGGGCCCGTCAGGGCCCGTTGACGTTACTCGACGGTAACGGATTTGGCGAGATTTCGCGGCTGGTCGACATCGGTGCCCTTGATCAGGGCGACATGATAGGAAAGCAGCTGCAACGGCACGGTGTAGAAGATCGGCGCAATCACTTCTTCCACATGCGGCAGAGAAATAATCTTCATGCCTGCGCTGTCGCTGAATCCGGCATCCTGATCGGCAAACACGTAAAGCAGGCCGCCACGCGCGCGCACCTCTTCGATATTGGACTTCAGCTTCTCCAGCATCTCATTGTTAGGCGCCACGACAATGACCGGCATATCGGCATCGATTAGCGCCAGCGGACCGTGCTTCAACTCGCCTGCCGCATAGGCTTCCGCATGGATATAGGAGATCTCCTTCAGCTTCAGCGCCCCTTCCATGGCGATGGGATACTGATCGCCGCGGCCAAGGAACAGCGCATGATGCTTATCGGAGAAGCCTTCCGCCAGGTTTTCAATCACCTTATCCTGCGCCAGCATCTGTTCGATACGGCTTGGCAATGCCTGAAGCCCGTGAACAATCTCATGCTCGATTTCCGCCGCCATGCCATGCAGACGACCCAGCTTCGCCACCAGCATCAGCAGCACGACCAGCTGCGTGGTAAAGGCTTTGGTCGAGGCGACGCCGATTTCGGTGCCCGCTCTGGTCATCAACGCCAGGTCAGATTCACGCACCAGCGACGAACCGGCCACGTTACAGATAGCCAGCGAGCCGAGATAGCCCAGCTCTTTTGACAACCGCAGCGCCGCCAGGGTATCTGCGGTCTCACCCGACTGCGACAGCGTAATCAGCAGACTGTTCTTACGCACCGCGGACTTGCGATAGCGGAACTCAGAGGCGATCTCCACATCGCAAGGCATGTTAGCCAGCGACTCAAACCAGTAGCGCGCCACCATGCCGGAGTTATATGAGGTGCCGCAGGCGATGATCTGAACATGTTCAACCTGGCTCAGCAGCGTTTCCGCTTCTGGTCCCAGCTCGCTGAGATCCACTTCGCCATGACTGAAACGACCGGTTAAGGTGTTTTTGATCGCCATCGGCTGTTCGTAGATCTCTTTCTGCATGTAATGACGATAAGCGCCTTTGTCACCGGCATCGTATTGCACGTTGGATTCGATCTCTGCGCGCTGCACCTTGTTGCCCTGCGCATCCACAATGGTCACTTCGCGGCGGGTAATCTCCGCGATGTCGCCCTCTTCCAGATAGATAAAGCGGCGGGTCACCGGCAGCAGCGCCAGCTGGTCAGAGGCGATAAAGTTCTCGCCGACGCCGCGGCCAATCACCAGCGGGCTGCCGGAGCGGGCAGCGACCAGCAGCGAGGGGTCGCGGCTGTCCATGATCACCATGCCATATGCGCCGCGCAGCTGCGGGATCACACGCAGCACCACATCACGCAGCGAGCCGCCCTGCTTCTGCTCCCAGTGCACCAGATGCGCCACCACTTCGGTGTCGGTTTCAGACGCAAAGTGGTAACCGCGTTCGATCAGCAGTTCACGCAGCGGCTCATGATTCTCAATAATGCCGTTATGTACGATAACGATATGTTCAGAGATATGCGGATGGGCATTGGCTTCTGAAGGCTCGCCGTGCGTTGCCCAACGGGTGTGGGCAATCCCGGTGCCGCCAATCAGCGGATGCTCTTCCGCCGCTTCCGCCAGCTTCTGTACTTTGCCGAGACGACGCAGGCGCGTGACGTGCCCTTGTCGATCCACCACGGCCAGACCGGCCGAGTCATAACCGCGATATTCGAGACGACGCAGACCTTCCAACAGAATTTCTGCAATATCGCGCTGCGCTATTGCGCCAACAATTCCACACATAATGTTTTCCTGACTTTATGGCTTTTCGCCATTTCGTTGTCATGCGACCTGATAGTCCGGCTTTGCCGGTTCCCCGAGCCTTGTAGAGAGTGGGGATATTTTTATAGGTAAAACAACGGCCGACAGATGCCGACCGCAAAACGTTACTTTTTCTTCACCGGACGCTGCCAGCCCGCTTTCTGATTCTGCTCTTTGCGGTTATAAACCAGCTCAGCGCCAATGACATCTTTCATCACCGTGGTGCCGGCGGCGATCGTAGCGCCGCTGGCGACGCTGACCGGCGCAACCAGTTGGGTGTCGGAGCCGACAAAAACGTCGTCGCCGATAAGGGTTTTCGACTTATTCGCGCCGTCATAGTTACAGGTGATAGTACCAGCGCCGATATTCACGTTGGCGCCAATCTCCGCATCGCCCAGATAGGAAAGATGACCGGCCTTGGAGCCTTTGCCGAGACGGGCTTTCTTCATCTCAACGAAGTTGCCGACATGCGCCTGCTCCGCCAGCTCGCTGCCGGGACGTAAGCGGGCAAAGGGACCCACGGTACAGGCCGCCGCCAGATTAGCATCCTCGATCACCGAATAAGCGCTGATTTCGCAGTCGTCGCCGATAACGCTGTTTTTAATCACGCAGCCTGTACCGATTTTCACGCGATTGCCCAGCGTGACCTGGCCTTCAATAATCACGTTGGTATCGATTTCCACATCGCGCCCGTGCTCCAGCTCGCCGCGCAGATCGAAGCGAGCCGGATCGCGCAGCATCACGCCCGCCAGCAGCAGCTCTTCGGCGCGGACGGCCTGGTAAGCGCGTTCCAGCGTTGCCAGCTGCAGGCGGTTGTTGACGCCGTCGGTTTCGCTGATGCGCGCCGGATGTACTGCGGCGATTTCACGGCCTTCGCGGTGGGCGAGGGCGATAATATCGGTGATGTAGTATTCACCTTGCGCATTGTTATTGGTGAGCTGCGCCAGCCAGCGCTTCAGATCGCCGCCGTTGGCGATCAGGATGCCGGTGTTGATCTCCTGAATCGCCAGCTGTTCCGGCGTGGCATCTTTTTGCTCCACAATACCGACGATGACGTTGTTTTCACGCACGATACGTCCATAGCCGGTGGGGTTATCCAGCACCACCGTCAGCAGACCGATGCCGCCCTGCGGCTTCGCCTCACGCAGGCGCTGTAGTGTCTTTTGAGTGATGAGCGGCACGTCGCCGTAAAGCATCAGGATATCTTCGTCATCAGCGAAATGCGGCGCAGCCTGCTGCATCGCATGACCGGTTCCCAGCTGTTCCGCCTGTAACACCCAGCTGAGTTCATTATCCGCCAGCGTCGACTTGAGCCGATCGCCGCCATGGCCGTAAACCAGATGAATATGGCGCGCGCCGAGACCTTTTGCGGCGTCGATCACGTGCTGAACCATGGGCTTGCCTGCCAGAGTGTGCAGAACTTTAGGAAGATCGGAATACATACGGGTGCCCTTACCGGCCGCAAGGATCACCACACTCATTACGCTGTTAGACATAACTATCCTGACTGATTTATTACAGATGAAAGGTAAACGGTTTCCTCCTGAGATTACTACATTTTTCTCAGTCCGAAATTAGGCGCTCTCCCGGTTGCGGCGTTGAGATAAAAAAAATGCCAGCCCAAGGGCTGGCATTTCATGACGCATAAAGCCTGATTACATCGCTTTTTTGGTCAGCTCGATAACGCGCAGTTTCGCGATGGCTTTCGCCAGCTCTGCAGAAGCCTGAGCATAATCTACGTCGCCGTGAGTGCTGTTCATGTGCTCTTCCGCCTGACGCTTCGCTTCCAGCGCGCGCGCTTCGTCGAGATCGGTACCGCGAATCGCGGTATCCGCCAGTACGGTGGTGCTGCCCGGCTGCACTTCCAGCACGCCGCCAGAGAGGTAAATAAACTCCTCTTCGCCGTGCTGTTTCACGATACGAACCATACCAGGCTTGATAGCGGTCAACAGCGGCGCATGGCCAGGGAAAATCCCCAGCTCGCCTTCGCTGCCGGACACCTGAATATGCTGCACCAAGCCGGAGAACATTTTCTGCTCCGCGCTGACCACATCCAGCTGATAAGTCATAGCCATATCAATCCTCCCGGGAAACTGAAATTACAGTTTCTTCGCTTTTTCCACGGCTTCGTCGATGGAACCAACCATGTAGAAAGCCTGCTCAGGCAGATGGTCGAATTCGCCTTCCATGATGCCTTTAAAGCCACGGATGGTATCTTTCAGCGAGACGTATTTACCCGGAGAACCGGTGAATACTTCGGCCACGAAGAACGGCTGAGACAGGAAGCGCTGAATCTTACGCGCACGCGCCACCAGCAGTTTATCGTCTTCAGACAGCTCGTCCATACCGAGGATGGCGATGATGTCTTTCAGTTCCTGGTAACGCTGCAGCAGCGACTGCACGCCACGCGCGGTGTCATAGTGCTCCTGACCCACAACCAGCGGATCCAGCTGACGGCTGGTTGAGTCCAGCGGATCAACGGCCGGGTAGATACCCAGTGACGCGATCTGACGGCTCAGCGTAACGGTTGAGTCCAGGTGAGCAAAGGTGGTTGCCGGTGACGGGTCAGTCAAGTCATCCGCAGGAACGTAAACGGCCTGTACGGAGGTGATTGAACCGGTTTTGGTGGAGGTAATACGCTCCTGCAACACACCCATCTCTTCTGCCAGCGTCGGCTGATAACCTACCGCTGAAGGCATACGACCCAGCAGTGCGGATACTTCCGTACCGGCCAGGGTATAACGATAGATGTTATCGACGAACAGCAGCACGTCACGGCCTTCATCACGGAATTTCTCCGCCATGGTCAGACCGGTCAGGGCCACGCGCAGACGGTTACCCGGCGGCTCGTTCATCTGACCATAGACCAGCGATACTTTGTCCAGAACGTTGGAGTCGGTCATTTCGTGGTAGAAGTCGTTACCTTCACGGGTACGCTCGCCCACACCGGCAAATACCGAGTAACCTGAGTGCTCGATCGCGATGTTACGGATCAGCTCCATCATGTTTACGGTTTTACCTACGCCCGCGCCACCGAACAGACCGACTTTACCGCCCTTCGCGAACGGACAGATCAGGTCGATAACTTTGATGCCGGTTTCCAGCAGTTCCTGCGAGCTGGACAGCTCTTCGTAAGAAGGCGCTGCGCGGTGGATTGACCACTGCTCAATCGCGGCGCCGTCTTTATCTTGCAGCTCGCCTTTCATGTCGATCGGCTCGCCCAGCACGTTCATGATACGGCCAAGCGTTGCGACGCCTACCGGTACCTGAATCGGCTTTTGCAGGTCAGTGACTTCCAGGCTGCGCTTCAGGCCGTCAGACGAACCCATGGCGATGGTACGCACCACGCCGCCGCCCAGCTGCTGCTGCACTTCCAGCACCAGACGAGCATCACCATTTTTAACCTCGAGGGCGTTGTACACTTGCGGTACTGCGTCCTGAGGGAACTCGACGTCAACAACGGCGCCGATGATCTGGACAATCTTTCCAGTTGCCATCTTGAATCCTCTACCTAATTCATTACCTGGTTAAACCGCGGAGGCCCCCGAGACAATCTCGGTAAGTTCCTGGGTGATGCTGGCCTGACGAGCTTTGTTGTATACCAACTGCAGCTCTTTGATCAGGTTGCCGCCGTTATCGGTTGCAGCTTTCATCGCCACCATACGCGCGGCCTGCTCGCTGGCCAGGTTTTCCACAACACCCTGGTAAACCTGCGATTCGACGTAACGACGCAGCAGAGTATCCAGCAGCGCTTTCGGATCGGGCTCGTACAGATAGTCCCAGGTCTTTTTCTTCATCTCTTCTTCGCCTTCTGCTGGCGGTAACGGCAGCAGCTGAACGACATTCGGAGTCTGAGACATGGTGTTGTTAAATTTGTTGCTGACGATATAGAGCTTGTCGATGCGGCCTTCATCGTAGGCCTGCAACATCACTTTTACCGGGCCGATCAGTTCGGAGAGGGAAGGGTTGTCTCCCATTCCGGTAACCTGCGCCACGACATTGCCACCAACAGAACCAAAGAATGAGAGACCTTTAGAGCCAATAATCGCCAGATCGCTCTGAACGCCCTTATCGGACCAGGTTTTCATTTCTGCCAGCAATTTTTTGAACAGGTTAATGTTCAAACCACCACAAAGCCCGCGGTCGGTAGAAACGACCAGATAGCCGACGCGCTTAACGTCGCGCTCTAGCAGGTAAGGGTGCTTGTATTCCAGATTCCCTAACGCAAGGTGACCGATCACTTTGCGCATGGTTTCTGCATACGGACGGCTGGCCGCCATGCGTTCCTGCGTTTTACGCATTTTGGAGGCGGCGACCATTTCCATCGCTTTGGTGATCTTCTGCGTATTTTTTACGCTTCCGATCTTACTACGTATCTCTTTTGCGCCGGCCATTAGCTTCTCCTCAAAGCCTTGCGGCCTGCCTTTTCAGACAAGCCGCCAGACATTACCAGGACTGGGTTGCTTTGAACGTATCGAGGAGGCCTTTCAGCTTCTCTTCGATGTCGTTGTTGTAGTTGCCAGTTTGGTTGATTTCCTGCATCAGCTCGGCGTGTTCGCGGTCAGCGAAGGCCAGCAGCGCAGCTTCGAAGCTGCCAATTTTCGCCAGTTCAACGTCGTTCAGGTAACCACGCTCAGCGGCAAACAGAACCAGACCCTGCTGCGCGACGGACATCGGCGCATACTGTTTCTGCTTCAGCAGCTCGGTCACTTTCTGACCATGACTCAGCTGTTTACGCGTCGCGTCATCCAGATCGGAAGCGAACTGAGAGAAGGCTGCCAGTTCACGATACTGCGCCAGCGCGGTACGGATGCCGCCGGACAGTTTCTTGATGATCTTGGTCTGAGCAGCGCCACCCACACGGGATACGGAGATACCCGGGTTCACCGCCGGACGAATACCGGAGTTGAACAGGTTGGATTCCAGGAAGATCTGACCATCGGTGATGGAAATCACGTTGGTCGGAACGAACGCAGAAACGTCACCAGCCTGGGTTTCGATGATCGGCAGCGCGGTCAGTGAACCGGTTTTGCCTTTCACTTCGCCCTTGGTGAAGTTTTCAACGTACTCAGCGCTTACGCGAGAAGCACGCTCCAGCAGACGAGAGTGGAGATAGAAAACGTCACCGGGGAACGCTTCACGACCCGGCGGACGACGCAGCAGCAGAGAGATCTGACGGTAAGCGATAGCCTGCTTGGAGAGGTCATCGTACACGATCAGCGCATCTTCGCCGCGGTCGCGGAAGTATTCGCCCATGGCGCAACCGGCATAAGGCGCCAGGTACTGCAGCGCAGCAGATTCAGACGCGGAAGCCACCACGACAATGGTGTTTTCCAGCGCGCCGTGCTCTTCCAGCTTACGCACCACGTTAGCGATGGTGGAGGCTTTCTGACCGATAGCGACATAAACGCATTTGATGCCGGAATCACGCTGGTTGATGATCGCATCGATCGCCATCGCGGTTTTACCGGTCTGACGGTCGCCGATCAGCAGCTCACGCTGGCCGCGGCCGATTGGGATCATCGCATCGACAGATTTGTAGCCGGTCTGTACAGGCTGGTCTACGGACTGACGGTCGATAACGCCCGGCGCAATCACTTCTACCGGTGAGAAGCCGTCGTTGTCGACAGCGCCTTTACCGTCGATCGGCTGGCCCAGGGTGTTAACCACGCGGCCCAGCAGGCCGCGGCCAACCGGTACTTCAAGAATACGGCCAGTACACTTCACCTTCATGCCTTCGGCGAGGTCAGCGTACGGACCCATTACCACTGCACCTACGGAGTCGCGCTCGAGGTTCAGGGCGATAGCGTAACGGTTGCCCGGCAGGGCAATCATCTCACCCTGCATCACATCGGCCAGGCCGTGTACGCGGATGATACCGTCGCTTACAGAAACAATCGTACCTTCGTTGTGAGCTTCGCTCACGACATTGAACTGAGCAATGCGCTGCTTGATCAGTTCGCTGATTTCGGTGGAATTCAGTTGCATATGCTCCAGTCCCCTTAAGACTGCAAGGCGTCTGCCAGACGCTCAAGACGGCCGCGCACGCTGCCATCAATCACCAGATCACCCGAACGGATGATCACGCCTGCCATTACAGACTTATCTATTTTGCAATTCAGCTTAACTTTGCGTGACAGACGTTTTTCCATCGCGGCGCTGATTTTGGTCAGCTGGTCGTCACTCAGCGTACTGGCGGAAATGACATCCACTTCCGCAATCGCTTCATAAGCGTCACGCAGTTGAATGAATTGTTCCAGTACAGCCGGAAGCGCTGTCAAACGTCCGTTTTCCGCCATCACCTTGATCAGGTTCTGCGCGGGTTCATCGAGTTGATCACCACAGATTGCGATGAAAGAGGCGGATAAAGCTTCCGGCGCCATGGCACCGGAAAGGAGATCTGCCATCTGCTCATTACGAGCCACTTCTGCGGCAAACGCCAGCATATCTTGCCAGCGTTCGATACTTTGATGCTCAACAGCAAAGTCAAAAGCTGCTTTGGCGTAGGGGCGAGCTACAGTAATCAGTTCAGACATCAGCCCCTCCCTCCTTACAGTTCAGCGACCAGTTTATCAACGATGTCGCTGTTAGCAGCTTCATCCACGGAACGTTCGATGATCTTCTCGGCGCCAGCCATTGCCAGCAACGCGACCTGCTTGCGCAACTCTTCACGCGCACGTTTACGCTCGGCATCAATTTCCGCCTGCGCCTGTGCGATGATCTTGTTACGTTCCTGCTCAGCTTCAGTTTTCACTTCGTCCAGAATCTGTGCACGACGCTTGTTAGCCTGCTCGATAATGACCTGAGCTTCTTCTTTGGCTTTTTTCAGCTGATCGGTCGCATTAGCCTGCGCGAGATCCAAATCTTTCTTCGCGCGTTCAGCAGAAGCAAGGCCTTCAGCAATTTCTTTCTGGCGCTTTTCGATGGCAGCCATAATCGGCGGCCATACGTACTTCATGCAGAACGCGACAAACAGGATGAACGCGATGGCCTGGCCGAGGATTGTTGCGTTAATGTTCACAGCACAATGCCTCTTGTTAAGTTAACTTACTCTGCCGTTATCAGCGATAAGCGGCAGAATCCGTTCATCATCGCAGCGGGTGCGACAAATGAACAAACGGCTACTAAGCGACAGCAAACATCACATAGAGACCCAGACCAACAGCGATCATCGGGATAGCATCCACCAGACCCATTACAACAAAGAACTGCGTACGCAGCAGAGGAATCAGGTCAGGCTGACGTGCAGCGCCTTCCAGGAATTTTCCTCCGAGGATGCCGATACCGATCGCAGCACCGATTGCCGCCAGACCCATCATCACAGCGGCAGCCATGTACAGCAGATCCATATTCAGGTTTTCCATGACAGTCTCCAGTTTGTTTCAGTTAAAAGCAGTAGTGTTGAGAAAAAAATCAATGTTCTTCAGATGCCATCGAGAGATAGACGATCGTGAGGACCATGAAAATGAAAGCCTGCAGCGAAATGATCAGGATGTGGAAAATGGCCCACGGCACATTCAGCACCCATTGACTCCACCACGGCAACAGACCCGCAATCAGGATAAAGATCAGCTCACCCGCATACATGTTGCCGAACAGTCGCAGACCGAGAGAAACCGGTTTGGACAGCAGGCTAACACCTTCAAGAATCAGGTTGATGGGGATGAAGATCGGGTGATTAAAAGGTTGCAGCGTCAGCTCTTTAGTGAAGCCGCCTACACCTTTCATTTTGATGCTGTAGAACAGAATCAAAATAAATACGCCCAGCGCCATAGAAAGCGTGATGTTCACGTCTGCGGACGGCACGACGCGCAGCGCCGGCAGGCCTAACACATGCTCGCCGATATACGGCAGCAGATCGATAGGCAACAGATCCATGAAGTTCATCAAGAAGACCCAGACAAAAATCGTCAGAGCCAGCGGGGCGATAACTTTGCTTTTACCGTGGTACATGTCACGCACGTTGCCATCAACGAAGCCGACGATCAGCTCGATAGCCGCCTGCATTTTTCCTGGCACGCCGCTGGTGACGCTTTTCGCCACTTTACGGAACAGGACCAGAAATACCACGCCCAGCAAGACAGAGAAAAACATGGAATCCAGGTTTATCGTCCAGAACGTTGCCGGTGCGTCGTGTGCATTAACCAACTCGAATGTACGCAGATCAAGCTGAAGATGTTTCAGGTGATGACCTATGTAATCCTGCGGCGTTGAGATTTCTCCTGCGGCCATGATACCTCTTACCCTTTGTTGTTAATTACAGCCGGTGCAACAATCTGAACCACCAGCACCGATAACCAGGTGAGTCCGAGCGGCCAAAACACCGCCCCGAGCACGCCTAACGCCACAATGAGAAAAATAATAGTGGCAAACACTTTGAGCACTTCACCGAGAGCGAAGCTCCAGGCTACACGCCCTTTAGCGGGTGTTTGCGCCTGCAGGCGCCAGGCTAAAAACATGAACATTACGTTTGGCAGCCAGGCTGCCGCTCCGCCTGCAAGAGCAGAGGCGCCCCATGTGACATCTTTCAGGGCAAAGAGCGCGCCGATTATGACAAAGGTCACCAGCTGAATAAGCAGCACGGTTCGGGCTAATTTCACACTGTAAAGAGACACTGACATGACGCTGATACTCTCCTGCCCCGATAGGGGTATGTCGCGTGTCGTATAAGACTGCCTTTGCTCTTTTGAGTCAAGCAGCAAAAGCCGTGCAAATTATACGGGCCGCACCTGCGATTTCAATCGGTAAGTAGCGAAAAGGTGAACAATTATTTAAATTTCTTTCCGGACGGCTATTTTTTCAAAGATCCCTCCGCCAAAGAAAGAAGCTTGCCTGCTGAAATTCGCCTGTTTATCTGGATTTAAAGCGTGCGTCAGATCACATAATAAGCATTCATGCTACAGCATAATCTCTGTAAACCTCATAATGCCTGTTTGTCTTTTCCTGTAAAAACATTACATTTCATTTAGTTGGAAATTAATGGCGTCGCGAAACGCCATATTTTCGATAAAAACACTCTATTGACATCATACGCGGCAATAACAACGTTAATTTGATATTACGTCCGCCAATTTATCGCGGTGTTATATTTTCCTTCGTGACTATCTGTTTACTAAAACAGCGGGCATGAAGTGATCATCCTGCTAAATAAATGTAAATTAAACGTTAAATGTAACAGAGCTTTTCGGATAATTTCGGCGCGCCGATTTAACCTCTTTTCCATTTTTATTGGAATAAAGCAGGAAAAATCTTTTGAACCAACTGCTGCTTTTTTGTTCGCATCACAGATTAAGGTAAATGCTTTTAACCCTGATAATTTCATGGCTATTGCCGTTTAATTACCACCAGATGGCGCTCCCCTTCCAGCTCCGGCACTTTTAATTCGATAACGGCGTCGAGAATAAACCCGGCAGGCAGGGTAGCGATTTCATCATCCGGACGGACGCCTTTTAATGCATAAAAGCTGCCGTGTGCCGCAGGAAGATGATGACACCAGCTCACCATATCATTCAGGGAGGCGAAGGCGCGGCTGATTACGCCATCAAAAGGCGGTTCCGCCGGGAAATCCTCCACACGGCTCTGCACCGGCGTCACGTTGTTTAATCCCAGCTCATGCTGCACCTGACGCAGAAAGCGTACGCGCTTGCCAAGGCTGTCCAGCAGCGTGAAATGCGCCTGTGGCCGTACAATAGCCAGCGGAATGCCCGGCAGCCCTGGTCCTGTGCCGACGTCAATAAAACGTTCGCCCTGCAGATGCGGCTCCACCACAATGCTGTCCAGAATATGGCGCACCAGCATCTGCTGCGGGTCCCGCACCGAGGTCAGGTTATAAGCCTTGTTCCACTTGTGCAGCAGCTCGACATAAGCCACCAGCTGTTGTTTTTGTTGATCGGAGAGGGAAATTTTTGCAGCGTTAAGCAACGCGGAGAGTTTGTTAATCACGAAACCATTCCAGTCAGCGTGGGCGAGTTTCCCCGCCCCGTTTCAAATCAGGCGCTTTTACGCAGCAGACCTTGTTTTTTCAGGTAAATCAGCAAAATAGAGATTGCAGCTGGCGTAATGCCGGAGATGCGCGACGCCTGACCAATCGAGTTTGGCTTATGGTCATTGAGCTTGGCGATCACCTCGTTTGAGAGGCCGCTGACCTGACGGTAATCCAGATCCACCGGCAGCAGGGTGTTCTCGTTGCGCTGTTGGCGATCGATCTCTTCCTGCTGGCGCGCAATGTATCCTTCATACTTCACCTGGATCTCAACCTGCTCTGCCGCCTGCGCATCGGTGAGTGCCGGGCCAAAGGCGCTCAGCGTAGTCAGTTGAGCATAGGTCAATTCGGGACGACGCAGCAGATCTTCACCGCTTGCCTCTTTTGTCAGACCGGCGCTCAGCAGCGCGTTCACCTCAGCGACGTTTTCCGATTTCGGATGCACCCAGACGTCACGCAGACGCTGGCGCTCCTGCTCAATCGCTTCCAGCTTCTGGTTGAAGCGCGCCCAGCGGGCATCATCCACCAGGCCCAGCTCGCGTCCGGCTTCGGTCAGACGCAGATCGGCATTGTCTTCACGCAGCATCAGACGATACTCCGCCCGCGAGGTAAACATGCGGTACGGCTCTTTGGTGCCAAGCGTGCAGAGGTCGTCGACCAGCACGCCGATGTAAGCCTGATCGCGACGCGGCGCCCAGCCCTCTTTGTCCGCTGACAGGCGCGCGGCATTCAGACCCGCCAGCAGCCCCTGCGCGGCAGCTTCTTCATAACCGGTAGTGCCGTTAATTTGTCCGGCAAAGAACAGGCCCTGAATATATTTGCTTTCCAGCGTCGGCTTCAGATCGCGAGGATCAAAGAAGTCATACTCGATGGCGTAGCCCGGACGGACGATCTTCGCGTTCTCCAGTCCTTTCATCGAGCGGACGATCTGCATCTGCACATCGAACGGCAGGCTGGTTGAGATGCCGTTCGGGTAAATTTCGTTGCTGGTCAGCCCTTCCGGCTCCAGAAAAATCTGATGGGCGTTGCGATCGGCAAAGCGCATCACTTTGTCTTCGATCGAGGGGCAGTAGCGTGGGCCGATCCCTTCAATGATCCCGGCATACATCGGGCTGCGATCCAGGTTATTGCGGATCACTTCATGGGTTTGCTCGTTAGTGTGGGTGATCCAGCAGGGTACCTGCTGCGGATGCTGCGACACATCGCCCA
This sequence comes from Pantoea osteomyelitidis, assembly GCF_044342975.1. NCBI lineage: Bacteria > Pseudomonadati > Pseudomonadota > Gammaproteobacteria > Enterobacterales > Erwiniaceae > Pantoea > Pantoea osteomyelitidis. Next base: position 160,373 of record NZ_JBGFSN010000011.1, read on the forward strand.
TAAACGAGAAGACCGGCATCGGCGTGTCGCCGTGCTGAGGCGCCAGCGCAGTAAAGTCGATGGTGCGCGCGTCAATACGCGGCGGCGTGCCGGTTTTCAGACGACTAACGCGCAACGGCAACGCACGCAGGCGCTTAGCCAGCGGAATGGAAGGGGGATCGCCTGCACGACCGCCGCTGTAGTTATCCAGACCGATATGAATTTTGCCGTCCAGGAAAGTACCGACGGTCAGCACCACAGATTTGGCGCGGAATTTCAGGCCCATCTGCGTCACTGCGCCTACAACCCGATCGTTTTCAACGATCAGATCGTCAACGGCCTGTTGAAAGATCATCAGGTTGGGCTGATTTTCCAGCGCGGTACGTACTGCCTGACGATAAAGCACGCGATCCGCCTGCGCACGGGTGGCGCGCACCGCCGGGCCTTTGCTGGCGTTTAGTATCCTAAACTGAATGCCGGCTTTATCGATCGCGGTGGCCATCAGGCCGCCCAGAGCGTCCACTTCCTTGACCAGATGTCCTTTGCCAATGCCACCAATCGCCGGATTACAGGACATTTGTCCAAGCGTATCAATGTTATGGGTGAGTAACAGGGTTTGCTGACCCATTCGGGCAGCGGCCATCGCGGCTTCTGTGCCCGCATGACCACCACCGATTACGATGACGTCAAAAGGATCTGGATAAAACATGGAAGGTACCTCGTTAATGGACGGTCAGGGATCGTTGCCCTGGGCGGTGGATTCTACTGAAAATCTTTCTGCGGTGAAAGCGTCGGGATCCTGGGGTTTAAAAGAAAGGATCTTTATATTTTATGTATGATCTTCTGTTAGATCTCTTATTAGGATCGCCATCCTCTGTGGATATCTGCTATATCATTTAAGAAAACAAAGGATTAGAGAGGATCGCTTGCTGTGAATGATCGGTGATCCTGATCCGTATAAGCTGGGATCAAAATGGCAGGTTATGCACAGGTCAAAAAAGCCACAGCGGTTGTTCTTTGGATAACTACCGGTTATCAGCAGCAATCAAGCATAGTTATCCACAGATAAAGGCAATTAAAAACAAAATAAACAGCGTAATAAACTGGGGATCCGGCGAAATTCCCGATCCCCTGCCAGAAAGGATCCGCTTAAATCTGCGTTTTCCAGCCCATCACCCACTGCTCTGCCGGATCTTCGGGGATCTCATGTTCCAGCACGTCAATTTCTAAACGATCGCCGATGCGTATCGCGCCACGTGACTGCAACAATGCGTCCAGCGTTTTGATTGCGCCGCAAAACAGATCATATTCACGGTTGCCGATACCCACCGCGCCAAAGCGGACAGCGGAAAGGTCGGGCTGCCGATCGTTGATCGCCTCATATAAAGGCAGCAGGTTGTCCGGCAGCTCGCCAGCGCCATGCGTTGAGCTTACGATCAGCCAGATGCCTTCCAGCGGGAGCTCATCCAGTTCCGGCCCGTGCAGCACTTGTGTAGAGAAGCCCGCCTCCTGCAGTTTTTCTTCCAGATGTTCCGCTACGTATTCGGCGCTTCCCAGCGTACTGCCGCTAATCAAGGTTATATCGGCCATGAAACTCTCCCTTGCTAAAGGCGAGCATTGTACGCTGTGATCAAGCAGTGATCCACCTGTGGAAAACAAGGTTATTAAAAACAGGCGATCCACGCCAGGCAAGGCTGCCCGGCGGATCCGTTTGGGATAAGTTTGTGCACAAAGCGCAGCGGGTCAGGGTTTGATCGTACGCATGATGGGGTTTTGCAACGAAATCAACGTTTCGGTGGACTGGATTTCATCGATGGTTTGGATCTTGTTGATCAGCACCTGTTGCAGGGCATCGATGGAGCGGCACATCACTTTAATAAAGATGCTGTAGTGACCGGTGGTGTACCAGGCTTCCACCACTTCATCCAGCGCTTCCAGCTTGCTCAGCGCGGCGGGATAGTCACGGGCGCTTTTCAGGATAATGCCGATAAAACAGCAAACGTCAAAGCCGAGCATGCGCGGATCGATCTCGACGCGGGTGCCGAGAATAATTCCCGCCTGCTTCATTTTTTCCACGCGCACATGAATGGTGCCGGGGCTGACGTTGAACTGCTTTGCCAGCTCGGCATAGGCGGTACGCGCATTATCCAGCAGCGCATTAAGAATGCCGCGATCCAGGTTATCCAGCTGAAGGTGCTCTGCCATATCCGTCCTCTTGCTATTTCTTCTTCTGTGAACTGAGAAGAATGTGCAGCAAAACGCCGGGATTGGCAACGCGGGACGCTACGGGCAGCGCTCTGCAACGCCACCCGTATTGCTTTAGCGCTTACGCCACACGGTGACCTGCGCCAGCGTATGCTGGAATTTTCTCGCCGTTTCGCGGATTACAAAAGGCAGATCCTGCGGCGCGGCGATTTCCTCAAAGTCTGCCGCCAGCAGGCGTTGCAGGGCCTGCAGGGTAGTCAGCGCCTCGCCGTTTTCACGGATGCCGCCCAGCCAGTTCTCCTTCGGCGTAAACTCTTCCAGCCAGGTATAGGGCGAAGAGAGCACCAGCACGCCGCCCGATCGGATCATCGGCGTAATATCCTGCAAAAAGCGTTTCGGCTGACGTAACCGATCGATAAGGTTTGAGGCGAGCACCAGATCGTATTGATTGGGCTGCGGCTTCAGGTTGCAGGCATCCCCCTGCACGAAGTGAATGCGTTCAGCCTGCTCTGCGCCGAGCGCAAAATCTTTCAGCCGCACCTGGCGATATTCCACCAGCTCGCCCTCTTCCGGCATAACGTAACGGAAATCTTCGCCGCTGGTCAGCTGGAGCGCGACATCGATAAAACGCGCGGAGTAATCCATGCCAACGACGTTATCAAAGTGACGCGCCAGTTCAAAGCTGGCGCGTCCGGTAGCGCAGCCGATATCCAGCGCATTTTCACGCTGCTCGCAGAAGCACAGCGCGAGTTCGACCAGCGCTTCGGCATAGTTCGCCACGCCGAAGTAGCGCGGACCGTACTGAAAGTCGAGGTACTGCGAAACCATGCTGTCGGTTTCGTACGGATTGAGCGTCATGGTTTCTTCGTGCGAAGAAACCACATAGCGAAAACCGGCGTGCTGGAAAAAGTGACGACGGAAAGCGTAGCGCGATGACTTCAGCGCCTCGTTGCCAGTAGAGATCCAGCTGCCGCCTTTGATCAACGCATGTTTGCCGTCAAAAGTCGGCGTGGAAAAGTCATCATACAGCGGATGCACTTTGAACCCTTCGAAACCGTTGATCGGCGTGGTTGTCCATTGCCAGACATTGCCTACTACATCGAAAAAATCGCCCTGCGGGAAAAGATCCACCGGACAGGAAGAGGCCCAGTACGCGAGGTTGATATTGCCGGGCGCCTGTCGCCAGTCAGGCTGATCGCCTTCCACCTGTTCACGCAGCTGATACCACTCGGCCTCACAAGGCAACTGGATTGATTTGCCGGTTTCGTCCGCTTTCCAGCGGCAGAAGGCGGCGGCTTCCAGCTGATTCACTTCTGCCGGCCAGTCCCAGGGCATCGGAACTTCCCCGGTCATCAGGCGCAGCTTGAGCTGTTCGGGGTGATTTTTATCACCGACCCAAAAGGTAGGCATCTCAGCTTTGGCGAAATCGCGCCAGCCCCGGCCTTCGTCATCCCACCAGCGGGCGTCGTTATAGCCGTCCGCGGCGACAAAATCGAAAAACTCGGCGTTGCTGACCAGCATTTTGCTGGCTTTGAACGGCTTCAGTTCGCTATGCAGCGTGCCATATTCATTGTCCCAGCCGTAGGTGTCATCGGTCTTGCCCTGCGCCACGCGGCCGCCGGGCATTGCCACCAGACTATTATGCGGCACTTCCTGACGAAGATGACGCGCCTGCGGGCAGGCTGGCCACTGCGGCTGCGGTCGCACCCATTCAATTGGCAGCTGGCGTATCAGGACGCTTGAGGTTTCAAGGTGAATACGCTCATGCTCAATCCCCATCAGGATCGCCCAGGCAGGGCTGTCCCAGCCGATCGGCAGCTCCAGCGGCATGGTGCGGATAAATTCGCTCACCAGACTTTTGACTTTGCCGCGATAATCGCGAACCGCCTCCACGGCAGGCCAGCTATAGTGGCTGTCGTTAAGATCGTCCCAGCTCATCTCATCCACGCCGATCGCCATCATCGCTTCGATATGGGCGTCGACACGGCTGTCAAAATAGCCGCCAGCCATCAGCTTGTTCATATAAAAAGTGGCGGTATGGCCAAAATAGAAGATCAGCGGATGGCGTAGCGGGATAGCCTTGTTGTAGTAAGCGCGCTCGTTGCTGAGGCACTCAAACAGGCTTTCATACAGTTCCCAGGTTTGAGTGAAGTAACTCAGCAGCTCAGCGCGTTTTTGTTCTGTGTTCTGGCCGGAGAGGTAAGGCGTACGAGTTGGAGCAGGAAGGGCGCTGTGTGGTTGCGGTGTTGTCAAAATGAACTCCAGATTGCCGGTTCGTTAAAATAATCATTCAATATAGCAAATCAGGATTTCAGTAATCTGACTCAGCGACGCCAGCGCCGCAGTAAACGGCTTTTCAGACCGGTATCGAAGCGCCATATATGGTCGAAAATCCGCAGTATGCCTGGCTTGCCGTAAGCTGACATAGCAACGGCGTGAAAACGTTGCTGATTGTGTCGCTGACGCAATTTGACCGTTTTGATCACCTCATCCGGCAGGCGTTGAGCAATAAAGTCGGAGATAACCACCGCATCCGCTTCCTGCCACGGCAAGCCTTCCATGCGCGCTACTACCGCGCTGAGGCAGGCCGCCAGATCGGTGCCGCCGCGAAAACGCTGGCTGAGAAAACGAATCGCCTGTTCCAGGCCGTTATCGGCGGTCAGCTCATAGCCAATCACCTCGTGCGCAAAAAGCATGATGTAGCAACGGCGTTTGTCGGCCAGCGCCACTTTTAGCAGCGCCAGGCAGAACGCTTTGGCGCAGCGTTCGTTAAAGCCGCCCATCGAGCCTGAAGTATCAACGCAGACAATAAAAGGCCCGCGCGGCTGCGCTTCATGCTGCTGGTGGCTGGCCGGGCGCAGGGTCACTTTGTCATGCCAGGCATCCCCCTGTAGCCGATAGGTCAGCAGACGTTTCTCTACCAACCGGCGATAAAATTCCAGCTCCAGCTCGCTGATGCTGAGCGCAGCCAGTTCCGGCGGCAGCAGACGCAGCACGTCGTCGCTTTGATGGATGCCGCTGACCTCTTCCGGCACCTGATCGGGATCGCGCACCCGCTGATGAAAGGCTTCGCGCGGCGAATCCGGCGACGGCACCGATTTAGCCTCGCGGCTGCGTCCCAGCTGCTGCGCCAGTTTCATCAGCTCCGGCTGCTGCGCCAGAAAATCACCGTATTGCAAAATCAATTGATAGTCGCTGCGCTGCAACGGCGCTTTGCTCATATCCCACAGCCGACCGGCAGCCGATTCATCATCCTCGCCCAGCAAAGGCGCCAGCTGCCCGCTCAGCGCCATACGCTGTTGCAGCTCGGCCAGTAATCGTTCGCGCTGCTGCTCCAGCAGCTGTTCATTTAGCGTCAGGGTTTGCAGCGTCAGGCTCAGCCGCCAGCGCTGCAGAAATAAACTGTGCTGCGCTGTGCTGAGTCTCTGCGCATCGGTATGCAGCAGCAACTTGTGCGCCTCGGCAAGAAAGGGAGAGGGCAGGGATGACAGCCCGGAGAGGATATCGGGCAGTTGCTGATTGAACTCCCGATCGTCCCACAGCTGCGCGCGCTGGAAAAGGGTAAACTCCTGCAACAGCGCGCCGGGCACCGGCGTCGCTTTCAGTTCCTCGATAATTTCCGACTTCCAGCGTGGGATGTCGCGTATCAGCGCCTGCTTCATGCGCGGAAATTTTTCAAAAAACAGCGCCAGCTGCGGCGAGGCGAGCAGGGCGACGATCAGGTCTTCAACCAGCTCGGTTTCAGCAATAGAAAGCAGAGAGCTGAGCGCCTCCAGCGAAATCATTGTCGTGCCTGTTTCAGCTGTTCCGCTACGTCCTGTAGGCTGGTTTCGATACGCGCCAGCCAGTCGTCGCTGATAAACAGGCAACGCTGATGCTGGCTAAAAAGATGACGCTGCGCGCGCAGCTGGGTGTCCAGTTCATCCAGCGCCTCGACGATTTCATCGGGCAAGGCGGTGTTCTGGGCGATACCCGGCAGCGTCAGGCGCGTGGATTGCAGGCTCACATCGCGTAGCGTCAGACAGCTCTGGGCATCGACCATCAGATCCAGCGTCTGCGGGAAACCGATGCCGTTCAGCTTGCCGCGCGCCTCGCCCCCTTTTTGCAGCCAGTGGTTGAGCGCCTCGCGGCTGATTACCACATGCATCACCTGAATATCATGCAGCATCAGCGGCTGCTGCAGCATCAGCGTCAGCTGTTCATCATTTACCCCTTGCGGCAGATCGTAATGGGGTTTACGGCTGAACATGCCGCTGTGTTTCTCCAGCGTGATGGCCTGCGCCACGCTCTGCTGCTGTTGCAACACCAGGCGGCGCGCTTTGATCTGTTGCAGTTTGAGCAGCATCGGCTGCTGCTGCCAGGCCTGCTGGGTCATCAGCGTGTCGATTTCCCGATCGAGCAGCTGCATCGACGCCACGTCATACCACAGGCAATCTTTCAGCAGCACCAGATCAATAGAGGCGATGGCGGTGCGCCCACTGTAAAAGGCGCTGGCCTGCAACAGATGGATCGCTTTTTTCCAGCGGCGATCGGAAATGTAAGGCGCTGCGGGTAAACTCTCCAGCTGCTGGCGCAGCTGGAAGATCAATTCAAAAACATGGTCGGGCAGGCTGACCTGCGCGATCCCTTTCTGCCACAGTTGATACTCTTCATCGCTGATGCGCAGGGCATCAGCGACCGGATTGCTGCTTTCATCCTGCTGGTGGGTCAACATGCTGCGGAAGTTCTGCTTTTCATGCACGTTATCCAGCCAAAGGCGAATCAGCATGCGGTCATACAGCGCGTCCAGGCCGCTTTCCGCTTCGGGCAGCTCGTTGGATGCGGTGACCAGCAGGCGCATGGGAATCGTCTCTTCGCAGTCGCCGTTGCGAAAGCGTCGCTCATTGATGGCGGTGAGCAGGGTATTCAGGATCGCCGGACCCGCTTTCCAGATCTCATCGAGAAAAACGATTTCCGCGTCAGGCAGATAGCCTTTTGTCAGGCGCTGGTAGCGGCCTTCATCTTTCAACGCCTGGATGGAGAGCGGGCCGAAAACCTCCTCCGGCGTGGAGAAGCGCGTCATCAGATATTCAAAGGCGCGCGCGTGGCGAAAGGCGTATTTCAGGCGACGGGCAATCAGACTTTTCGCGATGCCCGGCGGTCCAAGCAAAAATACGCTCTCGCCGCACAGGGCGGCCAGCAAACAGAGGCGAATGGCATGATGTCGTTCATACAAGCCTTTCTCTAACGCATTACTGAGGCGAGAAATTCTTTCTGCCAAAAGATGGGGTTGAGCCATAATCACTTCATCGTCCTTCAGATTTTGGTGCCGTCGCGTTTTGGCAATCGCTTACTCTACTGATTATCATGCGAGAATGCGTTGATAGCCGTCTGCTTTTTTGTTTCAGAAAATTGAAAGTATTCTCCGACCGCAAAGCCCCTTTGTTTCCGCCGTTCCGGGTTGCGGGAGCGGGTTCGATCCGCAACAGGGGTAGGCTTTTCAGGGAATATGTGCATACTGTGCGTTTTTTGATGGCCTGAGCGATGGGCGGCATTGTTGCCATCCGCTCCAACAAAAGATAATTCTATGAGCTCGGATAACAAGCAGTCTCTTGGTGCGACAACACTGGCGGCTATCGGTGTGGTGTACGGCGATATCGGTACCAGTCCGCTCTATACCCTGCGTGAATGTCTCTCCGGCCAGTTTGGTTTTGGCGTGGAGCGGGAAGCCGTGTTTGGTTTTCTTTCCCTGATTTTCTGGCTGCTGATTCTGGTGGTTTCGCTGAAGTACATCAGCTATGTGATGCGTGCCGATAACGCGGGCGAAGGGGGCATCCTGACCCTGATGTCGCTGGCGGGACGCAATACTGGCGCCAGGGCGACCGCCATACTGGTTATTATGGGCCTGATTGGCGGCAGCTTCTTCTATGGCGAGGTGGTGATCACTCCGGCGATTTCGGTGATGTCAGCGATTGAAGGGCTGGAAATTGCCGCGCCTGCGCTTGATAGCTGGATCGTTCCGCTTTCCATCGCCGTTCTTACCATGCTGTTCGCGATCCAGAAACAGGGCACCGGTATTGTAGGCAAGCTGTTCGCGCCGGTGATGCTGCTGTGGTTTATCGTGCTGGCGGTGCTGGGGATTAACGGCATTGTGAAAAATCCCGAGGTGCTGCAGGCGCTGAATCCGGCCTATGCCGCTAACTTTTTCATTCATTATAAAACCATCTCTTTCTTCGCGTTGGGCGCGGTGGTGCTGTCGATTACCGGCGTGGAAGCGCTCTACGCGGACATGGGCCACTTCGGCAAAAAACCTATCCGGCTCGCCTGGTTTTGTGTGGTATTGCCGTCGCTGGCGCTGAACTATTTCGGTCAGGGCGCGCTGCTGCTGCAACACCCGGCAGCGATCAAAAACCCCTTTTTCCTGCTGGCACCCGACTGGGCGCTGATACCCATGCTGATTCTGGCGACGCTGGCGACGGTTATCGCCTCGCAGGCGGTGATCTCCGGCGTCTTTTCCCTGACGCGTCAGGCGGTACGTCTGGGCTATCTGTCGCCGATGCGCATTATTCACACCTCGGAGCAGGAATCGGGGCAGATTTATATTCCGATCATCAATTGGGTGCTCTATTTCGCCGTGGTGATTGTGATTGTCAGCTTTGAACACTCCAGCAATCTGGCTGCTGCCTACGGCATTGCGGTGACGGGCACCATGGTGCTGACTTCGATTCTCTCCTGCACCGTAGCGGTGAAAAACTGGCACTGGAATAAAATTGCCGTGTCGCTGATTTTGCTGCTGATGTTGTGCATTGATGTGCCGCTGTTCTCCGCGAATCTGGTGAAAGTTTTCTCTGGCGGCTGGCTGCCGCTCTGCCTTGCTTTGTTGATGTTCCTGATCATGACCACCTGGAAGAGCGAGCGTTTCCGCCTGCTGCGTCGCATGCATGAACACGGCAACTCGCTGGACGCGATGATTAACTCGCTGGAGAAATCGCCGCCGGTGCGCGTGCCGGGCACCGCAGTTTATATGTCGCGCGCGCTTAACGTGATCCCGTTTGCCATGCTGCATAACCTCAAACATAACAAGGTGCTGCATGAGCGCGTGGTGCTGCTGACGCTGCGTACTGAAGACGCGCCTTACGTGCATAACGTGCGTCGTGTAACTATCGAACAGCTTTCACCTACCTTCTGGCGCGTGGTCGCTATCTACGGCTGGCGCGAAACACCAAACGTAGAGGAGATTTTCCACCGCTGCGGGCTGGAAGGATTGAACTGCCGCATGATGGAAACGTCGTTCTTTATGTCGCACGAGTCACTGATCATGGGGAAACGCCCCTGGTATCTGCGCCTGCGCGGCAAGCTGTTCATGGCTTTACAGCGTAACGCGCTGCGCGCGCCGGATCAGTTTGAGATTCCGCCAAATCGCGTTATCGAACTGGGAACGCAGGTCGAGATCTGATTTCTCTACTGTACGCTCTTCGGGCCACCCGGAGAGCGCTACCAATACAGCGCAACACAAAACCCCCCGCCTGAACGATTCCTGAACTGCACCTGCATGCCGTGCAGCTGAGCAACGTCACGGACAATCGAAAGCCCCAGCCCACTGCCACTTTTCTCCTGGCCCGGTGGACGCCAGAAGCGTTCTCCCAGTCTTGCCAGATCATCCTCACTGACGCCTGGTCCGTTATCTGCTATCTGCAGGGAATGTGCACGTAAAGTAATATCCACTTTGCTACCCGATGGCGTATAGCGAATCGCGTTCTCAAGCAGGTTGCGTACCAGCAGCGACAGCAGCAGAGGATGACCGGTCATCATGGGTTCCGCCTCTGTATGCGGGCGCAGCATGATATTTGCCTGTCTGGCGCTGGCGGATTGCTGCAAAACAACTTCCTGAACCAGCCTGTTTAGCGCGACAGGCTGAAAGGTTTTACGCTTATCATCAGCCTCAACACGAGAAAGCGTTAACAGCTGATCCACCAGGCGCGTTGCGCGGATAATGCCTGCATCCAGCTGTTGTAAGGCTCGCCGCCGCATCTCGTCATCGTCATCTGCTAGCTGGACAACCTCGCTCTGTACGCGCAGCGCCGCCAGCGGGCTACGCAGTTCATGCGCGGCATCGGAAATAAAACGGCGTTCGCGTTGCAGCATAAGCGTAATGCGCGAGAACAGGCCGTTCAACGCCTCAACCAGCGGTCTGATCTCTTTCGGCAGACGCGAAGTGAGCAACGGTGTTGCATCATCAGGCACACGCTGACGGAGCTGGCGAGCAAGCTTTTTTAGCGGAAGTAGTTCATAGGCTATCAATCCCAATAGCATGAGCAGCATCAGTGGCAGTGCAATCAACCAAGGGATCACGCTGCTTTTCACCAGTTGCGCCGTCATGTCGTCACGGTATTCCCCTTCCTGACCAACAACGACGCGCACGCGTTGATCCGGGCTTGTCAACCACAGCAGACGCCAGCGATCATCGTCGTCCTGCAATTGTCCGTCGGTAAAACCGTTATAGTCAGGATTGAATATCAGTGCCTTGCCGTTGTCGCCATCATTCAGCAACATCCTGCCGTCACGGCTGAAAATGGCAAACGCCAGCGCGTCATCCTCCAGCTGTCCACGATGATGGCGCAGCAGCGTCTTGCTTTTCGGTAGCGTTGCTGCATTACCGTTGAGCGAGGCGACATCCAGCGTCAACAGCCGTTTGGCAAACAGCATTTGTTGGGTATCAAACAATTCATTAATCTTTTCCCGGGTCTGATACCAGGCACTCAGGCTGGCGCTGCCCCAGCAGATAAGCGTCAGCAAAATAAAGCCGATCATCAGGCGAATAAACAGGCTCATCACTCTTCTCCCAGCCTGTAACCAATGCCATGTACGGTGCGGATAAAAGTGCTGCCCAGTTTCTTACGCAGATGATGAATATGTACTTCTACCGCATTGCTGGAAACCTCTTCATCCCAGCTGTAGAGTTTTTCTTCCAGATAGGCACGCGTCAGGATGCGTCCCGGATTACGCATAAACAGTTCCAGCAACGCCAGCTCACGGCTTTTCATCACAACCGGCTCGTCGCCAAGCAGCACGCTGTGACTATCGGGCAACAGCACAACGTTACCGTGCTGCAACTCAGGCTTCAGCTGACCATATCGCCGTCGAATAAGCGCCTGCAGACGGGCAGCCACTTCGCTCAGGGCAAAAGGTTTGCACAAATAATCATCCGCGCCCTGCTGCAAACCTTCAACACGCTCATCGAGCGCGTCACGAGCAGTGAGGATCAACACGGGTTCATCCCGGCCCTGCTGACGCCAGTGATGAAGTATTTCCAGTCCGTCCCGCTCGGGCAGAGTTAAATCCAGCAATACCGCATCATAAGGCGCGGCATCCAGCGCCGTGCTACCTTGTTCGCCAGAAACAAACCAGTCAACGCTGAAGCCCATTTTCCCCAGGCCCGCTTTAATGCCATCGCCGATTAAACGATCGTCTTCAATCAATAAAATGCGCATCAGTTTATTTCCCTCCTGTTGGGTTTATACGAACCCGATAGCGGCTTGTACAGGTCATATCAACGATTCGCGCTTCCGGGGCAAAAAAAATTGCCCCTTAAGATCCTGTTAAGAACCTCGTGCTGTAATGAATTTCGTCAATGACGTACATACATGGAAAAGAGGTGAAAATATGAAGAAGTCAGCAGCACTGATCGCGATTATGACTCTGGTTACAACCCCGGTACTGGCGGCGCAGCAAGGCGGCTTTGTTGATCCCAATACCCCCGCCGCCAGCGTGAAACAGGGCGGTTTTAGTGGCAACAGCGGCACTGTAGTAACGGTGAAACAGGCTCAGGGAATGAAAGATGACAGCTGGGTTACCTTACGCGGCAACATTGAAAAGCGCACCGGAGACGAGGATTACCTCTTCCGTGATGCGACCGGCACGATGACGGTCGAGATTGACCATAAGCGCTGGGAAGGCCAAACCGTCTCGCCAAAAGAAAATGTTGAATTAACCGGTGAGCTGGACAAAGAAGACAACGCTATTGAGATGGATGTTAAGCAGGTGAAAAAATTGCCGTAAGCCAAATAAGGCCGCCTTTAGCGGCGGCTTATTGTTCAAAGCCCCGGCGCTTTCCACATTGAGGTAGTGAGTTTTTTATCCACTAACCCAAGCTGATCGGCATAGACCTGCTGCCAGGCGGATTTCTGTTGCAGATAGTCCTGATGACGCTGGGGATCGGGCTGATATTCCCGCTCCCAGCGCACCAGCGCTTCGCCGGTTTCCGCCAGAGACGAATAGACGCCGCCCGCCACGCCCGCCGCAATCGCACAGCCTAACGCCGTCGCCTCTTTCACTACCGGAACCTTTACCGGTACGCCGGTCACATCGCTGAGGATCTGGCTCCATAGCTTTCCTTTCGCCCCGCCGCCGGCAAACACCAGCGCAGGCGCCCGGACGCCTGCGAAATCCGCAATCAGATCGAGATTGCAGGCCGACACTATCGCGGCATTCTCTTCCAGCGCGCGAAACAGCGTTTGCTTGTTACAGCGCTCGGGGTCGATAGATAAATTGATAAAAGAGGGCGCGGCGTGATACCAGTTTTTAAAATGCATCGCATCGGAGAAAACAGGAATAACGCCCCATGCGCCTGGCGGGACGCGCGCCGCCATCTCCTCCAGCAGGCTGTAGGTATCGACACCCAGCCGCTGCGACAGCAGTTTCTCTTCCGAACAAAACGCGTCGCGAAACCAGCGCATGGTCAAACCGGTAAAAAAGCTGATCGATTCCGCCTGCGCCATGCCGGGGATCACATGAGGATTGATACGAATGTTCATCTCCGGATCGGTCGCCACCTTGGGGAGATTAACCACCTGTTGCCAGAAGGTGCCGCCCAGCACGGCGGTTTGTCCGGCGCGCACCACGCCCAGCCCCAGCGTGCCAAGCTGTACGTCGCCGCCGCCCATGCCGACCGGCGTTCCCGCTTTTAATCCTGAGGCTTCGGCGGCCTGCGCCGTTACATAGCCCAGACGGCTGCCGGTTTCCATTACCGGCGACAACATATCGGCCCGCAGTCCCGCCAGGGTGAGCAGTTCAGGACACCAGCTGCGCGTAGCCAGATCGAGCATACCGGTGGTACCGGCGTTGGAAGGATCTACAGCAAGCTCGCCGCTCAGCATAAAGGCCAGCCAGTCGCTGATCATGGTAAGGGTTGCCGCCTGACGATAGATATCAGGGCGATGATGCGCCAGCCAGAGCAGGCGCGGTATGGCGCTCAGCGCCAGCGTCTGGCCGGAACGTGCATAGACTTCCTGCTCAAACTGGCCGTCGTGAATCGCTTTCAGCTCGGCGACTTCGCTGCTGGCGCGCGCATCGACATTGGCGCAGGCCCAGATTGGCTCGCCTGCTTTGTTGTAAAGCACAATTCCTTCACGCATTGAACAGGCGGATACCGCCCGAATCGCTGAGGCGGGAAGCTGTGCCTGATCCAGCGCCTGACGAATACACTGACAGGTAAGCTGCCAGTTTTTATGCAGATCGAACTCCATCGATCCCGGCACATCCGGCACCGCCAGATGTTGCCACTCCGCCTGACCCACGGCGAGCTGCTCGCCGCTGGCGGTAAAAATAACCGCCCGAATACTGCCCGTACCGGCATCCAGCGCCAGCAGGCAGGATGAGTTGTCGCTTGCGGTGAGACGTTCGTTCATTATTTTGCCCCTCAGTCTGTTTGCCGGTCACGGATACGGCCCGATACCTCTCACCGCCTGCCATTACTTATAAGTGATGGCCCGAAATGTACCATCGCCCGCTGCGTGGATTGTGAGCGGTGCGACAAAATGGCTTTCAAAAAAATTAATCTTTTAAAACAATTAATTGAACTGTGATCGCCTCATGAGTTTTATCTGGATCGGCTGACTAGCTTTTGAATGAAATTGAAAACTGAACAGAGCGGCTGAAAACATTAAGGAGGGTGCATGGAAGTGACGCTGGTTGAGATCAATGTAAAAGCAGACAAAATCGAGGAATTTAAACGAGTGTTTTTAGCCAATCATCTCGGAGCGATTAACGAGCCGGGAAATTTGCGATTTGATGTACTGCAGGACAGCTTAATACCGACGCGTTTTTATATTTATGAAGCCTACACGGATAATGAGGCGGTAATGGCCCATAAAAAAACCGCGCATTATCAGAATTGCGTGGCGGCGCTGGAAAACCTGATGTCCAAACCCCGTAAGAAAACGCTCTTCAGGGCGCTCTATCCCTGAATGCCTTTCCGTAAAGAGGGGGAGCGGCTCTTCCCTTCTTTATCCGCGCCACCTAAATCAAATTTCTCCTGCAACCAACGAAACGTTTCGATAGCGATCACATTTCCATGATCTGGTGATTGAGTTGCGTTGCGCATTTCATACACTGCCAACAGCGAAACGTTTCGCTGTGGGGAAAATAATGAAAAAAGGTCGCTTGTTAAACGCTGAACTCTCTTACGTGATTGCCCGCCTCGGACACACGGATACGCTGACGATCGCCGATGCGGGCCTGCCTGTTCCGACGGGTCCACAACGCATCGATCTGGCGCTGACGCCGGGTACGCCCGATTTTTTGCAGGTCGTCAATGCGGTAACGCAGGAGATGCAGGTGGAAAGCGCCCTGATTGCGGAAGAGATCAAGCAGCATAATCCGCAGCTTCACAGCGAGCTGCTCGCGGTGCTCGAAGCCTTGCAACAGCATCAGGGAAATACCATCGCTATAAGCTACACCAGTCACGAAAAGTTCAAACAACAAACTCAGCGTAGTCAGGCGGTCATTCGCAGCGGGGAGTGTTCTCCGTATGCGAATGTCATCCTGAGCGCGGGTGTCACCTTCTGAGGCCACTATGCAACCTTTATTGCAGCTCGAAGGCATTGAAAAATCGTTTCCTGGCGTAAAGGCGTTGAAAGGCGCATCCCTGAGCGTCTGGCCAGGACGCGTCATGGCGCTGGTGGGCGAAAACGGCGCAGGCAAATCCACCATGATGAAGGTGCTGACGGGCATCTACAGTCGTGACGCCGGTTCGCTGCGCTGGCTGGGCAATGAAACCACCTTCAGCGGGCCAAAAGCCTCGCAGGAGGCGGGCATTGGCATTATTCATCAGGAGCTGAACCTGATTCCGCAGCTCACTGTGGCGGAAAATATTTTCCTGGGTCGCGAGTTTGTTAGCCGGTTTGGCCGCATCGACTGGAAACGTATGTATGACGAAGCGGATGCCTTGCTGAAGCGCCTGAACCTGCGCTTTAACAGCCATCAACTGGTGGGGGATCTCTCCATTGGCGATCAGCAAATGGTGGAAATCGCCAAAGTGCTCAGCTTCAAATCCCAGGTGATCATCATGGATGAGCCGACCGATGCGCTGACCGATACCGAAACGCTGTCGCTGTTCCGCGTCATCAACGAGCTGAAAGCTCAGGGCTGCGGCATCGTCTATATCTCCCACCGCATGAAAGAGATTTTTGAGATCTGCGATGACGTCACGGTATTCCGCGACGGCCAGTTTATTGCCGAGCGCGCCGTCAGCGAGCTGGACGAAGAGTCGCTGATTGAAATGATGGTGGGACGTAAGCTGGAAGATCAATATCCGCGTCTCGATAAAGCGCCGGGCGAGATACGGCTGAAAGTCGATAACCTGAATGGTCCGGGCGTGCATAACGTCAGCTTTACCCTGCGCAAAGGGGAGATTCTTGGCGTTTCCGGCCTGATGGGCGCCGGACGCACCGAGCTGATGAAGCTGCTCTACGGCGCCTTGCCGAAAAGCGGCGGCAACGTGTGGCTTGATGGTCGGGAAGTAAATACTCGCTCACCTCAGGATGGGCTGGCTAACGGCATCGTCTATATCTCTGAGGATCGCAAACGCGACGGACTGGTGCTCGGCATGTCGGTAAAAGAGAACATGTCGCTCACCGCGCTGCGCTATTTCAGCCGTAGCGGCGGCAGCCTGAAGCACGCGGCGGAGCAGCTGGCGGTCGGCGATTTTATCCGTCTGTTTAATGTGAAAACGCCGTCAATGGAGCAGCCGATCGGCCTGCTGTCCGGCGGCAACCAGCAGAAAGTGGCGATTGCGCGCGGGCTGATGACGCGCCCGAACGTGCTGATCCTCGACGAGCCGACGCGCGGCGTGGATGTCGGGGCGAAAAAAGAGATCTATCAGCTGATTAACCAGTTTAAGGCCGAGGGGCTGAGCATCATTCTGGTGTCGTCGGAAATGCCGGAGGTGCTCGGCATGAGCGACCGCATTCTGGTGATGCATGAAGGCCGCCTGAGCGGTGAATTTACCAGTGAGCAGGCCACGCAAGAAGCCCTGATGGCGGCGGCGGTCGGTAAGCAACACAGCGAGGAGTTAGTTGTATGAGTACGCAAACCTTACCGGCCAGCCGTCGCTGGTTCAGCAAAGCCTGGCTGATGGAGCAAAAGTCGCTGATCGCGCTCATCGTGCTGATCGCCGTGGTCGCCAGCCAAAGCCCGAACTTCTTTACCCTGGCGAACCTGTTCAATATTCTGCAGCAAACCTCGGTCAACGGCATTATGGCGGTGGGCATGACGCTGGTGATCCTCACCTCCGGCATCGATCTCTCGGTAGGCTCGCTGCTGGCACTGACCGGCGCGGTAGGCGCCTCGATTGTCGGACTGGAAGTGAATGCGCTGGTCGCGGTGGCCGCCTCGCTGGCGCTGGGAGCGTTTATCGGCGCGATTACCGGCACCATTGTGGCGAAAGGCAAGGTGCAGGCGTTTATCGCCACGCTGGTGATGATGTTGCTGCTGCGCGGGGTCACCATGGTCTACACCGACGGCAGCCCGGTCAATACCGGCTTTAACGATAATGCCGATCTCTTTGGCTGGTTCGGTATCGGCCGCCCGCTGGGCATCCCGACGCCGGTCTGGCTGATGGCAATTGTGTTTCTGCTCGCCTGGTACATGCTGCATCACACTCGCCTGGGACGTTATATCTACGCGCTGGGCGGCAACGAGGCGGCAACGCGCCTGTCAGGCATCAACGTTAACCGCGTCAAAATCATCGTCTATGCGCTGAGCGGTATGCTGGCGGCCCTGGCAGGCACCATCGAAGTGGCGCGCCTTTCATCGGCACAGCCCACTGCCGGTACCGGTTATGAACTGGATGCGATTGCCGCCGTGGTGCTGGGCGGCACCAGCCTGGCGGGGGGTAAAGGCCGCATTGTCGGCACGCTGATCGGCGCGCTGATTCTCGGCTTCCTGAATAACGGATTGAACTTATTGGGCGTTTCTTCCTACTACCAGATGATCGTGAAGGCAGTGGTGATACTGCTGGCGGTGCTGGTGGACAACAAAAGCAGTAAATAACTCTGACCTTTATAAAGGAATTAATAATGAAAAAGTTGACCGCTTTGGCCGTGATCCTTGGCGCCACCCTGAGTGCCAGCGCAATGGCAAAAGAGACGATTGCACTGGTGGTTTCTACGCTGAATAACCCTTTTTTCGTTTCTCTGAAGGACGGCGCACAGAAAGAAGCTGACAAACTGGGCTATAACCTGGTGGTGCTTGATTCACAGAACAACCCGGCAAAAGAGTTGGCGAACGTGCAGGACCTGACGGTGCGCGGCACCAAACTGCTGCTAATCAACCCAACCGACTCCGATGCGGTAGGCAATGCGGTAAAAATGGCTAACCAGGCGAAAATCCCGGTAATTACCCTGGATCGCATGGCGGCTAAAGGCGAAGTGGTGAGCCATGTGGCGTCCGATAACCGTTTCGGCGGCAAAATGGCTGGCGACTTTATCGCGAAGAAGGTTGGTGACGGAGCAAAAATCATTGAGCTGCAGGGTATCGCCGGTACGTCGGCGGCGCGCGAGCGTGGCGAAGGTTTCAAACAGGCCGCTGATGCCCATAAATTCACCGTGCTGGCCAGCCAGCCGGCGGACTTTGACCGTACCAAGGGTCTGAACGTAATGCAGAATCTGCTGCAGGCGCACCCGGACGTGCAGGCGGTGTTTGCGCAGAACGATGAAATGGCGCTGGGCGCGCTGCGCGCATTGCAAACCGCCGGTAAGACTGATGTGGTGGTGGTCGGTTTCGACGGCACGGCTGACGGCGTGAAAGCGGTTGAAGGCGGTAAGCTCACCGCTACCGTCGCGCAGATGCCGGATAAGATTGGCATGATCGGCGTAGAGACTGCTGATAAAGTGCTGAAAGGTGAAAAGGTGCAGGCGATCAATCCGGTCGATCTGAAACTGGTCACCAAATAAATCAAAGAAAAGCAGGGCAACGCGCCACCTGATGGGTGGCGCTCTTTCTGGATTACTCCCTTATGAGCAAAAGCGCAAAACTGGCGGTACTCGGCAGTATCAATGCCGATCATATTCTTAATCTGGCGCATTTCCCGCGCCCCGGTGAAACGGTGATCGGGAAACAGTATCAGATTGCCTTTGGCGGCAAAGGGGCGAATCAGGCGGTTGCCGCTGGCCGTGCCGGCGCTGACATCGCCTTTATTGCCTGCGTGGGTGCAGACGATACCGGCGAGCGTATTCGCCAGCAGCTGGCGCAGGACCAGATCGATACTTCGCCAGTGGAAACCATCGCGGGCGAAGCGACCGGCGTGGCGATGATTTTCGTTAACGGCGACGGGGAAAACAGTATCGGTATCTTTGCCGGTGCGAATGCAGCGCTTACGCCAGCCTGCGTGGAACGGCATCAGCAGGTTATTAAGGACGCCGACGCCCTGTTAATGCAGCTGGAATCGCCGCTGGAGAGCGTGCTGAGCGCGGCGAAAATTGCTCATCAGCATCAAACGCAGGTGATTCTCAACCCGGCGCCGGCGACACAACTCTCCGATGAGCTGTTGGCGTTAATCGACATTATTACGCCAAACGAAACGGAAGCGGAAATTCTCACCGGCATCGCGGTAAAGAGCAGTGAGGATGCGGCGCGTGCGGCCGGTGCGCTTCATGAGAAAGGTATCGGTACAGTATTGATTACGTTGGGCAGTCGCGGCGTCTGGCTGAGCGAGCAGGGCAACGGCCAACACATCCCTTGTTTTCGTGTTGAGGCGATAGATACCATTGCGGCAGGAGATACCTTCAACGGCGCGTTTATCACTGCACGCCTTGAGGGCCAGGCGGTGGTCGATGCGGTGCATTTTGCCCATGCCGCGGCGGCAATCGCCGTTACCCGCCCCGGCGCGCAACCTTCGGTACCCTGGCGTGCCGAGATTGATGCGTTTCTGCAGCAACAAGGTTAATGACGTGCCAACCATGAAAGATGTCGCCCGCATGGCGGGCGTCTCAACCTCAACCGTTTCGCATGTGATTAACAACAACCGTTTTGTCAGCGACTCAGTTCGCGAGAAGGTGGAGCAGGCGATCCGCGAGCTGAACTATGCCCCTTCGGCGCTGGCGCGCAGCCTGAAAATGAATCAAACCCATACCATCGGCATGTTGGTGACCACCAGTAGCAACCCTTTCTATTCGGAAGTGGTGCGCGGGGTAGAGAATAGTTGTTATGAGCGCGGCTACAGCCTAATCCTCTGTAATACCGCCGGGGATGAGGAGCGCATGAATCGCAGCCTGGAAACGCTGTTGCAGAAACGCGTCGACGGGCTGCTGATCATGTGTACCGAAAGCCATCTCCCCTCCGCTGAGATTCTGAATCGCTATCCCTCTATTCCTGTTGTCATGATGGACTGGGCGCCGTTTGAGGGGCGCAGCGACATTATTCAGGATAACGCCCTGCTCGGCGGCGAGATGGCGACGCAGCACCTTATCGATCGCGGCTATACGCGCATCGCCTGCATTGCCGGTCCGCTGGATAAGACGCCGGCCCGCTTGCGTCTGGAAGGTTATCAGAAAGCGATGGCGAACAGCGGGCTGGCAATCCCGCCAGGCTATGTGGTTAACGGCGATTTTGAATTTCATGGCGGCTACCACGCGATGAATCAGCTGCTCTGCCTGAATCCGCTGCCGCAGGCGGTTTTTACCAGCAATGATGCGATGGCGCTTGGCGTCTATCACGCGCTTTATCAGGCCGGACTGCGCATTCCGCAGGATATCGCCGTGATGGGTTATGATGATATTGAACTGGCGCGTTACATGACGCCGCCTCTAAGCACCATTCATCAGCCCAAAGATGCGCTGGGCGAGCTGGCGATCGATACGCTGATTCATCGTTTTGGCAATCCCGACGTCAGCCAACAAACGCTGGTGCTGACGCCGGAACTGATAGAGCGCGGTTCGGTTTAAGCGGCTTTCTTCTTTTTATCGCGGTTGGTAATCAAATGACGGCCATCGCCGTTTCGCAGCAGCATAAAGGTAAGGCCCGACAGCACGGTGACCACGCCCATCGTCAGGAAGGTGGCGTGGAATTGCTGAATGGTGGTGCTGTCGAACTCCTGATAAAAGCGCAATACCGCTGCGCTGACCGCCACGCCAAAGCTGATAG
Organism: Pantoea osteomyelitidis; assembly: GCF_044342975.1. Taxonomy (NCBI): domain Bacteria; kingdom Pseudomonadati; phylum Pseudomonadota; class Gammaproteobacteria; order Enterobacterales; family Erwiniaceae; genus Pantoea; species Pantoea osteomyelitidis. Next base: position 180,956 of record NZ_JBGFSN010000011.1, read on the forward strand.
CCAGCTGTTGCGTCACTGCCAGCACGCTGTTGCCGCCGCTGGCATTTTCATCCGTTAAGTCAGCCAGCGTAATCGTGTTCATCGCGGTGAACTGTGTCGACATCGCCATCCCCAGCAGAAACAACGGAATCAACAGCAGTACGATGCCCTGAGACGGTGACTGCCAGGTAAAGGTTACGATCAGCGCGCCGATGATGGTCGTCACACCCACCAACGTCCAGCGATAGCCAAACAGACGCAGCACCGGCGTCACGGTTGATTTCGCCAGCAGTGAACCAATCGCCGTCGGCGCCATCATGCAGCCAGCAATAATCGCCGAGTAGCCAAAGCCTACCTGTAGCATTAGCGGCATCAGAAAAGGTACGCAGCCGGTACCGAGACGCGAAGCGATATTACCAATGATGCCGATAGAGAAGGTGCGCGTTTTAAACATCGGCAGGCCAATCAGCGGTGACGGGTGTCGACGCGCATGCACTATATAAAGAAGCAGCAGCACAACGCCCGCCACTAATATGCCGCTTGCCAGCCAGGCCGACACAATGCGTTCGCCAAACAGCTCAATGCCAATTGAGATAAGCACCAGCCCAATACCAAAAAGCAGAAAGCCCGGCAGGTCGAAGCGGCGCTTAGGCGTGGTGAAGTCAGGCATATATTTGCGGGCGTAGAATATTCCCAGCAGACCGATGGGAATATTAATCAAAAAGATCCAGTGCCAGGTCGCATAGGTAACTAGCAGGCCGCCCAGCATCGGGCCGAGAAGCGGGCCGACCAGACCGGGCATCGTGACAAAGTTGAGTACCGGCAGTAACTGACTGCGCGGATAGGCGCGCAGCAGAGCCAGGCGCGCCACCGGCATCATCATTGCGCCTCCTACGCCTTGCGCCACGCGCGAAATCACCAGCATAGTGAGGGTGCCGGAAAGCGCACAGGCCAGCGAGCCAAGCGTAAACAGCGATACCGCGACAATAAATACCTTACGCGTACCGAAACGATCGGCCAGCCAGCCGCTGACAGGAATCAGCATCGCCACCGTGAGCGTATAGCTGATAACAGCGGATTGCATCGCAAGAGGGGAACGCTCAAGGCTGGTAGCGATAGCGGGTAGTGCGGTGTTCAGAATGGTGGCATCCAGTGCCTGCATGAAAAATGCCATGGCGGCTATCCATGGCAGACCGGCCATACTGCGCGCGGATCGAATCATCGAAAATCCTTCTTATCGCTGCCCAGCACTAAACGCTGGAGGAAAAAACGCATGGGGAAACAGAATAGCACCGCTGTCACAATACGCAGATGAGATTTATTCCTGTTAAAGAGAGAAGTTGCGCCTTTAAACAGCAAGAAATGTCTGCTTTTTCAGCACCTGCCTAAAAAAGGAGCACTCGACAGATTTTGTTTAAGAAAAGCTTGTCAGTGAGAATTAACTCCCTATAATGCGCCTCCACTGACACGGAACAACGGCTTCACGGCCACCGGGTCAGAGGTTCAGGAAACGCTGAACCGCCGGAGAAAATCGCTGAAAAAAGTGATTGACTCTGAGGGAGAGTAGCGTAATATACGCCACCTCGCGACAGACGGTTAACCCGCTGGTCGCACCGCTCTTTAACAATTTATCAGACAATCTGTGTGGGCACTCGCAGGATTGATATCAGAGCCTCCGGGCTCAAAAAAATATCAAGTCTCAGAGTGAACACGTAATTCATTACGACGTTTTTCCCTGAGCATCGCTTCACGAGTTGAAGCAAATCAAGCTTTTAATTGAAGAGTTTGATCATGGCTCAGATTGAACGCTGGCGGCAGGCCTAACACATGCAAGTCGAACGGTAGCGGGA
>NZ_JBGFSN010000012.1:0-171624 GCF_044342975.1 Pantoea osteomyelitidis
GCATATGTATGCTCAAAAAGCTGTAATTTACTGGCCCAGGGCAGACGTGAGGAAATCAAAGGGAAACCTTGTGTGATTTCTCAAATGGCATTTTATGTCACCGGATTAAATTGTTCTTTGAAAACTATATCGGTTGACATCACCACTATGAATTAACGCACCAGACCTGCTAATGGCTCACTGCTGCCGGATGACTTCCCTACTGGCAGCTTTGTGCCAGAAGCGGAAGTCAAATCTTACTTTGTCAAAATCAGTTTTCTGTAACTGGATGAGCGATATGCATAAAATTAAAAAAAGCCAACCAGTGGTCGGCCTCGCCAATCAGCGATGGTATGAACTATTCCAACCACATCACAATGGAACATGACGAACAGCTCACCACGCAACATGAGGAATCGACAATAGTCGGATTCAGCTATGGGGCTGGCTGTCATCGTTGTATGACTGGCTTCACCAGGGGGAGGGAGGGGGCCAGTCACCGTCATGACTACGCAGGGGTATCCATGGCGTTTACGAAGCGGCGTGTGATTTGCTGCGGACGGGTTATCGCCCCGCCAACCACTACCGCATGAGAGCCTAATGCCAGGCAACGCGCCGCCATCTCTGGTGTCGCAACATTTCCTTCCGCAATCACAGGAATTTTTACGGCCTCAATCACTTCTTGAAGGATTCTGAAATCCTCATCAGCCAAGTTTCTGCCTTTTGTCTCGCAGGTATATCCATGCAACGTGGTGCCCACGCAGTCAAAGCCCAGCAGCGCCGCGTGGCGAGCCTCTTCTACGGTGGCGATATCCGCCATCAGCAGTAGATCGGGATAACGTTCACGAATTGCTGCGACAAGCTCTGGCAACTGCAGATCGCCCGGTCGGGTATGCATGGTGGCGTCCAGGGCAATCATTTGAGGGCTGGCTACCATCAGTTCATCAACTTCCTGAAGCGTTGCCGTGATGAACACATCACTACCCGCGTAGTCACGCTTGAAGATGGCAATGACCGGCAGGTCAACGGTATCCATAATTTTTTGAACATCAATCAGGCTGTTAGCCCGGATTGCTGCTGCGCCACCTTCAACAGCGGCCACGGCCATGCGCGACATGATATAGGGACTGTGCAGCGGCTCGTTTTCCAGCGCCTGGCAGGAAACGATCAGCTTCCCTTTAATCTGAAGCAGCGTGGGTACTTTCATAGCGCAAGCAACTCCTCAACTTCGTTTTTGATAATGGTGACGTGGGGGCCGTAGATCACCTGTACGCCGTTACCGTGTTTCACAACGGCGCGTGCGCCAGTCGCCTTCAGAGAGGCTTCATCTAACCTGTTACCGTCAACCAGCGTGATACGCAGGCGTGTGGCGCAACAGTCCAGTTCAGCAATATTTTCTCTTCCACCCAGAGCAGTAATGATCTGCTCAGGACGTTCTCCGGCTTCTACTACGGCACTTTCAACCGTCACATCCTCACGTCCCGGCGTTTTGAAATTGAAACGCGTAATCATCACGCGAAAAGTGAAGTAATAGAGGAAGAACCACGGAATACCGACCATTGGTACGTACAGCCAGTGGGTCTTGGCTTCACCCTGAAGCATACCGAACAGCATGAAGTCGATCAGGCCTCCCGAGAATGTCTGCCCGATAGTGATATGCAGGATGTGCGCGATCATGAACGCCAGGCCATCAAAGAAGGCGTGAACTACATACAGCGCCGGCGCAATAAACAGGAAAGAAAATTCAATGGGTTCGGTGATACCGGTCAGGAACGACGTCAGCGCAGCCGAAAGCAGCAGACCCGCCACGCGCTTGCGGTTTTCGGGTTTAGCCGTGTGATACATGGCAAGACAGGCGCCAATCAGGCCGAACATCATGGTAATGAAACGACCGGACATGAAGCGTGAGGTGCCGGCATAGAACTGCTGAACGTTCGGATCGGCAAGCTGTGCGAAGAAAATACGCTGCGTACCTTCAACCAGCTGGCCATTAATGACTTCGCTGCCGCCGAGCGCGGTTGTCCAGAACGGCAGATAAAAAATATGATGCAGGCCAAACGGGCCTAGCATGCGCAGGATAAAGCCGTAAAGGAAGGTGCCGAAATAACCCGTTGCGTCAACCAGCCCACCCAGGCCGAAAATCAGCTTCTGGAAGTGCGGCCATACCACCGTCATCACCGCGCCAACCAGAATGGCAACCAGCGAGCTGATAATTGGCACGAAGCGAGAGCCACCAAAGAAGCCCAGGAACTGTGGCAACGCAATTTTGTTGTAACGGTTGTGAAGAATTGAAGTCACAAGGCCAATTACCACGCCACCAAACACGCCGGTTTCAAGCGTCTGAATGCCCAGCGCCATCCCCTGCCCTACGGAACTGAGACTGCTTGCAGCCAGCACGCCGGTCAGTTTCAGTAGCGCATTGATAGTGGCGTTCATGACCAGATAAGCCAGTAGCGATGCCAGGCCTGCGGTCCCTTTGTCACCTCTAGCCAGACCCACTGCCACACCTACCGCGAACAGCACGGCAAGGTTGGCGAATACTACTGAACCCGCGCTTGCCATGATGGTAAACAGCCCCTGCAACCAGGCCACATCCAGGAACGGATATGCCCTGATGGTGTTAGGGTTAGAGAGCGCGCCACCGATACCAAGCAGAAGGCCTGCGGCTGGCAAAACTGCGATCGGCAGCATGAATGATTTTCCGAAATGCTGCGCTTTTTCAAACCAGCCTCCCGAAGAAGCTCCGCTATAGAGTGACATAAATTTTTTCCCCTAAAATGAATTACAGTAAAAATTATTACCACAATAGACACCTCAGGATGAAAATTTCCATCATTACTGTGATACGGTTCTCTTATGTCTTAAATCTGCTGGCACAAACTAGAGGCTTTACGCAAACTATGCGCAACGCGTAATACGAATAGGGATAAGCCCGATGACGGAAAATGAGAATATCCTGCTTCACCTGCGACAAAGCTTGCCGAGCTTTAGTCCAGCACTGCAAAAGCTCGGAGATTTCATCCTTAATGAGCCGCAGAAAGTGCTGTATTTGACCATCACTGAGCTGGCAAAAGAGACCGCCACGAGTGAGGCCAGCGTTACTCGCCTGTGCCGTCATCTGAGATGTAAGGGATACACGGAGTTCAAAATGGCGCTGGCGATGGATGTCCAGCAAAGCCAGCCTGACACACCTGCCGGCGGGGATGGTATTGATGAACTGGTTGAAGAGTCGGTTCAGGCATTGCGGGATACGGGGAAGTTCATCAACCGGGAAGTCATGCAGCAGGCTGGTCTGGCAGTACATGAAGCGCGCACCATTCAGATTTATGGGGTTGCGGCCAGTGCGATCACGGGTGATTACCTGCATTACAGACTGCTCAGGCTGGGTAAGTCGGCGATGCTGTTTAACGACATGCACCGCGCCGCGATGAATGCTTCTACCGTCAAAGAGGGTGACCTGGTGATTGCTATCTCCAGTTCTGGCTCAACCAAAGACCTGATGCATGTGGTTAAACTTGCCAAAAAGCAGAAGGCCCGGGTTCTGATGCTGAGTAATACGCTCAGCAGCCCGATAGGCAAGCTCGCCGATATGCTGCTGGTTGCTGCAAGGCCGGAAGGTCCACTCACAGCAGGCTCGCTAAGTGCTAAAGTGGGTGCCATGCTTCTGGTTGAAGTGCTTATCCGGGAGCTTACGGCACTGGGGAACCAGTATTCAACGGCAAGCCAGCAGACGGCCAGTGCGACGCTGCCTATGCTGTTTTGAGTCATCAGTCACTTTATTAAGCTGAAATGTCTGACCTGAATCCGTCAGGCGCAAACTGGTAGTTTTTCAGCCATTCTTTTTCCTTTAAAGATGCCGGGATCTTCTCCCGGTGCCTTATCATTACTGCATTCTGAAAAAAATAAGAAGAACCATACCAGAGGATACCAGTTTTACAAAAACAGGAGTTTCATCGCTATGCCAGCGGGTGAACATCAGGTATCTTTGAACAGACATGAGGAATGGGCGGCTGAGCATGGATACTAAATTCATCAAGACACTGAAAACTTACTGTGACGATACAAACCGTGCCGTCGGCCCGCTGTATCTGCGCCTGGAAAAAGGTTTTCGCGAAATGATCACTCGTGGAGATTTGAAAGCCGGTTACGCCATTCCCAGCGAACGTGAACTGTCAGAACAGCTGAACCTGTCCCGCGTGACGGTACGCCGGGCATTGAGTGAACTGGCGAATGCGCAGGTCATTATTCAGCGTCGCGGTGCGCGCAGCACGGTAGCTGGTAGAGTTGAAAAGCCGCTGTCATCGCTGACCAGCTTCAGTGAGGATATGATTTCACGCGGTTACCAGCCAGGTGCCCAGTGGCTGGAGAAAGAACTGACGCACGCTTCCCCTTCAGAAATTATTGCACTTAACCTGTCTCCCGGAGCGCTGGTATGGCGTCTGAAACGCCTGCGTACAGTAGACGATCGCCCAATGGCAGTGGAAATTGCGGTGGTGCCGCAGACGTTTATACCTGAAATGGATGAGCTGAAAGATTCTCTGTATGCCGTTTTTCAGTCGCATGGCTTCATGCCTGTCCGGGCGCTTCAGCGCATCCGCGCGGAGCCTTTAAGCCGTGATCACAGTGACCTGCTCGATATGCCAGCGCACAGTCCGGCATTACATGTTGAACGTCACTGCTATCTGGAGGACGGTCGCCCGATTGAATACACCCATACCTGGTATCGAGGCGACAGTTACGATTTTCTGGTCGAGCTTCAGCGGGATATTTCGCCCGGCCAGTAAGCCTGCGCGAATTAATGGTGCCGGGCCCAGTCGGCTGCGCCCAGTAACCCCGCATCTCCCCCGCCAAGAGCAGCGGTCACGGGCAGACTGAACAGCGCCGGAAATGCCTGCAGTGCCCTGCCCACCCTTTCAATCATACCTTCCGCAAGACCCACGCTTCCGCCAAGCACAACTTCCTGAATGTCCACAACCATCAATGTATCGGCAATGGCCTGAGCAACAGCTGCGGCTGCGTTGTCGAGGATCGCATTTGCCTGCGGATCGCCTGCGGCCAGAGCAAACAGCTCACGGCTGTCAACACGACGATTAAACATAGCCGTGGCCTGCCGGGCCAGCGCGGTGCCGGAAGCAATATGTTCCAGGCAGCCGGTGCGACCACAGCCACATTTACCTGCATTCGGGTCCAGTGGCGCAACGCTTACCGTAGCGTGACCGATATGGCCCGCCAGACCTTGCGGACCAATACGCAGTTTGCCGTCGCAAATCAGTCCGCCGCCGACACCGGTGGACAGGGTGATAAACAGTAAATCAGAGCACTGTTCACGGCGCGGAAGATATTCCCCCCATGCAGCGGCCTGCGCGTCATTAAGCATGATCACCGGACAGTTAAACTGCTGTTCCAGCACCTGACCAAGCGGAAACCCTTTCCAGAATGGAATCGTATTGAGGTTGACTGACCATACGCGCCCCTCACGCAGATAGCCTGTAGCCGCAACCGCAACGCGATCAATACCGTAGTCAGACTGAGTGACTTCGCGTAACGCAGCAAGAAATCCTGCTTCGTCATGCTGCATCGGCACCTGTTTGCGGGCGATGCATTCCTGATCTTGAATCCATGCGGCAGAAAGTTTCGTTCCACCAATGTCCAGCGCCAGAATCATGCCGGTGCTCTCCCGTTGATGACCTCAGCCAGCGCAGCGTTGTACCACTCAGTAATGTGCTCAACGCGGGTGATTGCAGAACCTACGGTCACAGCAAAAGCGCCAGCTTTCAGCGCAGCAGCTGCATGAGCAGGCGTACGGGTACGACCTTCTGCCATCACGCGATAACCGCGAGCTGCCAGCGCTGAGATGAGTTCAAAGTCTGGTCGATCCATCGGCTGGTGAGCGGTTTCATCGGTATAACCTGAGAGGGTTGTGCCAATAAAATCAAATCCCATCTCAGCGGCGGCCATGCCATCTGCCAGTGAAGAGCAGTCGGCCATCAGTAACACATTTGACTGGCGGCCGAGCTTATAGAGATCTGCAACGGGAACCGGACGCTGGCGATCGGTAGCATCAACAGCAATAACACCGGCGCCGGCAGCAATCAGATCTGCAATATCCTGCAGGAAGGGAGTAATGCGCACCGGCGAATCATCCAGGTCGCGCTTCACAATACCAATTACCGGGATCTCCAGCGATTGAGAAACCTGCCGCACGTTCTCCACGCCTTCAATGCGCACCGCACCCGCACCCGCAAGTTCCGCGCTACGCGCCATCGCCACCACAATGTCAACGCGGTCCATCGGCCCATCCGTTACTGGCTGGCACGACACAACCAGCTGATTTTTCAATTTATTTATATCGATCTTCATCTTCCTGTTCCTGTCAGTTTTGCAATTACCAATCAGCTAACCATAACAATACCAGATGTGTAAATTGGTATTTTTACATAATACTTCTCGCACCGTGATAGTGCTCTAAGTTTGATCAAAAGCACCATGATCGGGCTGGACTCAGTAAAAGCCAGGCGTTATAACTGGTTAAATATGTTGCAAAAATAGTGGGATAGATTGGAAGCACGTTGATATATATCAGTTTTTGTTTTGGTATTAATCTGGACTTATTCTGGCATGTTATTTGAATTACCTGATATGCCACGAGAAACGTTACGCAGTTTTCAAACCAGGTACTGAGGAAAGTGAAATGACAGACAGCGTTATCAAAGTGTGCGTCATCGGCGCAGGCTTCATGGGTGCGATGCATGCTCGCATCTGGCAGCAGATGTACGGTGTGGAAGTGGTTGGCGTGGCAGATCCAGATCTGTCCCGTAGTGAATCGCTGAAAGAGTGGATCCCGCAACTGAACTGCTATGAAGATTTCAACCTGATGCTGGAGCAGGAAAAGCCAGACATCGTCAGCATCTGTACCAAAGATGACTTTCATCTGGCGCCTGCGCTCGCAGCCGCCAAAGTGGGCGCGCACATCTTTCTGGAAAAGCCGATCGCCGCAACAATGGCAGATAGTGAAGCCATTATCCGTGCCGCACGCGACGCAAACGTGAAGCTGGGTATCGGCTTCCTGCTGCGTTTCGATCCGCGCTATTCGCGCGCTCAGGAAATTCTGGCAACCGGCAGCGCAGGCGAAGTCAGCCACATTACCGCACGCCGTAACAGCCCGGCGATCGAAGGTCCGGCCCGTTACGGCGGCAGCCTGCCGTTGCCACTGCACGTTACGGTACACGACGTGGACATGATCCTGTGGCTGCTGAAACACACCCAACCGGCCAGTGTCTATGCACAGACCACCAATAAGCTGCTGGGCCACCTCGGAACTGAAGACTCTGTGTTCGCCATTATCCGTTTTGCGGACGGCACTGTGGTGAATCTGGAGAGTTCATGGGCGCTGCCTGCCGGTTCGCGCACACTGCTCGATGCCAAAATGACCATCCTTTCCACGAAAGGCCTGATTGAAATTGAATGCGGTGAGTCCGGGCTTTATCACGCATCGGAAACGGCTAACCGTTATATCGACACCCAGCACTGGCCGCTGAGCCAGGGTGAAATCAAAGGCGACCTGCGTGAAGAGCTGATGTCATTTCTCAGTGATGTCCGCAACGGCACGACCACTGTCGCGACCGGTGAGGAAGGTAACGAGGCGCTGCGTATTACGCTTGCCATTATGGACTCCGCCCGTACCGGCGAAATTATCCGGGTCTGACATTCTGACTGAATAACCAGGTGATGAGATGAGCATAAAAAAAATTGGTATCGCAGGTGTTATTAGCACGCTTTTACTGGCGGGCAACGCCAGCGCAGAGGAAACCATTCGTGTGCTGCTCGAAGGGCACAGCACCAGTGATTCCATAAAAGCACTGTTACCGGAATTTGAAAAGGAAACCGGTATTAAGGTCCAGGCTGAGATTGTTCCTTATAACGATCTGACCTCTAAAGCCCTGCTGGCCTTCTCCTCGCACAGCGGACGTTACGACGTTGTCATGGATGACTGGGTGCACGCCGTAGGCTACGCCTCGGCAGGTTACATCACGCCCGTTGATAAGTGGATGAAGAGTGATATCAAGTTTTATGACAAAGCGGATCTTGTCCCGAGCTATGCGGATACGCTGCGTTATAAAGACGGCTATTACGGCCTGCCGGTATACGGGGAGAGTACCTTCCTGATGTACCGCAAAGACCTGTTTGAGCAATACGGCATCGCAGTGCCAAAGACTTTTGATGAGCTGACCGCTGCGGCGAAGACCATCAAAGAGAAAACTAACGGTCAGGTTGCGGGCATCACGCTGCGCGGGGCTCAGGGTATTCAGAACACCTTTGCGTGGGCTGCATTCCTGTGGGGCTACGGCGGCCAGTGGATCGACAGTAATGGCAAGTCTGCCATTTCATCACCTCAGGCTATTGAAGCGACAACATCCTTCGTCAATGTGCTGAAGAATTACGGTCCGATTGGCGCAGCTAACTTCGGCTGGCAGGAAAACCGTCTGGTATTCCAGCAGGGCAAAGCGGCCATGACCATTGACTCGACCGTGAATGGTGGCTTCAACGAAGATCCGAAGCAGTCTTCAGTCGTCGGGAAAGTAGGTTATGCCCCGGTTCCTGCACAGCCGGGCGATCATCCGGGTAACAGTGGCGCGCTTCAGGTTCACGGTCTGTTCATCAACAATGACAGTAAGAAACAGGATGCCGCATGGAAATTTATCAGCTGGGCAACAGCAAAACAAACGCAGATGAAATCGGTTGAGCTGAATCCGAACGCCGGAGTGAGCTCACTCAGCGCCATCAACAGTGATGCATTCGCTCAGCGCTATGGAGCTTTCAAGGACGGCATGCTTGCCGCCCTGAAGAACGGTAACGCAAAGTATTTGCCTACCGTTCCGCAGTCTACGCAGATCATCAATATCACCGGTATTGCCCTGTCTGAAGCGCTGGCGGGAACCCAGTCTGTTGAAAGTGCCCTGAAAGCAGCGAATACCCGAAACGATAAAGCGTTGTCCCGTTAATCCTTCTCCCTCGGTGCGCTCAGGCGCGCTGAGGGAAGTGAATTTCTTACGCAGGTCCAGGTAAAACTATGAAAGCAAAACTCACGCAGCAGGCGTTTACTCTGCCGTTACTGATTGTATTGCTGCTGGTTTCGTTCTATACGCTGGGTTACGCCATCTATTTATCCGTGTATGACATCGATCTGATGTCGCCCCCGCCGTTTGATTTTATCGGCATGGCAAACTTCATTGAAGTGCTGAAAGAACCACGCATGTGGCTCTCTCTGTGGCATACGCTGGTTTATGTAGCGGGCTCCACGGTGGCAGAGCTGGTACTTGGCAGCGCAATTGCGCTGTTCATCAGCCGCGACTTTTATGGCCGCAAGCTGGTACGAGCGCTGTTACTGTTACCCATGATTTTGACGCCCATCGTGGCAGGTCTCATCTGGCGCATCTTCTACGATCCCAGTGCCGGGCTGTTCAACTGGATAGCGGGCATGTTTGGCATCGCGCCGATCGACTGGCTGGGCAATCCGAGCACTGCAATGGCCTCGCTGATTCTGGCCGATATCTGGCAGTGGACGCCGTTCATTATCCTGCTGGTTTCAGCCGGTCTTGACGCGTTACCTAATGAACCACTTGAAGCGGCGGAACTTGACGGTGCACGTGGCTGGCGTCTGCTGGCGTTCATCAAGCTGCCCATGATGAAACCAATCATTCTCATGGCGCTTTTCCTGCGCATGATTGATGCGTTTAAATCATTCGATTTGATATACGTGATGACCCGTGGCGGTCCGGCACTCGCGACGGAAACCACCAACATGTACGCCTACCTCACCGGGTTTCAGGATTTCCGCATCAGCGCGGCGGTGGTGATTGCCATCATCAATACGCTTCTGGTTATCGCGGTACTGTCATTCGCCAGTAAGAAGGTAATGAAAGATGAGTGATTCGCTGAAATTTATCTGCCGGAGAACCGGCTTCTACCTTGTGCTGATCATCATCCTGGCGTTCTTCCTGCTGCCGATTTACTGGCTTGTAACGATGTCATTCAAGACATACTTAGATGCCTTTGCCATGCCGCCTAAGCTCTGGTTTACGCCCATCCTGGATAACTATCGCCAGGTGCTGAGCAATGGAGATTTCATCCGCGCCTTTGGCAACAGCCTGCTGGTATCGCTTGTCTCAACGTTCCTGTGCCTGGTATTCGGTTCACTCTTTGCCTACGGTCTGGTGTTCTTTATTGAGCGTAAAGGTCAGGCAAAGCAGTTCATCATGAGCCTGCGCTACGCGCCGGTCATCATGCTGGTTATCCCGGTGTATTACCTCATCACCAAGCTTGGCATGACAGATAACTATCTGGTGCTGATTCTGGTTTACACCGTGGCGAACGTACCGTTCACCATTCTGATGATCACCACCTTTTTTGAAGACATCCCACCGGAAATCCGCGAAGCCGCCCGTGTGGATGGCGCAAGTGAATGGCGCGTGTTCCGCAGTGTCATGCTGCCGCTGGCACGAACCGGTCTTGCGGCTTCCGGTGTGCTGACGCTGTTCTTTATCTGGAATGAATTCCAGATTGTCCTGACGCTCTCTGGTGATTCTACTCAGACGCTGCCGGTCGCGATCACCTCATTCCTGACCTTCCAGGGTACAGAGTGGGGGCCGCTGACAGCGGCAGGAACCCTGGTGATGCTGCCGATGCTTGTGCTCGGTCTGCTGGTACAAAAACATCTGGTGCGCGGTTTAACTATGGGCGGCGTTAAGTAGCTCAGAATAGAGGAGTATTGAACTATGTCAGGTATACGTCTGAGCAATGTCTTTAAGCGCTTTCATGAAACACAGGTTATTAATCAGGTCGATCTCGAAATCAAACACGGTGAGTTCTGCGTGTTTATCGGGCCGTCAGGTTGCGGTAAATCCACGCTGCTGCGTATGATCGCCGGACTGGAGACTATCTCTTCCGGAGAAATTCGTATCGGCGACAAAGTCGTCAATAAACTGGCGCCCGCCGATCGCGGCGTGGCGATGGTATTCCAGAGCTATGCGCTTTACCCGCACATGACTATTTACGACAACATGGCGTTCAACCTGAAGCTGGCGAAAACGGAAGCTTCGGAGATTGAGCGTCGTGTACTGAATGCAGCCAAAATCCTGCAACTGGAGCCGTTGCTGCAACGCCTGCCTAAAGCGCTCTCCGGTGGCCAGCGCCAGCGCGTGGCAATCGGACGTGCGATCGTGCGTAACCCGGAGGTGTTCCTGTTCGACGAACCTCTGTCGAATCTCGATGCATCGCTGCGCGTAGCAACTCGCGTTGAAATCGCCAAGCTGCACCATAAGCTGGGCAACACGATGATTTACGTGACGCACGACCAGGTTGAAGCCATGACGCTGGCCGACAAAATTGTGCTGCTGAACAGCGGCGCGGCGATGCTCAATGAAGGTTCCATTGCCCAGGTAGGTCACCCGCTGGAACTGTATCACCATCCGGTTAATGAATTCGTCGCTGGTTTCATTGGCTCACCAAAAATGAATTTCCTTCCAGCTGAGTTAGTAAAAGGAACTGCACAAAACGCCAGAGTTCGCCTGGGTAATGCCGGTGAGGAAATCGAGGTTCAGGTGAATACCGCAGCTGCGCGGACTGGCGAGCGGGTAAAGGTGGGCATTCGTCCTGAGCACCTGCGCCTGTGTGAAAAATCAGAGGCACACATCATCGGGCAGATTCAACACATCGAACATTTAGGTGAAGCTGCCTACTTCTACATTTCTGCAGTGGGCTTTGAACCAATACTGGTGAAACATGCAGAAGAGCTGGAGCTTAACCTGGGCGACGACGTCGGACTAATGATCCCGTCCCAGCATGCCCATCTGTTTGATGAAAACGGCGTGGCTTTCCGTCGCACAGCCCTGGCCGTACAGAAACAGTTTGCAGCGGCCTAAACCTCAGCCGTTATCTGCTTAAACAAAACCGGGCACCTGCCCGGTTTTTTACTAAATGGGAGCAGAGCGGATGCCCTTTTTTGTATTTGAACCGGAGGGTATATGACTACTCTGTACGCAAAAGGATTCCTGTTTGATATGGATGGAACGCTGGTTGATTCAACAGCGGTAGGAGAAAATATATGGATTAACTGCTGCGCTCAGAATGGGCTTAATGTGCAGGAAATGATCGCCCGGGTCATGGTCGCCAGGTTTCAGATACGCTGCGCCATTTCCTTGGTGAAGGCGAAGTATTAAGACGTGCTGTCGCAGCAATTGAAGGAAGTGAACTGAATGCACTTGAGAGTATTTTCGCCATCAAAGGAGCAGCTGGACTTCTTTCTGCATTACCTTCCGGACGCGTCGCACTGGTGACCTCGGCAGGTAAACAGGTAGCAGAGAATCGCATGCGCTCTGCAGCACACCGCGCTTTCGACATTGCTGCGCAATTCCTTCCAATACCGATAACGCATGCAATGGTTAAGTAAGCGACTCGATATTCATAATGGAAGGGAATTTCATGTTTACGACACCGTTCTGGCCTGCAGCTGACTCATACCATATCCACATGATGGATATTCCTCTGCCGGACTCACTTTCGCCCGCTGCGCTGGACCTTATCCACCAGGCTACGCGTCTTGCAGAGGCGGCCAGTCATATTCACCCGGTTTCTACACGGACCGGGAGCACGCTGCTTCAGTCTGTTGAAGAAAAGCTCAGCATTATCTGTTTCAAGCTTGCTCAGGAATTTGACGATCCGGATACCTGCAAAGCGTTGCAGTTACGCGCAGAAATCCTCTCTGACGCCAGCACAGCAAAAGAACTTCTCCCGCAGATAGCAGGACTGGATGAACAGGAGCTGGTGCAGGGAATAGGTTACATGTCGACATGGGTGGGTAAGTCTCGCAGGCAGCATTACTCCGCCTGGTTTGGGTTACCCGATCGCGGGCTGCAGGAAGTTTCGGACTTGGTGGATGACCTCTTTCCTGACAACCTGTGCTGGCTGCAAAATCATATCGACCAGCGGCAGGTTGCGCTGCCTGGATGCCGCTACAAAATTGTCGACCTGTTTGCCATTGCTGGCGAAGCTAACAGCTATCCAAAGCATTTCGCCTATTTCTTTCCTGAAGCTGAAGGCGTGAAATATTCACCCCAGAAGCGCACCAGTGTGTTTGCGAATACCTATCTGAACCTGTTTGAACGCTTTGCCCGGTCCCAGGCTCCCCTGCCTGGCTGGCAGCATGAAGCTATCCCTGAAAGCGCTCTCTGTGCCCGCCACCTGATTGCCTGGTTTCGCGGTCATGATCTGGGGCATTCCGTTGTCCTTGAAAAGATGATGTTCCTGCAATGCTATTCACCTCATCATCAGCGCGAAGAGGCTGGTCTGCTGCTGAACCGGCTGGGTAAAACTGTCGACATGATCGAGTACGACCAGAAGATTAAAGGTTTTACGTTATGATCGAGTTTTCAAATGGTTTCTTACTGAGCCTTTCACTGTGTCTTGATATCGGGATTGCCAATATCGCCATGATTACCCTTGCCATGCAACGCGGGTATTTTCATGGTTTCTGGCTGGGAATTGGGACTTGTGTGGGTGACCTGGCATATGCATTACTGGCGCTGGCGGGAATGGCCGTACTGCTTCAGTACGAAGCAGTACGCTGGTTGCTGTGGATTGGCGGTGGCGCGATGCTTTTATGGTTCGCCGGCAAAATGCTGGTGGCCGCTTTCAGGAAGGCTGCAGAGCTTAACGTGAGCGAAACCCATCAGCATCGCCCGATGCTGCGTGAATTTGGGCGGGGCGTGGTGCTTGCCATGTCCTCCCCTACGGCCATTCTGTGGTTTGCGACAGTAGGAGGTGCGCTGATATCCCGGATGGGCCAGCACAGCGTCACAGCAACGTCCTGGTTTCTGAGTGGCTTTTTCATTGCGGGAATGTTCTGGACCTGTGTACTGTGCCTGGTTGGAAGTTTTGGTGGCAAACTGCTTGGTCACCGTCTGCTTAAATATTCCTACATAGCCTCAGCGCTCCTATTCAGCTATTTTGCGCTTTACGTGATTGTGTCAGGGTACCGGGAATTTATGGTGACCTGATCTGACTTGCGAAGCATAGTGATGGGGTGTTATTCCCATCACTTTGCGAAACGCATTGATGAAATGACTCTGATCGTAAAATCCCAGCATTATCGCTGCATCGAGCGGATGCACGTTTCTGCGAAGCAAGTCGCGGGCATGGTGCAGGCGAAGCTGCATATGATACTGAAGAGGCGGCATACCCGTATGCCGGGTGAAGAAGCGGACAAGATGATATTTGCTCATCCCCGCCAGCTGCGCGAGCATCTCCAGCTGTGGTTTTACGCTGAGGTGATCCCGTAAGTATTCAGTGACAACGTTAATTTTCTGTTCATCGCCTCTCTGAAGTACAGCTGGCGTCTCAAGCAGCTCACCACAGAGTAAAATCAGTTCCTGCTCCTCATTCATGCCCTGCTCCAGCCGGGCTGATGTTGCAAAACGGTACAGCGCGTCAAACAGGCGCGCATTGTTGATTATGCCTTCTCGCAGAACAGGTGCTTCGTGATCGCTATTGAGATTGTCCTCATCTGCAAGCATTTTTATCACTGACTGGGGTATGTGCACGCTGATGAATTCCACGAATTGACTGTCAAAACGCGACGCCTGAATGGTACCCGGATTATATAAGGTAACCTCACCACTTTTAACATACGCGGTTTTCCCTGCCAGCCAGATTTCCTCCACCCCCGTCAGGTTTGCGCTGATGACATATTCATCGTGAAGATGTTTCGGAAAGCCTGAATTACGGGCTCTGACCCGGGAACACTCCATGCCATTCCGGCTAAACCACTCTGCAGACTGTAGTGACAACGTATCTGACCTTATGGAACAATAGTGAATAATTATTAATGAATTATAAAACCATTTGCTGAATGCTTTTTCAACTACTGGTTTTAGTGCCCCAGCTAACAAATATCAATCCGGGCGCAGTTTCCAGTAAACGGAAATGTTCCTGTCTGTCCAGCCGCGCCCGCGCGGCCTGGTGGAGCTTGCCGGCCTTGTTGGTTAGCTCACAAGGACTAACGGCCTGGCAATGCAGATAAGTGGAAGGAGCAGAAGGGTGTTGTTCCTTGTGTCCGCTATGTGCCAGAAGCGAACGTAACGAACAAGGGAAATACCTAAAACCGGCCAATATGATTGTTGTTAGCCCTGCTTTTGTCTATGAGTGTAAATATCAGGTCGGGTAATGGTCCACGCATAATTTTCCTTATTAACAGGTTCATAGCCAAACTTTTCATGCAACCAGGGCGCAGTTGTTGTAAACAACATAATCCTGCGAAACTTTTCAAAAACCGGGTGGTGGTGAGTACATTCCATAAGCCATCTTCCCAGCCCGTGCTGCGGCTGCCTTCATACTGGCTTTTCTCCGGCGGGCGCAGGTACTTCTCCAGGGTAAAGCAGCAATGAAGGTGATCGACGCCTGCAATAACAAGGGCCATTGCCCGGTTAAGGTTCTCGGACGACCAAAGTTTGATAAATTTTTGCACGTCCTGGAGCCGACCCTCAGCCTTACTCAAATCGGCCTCATCTTCTTGATCCGGCGCCAGCGCACGTCCGGGCGCTCCTTGTAAGCCGCGTGACGCAGTGACGCCTCTGCGCGGCGCTCCCAGAATTCAGACGTTTCAAACAGATTGACCGCGCGGCGCATGCCGTTTTCAATTTTCTGCGCGTGCTTACGGGCGTGGCGCTCGCTGTGGTGTCGAACCAGAATCGGCTGACCGAAGGGAATGGCCGAAGCCAGGCTGTCCACGGCTGCCAGCACCTGTCCTGATTCGGCGGCGTGCTTTTCGCTGTACTCTTCGAAGCGCTCCGCGCGCTCCTCCTGGCGGTCAAACAGCGACTGATCTTCATCCTCAATTTCGCCAGCCAGCTCGATCAGCAGGTCTTCGCAATCAGGTGTCCACATCGGTGCGACAAAGCGTCCCTGACGCGGCGCATACTTAAAGCCCGCATCCTTCACACGCTTATACGTTTCCTCATCGAGACGCAACTCCGAATACAGGCGCAGCTTGTTAACCTCCGGCGAATACATCGCGCAGTAGTTTTCGCAGTTAAAAAGAGATGATTCTTTAGATTCTGAAGCCGTGGTGTTGACGTTCTGCTGTGACAGGTTGTTTCTCCCGTTCTGGTTTAAGTGATGTTTCTCTGAGTTCCTCGCCGTGAGGGCAGAACGGGCGCGCGGGCATCAGGCTGAACGCAGGGGGAAGCGGCAAAGCCGCAGCCCGCAGGGACCGGGTGCAGCCGTTTAGCTCGCGGCCCTTGCGTGAAGACGCCCGGGTGCCAGGTTTCTGCACGGCGAAGGGGCTCAGGGAACAAAACACAGCGTGGAAGGGTGAACAGGGCACAGCCCCGGAACGGCAAACCACGGTGCCGGGCCGGTCCTCAGCGGCCACGTCTTTTTGTGGCCAGTGAACACGCCGGCGCCAGCCGGCTGTAGGGGGTGACCCGGCCTTTGCCATCAGACCCCAGCCGGCAGACCCGGAACGCGCCCGTGCGATCCGGCTGAGCTTACAGGCTCTGCCGGGCCGTGTAGTAGGTCCGACGATCCAACCATGCCTGACAATTGAAGAGGGCCTGCAGGGTTTTCCTGCGGCCAATCATACGCAGGTGGTAAAATCGGCACCAACATATGAGGCTTTAAACAGGACAAGAGCAAGGTGCCGCGCGCGATAAAAGGATTGCTCACTTTCAGAGAGGAGGGGTTACCTGACCTTCGTGTGCTGGACAGTGAATTCAGGTTAGATCCCACACCAGAAATAGAAGCAGGCAGCTGTCTTGAAGCCGCAGTTGCCTTGCTGGAACTGCGTATGGGCTTTCTGGAGCCGGATATGGTTGCTGTACCGAAAGAAACCATAATAGGCACGCTTAATATTCTTCGGGATAAGCTTGAGCATATCGTTGAAAAGCGTCTCGATGCCCGCGAACGCTACGTCCTTCTTGCTCTCGATACGCTGGAAAACCCTTATTAAATCTGGGAAACCATGTATGACGACGGACAGGTACGTTATCTTTTTATCGGTGCGTACAGGCAGAAACAGCAGATGCTGGTAGTTGTAGCGCCGTGGGCCGGGAAAGTGCTCTGGAACTTTATGCACACAGATGCCAAAAGCCTGAACAAACACCGGCAAGGGACTTTGCTGTACAAAAGGCATTAAAAAAAGCCGCCATTTTTCAATGGCGGCCTCTGAAATCTGAAGCCTGTTTATTTTACACCTTCAGGCGGGAGGTGCGAGGTTTCACCCTGGCACAGAATTCAGGGATTCTATGGGGTCCTTCCACCAACTGTAGCACCCTGATGCAGTTGGCTTCTCGCTCAAAAGTAATATTACTCAAATTTGACGAATGCGTCAATCTGCCAGTGCACGGGGCTTCACTCAGACTCATCCTGTTTAACGCAGCCTGAAAGTAATAATGCACACCATCAGATTAATACTGAGCAGCTTCAGCCGTTTAACTTCGTTAAGATGTTTCAGGCCCTCCCAAGGAGACCTCATCCTTATCTCACTCGCCCCATTCCCCGGGGCTATAGTCCGTTTAAAACCCGCTGCGGCGGTTTTTTTTATACACCTCGCTGCAACCAGTAAAGCTCCAGCGACTCCGCATCCTGTACCACGGCAGCGATGCAATATAAAACGCCTTCAGCCAGTTCGGGTGCGCTGGCGCCAAGCCCATGTCATATCCAGTAAATCGTTAACCCGTACGCTCCGGCTGCGCCAGCAAGAGTATCATCGCCAGTACGGGCGGACAGCCTGGCTGACCAGCGCCACCTCTGCCGCGTAGATAAGCACGTCCTGCGCTTCTGCCTGGCGCTGCATGACCACCTCAGAACGCGCCTGCAATACAGTCCCGGCCTCAAGGAAGATATCAGTCTGCCGTAACGCCGAGAGCACCGGAACGGGGTTTCTGATTTCCGTGGCGACAGCTTTCCCGGCTGCCGCCTTCGCCACCGCGGTGCGTGCAGGACAGCGGGTTACGTCAGCTAATCCGGAAAGGTTCTGCGGCTGCAGGTAAACCCGTGGCGCCATGTCTGAAATTATTAGTCCCGCGTTCATGTGCGCCCTCCCTTTCTGCCCAGGATGGCCACAATTTCCGCCGGCGTAATGCCTGTAGAGACCATTTCCTCAACGCGCGTCAGCAGTCGGCCAATGGCCTCCGGCTCAAACTGTTCGGTATTCAGAACGTACAGGCCGGGGTGATTGGGATTTATCCAGATAAGCCGTACCAGAACGGTGATTCGCTGCCCGGGCTCAGGATATCGAGCGTGACGTGGCGGTTTTTGCGGTGTGTCAGGCGCAGGTGAACCGGGAACACCCGCCCTACTCTCCTCGGCACTCGTAGCCGGTGAGCCAGGCTTTGCTGAGCGGTAAGACATTCAGCACGGCACCACACAGTCCCGGCGAGAGGACTTAAACCGGTGAAGCCCGGCGGAAAATCACAGCACGATGCACTCGCAACGGCGGCTTAGCGGCAGCGAAACGGCGTTGCGCCTCAGAACGACGGCGTATTCAGGCCGTCGCGGTTCACTCTAGCCCACAGGCTGGCTGCAGGTCCGTCTGTGGCCCTGCCGTTGTATTTAGGCTGTTAGGCCGTTGCACGGCCGTCAGGCGGTTTTAACGCCAGCATGGGTGCCGGCAAAGGACGGGTATAACGGGATCACTGCGGAGGTGAATGAATTTCAAACATCGTCCTTATGCGAAAGCTCCCTGAAATCACACAGTAATCATACACACTGGGCCTCGCTTAAAAATCCTGCTGCGGCCTTTTCAGACGAGCGCCATCACGCTTTGCTTTCAGACCCCAGCCGACAGGCCCGAAACGCGCCGTGCAGTCCGTATGAGCTAACCGGATCTGCCGGTTAGCTGAGTGGGCTTACGACCCGTTCAGGGGAGCCAGAGGAGGTCATCATGATCTGAAGAGTATTGCCCATGGTTGATATGCAGAGTTCTGAGGACGGCATTACTTCAGGCATAACTAAACCAATGTTTATCTACATATCCGTTGTAGTGACATTTGTTCATTGAACTGTTCAGGGAGATATAAAATTGGGTTCGCCGGAAGAGAAATCTAGCCTCACTGGAGAATGAAGCGGGAAATGCTCAGCAAGGCATGGATGACGTATTGGAAAGAAATTCCAGTTACGGAAGTCTGCTAGGCACTCGTTTGTTTTAATCTCGTTACCAAAAAAAGTCTTATAAAATTCTAAACGAATATTTTAGGAAGGTCAGTGCAGTACATTCCATGCATAGGCCACGGAAGGCCATGAAACGCGTAGCATGTTATTGGAGAGCTCTACAAACTCAGCTCTGCCAGATATATTTTTCACTGCGCATGTCAGCAACACCTTACCAAAAGGAGACCCTCATTAAAGGTTACATCATCAACAAAACAATTAGTTTGCTGTTAGCCGGGACCTTTAAACTCATGCCCACAACGTGATACTCGTGGTACTGAAGAGGATGGGACCATGGTCCCAACTGAGAGCTTGAACACCAAGCTTCGTGTTAATAAAAAAGGTGTATAGCTGGGTTGGGACCATGGTCCCAGCTAAGAATTAGAACCAAAAGTTTCGTGATAAACGAAAAAGTGAATTTTACTAAGGAGCTGGGACCGCGGTCTCGATGAATAGAGCGGTGGTATCGATCAAGCTGGGACCACGGTCCCAGTTATAAAAGCTAAGCTTGATGCTTAGCCAGAAGTTCTTCAAACTGCTCGATAAGAGACTCTTGAACTTTGGTTCTGTCCAGACTGAACACAACTTTATTTCCCTTATATTGCGCGGTTGCGCCCGGTCCGAAATCCTTTTTCAGGGTAGTTTCTCTGCTAAGAGTTTTTGATTTAGCTAACGCAGCATTCAGCTCCTGAATGATCTCTTCCGGTTCATATAACAGGCCGTTTTTCCGCTTTGCGGCGAGAAACAATATTTTTTCAGCCAGCAGATGTTCTTTACCCGCAAAAGCTTTATAAAGCTGCTCGCCCGCTCTGGCCGAGAGTTCACCCGGATGTGAAAAGAGCGAAATAACGTCGTGAGGAAGCATGGATGTATTGACGCAGCGCATAATGACTTTACGCGATATCCCTTCCGCGTCTGACAAGGCAGAAATATTATTAGCGAACTCATTTTTGAGTCTCAGCGCATAGCGTTTGCCACGTTCGTAAGCACTGGTAGGCCGGTAATCATTACCGAGCTTACACAACGCATCCATTTGTTCATCGTCGAGTTCGCCTACCAGTACGCGATAATCAGATGAAGTAAAGATAGCCGCCATGCGACGGCGGCTGCCATCAGCGATCTCTATATTATCCTCTACCTTCCGGCCAAAGGCAGGGTTCTGCTGTCCATTCAGAAGAAAAGAGGGAATCAAATCATCTAAGGCATCTTCTGTCAGAAACTCCTGAACGCGCTCATTGCCTGTCCAGACGCGGGTAGTTTTTTCTACTCGCTCCGAAGGCACGGTTTCAAGAATAAATTTCACCTCTCGGCCGCACACCGGTATAACGATTGTGTTCCCTTTAGCCAGGGTACCTACACGCGCAATTAAAGAATCCACCATAGGCGCGGCAGGCGCGGCAGAAGGAGTGGAGGCAGAAGAAGAGTTCGAGAATTTCGAAATAATCGGGGCTCGTTTCATTATCGGATCTCCCAGCGAGGCTTGATCAGGCGGTCAAAAATTTCGTTGCAGACGGGTTCCCATATGGCAAGCGCATTACGCCATGCACCCGTTGATGAGCGTTGGTCGATAGCCT
The DNA here is from genome assembly GCF_044342975.1 of Pantoea osteomyelitidis. Taxonomy (NCBI): domain Bacteria; kingdom Pseudomonadati; phylum Pseudomonadota; class Gammaproteobacteria; order Enterobacterales; family Erwiniaceae; genus Pantoea; species Pantoea osteomyelitidis. The sequence goes on from NZ_JBGFSN010000012.1 coordinate 20,757, forward strand.
GCTCAAATACTGTTCGCATCCTTATCTGGCCTTTACCCACTTCATCCGTTTCGCGAACTACATTTTTGAGAACCATACCGCCCCATGCATCACGGATCTGCTCCTCCATCCAGGGAGACTGCGAGCCGTTATTATTGCTGTACTTGGTGAGCAGAATCCTAACATCCGGCTCAAAACCCTGAAGATCGACGTTCTTAAGGAGGTCACGGAGCATGTCAAAGAACTGTAGGGCAGAGGTATAGTCAAAGAGTTCAGCTGGCGTTGGTACGATTAACACGTCCGCAGCACAAACAACGTTAATAGTTCCGATACCCAAATTTGGAGCACTATCGATGACAACTACGTCGTAATCCTGTGCTACGGATTCAATGGCAAGCCTGAGCATCATATGAGGCTCTGTTGGCAGCTTGCCCTCGTCATAGCGTCCCATAAGTTCGGTTTCAATACGATGCAGGGCCAGGCAGGAAGGTATGATATCGAGGCCGGGCCAGCAGGTTGGTCTGATGGCGTAGAACGCGTCATCACGTTCCCCCAGGTAGAAGGGCAACAGCGTATCATCAGCATGAATATGCAGGTCGGGTACCCACCCGTGATACATAGAAGCCGTACCCTGCGGATCGTTTCCTTCAACCAACAGCACCCTCAGGCCTTTAAGCGCGAGATCCTGCGCCAGGTGTACCGAAACAGACGTTTTATAGACGCCGCCTTTGTGCGCTGCCACGCCAATCACTGGAGGGATACTTTCATCGGGCCTGCGCAGGCGAGTCCCAAAAACATCCCTCATGTGATTAATCTGTTCAATGGTATAGCCAACGCGCTGCTCGACACGACCGCGCATCTCTAAATCGGGGTAGGGTAGTCGTCCGGCCTTTTCAGCATCCCGAATAGCCTGCGGCGTAACGCCTATAAGGTCGGCAGCCTCGCCAACCCGCCATCTGCGGGTAATTTTTCGCGCCTCCGGGCTGTCGTCATTAAACTGAGCCACCGCAATAGCTTTGGTCATCTCATGTCCAGCGGCGATACACTGATCAAGCGTACTCATCAATCCCACAAACCTTCTCCTTTATGAACTTTGCGCCCACGCATTAAATCTTGATATTTGATGCAAAGCAACACCAATATTGCAAATAGCGTTAATTATTGCAAAGTTAAGTACAAATTACGCAGCCCAAAAAAGCGTCGAAATAATGACATCTTTCTATGTGTGTAACTTAACGCTCGCATTTGGCATGCCCCATTATTTATACCAAACGCATGGATCGGGGGCTGAGGCCTTGCGCCACGCGGCCTGCCGGTGAAACGAAACTCAGGATCGATTGTGTGCGATTTATTGATCTGGCTCCTGCCGTCCCGCTGCAGGAAAATAGCTGCATAAATGTTCAGACAACGCTACGTGAAAAATACCCCACGAACAGCATCATTCCCCTGCAGAATTCACCAGAACGCGCGGAGCAGGTGACGCAGTAACCCCGTCTGATCATAGTGCCGGGCGCGCATGTGTCCGGCAGCCCGCCCGCATCACCTAAATTGTGACAACCTCACACTTAAATTTCCTCTGATTTCAGGTGGTATTGTGGCGGGCTGCCTTTTCTGGCGGATCCCGTAAATGTCATTCTGGCTGCACAGCGTAATGGCAGGATCCGTGTTGCATAATGAACTATATGCAGTCACTGTCAGCCTTTCAGGGTAAGGGAGTGCTCACTTTTAGCATCACTCTGGACGATGAGCCTGTCGAAGGCTCAACTGTGCGTTGTGACGCCGTAGCAGACGGGGTAAAACGGTAGGTATCGCATCGGGGTGACAGCATCATTTGAAAGGAAGGGAACGATAGCAGCGAAACAGACATATCCTGCACCCTTCACCGGGCAGGTTGGCAGTGTGGAGTGTGACGCAGCGTTTCAGCAGGATAACGCGGTGACGTTCAGATGCTATATCCGCCACGCGCGTGATAACAAAAGCACGTTGCTCATTCAATGCCAGTGTAGCAGCGAGGATGAAGGCGAGCGCAGAACCCCGAGTCCTGGTAGCGCGGCGAGCTGGGGGCAAATGGAGGCAGCCCGCGATGCGGCTGCTTCACTTCATGGGGAGCAGGCGGAAATCAATCACTGACACCCTAATTTCGACCGCAGCGGCCGGGATCAGTCGTGGTGCGCATGGCGCCTGCGTCAGGTTGCGGAGAAGAGCCGCGTGGGTTGCATACGGCTCAGCGACGTGCTGGTGATCATGGCCCGGGCTGGCACACCCGGGGCGTAACTGGGCTACGACGGACGCAGCAGAAGCTGTAGGTAAGCGCCTGATACTTTTAAACTGTCTGGCTGACTGGAGCACAGAAACTGAGGCTGAGCTCGTCACAGCGCTTCCTGTAGCCGTATAAACCGGATTTCCCGAGGTGGTGGTGCTGGCGGACCTGCTGGCGCGTCTCAGACGCAGCTTTGCGCCTGAGTTGGCCGACTGGTGGCGTGAGCAGAGGATGAAACCGATCCGCCAGAAAATACGTTCCGGCAGCGCAACGGCAATCCGGTATCCTCCAGCAGCTGTGAGGCAATAGACGTGGTGCTGATGACCGTAAGCCTGCGATTAATTCTGGTGGATTCGGTTTGGGAGCGGATCATTGAAGACAAGTTCTGGCGTGAACGCCGCCGGTTCACCAAGCCGCGGTGTTACGACAGTGAAGCAGAGGTGTTTCCTGACTTTCTGCCCAGGGACGTTACCGGACAGGCAGCGGTCCCGCTGGAGGTATTCGGGATGACAACGCCGGAATATCTGGCCTGTAAGGTGTTGAAGGTGGCGCATTATCAGGAAGAATACGGCGGGGGGTTCTGGTGGAGCTGGGATGCATTCCAGCCCAGAGCGGCAGAGAAGATCCCGCCATTCCCTGCGAGACGATCTTCTGGTAAATCCGATCCAGACTCAGGTCTGTGATGAGCATCAGCGAGCACTGTATGCGATTGGTTAAGGATCCCAATCCCGGGCAGTCTGTTTAACTGCTCCGCTGACGTGTCTGGAATGAGGCGAAGCGCAGCAAAGTGAGCACCGAACACGCCAGGCGTGGCGTGGATAATCCCGTCAGGCTCAGCAGAACGTGCTTAGGATCGGTTTTCCACATATCCACAGCCCAGATCCAAATAATTATCCTAATCAGATCCCATTTAGATCCAAACAGATCCCCGTGGCCCGCAACCCAGTGCTGGCGCAGCTTTCAGAGGAATTGCATGTGTCACAGCATGCAAAACATGTGTCATGATATGCAAAACATGTGTGACACCATGATCAACATGTGTCATAACATGCAGTAACATGTGTCGCATCATGTAAAATACGAATGTTATGCACCATAACGCGGACGCTGTGTACAAAGAGGGTAACTGATTGGCTGAAAAAAACTTTTTCCATGATTCTTTACTGGCTTCAGCGGAAGATGAGCAGAAAGTACTCACAGTCACCAGTACCTCTTCGGTACAGCCTGCAATCCTGCTGAGGCTGGGGGTATTCGTCCCTAACTCCCGTGCCCTGAAAAAAGGATCGGAGCACATTATTGACGTTTCCGAGCCTTTTTCATCGCTTGAATTCGCCCGAAAGGAAGGCTATAACGATATCCAGATACGCGGCGAACGCCTTAATATTACGTCAGATTTTAGCGTCTGGATGGGCGTTATAGGTGCCTTCAGCAAGTACGGGCGCGACAGCAATAATATCACGCTGCCGTTCAAAGAGTTTGCCCAGCTTTGCCAGTATGACTCCCGCCAAATCAACCACCGCCTGCGCGATCAGATCTTCGATTCCTTGGCCAAGCTCGGAACCAAGGTCGTACAGTTCAAGCGTAAAGACGGTAACGGCAAAATGTTCTTCACACAGCTGCTCAAAACCGCGCTGCTCGATCGGGACAAGGACACGGTGACTCTTGAGGCAGACGAGCGTCTCTGGGAGCTTTATGAGATCGACTATACGATCCTGCTGCGCAAAAGACCGTATAACTATCTGAAGGGTAAAGAAGTTGCACAGACCCTTTATACCTATATTGCAAGCCTGCCTGATAATCCTGCCCCCATTTCCTTCTCACGTATTCGTGAACGTCTGCTGCTGACGTCGCCAGTTCCTGAGCAGAACCGTCTGATAAAGAATGCATTGATGGCCATGGAAAAGATCGGCTATATCGAGTACAGCATCATTAAGAAGGGCAGGGAATCCTTCCTGTTCATCAACAAAAGAAATAAGAAACTCAAAGAGTTATACGAGAATGATGTGTCGTAACATGCAAACTATGTGTCACAGCATGCAAAGCGTGGATTACAACTGGCTGCGCATGGGTTACAGCATGCGTAGCGGAGTTGCGTCGGGGAAAATATGGGTCACAGCATGCGCGGTGTAGAGCGGGTGCCCAAAAGCATGGGTCGCAACATGCATAACATGTGTCACAGCATGCAGGGGATCTTTTTTAGCATGCTATGACACATGTTTTGGATCAGACAGCATGTTCCGACACACGTTTTGATCCTGTCTGCATGCTGTGGCACATCTTTGACGAGCACGCATGCTGTGACACATGTTTAAGATTCAGGCCAGTGAAGCCTGATGCTGACCTGGAAAGCGATGTAATGATTCTGTACTCGTGGGCTCAGCTTGCCCCAAGAGCTCGCGTCACATCATTGCTGGCATCGGCTTCGCGGGCTGATCGAAACGCTCTGTAGTGAGGAAGAAGTGAAGGAAGAAACCCCCATGCCAAAATTGAGAATTTCTTTGCGGCAGGCAAAATCGGCGGGGAGAGTAAGAGTATGCTTCACAGCTTACGGGAATTGTATAACCGTTCCGCCCATGAATCGTACAGGCCCGCCAAGGGCTGCTCAGGCTTTCACTGAATATTGCGGAGTTGTTCCTGAAGCAGATATACGTGCGCGCGATCCTGTTACGCCAGGCTCGTTCACTCAGCTCTTTCATATCGAGCCAAATTTTTCGATAACCGTAAACCGTACCGCTTTCAAGCTACAGTTGTTTGATCAGGCCTGGCTGGCATTCATCCTGCCTGGCACGCAAAGATTTAGGCCGCTTTAGCCACAGGTAATGCTTCGATTTTGAATTCTTTAGTGAACGTTTTGACAGACATAAACACTCTTATCAGGCCTCCATTATGAGGCAAAAAAGTGTCTACGAAACCCGGTTTATTCAAGTTTTTCACTTGCCCGCGTTGCATACGTGACAACAGCCTGCTGTAACTCTTCAATGCTGGTAACGCGCTAGCCGAAGCTCCGGCTCACCACAATCTGCTGCTTTGGAGGCGGCGCGTCTTCCAGCGCCATACAGGATTCGCCATTGAGTTCGCGAACCGTTCGCTTCACGATCACGTCAAAACCTTAGCGTAATATGCTGATATTATTGTCATCAAGCTACAGAGACGTGCTGATGCCCATTGTATGTAGCCGTTTACTAAGCCTGCCAACTATCCCTAAAACATCATCCACGCTTACCAGCGCCAGCAGCTTTCGCTGACATTCCTGGCTGGATAGATCCACGATGTCATTTGTGCGGGTCCATTTTTTGGCAGCACTGTTGGCCAGCTTGGCCAGCGTTTTGGAAGGGCCGAAACCCACGCCAATAGTCAGCCCGATCTCCTTCTTAATTCGATCGCGCATCTGTTGCCCGAAGGTCTCAAGAGGCATATAAGCCGCTAACCTGGTGGTAAACTGTGACGCAGAGCAGGTGATCGTGGCCAGCAATGAGGATGAGGTGTTCAGCTACCGCAGCGGTGCACTGGAATACGCCGAGCACGGGCAGGACAACAGCATGCGCAAGGCTATCTGTGACGTTCTGGAAGGCGGGCGTCACGCATTTGAGGCGCGCGAACAGAAGTATGGAATGCTGTGATGCGTCAGCATCATTCTGACAACTGAGCAGGCATGGATGCCCGGTACTGTCTAACCCGCCGGGCATACCGAAAATTATAGAAATGTTGCGCAACCTCAATGTGGACTGGGTTGAGTTGAGTTCACATCAGAACGGATCGGGTTCCTGAGGGACATCATCAACGCCTCCTTCAGTTTCTACATACTGGGTCTCGTCCAGGTCAAGGTCGAAAATGCAGGTAAAAGAAATTATCGTTCGCATCCGCTACTGCCGCCATGTCTCCGTCACCACTGACCACATAGACCTTATGTATTCGTGCCCTTGCCAGAGCATCAATGGCAGCCAGTGAAAACGCTTCCGGAAACTCTGATTTTTTCGATTCTCTGTGGAAGGGGGGATCGCCGGTAAAATAGGCGGCAAACACTTGCCGCGGATCCACCCTCTCAACCGAGACGTTTTTGGTATAGCCGTTATCTACCAGAGCCCGGAATTTCCGTATGGCTTCACTGAACACGGCCTCAGCAGTGAAGTTTGTAAAGAGACCGCCGCCGGTTACCTCATCGGCTATGCACAAAAAACTGCCCGATGTACGGAATTTTCTATGCTCTGTGACAGCATCATGCGCAAACTTTTTAAGATGGGTCTCAATTTCAGATCGCACGACGTCAGTGATCAGAAGTTGAGGTTTTCCTTCAGTAACCAGTCTTTCCAACCTGGCTAAAGCAAAAAGCCCAAACTGGAGCTTTTTCTTCTCATAGGCTGAGGTATCGATGAATATGAGCCGCGTTTCTAGCTCTATACATGGCCTTTGTGGATGATTTTTTTAGATAATACTTCTCAGGCCCATAAAAAACTCATGCAATCGAGAACTGCTCTGCTTCTAACCGGCGCAGAATGTGCTTGTGAATCTTCTGAGCGCTATATAACCATGAATTTGACACTTTACCTAAAAGATAATAAATTAATAGTCAAAGGGAGATGCACATGAACACAACTACCCGTAATGAACTGAACAACACGTTCTCTGCAGAACAGGCTGCCATTATTGAACGCATGAACATGCTGTCGGCAGAACTGGTCGTGTCCCTGACGGAGAACAAAAATCTGTCCCGGGCGCTCAGCATGACGGACAGTGAGCTGGTCAGGCTGATGTTTGAAACCCAGCTCGATCGCGTTTCTGAAATGTCTCCGCGTGAAAAGCGCAGAATAGCGCACCTGAACGATAGCGCGATCAGGTTTGCTGAACGCCTGAACGCGCTGGGGGGTACCTGCCGGGCCAGCAGGGCAGCCGAGATTCTGGGCGTAAAAAGGCAGACCATCAATAACCGGCTGAAGGCTAACAGGCTGCTCGCGGTAAAAACCGGCGGAGAGTCAAGGTTTCCGCTGTTCCAGTTTGACGGAAACAAACTGGTAGATGGTATTGAGGAAGTTCTGGATCTGCTGGGCGACATCAGCCCGGTGACCAAAACGTCATTTCTGACTGCAATGTACTTTTTTGATAACGAACCGGCGCTTAGCGTCATTGATGCCCTGAAGCAGTACGGCAGTTCAGGCAAACATATGGATGAGATCCGTCGACAGGCTAAGCTGTTTGGCCATCAGGTTGCGCACTGATAAAAAGCCCCACATTGCGGGGCTTTTGCTTAACATCATGTTTATCCACTCACACGGTAGTTCAGCGTTTCCGTCACGATCTCGAAGCCGCTGATGTCATCTTCCGTCCAGTTCTGAGGAAAATTTTCTACAGCCGTATCGATATATTCATCTGCAGGGCTGTTCACGACGTCAGCAAGCGGGTCAGATCTCCCGTCGCGTATCCAGTAGGCGGTACAGGTTCCCGTCCCCAGATGACGTGAAAGGTAGGCGATGCCGTCATAATCCAGCCCGGGGGTATTTACTGCCCAGCTGGTAATGGCCTGAGTAATACTGTAATCCTCACCCATAATCTGATTTGCCGTCAGGTGAAGCAAAGCCTGCAGTCTGACCATGTCGATGATTTTCGTAGCACGTGTCGTTTCAAGCGAGTAAATATGCGCTGTCTGTAGATCTTCCAGTCCCAGAAAAAAAGCTTCCGGTTTACGCTGGTAAATTCGCCCCAGGGATTCCGCTATAGCAGCGACGGCAAAATCTGCTGTATAGCAGATCCCCGTCCGGCCCGTGGGGTCATTGTAGCGCCCCATCTCTTCAGGCTTTACCGGTCGAGCATAGTTTACGCCTGACGGATACGTCCGTTTCTGCCATCGGCGCTGAGGAGTCTTTGCCGCGCGCATGATAAAAGGAATACGTCCCTGCTTTTCAAGCCGGTTCAGCTGATCATCAATGGGATCTCCATTTTCTTTCTTCTTGTTAGCCACTTAAAACCTCTTTCTTTCAAAACCATTGTAATAACCATAATTTCACCATTACTGGGATAGGGAGGATGGGATGGACCGCGTGCTTGCCCGCTTTCCACTTACCCGTTATCCGGTACAGACATAGTAAATACAGACAGTTAGGTCGACAACCGATTGATATGCATAAAGTATGATTATTATTTTTATATAATATCTGGTCCTGGGCTTTTTTCGTGAGGAGGTACAGGCGAGGATCTGTTACCTACTGCCAGCAGGTATCTCTCAGGAGATGTGGATTCTTTTCTGAGATACCGACAGAATGATCAGTACAGCAGATAATCGTCGGTATCAAATCAACAGAGAAACGATGATGACGGAAAACAGAAATTCTTCTGCTTACACTACAGCCATGCCAATATCGTGAACTCCAGACGCTGAATGAAGAGATTTCAGTAATGAGCATCAGGCTTGCACAGCTCATTGATGCAAGAGACGCACTGCTTAACCGAAGCGGACATTTTCACGTGGAACGCATGCTCAGGCTGACGGAGGTGTCAGTAATGAATGTTCTGCGAACAGGATAATTTCTGTTTCAGGACTCCTCACATCACGAATAAAAACAGAATCAATTTAGATATTTTTTGGGCAATACTGACACAGTAAAAAAAGAGGCTTTTTATTATGTAATTCATGCCGCGCACTTTCAGGAACTGAGGAAGAAACTCGCGTATAAAAGAAATGAATGTGATTTTATTGAGTTTTGTTCGTCCCTACCCTCTTTTAAATAATAACAGGTAATAACCTGGAGTGTCAGATTATATATGGCCAATATTGCGGCGAAGCTGATAATGTTTATTTTCAAGAGAGGGTAAAAAATACGTAAGATCACACCGACAAGCACGATACCCTGAAGGATATATTGCTGGAGAGTCCTCCCAAGTCGCAGAGATGATAAAATATGCGTTTACATAGGCGCTTTGGAAATGATACGGCCTGACTGATTATGTCATGCGAAGCGCTTCGACAACCAGAGAGAAAACAGGGGAGGGTTGTTTACGGCTTGGATAGTACAGATAGTAACCCGGAAATGGCGGGCACCATTCATCCAGTACGCGTACCAGTTTTCCTTCCTCAATGCTGTTTCCAAACTCTTCTTCTGGAAGAAAGGCAATCCCATGGCCTGCGAGCGCGGCATCCAGCATAGGAGCCGAGGTATTAAATATAAGCTGACCATCAACGCGGACGTTAAGCGCCTTTTGCTCTTTTTCAAACTCCCAGACGTATATGCCCCCGGATGTGGCCATTCGCATATTGATGCAGCGGTGACTGACCAGTTCTTTTGGCGATTCAGGGATCCCCATTTCTGAAAAATAAGCAGGCGATGCGACTGCTGCCATACGCAGTGGAGGGCTAATCGGCATGGCTATCATGTCTTTATCAATCGTGTCTCCCAGTCTGACGCCGGCATCGTATTTATCGTTTACGATATTACGAAAGCCGTGATTGGCATCAAACTCAATTTTTAAATCAGGATAGGTATGCAGCAGCGGAGAGAGTTTGGGCAGCAGAAGGGTATGCAGCACATGGGGACCACAGGTAATACGGACAGTGCCTGCGGGCTTATCTCTGAGTTCGGTCAGTAAATCCAGCTCGGCTTCAATTTCATCGAATCGATGACCAATGGCTTTGAGCAGCCGCTCACCAGCTGCGGTCAGCGAGACGCTGCGGGTAGTGCGCGTGAGTAACCTTATCTGCATCCGGGATTCAAGCCCGGTAATCGCCTGGCTCAGTGCGGGCTGCGTTACCCCCATCTGCGCTGCAGCCCGCGTAAAGCTACCCTCCCGCGCGACGATAACAAATGACAACAGGTCATTAAGGTTTCTTTTCATTAACTGCTCCGGAATTCTTCCTTTCAAAGAGATCATATCGATACTCTGAACGAGACGTTGAAATTACACTCACAAACGGATGACTTAACAATAATTTTCAGCCGGAAGAGTACATATCCGGCTAATGGCTGAAGCCCACCCATCATCTGTAACAGATCAGAAGTCTGATCCTAAGGGAGCTTAATCAGAGCCTGTCTGGCTGATCCCAACATCCTGACGAGAGTAGCGGGCCGGATCTTTGACAATATCAGCGATAAAACGCGCTACGCTGGCACGGGATGTCTGCCTGCCTTTGTATTTTTCCCCTTTAAAAGTCAGTGTAAATTTTTCCGCAGGCTTATCGTTTAGCCACACTGGGCGAAGAACGGTGTAATCAAGATCGGAGTCCTCCACAACCTGTGCTGTTCTCAGATTCACTGGTCGGTAGGAACCCACCATCGCTTTGTCCCATGTATTAAATGGCTCGGGCAGTTCGTTCCATATCCCTCCAGCGCTGATGACAATGAGGCGGTGGGATTTAACTTCATCCATGGCTTTGACAATATTGGCCGTTTTGGTATCCAGATCCAGCCCGCCCATGGTGCTGATAACGATATCCTGACCCTGAATGGCCTGTCTGAGATCCTCAGCGCGCGTTGCATCCCCTTCGAAGAGTTCAACTCTGTCACTTTTCAGCTTTTCAAGCCTTTCCGCCTGACGCAAAAAAAGCCTTAGCTTTACATCTTTTATTTCCAGCAGTCTTGGAATGATTTCGGCAGATGTTCGCCCGTTTGCACCGATGATAATGACATGCTTCATGCCGCCTGCATCCGGCCCCGTTTGCTGGTTAGGTGATGCAGGGCTGCTGCCTGTGTTTTGCGCGTGACTGGGTATGGACAATGATGCTGCCAGTAAACATACGCATGCTGAAGTTTTGATATTCATTGATTATACCTCTGAAGTAAGGCTGTTAAATCTTCTTCCAAGCCAGACACTTATAAAGAACCAGACCAGTGAAAGGGGAATAGCAATCACGGCGAGCTGCGAAATGCTTAGACCCAGTCCGGTGAGTGAAGCGTATCCCCAGCCAGCAGCCTGATCTCCCCCGCGGTAGATCACCGTGTCGATAAAATTTTTCGCCTTGTATCTGTCCTCGCGAGAACTGGAGGTAAACAGAACTTCTCGTGTTGGCCTGGCAAAGGCAAAATTACTGACCCGCCGCGCAACCTGAGCAGCGACCAGAACGGATAAGGCGGGATAGACTGCCAGCATGCTGAACCCAAGAATGCTGATCAAAGGCAACGCGCAAAGGGTAATCATGACGCCAAATTTGTGCATGACGCGACCGGTGATAAAAACCTGAATAAGTAACGTCAAGCTGTTTACGATAATATCCATGTTTGCAAAAAAAGCGGTCCTTTCGGCCCTGTTGGTGAAATAGTGTTCAGCAATGCTGGCCTGCTGATAGTAAAGAAAAGTAGAAGTAAGCGAATAGAGAAGAATAAAAAATGCCAGTCCCAGTAAATAAGGCGACTGAAAAGTATGTACCATACCTGAGAAAATGCTTCCGCCAGCAGCTGCCTGCCTGTTTTTATCTTCTACAGGATGCAGATTATGACTTTCTGCTGACAGCTTTTTTGAGGAGAAGACGGCAAGCTCAATAAACACTGCGGATAAAATTAATAAGCCCGCATGCCCGATGTGTTCAACAAGAATTGAAGTCAGAGTGGCACCCAGTAGCCCTCCAAGAGTCGCACCGGCTGACAACAGCCCAAATAACCGCTTCCCCTGATCACCGTTGAATATATCCACAACAAAAGACCAGAAAACTGAAATGGCGAACAGGTTAAAAACAGAGACCCAGATAAAAAATGCCCGGCTGACCCAAACACTCACCGGGGGCGTTGCAAGGATAAAAAGCACAGAAAAAATAACCAGATTCAGTGCCAGAAACCGATAAGACAGAATGATGAGTTTATTTCTGTGAAATTTTCTTACCAGATAAGCAAAAGCCGGACTTACTATCAGCATGACAACAAGTGTGCCTGTAAAAAGCCATGGCAGTTTATCGATACCATTCGCTACGCCTGATTCATCCCGAATAGGCCGTAAAACATAATAAGATAAAAAAAGAGAAACGATATAAAGTAATGCCCATGTTACGGCAGCGATTTCTTCGGACTTAACTTCGGCAAGGCTTTTTAAAAGCTTTTTCATTGACGGGCTGTCCAGTGCAAAAAATCTGGCAGCCTGAATCTCCAGGACTGCCAGATGATATTACTTGAGATTTACGTTGAAGAAATCAACAAGTCGATCGAAAGGAATTTTATCAAACTGATCATAGAGATCTACATGATCTGCATTCGGGACAATAACCAGCTCTTTCGGGTTATCTGCTGCCTTATAGACATCTTCAGAGTAATATCTTGAATGCGCTTTGTCTCCGGCAACCAGCATAATCGGGCGTGGAGAAATCATTTTAATATTCTCCATTAAAGGGAATGCGAAAAACGTCATAGGTGTGGTTGCATTCCATGCGGCGGCTGAGTTTACCGAGCGAGGATGAAATCCGCGTTTGGTACGGTAATAGTCGAAGAAAATTTTTGTTACCGGATCTGCATCGGCAGGCAGCGTCTCAGGCAGAACGCGCGTGCCCTTCACGATATTACCAGCCGCATCGAACGGCACCTCATGATAGCCAGGCGCAAAATTACCGTTCTCAGCATCGATCCAGCGCTGCTGACTGAGGTAATCAATGACCTTGTGGCGCTGTTCCAGCGTATAACTGTCCTTATAGCCACGACTCATGCTGCGCGACATGTCATACATGGAGGCCGTAGCAACGGCTTTGATGCGGGAGTCGCTTGAGGCCGCCGTAAGCGCCATACCGCTCATACCGCAGATAGCCATCAGGCCAATACGATTGCGATCAACAGAGGGCAGCAGACCGATATAATCGACGCCGGCGCTAAAATCTTCGGTAAAAATGTCAGGAGAAGCAGTGTTATGAACGGCTCCGCCGCTTTCTCCTGTAAAGGAGGGATCAAAAGCCAGCGTCACGAAACCTTTTTCGGCAAAGTGCTGAGCATACAGACCGGCACTCTGTTCCTTAACCGCACCAAAAGGCCCGCTGACGACCAAAGCGGGCAGCTTTCTGGAACCACGGTCTTTAGGCTGATAAAGATCGGCTGACAGAACGATGCCGTAACGATTTCTGTAAGACACCTTCTGGTGATCAACTTTGCTGCTCAGTGGAAATGTCTTATCCCAGACCTGAGAAAGCTGATTCGCTTTATCCGACGCATTGCCTGCCATCCCGGCAGTTTTCGCCAGAACCGACTGTGATCCGATAACTGTTGCTGCGCCTGCAGCTACGGCACCCTGAATAAATGTTCTGCGGGAACTTTTCATTGATGACTCCTCGGAATAACACCCAGATGAATAACAAAGTCGTGCTAACTGATATTTTGTGGTCTGAACTTTGATGTGAAAAAAGTAAACAGTGCGGAAGCAATTAACAGAAGCGCGCTGATAGTGAAGGTTGTACGATATCCACTGTGGTCAAACGCCAGCCCGCCAGTGACCGAGCCGAGTGCAATACACATCTGGACCACCGCGACCATAAGTCCGCCGCCAGCTTCGGCATCATCCGGCATCGTTCTGGCTACCCAGGTCCACCATCCCACCGGCGCCGCCGTTGCAACCAGCCCCCATGAGGCCAACAAAAGTGCGACGACAGGTGTGATATGCCCAAACAGCATCAGCGTACCCGCGACAGCGGCCATAAAAAGCGGTATCAGAAAAAGCGTCTGATAAAAGCCTCTTTTAAGGAAAAAACCGATGATCAGCGTGCCTACAAATCCGGCAATGCCTATTCCCAGCAGGATCAGAGAGAGCGTTGATATTTCTACTTGGGTCACGGTTTCAAGGAAGGGGCGTACGTAGGTAAACAGTGTGAACTGACCCATAAAAAACAGGCCACAACCGGCAATCCCTGTTGCCACCAGCGGACGCTTGAGCAGGTACAGAACGTTGCCTGACTGCGTGGGAGACCTCTTTTCCTGCATGGAGGGCAGGCTCAGGCTCTGCCAGATGAATGCCACTATCGCCACAGGGACGAGGCTCAGAAATGCGCCTCGCCAGCCTATCAACGAGCCGAGGTAGCTTCCGAGCGGAGGAGCTACCACGGTTGCCAGCGCGTTTCCTCCATTGAAAATGGCCAGTGCGCGCGCAACGTGACGCTCCGGCACCAGTCTGATAGCGGTCGCGGCTGACAGGGACCAGAATCCGCCAATGGCGATGCCAATCAGGGCGCGTCCGAGCATATAGGTTGTGTAGTTGGGCGCCAGGCCGATAATCAGGCCGGAAAGGGCCATCAGGCTGGTCATGCCCAGCAGAACATATTTGCGATTAAGGCTTCCCGCCACGGTTAAAATGAACAGGCTCGTCAGCACGGCAAGCGCACCTGAAACGGTGATCCCCTGTCCGGCCATACCTTCGCTGACGCCCAGAGCATGGGAAACAGGGGTCAACAGACTGACCGGCATAAACTCTGCCGCTACCAGAGCAAACACACATAGCGTCATCGCTATAACGCCACCCCAGTGCGCATCCGCTTTTACGGACGGTTGATTCCCCTCATGCAGATGAGCTGACATACATCCTTACCTCATGCCTGTATAAACGACGATTTGAATTTCACCAGACGTCACAAAAACTCTTATTAAAAAAGCCTTTGTGGTATCGCGGGAATATTTTTTTATGATGGCGCACTAATACGCCCGGGAATAATTACATGTTTAAAAGAAGCAGACTATAGCGGAAAAGTTAAAGCCTTTATAAGTTGTGCTTATAAATGCTTATTGATTGCTAAGATAACTTATTTTCGGCATCAGTCAAATCTTTTTTACTGAAACGGTTGTGAAAGGAAATGCGTAAATTTTTTCCGGATACAATCTCAGCTGGCAGGCCGCGAGGGTAGCAATAAAAATTTCGCTATTCAAATTTATCTGTCCTTATTATTGATGACTTTTTGACTTTAATGGTGCCTGATTTAAGTGTTTATCATTACTGGATTGAGGTCGAAAGGCTATGTATTTACTGAAATGTAAGCTGGCGCTTGATTTATTTTAATTGTTGATTTTAATTTCATTTATAAGCACGGGTTATAAAATTAATAAGCCATTGTCAGGTGGCATAAAACATGGAGAGCATCCACGCTTAAAACAGCTTTTTTATTCTGGCTATTTAATTTCACTGTTCACTAAAATTCTACGAGACGACTTTTTTAGAGGAATGTCATGGAAAATAATAAATGTTTTATGGGGAAAACAGCATTCATAACGGGTTCAGCCAGCGGTATCGGGCGGGCAACAGCGGTTGCTTTTGCAAAAGAGGGCTGCCGGGTCGCGCTTGTTGACATTGAGGAAGCTGAAAATAACGAAACTGCACGCCTTATTGAGTCTGAAGCAGGAAAATGTATCGTTATTACCGCAGACGTCAGTTGTGAAGAGGACGTAATACGTGCTGTAAAGCAGTGCATCACTGAACTCGGTGGGATGGATTACGCTTTCAATAATGCCGGACGGGAACAACCTTTTAAACCCGCAGCTGAACTGTCCTGTGAAGACTGGAATGAGCAGATGACCAATAATCTGAACGGGGTCTTTTTCTGCATGAAGCAGCAAATCCTGTATATGCTTGAAACAGGCAAAGGCATTATCGTTAACGCTTCTTCGGGCGCAGGGGTTGCTGGCTTTCAGGGGCAGGCAGCTTATGCTGCAGCGAAACATGGCGTGGTTGGCCTGACCAAGTCAGCAGCCCTTGATTACATTAAATCGGGGATCCGTATTAATGCTATTTGTCCGGGTATCATTGACACGCCAATGATTGAACGGGCCAGCGGCGGTACCGCTGAAGGTTATGAAAAAATGAGTGCGCAGGAACCTATTGGCCGTCTGGGCATACCTGAAGAGATTGCCGCAGCTGTGGTGTGGCTATGCTCAGAAAGCGCATCTTTTATGGTCGGTCATGCATTAGTGATTGATGGTGGGCAGACTGTAGCTTGATCTGTGACTCAAACAGTAAAGACGCCTTTGGTGCAAGGCGGGCAATGCCTGGTGAAGGATTGTTGCCCGCCTGCTGACGTCAGCATGAAAGCGTCATGAAAAGGGCCGACAAGCATTCTTTACCATGGCTGATTTGCAGGTCCTACGGTAAATTCGTTAATAACGGTATCCTCCGGCTGATCGATAGCGACGGCAACAACAGCCGCAATGCGGTCAGGCGTGATGCCATATTGCTTATAGATCCCTGTCATTGCCTGTGCAGTGTCTTTATCGCTTATGGTCTGTAACAGTTCCGTATTGATGGCGGCCGGATAGATTGTTGAAGTGCGGATATTGGTTCCTTCCATCGCTGATTCCATGCGCAGAACTTCCATGAAATCACGTACAAACCATTTTGTTCCGCCGTATACAGCACCGCCCGGATAAGCCTTGAGGCCAGCCACGGATGAGGTCGCAATGACCTGACCGCGTTTCTGGCCGATGAAAGTCGGCAGCACGGCAGCTACGCCGTTCAGCACGCCTTTGATATTGATATCGACCATGCTGTGCCAGTCATCCGTTTTCAGGGCAGAAAGCGGTGAATTTGGCATGATACCGGCATTAAGAAAAATAACGTCAATACCACCAAAAGTCTCTTTTGCCAGATGCACAATGCTCTCGTAATCAGATGATTTTGTTACATCCAGAACCTGGTAAACAGCCTGACCGCCATTTGACACGATTTCATCGGCCAGCTGCTTCAGCTTGTCTTCGCGGCGTGCGCCAAGAACCACACGTGCACCTTTGCTGGCCAGCAATTTGGCGGTCTCTTCACCAATACCAGATGACGCGCCGGTGATCAGTACTACTTTATCTTTAATCATGAAAACTCCTTGATGAGGCAGAGCGTACTCAGTCGGAAGATTGACAACCGAATCTGGCCAGACGCCAGGCGCAATCGGTTTATCCAGGCTGGAGCATACGGGCCTGTCAGACCGACTGAAAAGAACAGAAAAAAGGTCGTGTTTTATGAGCAGTGGCAAAACACAAAAACAGCATAAACAGGCGCTCCACGACCAAAAGATTTTATTAATCTGAGGGATTATTCTGACGCATCCGAACCCGGATAGTTAATCAGATACGCTGGATTTCTTGCCTGATCCAATGAGATTCGCAAAAAATCTGCCTGTTTTTTTGAGAGGCTGCCGCTGTGTGTCTTCATTGCTCTGTTGTTGACCACCATTTTCTGAACCTTTGTTCCTGTGCATTAAAGCTGACAACTTCACCAGCTTCAGGGGTCAGCAGTCGCCACGCATGGTTCCGGCTCGATTGCTCGATACGATTAAAGGGTTCATCCCAGTCGTGAGCGGCAATGCTAAAGCGTCCAACGTGAGCGGGTAACAGCGCATGGGCCTGCAAATCGTCCGCTGCCTGTGCGGCTTCTTCCGGAAACATATGGATGTTGGCCCACCGGCTGTCGTACTGGCCCATATCCAGGGCAACCATATCAAATCCGTTAAAACGCTGCCCGATGTCGCGAAAATGGGGTCCATAGCCGCTGTCGCCGCTGAAATAAAGCCGGTGATCAGGTGTTTCCAGCACAAAGGAAACCCACAACGTCTGATTGCGCTTCAGCCAGCGTCCCGAAAAATGTCGGGCAGGCATCACATATATGCTGAGGCCCGAAATAAGATTAAGCTCTTCGTTCCAGTCAGCTTCATGAATCCGTTCTTCCTGATAACCCCAGCGGGCCAGATGGGCGCCAACCCCCAGCCCGGTGACCACCTTGCTCACTTTGTCCCTGAGTGCCGTTACGCTGGCATAATCAAGGTGATCCCAATGGTCATGGCTTAGCAGTAGCAAATCGATAGCTGGCATATCTTTTGCGCTATACAAAGAACTGCCATCGAAAGCAACGTTGGTCCGGGGCAGAGGACTGGCATTCATGCTGAATACGGGGTCTATCAGGATTCGCGTGCCGTTCAGCTGAAGGTAAAATGAGGAATGCCCGAGCCAGATAACCACGTCCTGCTGCCGGGGAAGGGACTTCAGATCGGTGCGGACAGTGGGTATCGGCGTATCGGGCTTCAGGCGGGGATTGCGGTCCAGGATGAAAGAGAGCAGGTTAGATATAAAACTGCTGTTTCCTGTATCAACCTTTGTTTCTATCAGGTTACGAAACTCCCCGTCCCGGTAATGCGGAGAACGTTCAATAGCCTGTTTGTACAGGCCGGAGGGAGAGGCTCCAAAGTCAGGTCGACTAAGCCAGACATAAATACCAACAACAGCGACTGCAAGGGACAAAGCAGCAATTAGCATATACCTGTTCCGCTTACTCATAATAGTAGCTTTCCCGTCAGACGGGCCGTAATGGTTAAGGGATAGCCGTTCAGGAACAGGGATTAGCTCGGTAAGAGCTGGCCTGCTCATTTGGAGCTCGTAACCGTTCAGCGTTGTGCCCGAATTTGCACTCATGGACTGTCAGCGTCCATACCCTGAAATAATAATTGTAACCGCAACTCATGCAGATAAGGCTACGTAAGATATGCTAAGGAATTTCAACAAGCTGAACAAAAATTCCGTCAGGATCGGTAACAACAATACACCGTATGCCGCCGCCGAACTGCTCAGGTTTATCCGTCAGGAAAGTTAAACCCTTTTCCTGAAGCGCGCGCACGGTTTCATCCAGATCAGAGACGCGCAGCGCAAAACGGTTAAGGCCGATATGGTTGGCTACAGGATAAGAAACGCCAGGCGAAACTGGCGCAACCCATTCAACCAGATCGATGAACAGGCCCGATTTCCCGGCAGGCGGTGCAAGATAGACTACCTTCAGATGACTCTCTGGCAGACGAAAAGCCGTAGCGATCCCCTTTTCTTTCACCTCATCAAAACGCCGGGTCACAACCATGCCCAGCGTTTCGTAGAAACGGATGCTCGCGACAAGATTGCGGGTAGTAATACTCAGATGAAAAAAATCTTGAATCATTGAATATTCTCGCGATATCGCCCGGCAAGCTGGCAATATCCTTTATAAGAGAATCAGCATCAGTTTGCAGTAAAGCCGCCATCAACGGGTAATCCGATACCGACTACAAAGCTGGCGCCCGGGCTACAGAGCCAGAGAACAGCAGCGGCAATTTCTTCAGGTTCACCAAGACGGTTTATAACCTGACGGATCATAATATCGTCCATCGCTTCTTTCTGGGTTTCCATCATGGAAGCTACCATCGGGGTATTAATCGTGCCCGGGCACACGGCATTAATACGGATACCGCGTGCAGCATACTCAAGAGCAGCGCCCTTGGTCAGGCCAAGCACGGCATGTTTGGCTCCATTATAGGGCGCAAGACAAGGATTACCGACCAGGCCGCCTACCGACGCGCAGTTGACAATAGCGCCACTTCCCTGCGAACGCATCTGTTTCAGCTCATGCTTCATACATGCCCAGATGCCGCGCTGATTAATGGCGGTGACACGATCAAACTCTTCAGCAGGCAGATCCGCAAAATCACTCGAAGGCGCCTGAACGCCGGCATTGTTATAGGCAAAATCAAGTTGGCCAAAGAGCTCCACTGTCTTTGCCACAGCTGCCGCGACCTGTGCTTCATCAGTGACATCGCAGGCGATGCCTGTAGCGATATAACCTTCTGCGGTCAGCCGTGCTGCGATGTCAGACACCGCTTTACCATCCACATCGGCGAGCATCACGTTGGCACCGGCCTGAGCAAAGGCTCGAGCGGTAGCGGCGCCAATGCCTGTGCTGGCGCCAACAACCAGTGCGGTCTGGCCGCGAAAATCGTAAACGGGATTCATGATATCTCTCCTTGGTTATTCTTGAAAAACACCGCTCTGGCACCTTAAGACTGGCGGTAGCCTGCTACAGACCTCAATAAGATGAAGCGGTCATTTTATCCTCAACGTCAATTCTGCGGGCTTATCTGCAAAGGAGTTATCATGATCCGCTGGTTTTCTTGCCCAATCCGATGAGAGAAATGACATTTCGTGGTTTTGGTAAAAAACAGAGGTAGAGTAGCGAAAATAAAATTTCCTTCTTTAACAGTGACAATGTTTATGAACAGTGAAAATGAGTCTCTGCTGGCTGGTCTCGCCCGGGTTATAACTATCAGAACGCACGGAACCGGTGATTTTGATACGCCCGTTGAGGGGCTGACATTTTTTCGCAGGGAAGCGCCGACGAATCCCGTGATGTGCATGATTGAACCCAGCATCGTGCTGGTTGTACGCGGAGCAAAGCAGATGTGGGTAGGGGGAAAGGCTTACCGCTATGACACATCTGACTTCTTGTTAACGTCTCTGGATCTGCCTGCTGACTCAGAAGTGCTGACGGCAAGCCATGACGAGCCGTGTATCGGGCTGAGCCTGAAGCTTGACCTGCGCGCTACCGCCGAACTGATTGCGCAGGGCGGACTGCCTCCGCGTCGTTCGCGCGGCATAACGTCTGGTGTGGGAATAGGGACTGCGACAGCTGAAGTTCTGCGTCCTTTCGGCCGCCTGCTGGACTTGCTGGATGAACCGGATGCCATTCCCGTCCTGGCGCCATTGATTCAGCGTGAAATCCATTTCCGGCTGCTGATGAGCGACCAGGCATCCAGGCTGCGGCAGATCGCATCCATAGATAGCCAGGGGCACAGGGTTGCACGTGCTATAGACTGGCTGAAGAAGAATTATTCAGCGCCTCTGCGCGTTGAAGATCTTGCCGCCCGCGTACAGATGAGCGTTCCTACATTCCATCAGCATTTTCGACAGTTGACTGCCATGAGCCCGCTTCAGTATCAAAAGTGGCTTCGTCTGAACGAAGCCCGCCGCCTGATGATGAATGAGTATCTTGATGCCTCCTCAGCCTGCTACAAAGTCGGTTATGAGAGTCCGTCGCAGTTCAGCAGGGAATACAGTCGTTATTTCGGGTTGCCGCCTAAAAAAGATATCGCGGCGCTGCGTGAGACCGATTCTTCAGCCGCTGCATCACGGGTACCGCTACGGAAGTAAAATTTTCAGTTTATTTGGGGGAGTCTCTGTACCTGACGGCATCAACAAAAGCAGCAAAGGCAGGTGAGGTGTTGCGCCGGTTGGGATAATAAAGATGAAAGCCAGTAAAAACCGGACTCCAGTCCGCCAACACTTCAATCAGGCGACCACTGTCGATGTAGGGCCTGGCGAGTGCTTCCGGCACATAGGCCAGACCAATACCATCAAGCGCACCATTCATCACATGGATAATACTGTTGGATAAAAGCGGGCCACTGACGCGAATGTTCATTTTCCGGGTATCTTTCTCAAATTCCCACGCATAAACACTTCCTGCCGGAGAGTGGCGAATATTAATGCAGCGATGATGTGACAAATCTTGCGGGATAACCGGTACAGGATGCGCCCGGAAATATTCCGGCGTGCCCACTACGCTTAGCCGCCAGTCCGGCCCCATACGCACGGCAATCATATCTTTGCTGATCGATTCGCCTAATCTGATCCCGGCGTCAAAGCGCTCGGTGACAATGTTGGTGAAACCATAATCAATATGAATTTCGACGCTGATATCCGGATATTTTTCTAAAAAATCAGGGAGTATCGGACGTAATAATCCTTCAGCGGCATCGTCTGAGCAGGTAATCCGAATGGTGCCTGCGGGCTTGTCGCGCAGTTCAGCGATGCGTTCTATCTCGTTGTTTATCTGTTCAAAAAGCGGCGCAACGGAGAGTAACAGGTGCTCGCCTGCTTCTGTCGGCGCGACATTACGCGTTGTACGCGCTAAAAGCCGTACTCCAATACGCTCTTCCAGATTACGTATGGTATGGCTCAGTGCAGAAGGACTGACTCCCAAACCCGCCGCCGCCTTGGTAAAACTTTTCTCCCTCGCGACGGCGATAAACGCCTGGATATCATTCATTAACCCTCCTTTATTTGTGACGGATTTTCACAAGTAGATGAAAATTACCCTATCTAATCACTTTATTCCAATGCGTTTATTATCACTCCGGGAAAAAAGCACATATGCGTAAACCGGCCCGGCAGGCTCACTATCAGAGGTGAAGCTATTTGCCAAAAGGCCCTGGAATGAATTAATGAATTTTATTCACAGCGCCATTGAATGATCGCGTCTTACTCATCTCTTAATTCTTTGTAAGGATTAAGACGCTATTAACCATTTTTACCACTCTTTTCTTCTGCTGCATGCAGCCAACACACATCGTGCAGTAACAAATCGCTTTGTAAACCGGCTGCCTGCCGATGACTTTTTTTTAAGCAATGAATAACCAATGGGAGCGGAAGCTGTGGAACTGCTTATCAATAACAAAATTTATCAGACAGACGCGGATGCCGATACACCGCTGTTGTGGGTTATCCGCGA
Organism: Pantoea osteomyelitidis; assembly: GCF_044342975.1. Classification (NCBI taxonomy): domain Bacteria; kingdom Pseudomonadati; phylum Pseudomonadota; class Gammaproteobacteria; order Enterobacterales; family Erwiniaceae; genus Pantoea; species Pantoea osteomyelitidis. The sequence goes on from NZ_JBGFSN010000012.1 coordinate 43,213, forward strand.
TGATCTGGAGATGACCGGAACGAAATATGGCTGCGGTTTGGCGCAGTGTGGCGCCTGCTCGGTCATGATCGACGGACAAGTGGTTCGCTCCTGCGTGACGCCGCTGGATCAGGTTGTCGGCAAAAAAATTACCACCATCGAAGCAATTGAAAACGATGAGGTGGGTAAACGTGTTGTCGAGGCTTGGGTTAAACATCAGGTGCCGCAGTGTGGTTATTGTCAGTCAGGCCAGGTCATGGCCGCTACTGCCTTGTTGAAAAATAAAGCGCATCCCTCTGATGACGAAATTGCGGCTGCCATGGTGAATTTATGTCGCTGCGGAACCTATAACGCGATCAGCGCTGCGATTCATGAGGTTGCCGGTTCGGGAGAGAAAGCATGATCCGACGTAATGAAACGTTCGACACATCAAGCGATCAACCGACTAACCTGTCTCGCCGCCGTTTCCTTTTGGCCAGCGGCAGCGTTGCCGGTGCGCTTGTATTAGGCATTGGCCTGCCTGTCAGTCAGAGCCGTGCGCAATCCACCGCCGCCCCCTTACCTCCCGGTACGCGCGTTCCGGCTTTCCTGGAAATTCGCCCGGACAGCTCGGTGAAATTCCTCTCTCCATTCATTGAAGGAGGACAGGGGATTTTTACCGCGATGGCGCAAATTGTTGGGGAAGAGCTGGATGCCGATCCCGCGACATTTGTTGTCGAGAACGCCCCGGCAGATACGCAATATCAGGTAATGGACAGCGGGATGCGCATCACAGGCGGTAGTCAGTCAGTGCGAACCAGCTATATGACGATGCGCCGCCTCGGCGCGCTGGCGCGTATGATGCTGCTACAGGCCTCCGCAGAACAGTGGTCTGTGTCGCTTGAAAGCTTACATACAGAGCCGGGAAAGGTGATCCACGCGGCTTCAGGACGTTCACTCAGCTATGGTGAACTCGCTACACGCGCGCTCGACTTACCGGTACCGCCGCTGGATTCCGTTACCTTAAAAGATCCAGCTCAGTTCCGCTGGATCGGCAAGCCCGTTCAGCGCCTTGATATGCATGAAAAGTCTACAGGTCAGGCAATCTATACCATTGACTGTCGCGTTGACGACATGCTGCACGCCGCCGTGCAGCACGCACCACGGTTTGGATTAAGTGCCGGGACGCTGCATAACGCTGACCAGGTAAAGTCGATGAAAGGCGTGCATTCGGTTCACATCCTGCCCGGTGCCGTCGCGGTAGTCGCTGTTCGCTGGTGGCAGGCTAAACGCGCCGCCGAAGCGCTACAGGTTGAGTGGCTGGAGCCGCAGACGCCTGACGATTTCTACATGCCCGCCGATTTTTCGTCCGCGACTTTTGCTGAAACCCTGGCCAATGAGCCGGGTGACGGGAAAGATGCTGAGGTCAAGGGCGATATTGCTCAGGGAATGGCGAACGCGAAAACCACGCTGAACGCGACTTATCACAGCCAGTACCTTAATCACGCCCAGCTGGAGCCGCCTTCGGCACTGGCACGCTTTAACAGCGACGGTACGCTGGAACTCTGGATCCCCAACCAGGCACCGGAAATGTTTCAGGCAGACGTCGCAAAGCGCACAGGACTGGCGCCTGAAAAAATTATTATCCATTCGCCGCTGCTGGGCGGCTTCTTTGGGCGCCACTTTACCTATGACTCTGCGATGGCCTGGCCGCAGGCAATAGCACTCGCTAAAGCTGTTGGTCGACCCGTCAAGCTTATCTGGAGCCGGGAAGAGGAATTCCTGCGCGATACACACCGTCCAATGGCGGCAGTGCGTTTCCGCGCCGGGCTGGATGCAGATGGCTATCCGGTAGCGCTGGAGGCGATAAGTATTTGTGAAGGACCGACGGAAGGAATCGCGGGTAAACAGGGTGAAAAGCTGGATCCCACGGCGGTTGAAGGGCTGGCCGGTAAATCCTATTCCATTCCCAATGTGCGCATCGCGCAGCTTTATAAAAAAGGCCCGGTCCGGCTGGGTTACTGGCGCTCTGTGGGCAACTCAATGAATGATTTTCTTTATGAGTGTTTCCTGGATGAAATAGCCGATGCGGGCAAGATCGATCCCTTCGCGTTAAGGCTGCGCTTGTTACAGGGTAACGAGCGGCTGACCACGCTGCTGAATGCCGTCGCTGAGCTGTCGGGCGGCTGGCAGGCCGGTCCTTACACAGCCGCAGATGGCAGCCGCCGCGCGCGCGGTGTTGCGATGGCGTCACCGTTTGGTACCGAGGCGGCAGCAATTGCTGAGGTCTCAATTGAAAACGGCGAGGTGAGGGTGCACCAGGTATGGGAAGCGATCGATCCAGGCAGCATCGTTAATCCTGCCATCGTCGAGGCGCAGGTCAATGGCGCGGTTGCGCTCGGACTTTCACAGGTACTGCTTGAGGAAAGTCTCTATGAGAAAGGACAACCGGTTGCCCGCAATTACGATATGTATCCCATTCTGCCGCCGTCACGTATGGCGCAGGTACATGTGCGCATTGTAGAGAGCGGAGCAAAAATGGGGGGTATCGGAGAACCGCCGTTGCCTGCTGTTCCACCTGCAGTGGCCAATGCGGTTTCCCGGCTGACCGGGGAACGTGTCCGTTCAATGCCGCTTTCACGCCTCAAGTTTAGCTGAGTCAACGCAGGTTTTAGGGAATAAACAATGACACGTAAAAGAGTTAGTCTGATCCTTCTTGCCGTGGTGTGTTTGGCGGGAGCAGCAGCAATATGGGCGCTGCGCACGCCGGTATCGGTATTTGAGACGTCCGCCGCCATAAAAGAGCCGGTTTCGGCCGATCTCATCAAGCGTGGCGAATATGTTGCCCGACTGGGTGACTGCGTGGCTTGTCACAGTACACCAGGCAGCGCGCCATTCAGCGGTGGCCTGGCGATGGCCACACCGGTTGGAAAGATTTATACCACCAACATCACCCCGGATAACGACACGGGTATTGGTCACTACACGCTGGAAGAGTTTGACAATGCAGTACGCCATGGCGTTGCGCGTGATGGTCACCGACTCTATCCTGCCATGCCGTTTCCTTCTTATCAGAAACTGACAGATGAGGATATTCAAGCGCTCTATGCGTTTATGATGCACGGCGTGAAGCCGGCGTCTCGCCAGAATATCGCTTCAGAAATTCCCTGGCCGCTGAATATGCGCTGGCCGCTGGCATTCTGGAGCGCGGCCTTTGCGGGAGGCGCGCCTTATCAGCCAGCAGAGCATCAGGACGCCGCCTGGAACCGGGGTGCTTATCTGGTGGAAGGCCCCGGCCACTGCGGAAGCTGCCATACGCCGCGCGGTCTGGCATTCAATGAGAAAGCGCTCGATGCCAGCAGCCCGGATTATCTGGCCGGGGCGCTGCTGGATGGCTGGTATGCGCCAAGCCTGCGCAATGATGCCAATACCGGGATCAGTCGCTGGAGTGAGAAAGATGTTGTGGCGTTCCTGAAAAACGGCCGTAACCAGCATGCGGTGGTGTTTGGCTCAATGGCCGATGCGTTCAATAACTCGACGCAGTTCATGAGCGATGAGGATCTGAATGCTATCGCTCATTACCTGAAATCGTTACCGCCCGGCAGCAATAATGTGGGAAATCGCTGGCAATATCAGGCGAACGACGCGAAGGCGTTGCAACATACATCGCCAGGCAGCCAGACTTACATGGCGCGTTGCAGCAGCTGTCATGGCCCGGAAGGTCGCGGTCAGGCGCCATGGATCCCGCCGCTGGCAGGCGCGACCTCCATGCAGGTGGATGCGGCGTCGGCCATGAATGTGGTACTCAACGGATCGGCCCGTGTCGTCACCGATGGCGTACCGGATGCGTACCGGATGCCGCCTTACCGTAAACAGCTCACCGATCAACAGGCTGCGGACGTGCTGAATTTTATTCGTTCCTCATGGGGCAATCAGGGCGAGAAAACGGATGCCAAAGCAGTAAGCGAACTGCGTAAAAAAACCGATCCGGCCAGCAGCAACGTCATCATATTGCAGATGCGATAACGAAGTTTCCCGTAGGTTATAGGATGGGATTGTTGAATGAAATTAACAATCCCATCCTGTTTTATCGCAATTACCGTTTGATGCGCTGGCGGGGCGGCTTATTCAGGTTATGGGATTAAACCCGCGTTTCCAAAGAAATCACTTATGAAATGAGATCATAGTGCCTGGAGCCAGGCCGCTACTGGCCACGCACGGCTATCTGTTGATAATATGCTGCGATTTGCACCGCTGGCCCTGTCAGCGAAAGATCGCCGTATCATAATTGCATTAAATATTTAACGGAATGTACCATTGTCGGGCCGGATTTATGAGTTCTTCTCATTATTCTATTCATGAATAAGCTATTAATCATTCTGCGTCACTTTGCTATTAATAAAGGAAGCATTTAAAAAATAGCGGTGCGAGGTGTTAATTTTTTATGGTCAGACGTGTTTTTATATTCATTTTTTTAACAGGACAACTTCTGCCTTTTAAATTTAACCTTGCCTCAGCACAGGAAAATATCATGCGTATCAAAATTCATGTTGATGGAAAGACGTTGCTAGCCACGCTAAATGACAGTGAAGCAAGCCGGGATTTCGCTTCCATGATGCCATTGACTCTTCAATTAAAAGACTACGCCGGGGCGGAGAAAATCAGCGATCTTCCGGCTCGTCTCTCAACATCGGGTTCACCGAATGGCAGCAGCGCAAGTAAAGGGGATCTTTGTTTATATGCTCCGTGGGGAAATCTGGCCATATTTTATAAAAAGCAAAGTTATGCTCCCGGGCTCGTCAAACTAGGTCATCTGGATGCGCCTGAAACTTTTCCCTTCAATGAGAAAGCGATGTCCGCTATTTTTGAGAAGGCGGACTAAAACCTGACGGGAGATACGCCATGAATATAGCGATTCTGGGCTCCGGACTCATGGGGAGCAGGCTGGGGCTTTTGTTCACAAAAGCGGGGCATCAGGTGACATTCAGCTATTCACGTCATCAGGAAAAGCTTCAGCAGCTATCAGAACGCGCAGGTAAAAAAGCAAGCTGGGCAATGCCAGCCGATGCTGTCGCAAACGCTGACGTCGTCCTGCTCGCCGTACACTGGAGCCAGGTACATGATGTTTTGTCGCTTGCAGGCCCTCTCGCAGGCCGTACTGTAATCAGCTGCGTTGTCCCGCTGGATGATAACAATAGCCAATTGGTTATCGGACACGACGATTCAGGTACTGAACAAATTGCCAAATTGCTGCCGGACTGTCAGCTGGTAGCTGCCTTTCAGACAACGCCGAGTGAAATACTGGAATCTGTATTTCGCGGACGCATCAGAGATACTTCTCTTAAACCCAGCGTACTTTTTTGTAGCAACGAGCCAGAAGCCAGCCGTGTCGCCGCAAAGCTCATTAATGATATAGGATTTAATCCGGTCAATGCGGGTTCTCTTAAGAGTGCCCGCTATACAGAGCCTTTCGCGATGCTTACGGTACAGTTGGCCTATTTCAGAAATGACGGCCCTATGCTGACTTATCAATTCAGACTCAATGATCAGGCTGTTCAGGATATTGATTAATAAATAAGACTGCGCCGCGCGTGATATTAAAATTATCAGTGATATTAAAATACTGAAATACATACAGCGTGGAAGAGAATAATTAACGGCATTATCCGCCTCCGTTATATCATTGATGTTGAAAAAATAGTTTTACCGTTCTGCTTTTTAATCTGAAAAGGAGATTTTAATGTTTCGTCAATTCTCTCTGGGTATTTCTCTGTTTCTTATCACAGGCACGGTAGCCCATGCGGTGGATGTTCCCGCCAACGGGTCGGTCACCGTAACAGAAGGCATAGCGCGGACGTATATCCGGGCTCCTGCTGACAATTTTACCGGTCGTGCATGGATCGATCCTCTTTTCCTGAAACCTCAGTCACCACAACGAACGACCGGCTCATTTGTAACTTTTGAACCGGGTTCCCGGACTGCATGGCATACACATCCACTGGGACAAACGCTGGTTGTGGTTTCAGGCACCGGCTGGGTACAGGAGTGGAACAAAGAAAAAATCACCGTACATAGCGGCGATGTGATTAATTTTCCACCGGGCGTTAAGCACTGGCATGGCGCGACGGATAAATCCGGCATGGTCCACCTGGCAATTCAGGAACTCACGCCGGAAGGAAAAAACGTTAATTGGCTGGAAAAAGTCAGCGACACGCAATATGAATAGTGAGGTAAATCGATGTTAAAGAACACTTTCTTACTTCTCTTTTCAGCGCTACTGCTTTCAGGTTGTCATCAGATGAACGATAAGGAAAGGAGCCGCTCAGGCATGTCAGAAACTGTAGATGTGAACCAATCGGTAATGAATGCGGCACCAGCTATGGCCGCTTATTCAGACCGTTTTATTAAAAAAGATTTGTGGAACCGCACAGAGTTATCCCGTCGCGATCGTAGTCTTGTCACCATTGCCGCGCTCATCAGCCGGAATGACACAACTGAGCTCCCTCATTATATTAACCTTGCACTGGACAGCGGCGTAACTGCAACCGAGATATCGGAAACGATTACGCATTTAGCCTTTTATTCAGGCTGGCCAAACGCTTCCGCTGCGGCACTTGTTACAAGCCGCGTATACGCCGCCAGGCACATTGACACGACTAAACTTCCTGGCGCGGAAGTAGAAAGTCTGCCAATTGATAAAGAAGGGGAAGCAAAACGGTTAAAAATAGTTGATGACAACTTTGGCCAGGTCGCGCCCGGCGTGGTTAAATATACAACAGAAGCGGTATTTCAGGATCTTTGGTTACGTCCGGGGCTGGCCCCGCGGGATCGCAGCCTTATCACCGTGGCCGCGCTGGTGACGGCGGGTCAGGTTGCGCAGGTTCCGTTCCACCTCAATCGTGCAATGGATAACGGCCTTACGCGCACACAGGCATCTGAAATGCTGACGCAGCTTGCATTCGTGGCAGGCTGGCCGAATATTTTCTCAGCGATGCCCGTATTCAAAGAAGTTTTTGCGTCCCGCAGCGCTGAGTAGTTGTTATTAAATGCGGACCGGCGGCGCGCTTTCAGCGCTGCCGGTGTCTTAATGCATCTACTACCATTATCAGGGCCCGCGATGACTGGCGGCTGGGATAAAAAAGGTGGTGTCCTTCCCATGCCGGGCAAAATTCAGGCAATACACGTACCAGCTTTCCTGTCTGAAGATAGTGTTCGACCATCTCTTCGGGAACATGAGCCAGTCCGAACCCATCCACAGCAGCATCTACAACCTGAAAAATGTCGTTAAATATTACCTGCCCGTCGACACGCACTTTTACTTCATGCCCGTCTCTTTCGAATTCCCAGGCGTAAATGCCGCCGTGGGTAGATAACCGCAGGTTAATACAGCGGTGATTAACCAAATCTTCAGGCGTAAGGGGTACTGCATGTGAGCGGAAATAGTCAGGGGATGCCACTACTGCAAAGCGGATATCAGGTCCTATCCGGACGGAAATCATGCCGTTAGTTATCTGCTCTCCCAAACGAACGCCAGCGTCATAGCGGTTCGCTGCAATGTCGGTGAGGGCATATTCGTTCGCCAGCTCAATTTTGATGTCCGGATATTCTTTCAGAAGCGGCATCAGCTTAGGCCAGAGAATATATTTGATGGCATAGTCGGTTGCGGTAATACGTACTGTTCCTGTCGGTTTGTCCCGCATGTCGCCTATTGCTGAGAGCTCATTCCATATTTCTTCAAGACGAGGCGCAAGAGAATCCTGCAAACGCTGTCCGGCGACGGTCGGAGAAACGCTTCGCGTAGTACGCGTCAGTAAGCGAACACCCAGCCTTGATTCAAGGCCCCGGATGCTGTGGCTGAGTGCAGACTGTGATACTCCCAGCTGGGCAGCTGCGCGGGTAAAACTTTGCTCGCGGGCTACAGTAACAAAAGCGACCAGATCATTAAGGTTTTCCCGGGCCATCTGTATTATCTCATATAACAAGTGAACAACTTTGCAGTAAGCAGTAAACGCAGCTGTGGATATAAAAAAGGCGTGTCCCACAGTATGGAACACGCCTTCTGTCAGGCTTCTGAATAGTGTATCAGAATCAGACTACCTGGCTGGTAGGACGGTACAAAATCTCGTTGATATCAACTTCAGCTGGCTGGCTGATGGCAAACTCAACGATACGGGCAAAAGAGTCGGGGCCAACGGCGTGCTGCTTATAAAAATCACGCATTCCCTGACCAATCTCTTTATCCGTAATGTGATCGGTTAACTCAGTAGCTACCGCGCCGGGTGAAATAATAGTTGTACGTAAATTCCACTCTTTCACTTCTGAACGCAGCCCTTCGCTAATGGCACGTACAGCATGTTTGGTCGCACAATAAACAGATCCGGTTGGTGTAACCTTATGGCCCGCAACGGAGGATACATTAATGATATGACCACTTTTCTGGGCCTGCATATATGGCAGCGCTGCTGCAATACCGTAGAGCGTGCCTTTCAGGTTCACGTCTATCATATTGTCCCACTCGTCTGTTTTCAAACTATCGAGACGGGATTGCTGCATCAGGCCTGCATTGTTCAACAAGACGTCCACGCGGCCAAATTTTTCTACAGCCGTTTTGATTAAAGCTTCAACCTGCTCTTTGCGGGTGACATCGGTTTCGACCGCAACGGCTTTTCCGCCCTGTTTTTCCAGATCAGAAACGAGGGACTGAAGACGATCAACACGACGTGCACCCAGAACAAGGATGGCACCTAACGCGCTGAGATGACGGGCGGTGCGCTCACCAAGCCCGCTGCTGGCCCCAGTGATAACGACAACTTTCCCTCTGACAGCTGCGCTCATCACTTATCTCCATACTGCTCATCAGTTACTTTTTCCAGCCATTCAACCGCCTTGCCATCCTGCGCTTCCTGAATAGCAATATGAGTCAACGCTGTTGTGGCGCTTGCACCGTGCCAGTGTTTTTCAAACGGCGGGATCCAGACAACATCACCGGGGCGAATTTCTCGTGCTTCTTGTCCCCAGGTTTGAACATAGCCAAAACCTGCGGTTACGATCAAAGTCTGACCGAGAGGATGCGTATGCCAGGCAGTGCGGGCACCTGGTTCGAAGGTTACACTTCCGCCGCTCGCGCGAGCTGGCTCATTGACGGGAAACAACGGATCGATACGGACGGTGCCAGTGAACCAGTCTTCAGGACCTACGATAGATGCTTGTGAACCAATCTTATAGATGTCAGTCATGATGTTTTCCTTAAGTTAGTAAGGACCGGCTGGTTATTTATTTTTGCGCCTGCATTCTGCAGGCCAGCCAGTAGAAGGTGATGTAAGAAGTGTAGGGCATCCTATTTCATCAATTAAGTATGGAAAAAGGGATGCAGAAATGAATTTCATTCATGAGTGTATGTGTGGCTAAACTTTGCATTACTGCACTGTATAGCCTCCGTCAATTGCGAGGGCATGCCCAATTACAAAAGCGGAGTCGGGACTGCAAAGCCATAACACAGCAGCAGCGATTTCCCGGGCTTCCCCCAGGCGTCCGATAGGCTGCAGTTTCATCAGTTGATCCATGGCATCTGGCTCTTTTTCAAGCATAGCGTCAACCATAGGGGTGCTGATAATGCCGGGGCAAATAGCGTTAATCCGGATACCTCGAGCTGCATATTCAAGCGAAGCGCTTTTGGTTAAACCCAGAACACCATGCTTCGACGCATGATAAACGCCCCGGCCAGCTATCCCGACGAGACCGCCAAGTGATGAGCAGTTAACAATGGCTCCTCTACCCTGGGTGCGCATGTGCTGGAGCTCATATTTCATACAGTTCCAGATGCCACGCAGATTAATATCCATCACGCGGTCAAATTCGTCACCATCCGCATCTGCCGTCTCAGCAACCGGGCTTTGGATGCCTGCATTATTGTAGGCAGCGTCCAGACGACCAAATGTCCCAATCGTCTTCTCAATCATCTGGCGAACCTGATTTTCGTCAGTAACGTCACAGACAATATCAAGCACATTGAAACCAGATTCACGAAGCTTGTCTGCAGCCTTGCTAAGCGGCTCTTTTCTGGCATCTGCCATTACAACAGAAGCGCCGGCCTCACAGAATGCCTGGGCAGTAGCGAATCCCATTCCGGAAGCGGCACCAGTAATAAGGGCTACTTTATCCTGAAAATCATATTTGACCATGCTGGTTTACCTCACTGAGTAATTCAGAGTTTATAACCCGGGGTTTTGTATAGCTGATCAAGCACAGGGGAAATAATCGGATCGTATACTTGGGCTTTCCAGTTTTCTTGTGAAACTTGAGTAAAAGCCATTGAGATAGCGTCATCGTTGGTGCCAAGGTGACGTTTGAGTACGTTGCGAAGATCATCTGCCATTGCAGCAATATCGTTTTCGCTTAAATCTCGTGGATTAAAATGCAAATCTAAATGCGGCACATTTCCTCCAGTCATTTATTCAGAAGAAAAATTTTAACGGTCATATAATCTTGCACTGAGTCTATCCAAATGAAAACAGCATGAATCCGCATGCAGTTATGAGTTTAATTCATATCTCCAGAAGAATGAGTGCTTGCCAGTAAATCTGAATAACTGAAAATCAAAAGATTATAAGGCTTACTGATAATATTCTTTTTTAAATAATTTTAGTCCTTATGGTGGTGCGCTCAAGCCTTTTAAATAGCCAGTAACAGGGCTACCCAAGTTGAGAGTAAATGGTTTCGAAAAAATATTGTCGGGACCTAAATAATACTCATCTTCATTATAAATAAAGGCAAAAGACAACTCTCAGGATAGGGTAAGGTTTTAAGAATTTATTTTGTGCAACAGTAGGCTTGCTTAATAAAAGGCCAGCTTTAGTGCCAAAGCTGGCCATGAACTTCATTTAATTTTAAGGAATATAGGATTATTTAACTTACTATTTTTCCTTCATCGACCTCGTCATCCTCATCGTGAGGTTTACCACCAAAGCGGTTGCGTACCACTACAAAGAATACCGGCACAAAATAAATTGCCAAGAGCGTGGCCGCTACCATACCGCCGATCACACCAGTACCTACTGCATTTTGCGCACCGGAACCGGCACCAGAACTGATCGCCAGCGGCAGAACGCCAAGAATAAAGGCAAGAGATGTCATCAAAATGGGACGTAAACGCATTCGGGCAGCTTCCAGTGTGGCTTCGACCAAGCCTTTACCTTCTTTCTCAATCTGATCCTTGGCAAATTCCACAATGAGAATCGCGTTTTTCGCTGCCAAACCGATTGTTGTCAGCAGTCCCACCACGAAATAAACATCATTATTCAACCCGCGTAGCAAAGTGGCCACCAGTGCGCCGAACACGCCGAGTGGCACCACCAACATTACCGAGAACGGAATTGACCAGCTCTCATATAACGCAGCGAGGCAAAGAAAAACCACAATCAGCGAAAGAGCATAAAGCGCTGGCGCTTGTTCACCGGTCATCCGTTCCTGATAAGACATTCCCGTCCAGTCATAGCCGATGCCAGGCGGCAGCTGCTTCGCCAGTTGCTCCATCAGCGCCATTGCCTCACCCGAGCTTTTTCCTGGCGCGGGTTGCCCAAGGATTTCAACGGATGATCGCCCATTATAACGCTCAAGGCGCGGCGAGCCGTACACCCATTCAGCGGTCGAGAAGCTGGCGAAGGGGACCATCTTGCCATTATTGGCGCGCACGTACCAATTGTTAAGATCCTTCGGCATCATACGGTAAGGCGCATCGCTCATGATATAAACTTTCTTTACCCTGCCGTGATCAATAAAGTCATTCACATAATTACCGCCCCAGGCGCTGCTCAGGGTGGTATTAATGTCGGAAAGATCCACCCCCAGTGCCGTGGCTTTCTCCTGATCGATATTAATCTTATATTGAGGACTGTCCTCCATGCCGTTCGGGCGTACCGCGACCAGCGTATCAGAGTGTTGGCGCGCCAGCGCCAACAGCTTGTTACGTGCTTCAGTTAACTTCTCATGGCCGAGATTGCCCCGATCAATTAACTCAAAGTCAAAGCCGGTAGCATTACCTAGCGCGATGATCGGCGGCAGGTTAAAGGCCACAACGTTGCCATCCATAATGCGACTTAATGTCTGCGAGGCCCGGCTGATGATGTCATCGACTTTATTTTCGGCACCGGAACGTTCTGCCCAGTCCTTCAGCCCGATGAACGCAATGCCCACGTTCTGGCCGCGACCGGCAAAACCGTATCCATTTACCGTCAGCACACTTTGAACGTTATGTTTCTCATTAGTGAGATAATAATCATTTATCTGATTCAGCACGGCCTGAGTGCGTTCTTGCGTAGCACCGGCAGGCAGAATTGCCTGCGTTGCAAACACACCCTGGTCTTCCGATGGCAGAAACGAGGTCGGCAGACGCATGAACAGAACAGCCATACCCACAACGATAACGCCGTAAATCAGCAGGTAACGTCCACTGCGGTTGAGCATTCTCGCGACAGAACCCGTGTAGTGATGCGCGCTCCGATCGAATGTACGGTTAAACCAGCCAAACAGCCCGCGCTGCTGGCCGTGTATTCCCGGTTTGACCGGCTTCAGAATAGTGACGCACAGGGCGGGTGTCAGTATCAGCGCCACCAATACAGACAAAGCCATGGCAGAAACGATGGTTATGGAAAACTGACGATAGATTACACCGGTACTGCCTCCAAAGAATGCCATCGGTACAAATACGGCAGACAGCACCAGCGCAATACCGACCAATGCTCCCTGTATCTGGTCCATCGATTTACGCGTGGCGGCTTTTGGCTTCAGTCCCTCTTCAGCCATGACACGCTCTACGTTTTCCACAACTACTATAGCGTCATCCACTAAAAGGCCTATCGCTAACACCATACCGAACATAGTCAATGTGTTGATCGAGTAACCGAACGCATTAAGGATGCCGAATGTCCCCAGCAGTACCACCGGTACAGCGATGGTCGGGATCAGCGTGGCGCGGAAGCTCTGTAGGAACAGGTACATGACCAGAAACACCAGCACGATAGCTTCAAACAGCGTTTTTACCACTTCATGGATCGAGATGGTAATAAACGGTGTAGTATCGTAGGGATAGACGACCTTCAGACCCTGTGGGAAATAAGGCTTCAGCTCCTCAATTTCTGCTCGGATGGCATTGGCGGTATCAAGCGCGTTTGCGCCTGCCGCCAGCTGAATACCAAGCGCTGACGCAGGTTTACCGTTAATTTTGACGACGAAGTTGTAGTTTTCTCCGCCACGTTTAATGCGCGCCACGTCATGCAGACGCACCTGTGAGCCATCACTGTTCACTTTCAGCAGGATGTTGCCGAATTCTTCTGCTGAGGTGAGGCGGGTTTGAGCAATAATCGAGGCATTCAGCTGTTGGCCTTTAACCGGTGGCGTACCACCTAACTGACCAGCCGCAACCTGAGCATTTTGAGTCTCGATCATGTGTATCACATCGACCGGCGTCAGCTGATAATTGTTAAGCTTATTGGGATCGAGCCAAATACGCATCGCGTACTGCGAACCAAATAGTGTTGTATCACCGACGCCATTAATACGGCTGATGGGATCTTTCAGATTGGCGGCAACATAGTCCGCAATATCTTCCATACTCATTTTGCCGGTTTCATCGACGAAACCGGGTACGAGGAAGAATACACCGGAGGTTTTACGCACTGTAATTCCCTGCTGCTGGACTTCCTGCGGCAGAAGGGGCGTGGCAAGCTGAAGTTTGTTCTGTACCTGAACCTGAGCGATGTCTGGGTCAGTACCATTCTCAAATGACAATGTCAGCTGAAGTGAACCGGAAGAATCACTGGTGGATGACATATACATCAGGCCATCCAGACCGCTCATGTTCTGTTCAATTACTTGGGTTACGGTGTTTTGTAACGTGGTTGCATCCGCGCCCGGATAGGTTGCGCTAATCTGAACGGAGGTGGGTGCAACGTCAGGATACTGCTCGACCGGCAGTTTTAGGATAGAAATTCCCCCGGCCAGCATGACGATAATCGCCAGCACCCAGGCAAAGATAGGCCGGTCAATAAAAAATCTGGACATCAGTTAGCGGTTCCTGTTGACGAAGAGGAGCGAGCGAGGGCACTGGCTGCTACAGGCTTAACGGTTGTACCCGGCTGAGCACGTTGTAGACCGGAAACAATGACTCTTTCTCCCGGTTGCAGGCCGCCGGAGACACGCCATTTATCACCTTCTGTTTGTGAAACGCTGATGGTGCGTACTTCCACCTTATTGTCGCTGCCAACCACCATCGCAGTGGCATCTCCCTGAGGAGTACGGGTGACGGCTTGTTGAGGGATGAGCAATGCTTGCGGGTCGAGACCCTCCTCAAGACGCGCACGTAAAAACATGCCGGGTAAAAGAGCATGATTCGGGTTAGGAAGGATCGCACGCAGCGTAATTGAGCCTGTGGTCTGGTCGACCGTGACATCAGAGAAGGCCAGGGTTCCGGTACGTTGGTAGACAGATCCGTCACCAAAGATCACTCTCACTACTGCTTTACCAGCCTGCTGGCGCAGTTTTCCAGAGGCCAGTTCCTGTTGCAGGCGCAGGAAGTCCTGACTCGACTGAGTAATGTCGAGATACATCGGATCGAGTTGCTGAACCGTTGCAAGTTCATCGTTTTGAGCATCCTCTACCAGAGCGCCTTCTGTCACTGAAGAGCGTCCAATACGTCCACTGATTGGAGAGACGATGGTACTTCGGGCCAGATGGATGCGGGCCGTTTCCAGGGCAGCGTTAGCTGCTTCCGCTGCGGCTCGCGTCTGTGCGGCGTTTGCCTGAGCCTCATCGTAGTCCTGCCGACTTATGTAATTTGTTCCGGTCAGTGAGCGGTAGCGATTAAGCGTCACCTGCGCAATACGTGCGTTTGCTTCAGCTTCTGACACAGCCGCTTTCGCGTTGTTGTAACTGGCCCGGAAAGGTGCAGGATCGATCTGATAAAGCGTCTGACCGGCCTCAACATCGCTTCCTTCAGTGAACGCGCGTTTTAGAATTATCCCTGATACTTGTGGACGGACTTCAGCAACGCGGAACGCTGAGGTGCGCCCAGGCAGTTCAGTCGAAACGGGGAGTGGTTGTGTTTTGAGGGTAAGGACCTGAACTTCTGGGGCATCTTGCACCTCAGTAGTTTTCTCTGAGGAATCATCACATCCTGTTAGATTTAAAAGGGTGAATGCGCATAACAAAGCCAGAGGCTTAAGTGCCACATTATTTGGCATTATAATAATCTCCCGGATACCGGCAATAAAGATGAATCAAACCCGGAAATTAGGGGTTTGTGTATTGATGCGCCGATAAGTTGCAGGCGGCACACTATATTTCCGGACAAAAGAACGAGTAAATGACTGCTGAGAATCGTAACCATATTTAACTGAAATATTAATAACAGCTTCCTGGCTATCAAGAAGGTCATGCGCAGCGAGTTCCAGCTTCTTATCACGAATGTAATTACCCAAACTGACATTCTTGACTCGATGAAATATGCGCTGAAGATGCCATTTTGAGTAACCAGAACGTAATGCTACGTCATCAACCTTTATAGGTTTATTAATGTTTTTATCTATCCACTTTAAGAGTTCATAAATAAGATCTTCATGCCTGTCCATTATTGCACCATTAAAATAGGGGGTTGATTAAATTTAGAGAGAATATATAAACAAGCGCCCAATAATGATGTCAAAAAATGGACACTCAATATCGATAGTTGACAATCGCAGTGAGCTGATGACAAATTATTTTTAGATACTTCTGTCTGTAAAGCTTAGCCACGCCCAAAATTTTGTTTCGCCAACCGGCGGAAACAATTTTTATTGCTGATGCGTCCTTAGCCTTCACCTTTTCAGTAAACTGATTGGTTAAATAATTTAATGATTAATCGCCCTGAACGGAGATAAATCCAAAAAAATTTTACTTGAAAAATTGTTTAAAATTTCTGACGCTGAGACGATTAACAAATGAACTATGGTTGTGAAAAAGAACCCAGATGAGAGTAAGGCTTTCATAACATCCTATTTTGGCGAAATTATTTAATTGATAGCTAAAAACAAGATAATAGTAACATTGAATGATACAGTAAATTAGAGGGGAAATGCTGAAAGGAGTTATGAATTAAATTAATTAATCTTGTTTACAGTATACTTGAAGAGCATCCTGATTTTCTATCCTGTTAGATATACATAATTATAACTTTCCGTTAACTAAAAATTCTAGCCGCCACGAATTTGGCAAGTATTATAGAAACATGTAATGCGCCATAAAGTAAGAGGCGCATGATTAATAACTGATATTTTGGGTTGTAAAGCACAAGATGAGGGAGGACATTACTAATAGCAATCACTCTGCTTCCCGCGCGTCAAAATATTTGAAACCACGACTCCGCGCTATCCTGCCAGATGAATGCAAGCAAATACGTGCCCTCTATTGAAAAGTATTTTACTAGTTACTCATAAACACTGTCTTATAAGATATATGACGGAGCGGCAGCACAATCGTGCTGCCGCTTCCCGCAGCGGGTTATTCGGTGCTCAGTGAGGCCATATCTATTACAAAGCGATGTGCCGTATCGCCTTGTTCAAGACGCGCAAAAGTATCGTTGATTTGATCGATACTAATCATTTCGCATTCAGGATAAATATTGTGCTTTGCGCAGAATTCCAGCACCTCCTGCGTTTCAGCAATACCACCGATCAGCGAGCCGGCAACGCGGCGGCGACCCATAACCAATGGGACTGTTAATGGCTCATTCATCAGACCAATTTGGCCGACAATCACTAATGAACCATCTATATCTAATAACGGGGTATAAATATTCAGATCATGTTTAACGGGTGCGGTATCGATAATTAAATCAAACGCACTAGCCGATGCCTCTAAAGCTTTGGTGTCAGATGAAGCCAGAATACCTTTTGCACCCAGCGCTTTTGCGTCTTCCTCTTTTTTGTTTGTACGGCTGATAACCGTAACCTCAGCTCCCATCGCCACGGCGAGCTTAACCGCCATATGACCTAATCCGCCCAGCCCGATAACGGCAACACGACTGCCTGGGCCGACGTTCCAGGTACGCAGCGGAGAGAAAGTAGTAATGCCTGCACAGAGAATAGGCGCGGTCTTCGCCAGATCCATATTTTCCGGAACACGCAACACGAACTCTTCGCGTACAACGATATGTTTAGAATAACCGCCCTGAGTGATGTCGCCGCTAATACGATCTGGCGCACCGTAAGTTGGTGTCATACCGTTACGACAGAATTGTTCTTCATGATATTCACACTGATCACAATGCTGGCAACTATCAACCATACATCCCACTGCAACCTTATCGCCAACCTTGTAATTTTTCACATCAGCGCCAACAGACGTGACAACGCCAACAATTTCATGGCCAGGGATCAACGGATAAGGCTGAGATCCCCAGTCACCGTTGACAGTATGTAAGTCTGAGTGACAAACGCCGCAGTAGAGAATTTCGAGTGAGACATCGTTATCACGTAAATCGCGACGTTCGAAATGATAAGGAACCAACTTCGCGTCAGAAGAATGAGCTGCATAACCAACTGTTTTCATCGAAAACCTCATACAGTGAAAGAAAAAAGAATCGTTTTTTACAAACGATAATGAGGACAGGCGAAGCATATCTGCCCGTCGCTTAAAGGAATGGCAAACCCAGTTTAGGTTAAGGTCCCCGGGTCTGCTGTGCGCCAGTTAAAGCCTGAAAAACGTAGCTGTTAGCAACATGAAATAAAGCCTGCCCGACGTTCGCAGTAAGTTTAGCATCAGTCCGCCGCCCGGCTTCATTGTGTAATAAACAGAAAATTTCATTTTTTTTCAGCTTATTAGGTTAAAAACGTTGCTTGTTATGAATCTCAGTAAGGATTGGGAAACTGGTCAAGCAGGGCGCGATCTGCTGGCGATAAACGCTCGGCGGCGCTTGCTTTCTGATGCCAGTATGGATAAAGGAGCCGGGGTCGGCTTACCGTCTCCAGTCTGGTAACTTCTTCCATTGTCAGTGTAATCTCGGCAGCTTTTAAATTGTCTGCCAACTGTTCGTCAGTGCGCGCACCAATGACCAGCGATGTAACGCCAGGTCGTGTCAATAACCAGGCAAGAGCTATCTGCGCTGGCGTCGCCCCGCGATCGCCTGCAATTGCAATCAGTTCATCAACGATTTTCCAAAGTGCTTCCTGATCAATACCGGCTGGTTCGGGATAGCCCTGCTCGCGGCGCGTTCCTTTTGGGTTGGGATTGTCTCGGGTGAATTTACCTGACAGTAAACCCGCAGCGAGCGGCGACCAGACGAAGATTGATACTTCCTGATCAATGGCGATCGGCATGAGTTCATATTCTGCCTCACGTGATTGCAGGGTGTAGTGAATCTGCTGAGCAACCGGACGAAGCAGCCCGTCACGCTCCGAAATGCCAAGTGCTTTCATGATGTGCCAGCCAGACCAGTTTGAAATACCAAAGTAGCTGATTTTTCCTTCTTGCTGCAGGTCATCAAATGCGCGAAGCGTTTCCTCCAGTGGCGTCGCACCGTCCCACTCATGTGCCCAATAGAGATCGATATGATCGGTGCCGAGTCGTTTCAGGCTGGCCTCGCAGGCCCGTTTGATGTGAAAGCGCGATAGTCCCTGATCGTTTGGCCCAGTGCCCATTGGCAGGCGGACCTTGGAAGCGAGAAGCAGCCGATCGCGCTTGCCTTTAATTGCCTCACCAACAATCTTTTCGGACTCGCCTTCTGAATAGACATCGGCGGTGTCAATCAGGTTGACGCCTGCCTCGATAAGCATATCAAACTGGCGTTTCGCATCTGCGACGCCGCCCTCGCCAATCCTTTCAAAGAAACCCTTACCACCGAAAGTCATGGTGCCAAATGAAAGAGTTGAAACTCTAAGGCCGGAGCGGCCAAGTGGACGATATTCCATGATATTCTCCTGATATTAGGCTGATTGTGAGCAGACATCTTTACTGATCACGCGCGAGCGGCTTGGGTGTTCCTCGCGCGTAAGGATGAAGAACAGCGAAGCGTCATGAATTGCGCCAGCTGTGCTGCGCATGGTAACCGATAAGCTCAGCGGCTCGGGTGGACGATTCAAGTGACTGATAAGTCGCTAAATTTTCCTTAACCGGGACGTCGGGGAAGTATTCTCTGAGTAAATCAGCGGTTGGACGATCGATAATCGTGTCCGCTGCCGCGATAATCATCCGCTCATGTCCTGAAATATCGGCCTCTATTGCCAGGCGGCATGCTTCGCCCGCATCACGCACGTCTACATAGCTCCACAGATTCGCTTTTCGAATGGATGGATTCTTATCTACAGCACCGCGTAACGCGTAATCGTCGTCGTTGCAGATGTTGGAAAAACGGAGTGATACGATGCTAAGCTCTGGGTTCCATCGCACCATCTCGTCCGCCATCACCTCGCCCAGCTTCTTAGTCAGGGAATATGACCATTCAGGTCTGTCAGGATGATCCTCATCAATCGGCACGAAGGCTGGAGGGTGATTGAACGGCAGTCCAAGGATCGTTTCACTGGATGCCCAAACAATTCGGCGAATGCCAGCGCGCGCCGCAGCCGTGAAAACATTATAATTACCCAATGTATTCGTTCGGAATATGACCTCATCGGGCGCGACGGCAGGTGCCGGAATACCCGCAAGGTGCAGCACGATATCCGGCTTAGGCACCATGTCAACACCGCTCATGGCACTGATTATTTGACCAAAGTCGGTGCAGTCACCGCCGATGGTTATCATATCCCCGTCCATGCTGCCTTTGACATCGAAGCCGGTTACAGCGTGTCCAGCGGCTTTAAGCGCAGCTACTGCCGCCACACCAAGTTTGCCGGAACTACCTGTTACAAGAATGTGCATAACTGAACGTTCCTTTTCGGATCAGGCGAAGCCGACTACCGGATGCGGTACGTAAGGTGCCTCCAGCCGGGCGATTTCTTCGTCGGTTAATTTAACGTCAAGTGCTGCGATAGCATCCTCCAGATGGCCCGGTTTGGATGCGCCAACGATAGGGGCGGTCACTTCCGGCTTTGCCAGAACCCAGGCCAGCGCAATCTGCGCACGGGGCAAACCGCGCTCTTCGGCAAGAACAGCAACGGCCTCCACTACCTTGCGATCTGCATCAGCAGTTTGATCATAAAGAGTACGGGCAAATTCATCCGTTTGTGATCGGGAGGTTTCCGCGTTCCAGTCACGCGTAAGCTGCCCGCGTGCAAGTGGGCTCCATGGGATAACGCCAATACCCTCGGCCTTACACAGCGGAAGCATTTCCCGCTCCTCTTCACGGTTAATCAAATTGAGGTGATCCTGCATGCTGACAAAACGTGTCCAACCGTTTTTCTCAGATGTGTGCAGCATGGTCGCGAACTGCCAGGCATACATGGAAGAGGCGCCGATGTAACGTGCCTTGCCGGCTTTCACCACATCGTGTAAAGCCTCCAGTGTTTCCTCAATGGGCGTGGTGGGATCAAAGCGGTGAATTTGATAGAGATCCACATAGTCGGTGCCGAGGCGCTTCAGGCTGGCGTCGATTTCATGCATGATTGCCTTGCGGCTGAGGCCACCGCCGTTCGGCCCTTTGCGCATCGGGACGAATACCTTAGTAGCAATCACTACCTCATCGCGGCGTGTAAAATCTTTCAACGCGCGACCTAATATTTCTTCCGAGCTGCCATCCGAATAGGCATTAGCGGTATCGAAGAAATTGATACCAGCATCAAGCGCTTGTTTAATGAGCGGTCGGCTGGCGTTCTCGTCCAGTGTCCATTCATGGGTGCCGCGCTTCGGATCGCCATAAGTCATACAGCCCAGACAAAGGCGGGAAACTTCCAGCCCGGTGCGTCCAAGTTTCACATAGTTCATTAATAACTCCATTCGTATAAGAAAAAAGCGACTGCCGCATGGCCTTTCCGATTTGTGCAGGAAAGGAATGTTTTGCCTATAAAGAGGCAGTTGATCATATAAGCCATTGATGTTGAAGATGCATCACTCTGAGGCCGCTGAGATCAGGTTGCCGCTATTGCACAGATCTGTTTCAGATGTGGTCGTGAAGGTCAGACCGTTACGATCACGCGTCCAAACCGGCCGCGTTCTTCAGCCCGCGCGTGAGCCGCGTCAATTTCTTCGAACGGAAAAATCCGGTCAATGGGTACCCGTAGTGCGCCGGTAGCGGCAGACTGTAAAAGTCTGACGATCATTGCATGGTTGTGAGGTTCGCCCATTTCTTCTCCGAACAGGCAGCCGGAAACGGTTAATTGACGAAGCAAAAGCTGCCCGGCGTCAATCTTCTGCTCAAGGCCGGCAAAACCGCCAAGCAGCACCACACGACCATGATCCGACATCGTCTCGATTGCATCCCCCAGGACAGGACCGCCAATCGTATCGATCAGAACCGTAACCTTGTTGCCGTCAAGCAGCTTGCGAACCTGCACGCTCGTGGGCTCATCTCTGCTGACTATCGTATCGGTTGCACCATAACCCCGCGTTTTTTCCAGCGTCGCTGCATTTGTGCCTGTGGCAATAACCCGTGCGCCGCGGAGTGCAGCCAGCTGAACAGCTGCGATGCCCAGCCCGCCTGCCGCACCGGTAATCATTACTGTGTCATCGCGCCCTACACCGGAAAGGTCCATTGCCCGCCCGGCGGTTCCTGCTGCCACCGGAATGGCCGCAGCTACGGCAGGATCAAGGCCTTCTGGTATATGAAAGCAGGTCGCCGCAGGCGCTGAACGCAGCGTTGCATGCGATCCGTCGGCAGCGAAGGTCGTCACTTTTTGGCCCACTGAGAAACCCTGAACATTTTCACCCACCGCCACGATTTCACCTGCTGCGGAGTAGCCAAGGACATTATTTCTTCCTCCCATTCCGACGCGGCGGAACATCAGATCACCACCTTCAATACTGATATGTTCAACCCGAATCAGAAGGTCATCAGGGCCAGCGATCGGATCGGGAACCTCAACGATGCGAAGCCGGTTATTACCCGTTGCTTGACCGGTAACTGCTGCTTTATCAAGGAAATCGTTTTTTTTGCCGGGTACGTCTGTTACCTGAGTGGTACAGAGGATTTCACCCGAACTTGATGCAATCAGCGCCGCTTTCATTATGGTTTCCTGTTGTCCTCATCTGCTTTCATATGCCTCGAATGATTATGCCTTTTTTGCAGGCATCTTCTGCATAAAAAAGCTACAGAATTGCACGTTATTGTGCAATTTTGTATTGCAGAGTGCAATTCAGGGTAAAGCCAAAGCGGACGCACAAAAAGTAAAGTAGAATGCGTGGCCACAGAGAAAAGTTCAGGTGCTAATTACGAGTAATAACAGTGGATTAGTGAGTAAAAACTGCTGTTTAAAAAACATAAAATCAGTTATCACTCATTACAGCTAAAAAGGCACTTATGCGTAACAGGGTAAATAGTCAGGCATAATCCCGGAAATTAGGTGGCGTCTGCCCTTGTATTGCATATGGCGGAAACGGGGAAAATATTGAACGACCGGGCTCGGCCTTTTTGTTCGTCACCCAGCTTATTGATGCCGGCTTATCAGCTGTGCTTTGTGAAATCGCACAGAAATGCGTTGCCTGTCTGGTATGAGCCAGCCAGACATCTTACAGGACACTGTTATTATGATTGAGCGTTCGTTATTTGACATTCTTACAACTCCTTTTCCGCAGCCCTCAAAGCGTGACGCTATCCTGGCGGCAGCGTGCCTGGTTTTCACTGAGCACAGTTTTGAAGGTGCCAGCATGGAGCTGGTTGCCCGGCGCGCGGGTGTTGCTCGCAGAACACTCTACAATCAGTTCCCGGAAGGGAAAGCATCATTGTTCCATGCTGTGATGTTGCGTATGTGGCAGTCTTTTCCCGCCATGACGATTGCTGAAGATGAAACTGTTTTATCTAAACCTGAAGAAGGACTACGTCAGATTGGCCACGCTATTGCTGATTTCTGGCGTCCGCCACTGTCGATTGCCTTTTTACGCATGGTGATAGGTGAATCCTCGCGCTTTCCCGGTCTGATGAAAAGCTTTTATGAGGTGAAAGCCCCGGCAGTGACGGCGGTTAAAAACTATATACAGCAGCTCGGTCTGCAGGGATCGCTGAATATTTCAAATCCGGAATTAGCTGTCCGCCAGTTTCTCGGGCTGATTGACGAAACCCTGATATGGATGAGAGTCATGGGAAATGAAGCGACCTTGCCTCAGGAACAGATCGATGACGTCATTGAACAGGCGATAATAATTTTCGTTGGCCATTACAAAAAATGATGAATATTGAGTAATTTCACCGTCAGGATCAGCTCCGGCGATAGCGTGGATAAAGGCAATTATTGACCGGCTCAGGCCAGCGCCTGGGTCAAAATCAGAGATAATGAAGAGAGGCCATAATATTACAAGTTGCCGTTCTGGATGATTACACTGATATCGCGCGAGGCGGCGGACTGGTCAAAACTGCCTGAAGGTTCAATGCTGACAATATTTGATCGGCCGCTTGCACAGGATAAGGCAGCAAAAATCCTGTCTATCCACCTGGTTTTGAATGATGAAACCTGCGGCATTGCTGGCGCTCACGCTGCCTCATGCAGTGATGGCGATTGATGAGGTTTCGTTTGATCAGAGCGCTGTGCCGACGATCCTCGCGCATCACCCATTTAGTACTGAACATTTCATGTATGTGAATGAGGTGCGCTGATCGCTCCGTTAAGCGCGCAAAAAATCCTGCCAGCGACGCGTGAGATAGTTGTGTTCATCCATTACCGAATTCCAGACGGCGATATGGCTCATTCGTTCTTCATAGCTGCCGCCATCGCGCTGCTCGCCTTGAGGAATAAGCGGCGTGCCCCAGGCATCAAGAAGCACTTCACTGGCGCTTTTGCCGCCGTACCAGAAATCCCATTCAGCCGTAGAAAGATGTCTGCGGGTGCGTTCTGGCGTTGAAATATAGTAGCCCTGGCGAGCCATCACGGCACCAGGCCAGCCAGACTGCCACCAGTTCAGGTAGGCATAGGCGGCGTCTTTGATCCTGCCCGTGGCGCAGCGGGAAAGAGACATGCCGCCGTACCAGGCGCGGTAGCCTTCCCGCGGTCGCGCCATTTTGTAGCCGCGCTGATGGAAATGATGGCGAAAATAGATAGGCGCCCACAGGCTTTGCACTTCCACCTGACGATTTTCGATTAAGTCGCATGCCTCCTCCTGCGTCGCCCAGAACGCAGCAAAGTGTCCCTGACGTCGCAGGCGCGTCAGATACTGGGTTAGCGCATCGATTTCTTCCAGCCTGAGGTTGCCAGCATTGCCAAATCGCGTCTGTTGTGTGGCTTGCATAGCCAGAGCGGCGTCCAGCCCGCCCATGGCGGCATCTTCCTGCAGGGCGACCTGACCGGTTAGCGCAGGATGAAGCAACCAACCCCAGCTCTCTTCCTGTTCGCGTAACACAGCAGGCAGTCGATCGATGTGATAGGCAAAGCTGTCAGCATTATGTGTCAGCGGCAGCATGCTGATTTTATCGCTCGGCTGATTACCGAGATGCAAATCGCGTTGCACATAAAGGCGGTGCGCCGGCACGCTGCCGTCTGCCAGCGGCACGCTGGCGTTCAGGGTGCCGGTTTTCGGCAGCGCATTGATTTCATCCCAGTACTTGAGCCGCTTGATTTCCAGAGGCTGTATCGCGCGAGCAGGCCAGACAAAGTCAATATTGTGGAACCATTGGTCATAGAGATCGAAACTTTCTGGATGCATGACCGCAATACGCTGAGCATCCTCCACGCTACGCAACATGTATTCAATCTTAATACCCAAGTCCTGCTCCGCTCTGACGCGCAGTACTTCCAGTAGGGTGACGGAGGTTCCGAGCACGCGAAGGGTCAACTGATTGTTGACGATTGCCGCACTGTTCATGATTTTATTGGCCTTCGAAAGCTTGCATATATCGTGAAAAAGCCAGTTTTAGCCGGTCGGCGTCCAGTCCGCGCAGGATAAAAACCAGTTTTGATGTTTCCAGCTCGCCGGGCCAGTCGCGCATATGCACCGGCGGATGCAACGTGTGCTGAACGCCATGAATCACTACCGGCGACGTGCTGTCGTCAATGCGCAGAATACCCTTCATGCGCAAAACAGCGCTGCCGTGACTATGTAATAGCATTGACAACCAGATAGCAAATGCCGGCCAGTTCAGTGTCCGTTGCAACGTAATCACGCAGGTTTGCGTGACGGGATGCGACGCAGAGAGCGGCGCCGCTTTCAACGTAGATTCATGCGTTCCGCAAGCACCTAACCAGCGAAAACGTTGATCTTTACTGCCTTTCGTCACCAGCACCTGAAAAAGCTGATCGGGGTCAGCCAGCGCCAGCGCGTTATCGCTCACTTCCGCCAAGGGATTAAGCTGCGCCAGCCAGCGTTCGGTTGCAGCGAACGTCTGCGCGCTAACGCGATCGCGTTTACTGATCAGCAGCTTATCCGCCGCCGTAACCTGGCCAATCCATTCTGGCTGCGTTTTCGCCTGTAGCTGGCAGTGCTCAGCATCCACCAGCGTAACCAGCGCGCCCTGCCTGAAATGGTGCTGCAGCTGTCGGTCGTGTAGCAGCGTAGAGAGGATCGGCGCGGGATCTGCCAGGCCGGTCGTCTCAAGGATGACCTGCCTGAAGGGGGGAAGCGCGCCGCGCGCGCGCTTTTCATAAAGATCGAGCAATGCCGTTTTCAGTTCACCCCGTATCTGACAGCACAGGCAGCCGCCGGGCAGCAGGACGATATCCGGCGCGACTTCGTTCAACAGATGATGATCGATGCCGACCTCTCCAAACTCATTGACCAGAAGCGCCACGTCGTTCAGATTTTGCTGCGTCAGCCAGGCTTTAAGCAAGGTGGTTTTCCCACTGCCGAGAAAGCCACTGAGAATATGCAGGGGTAATTTTTCTTCATATTGCATCTCGGTTCCTCTTCATCGCCCTTACAGCGCAGCCAGCCAGCTTTCATCCAGCGGGTCAAGCGGGCGCCTGGCCATTTTTTCCGCCTCCTTCCACAGCAGATCGAGCGTGGGGACGATCGCCTGCTGGCCTGTCGGGCTGGCCAGCAGCCAGCTGTTGTGAAATTCGGTCAGCGTAAGCCGCCACGGCTTTAGCGCTCGATTCAGCAACGCGAGCTGACGCAAACGCAGCTGGCGCTGGGGAAGATCCTGCCGCAGTGAATCGCTCCACTGCGGTCCGTTATCCAGCAGTCCGCAGATACCGCACATCGTTATCTCCTGTTCAGGGCATCACATCGCCTGAATTTGGTCCCAGCGTCTGGCCGACAAACAGATTGCCGCCCGGCTCGCTGGCCAGCAGCAGCGCTACCGGTGCCACCTCTTCGGCACGGCCAAAACGACCCAATGGCAGCTCTGCCGCTTTGGCCGTTTTCCACGCGCTGTTGATGCCGTCAATCAGCGGGGTTTCAATGGGGCCTGGCGCAATCGCATTCACCAGCACGTTCTGCGAGGAAACCTCCAGAGCCAGCGATTTTGTGAAGCCGATGACGCCTGCCTTAGCCGCCGCGTAATGACACAGCTCCGCCCCACCTTTGATGCCCAGCTGAGAGGCGATATTAATCACTCTTCCCCAGTGCTGCGCCAGCATCGACGGCAGGGCTCGCTGCGTCGCCAGGAATACACTTCGCAGATCGACCGCCATCATCTCTTCCCACATCGCCAGCGTAATGTCGCCGTAGCGCGCCTGAGTCAGCATGCCGGCATTATTCACCAGCACGTCGATGCCGTCGTAGCGCGCGACAGACGCATCCACGCCTGCCGTCGCGCCGGCGACTTCGCCGACATCGGCGATGATGCCGTGGCATTGCGCGCCGAGATCCCGACAGCGTGCCACGACGGCGTTGAGTCGGTCGCCGTCCCTGTCGGTCAGGATGAGCCGCGCACCTTCGGCGGCAAACAGCGTGGCTATAGCCGCGCCAATGCCGCTGGCGGCCCCGGAAATCACACAGCGTTTATTTTGCAGTTGCATTGAGATTCCTCTTAGTCCGGCCAGCGCACCGTCAAGCCGCCGTCAACAATCAGACTCTGGCCGGTGAGATAGCTGCTTTCGTCGCTGGTTAAAAAAGCTATGACTTTTGCGACCTCTTCTGGTCTGCCCACCCGTGCAAGCGGAATCGCCCTGGCGGCCTTGGCCAGTCCCTCCGGCCCGAGGGAATTTTGTTTATCCAGTGATTGAGGCGTTTCGATAAGCCCTGGAATGACGGCGTTACAGCGTACGCCTTTAGGCGCCAGCTCCACCGCCAGCGAGCGACAAATACCCGGCACTGCCGCCTTTGCTGCTGCGTAGTGCGCATGATCCTGCCAGCCGTAGACGCCGCCAGCGATAGAAGAGATGGCCACTAAGCTGGCGCCGGTTGTCAGGTGCGGCGCAGCAGCGCGGAAGCAGCGCATCACGCCGGTAAGATCGACATTCAGCATCTCATCCCAGCGCGCGTCGCTCATCTCGTCAATCGACGCCCGGCGCAGAATGCCCGCATTGGCGATGACATAGTCGAGACGGCCAAACTGTTTAACGCCCGCGGCAATAAAGGCGTCAACCGAGGCTGTCGCGCCGACATCCAGCGGCAGCCATATCGCTTCGCCGCCGGCCGATTCTACCTGCGCCGCCGCCAGGGCCGGATCGTGGGGATCGTCTGGATAGAAGCCTGCGATAACGCGAATGCCGCGCTGCGCGTAAAGGGTCGCCAGTGCCAGGCCAATACCGCTGGCTGCACCGCTAATAGCCGCTACAGGCTGTGTTGCAGTCATATTTCGTCTTCCTTAAGCCAGAGGCTGAGTTGAATTCGCTGTCGTACTGACGGCGGAATGTGGCTGCGCGACCGGACGCGCGAAGAGCATAATAATGCCGGAAATAAAGCAGGGTACCGCGCCAAACCAGAGCGCCGCTTCCTGCCAGTTGCCGCCGCCGCTCAGTATGCTGGTGGTGCCGACACCGGCGATGATGGCGCCGACCGGTCCCATTGCGCCGATGAGCGCGCCCGCCGTGGCGCGGATGGCCGTCGGAAAACTTTCGCTGATGAAAAACAGGGCGGCGGCATAGGGTCCAATCAGGAAAAACAGGCCAACGCTGTAGAGGACGACAATAGTGACGAAGTTATCGGGGCAAAACAGCATGCCGGCAAAGGCGAGTCCGCCCAGCATCCAGCCAACGGCGATGGTGTTGCGGCGGCCAAAGCGATCGCCGAACCAGCCGTGCGCCAGATAGCCGCAGTAGCCGACCAGATTAGAAAGGATCAGGATCAGCAGTGAGTTATCAAAAGAGACCGCATGCGTTTTAGTGATAACCGTCGTGCCCAGCACGCTGAAAATCTGAATAGCAAACCAGTTCAACAAGACGGCGCCGCCCAGCACCAGCGTTGCTCGCAGCGACGGGCCGCGAAACGCCGCTGCCATCCCTGAGCGATGCTGCTCTTCATAAACGACCTGATAATCGGCCGCAACCTGGCGGGCATCCTGCTCCTGGCCCTGCTGGCGAAGCTGCTGGATTTTTTTCTGCACCTGAAACTGCGGCGTCTCTTTCAGCCTGAGCGCCAGGACTGCAATCACCAGCGAGGGCAAGGCGGCAAAAATGAAGCTCCCCTGCCAGCCGATCACCGGCATCAGTATCGCCGTCAACGCTGAGGCGACCAGCGCGCCCACCGGCCAGCCTCCCTGCACCAGGCTGTACACGAAGCCTTTGCGCTGGTTCAGTTTGGGATCGTCCAGGGCGCTGTAGAGTTCGGAGAGATAGGTGGCGTTAACCGTTTGTTCGGCATAACCCAATCCTGCGACAGAGCGGATCGCAGTCAGCGCGCCTTTACCCCAGGCGCCGCCAATGGCGGTCAACAGCGAGCAAACGGCAGCGCCGCCGACGGTGACAACAATACCCATGCGGCGACCGAGACGATCAACCAGTGGTCCGATGGCCAACGCAATCACTGCTCCTCCGACAGCGACCCAGGTAGCGATCTTCGCCTGCTCCACTTCGCTCCAGCCGAAGTGGGCGCCAATTTCCGGCAGCAGCGTGCCAAACAGAATGAAATCATAAACTGCAAAAACCCAGGCAAAAAAAGCAATCCAGGTGGCAAATTTCACATCCCTGATGGTTAACTGCTGCGGCTGCCAGCCGTTTACGGAAGTTTTCTTGAAGATGCTCATGTCGCTATCGCTCTGTCAGTTAGAAAGGGAGTTATGCCGAGCGCGGCTGGCGCTGTTTGAAATCATCCGCAATCTCGTCAAAGGTGACGAATCGAACGCCTTCATGGCTACGGATGTACTGAATCAGACGTTCCAGCATCAGTAATACCTGCGGACGCCCGGAGACATCGGGGTGAATCGTCATGGTAAAGACGGCGTAGTCGTTTTCGCGGTAAACCCAGTCGAACTGATCGCGCCACATTTCTTCCAGATGACGCGGGTTCACAAATCCGTGGCTGTTCGGCGATTTTTTGATGAACATCATCGGCGGCAGATCGTCCAGATACCAGTTGGCGGGGATTTCGATCAGATCTGTTTCATGGCCGCGCTGAAGCGGTTTCATCCAGGCATCTGGGTGCTGGCTGTAATCGATTTTGGTCCAGCTATCACCGACGCGAACGTAGTAAGGATGAAAGTCGTTATGCATCAGACTGTGATCGTACTTGATGCCTTTTTTCAGCAGTAGCTCGTTAGTGACGTTGCTGAATTCCCACCACGGCGCGACATAGCCGGTCGGACGTTTGCCCGCCAGTTGGGTGACCAGTTCGATACTGCGATCCAACACCGCTTCTTCCTGAGCGGGGGTCATGGCGATAGGGTTTTCATGGCTGTAGCCATGAATGCCTATCTCGTGACCTGCGTTCACCACCGCCTTCATCTGCTCGGGAAAGGTTTCAATTGAGTGACCCGGAATAAACCACGTGGTACGAAGATTCTGCTCGGCGAACATCTTTAACAAGCGCGGCGCGCCGACTTCGCCGGCGAACAGGCCACGAGAAATATCGTCCGGCGAATCTTCGCCGCCGTAGGATCCCAGCCAGCCAGCAACGGCATCTACATCCACACCAAACGCACACAAAATTTCTTTGGCCATTTTTGCCACTCCTTTATTCAGGTAATCAGAACATTGCGGGCGCGACCGGTTTACCGGCCGCAAAAATTTCGGCAGCCGCTTTCGCAGCCATAAGTAGCCGGCGATCGTCGCCGTCTGGTAGAGAGAAAAGCAGGCTGGTTGCCAGCCCGTTGCCATCGACGCCGCAGGGCAGCGCGACGCCCGGCATATCCAGCAGGCTGCCAGGCATGGTTAAGCGCAGCGTGGCGCGATTGGTTTGCGCAAACAGCGCAGCGTCCGCTTCAAGCGGCGCGAGCCGTGGCGCGGTATGCGCGACGGTCGGCGTGATCAATACGCTGCCGTTTAGTTCCGCACGCATTGCGTTTTGCCATGTGCTGCGCTGCGCCAGAAAAGCAGACAATGTCGACGGATTCATTCGCCCTGACTCCTGTAGCCTGCTGCGAATCAATGGATCCATTATTTCCGCCGCAGGACTGGTGAGCAAAGCAGCATGGAGCTGCCATGCTTCCCACGCACCGGGCCAGCCATTTTCGTCGATCCATGCCAGCGCCTGATGGAAGGCGCGGACTGGCTTCCATTCGACGGTAAAACCCTGCATGACCAGTCGATCCAGCTGCCGGCAGGCCTGCGCGCGTACATCAACATGCACATAACTCAGTAAATCGGGATCGGCGCGAAAACAGGGTTTTTCGTCTGCACATGCGGTTTCGCCCGTCAAAATAGTGTCCAGCACCAGCACCAGCGCCTCTCTGACGCTGCGGCAAAGCGGACCCGTCGTGTCCAGCGAAGCGGACAAGGGGAAAACCGCGGTTGCATCATAGCGCTGGCGGCTGGCGCGAAAGCCAGTGATGCCACTGAAGGCAGCCGGGATGCGGATAGATCCTGCGGTGTCTGTGCCCATAGCAATACAGGCAAGTCCTTCCGCCACCGCACGCGCCGAGCCGCTTGACGACCCGCCCGGTGCGCAGCGTACTCCTTGCTGGTTTTTGAGGACTGGCGTGCCGAACGCAGAGTTCAGACCCAGCCCGGAGAAGGCGAATTCGCTCAGGTTGGTTTTTCCGATATTCACCATGCCAGCCTGTGTTAGCCGGGCGACGACAGGGGCGTCCTTTTTGGCGATCGGCGCCTGCCGCCGCGTGGCGGATCCGGCGGTCGTGACCGTGCCCGCCAGATCGAACAGGTCTTTCCAGGCGATCGGCACGCCATCCAGGGCGCTTAATGGTTTCTTTGCTTTCCAGCGCTCAGATGAGGCGGCCGCTTCAGCCAACGCGCGCTGCCCGGTCAGCACGATAAACACGTTTTCGCTCTTTTTCGCGGCCTGCAGACAAGCCTCTGCCAGCGCCAGCGGCGTCAGACGACCTTGCGAAAACAGTGTGGTGACGTCAAGGGCATCAATGCGGCCCAGACATAACTGGCGGCGAACGTCATCAGCGTCCATATACCCTCTTAAATGTATATTTAAAAATAAAGTACATCTAAAGGTAGCAAGAGTGATGCCATAAACGGGAGGTCAAGGTGTGTAAAGTGTGAGGTAAATGTGAAAATATATAAAAAATAACTTAAATACAATAATTTAAAATATGATGTGCCCCTGCATCTTTCATTTTGTCTCTCGGGGCTCTGTATAATTAAATTGTATATTTTGTTTTTTGATCCATTAGTGTGCAGGCTGCACCAGAAAGGGGCTGCGATACACGTCCCTTGTTATGCAACCGGATGTGATACTGTAACCTGATAAATACGGAACCAGCGAAAGCCAGAATGCGGATAAATAACAGGCGATCAGAAGCGAAAGAGAAAGGATCTGCGCGATATGAAGGTATCAGACAGGTTTTACGGCATGCACTGCTAAATAAAGGCGTACCACAGGGACTGGTTTTGCTGGAAGGTCCTTTAGCGCAGCTGTTTGGCACCAGCCGCGTGCCGGTCAGGCATGCGCTCAGTCTGCTGCATGAAGAAGGATTGATTGCCCGCTTCGAAGGCCGAGGGTTCATCGTGGCGCAGGAAGGCGAAGAGGTAGAGCCGCTGCGCGTTGTGCTAACGCGCGAGTTGCTGGGCCTGGATTTGCAGCAGGAGCTGGTAGACATTCGCAGCACCGGCGAGAGAGTGCTGGATAGCCTGAATGAAGTCCTCTCTACGGCGATGATTTTCGGCTGTTATCAAGTTAACGAACAGAAAGCCGCTCACTATTACAACACCAGCCGCGCGATAATCCGCGAGAGCCTGTTGAGATTGCGCGATAAAGGTCTGGTAGAGAAAGAACCCTATTCTCAGTGGCTGACCGGTCCCCTTACAGCCCGTGAAATAGCCGATCATTTTGAAATTCGAGCCAATCTCGAACCTGCCGCGCTACGTAAGTCTGGTGCCTTGTTACCTGCAGAATGGCTCACAGCGCGGCTGGAAACGGTGCAGAGCTATCGCGGACGGCAGCTGAAATCCAGCGAACTGGAACGGCTGGAAGAAGCGCTCCACGTGCACTGCCTTGAGCCTGCAGGAAATAAACTGATGATGCAGATTCTGCGGCAGAACCAGTCACCGTTCATCGTGACGCGTATTTTCTACGATATGCTCTCCATTCCAGTAGAGACAGCAATGCTGGAAGAGCACGCCTTGGTGTATGAAATGCTGCTGAAAGGGAATGCCGATTTAGCTGCGGCTTGTCTACGCGATCATCTTGAGCGCGCTCAGCTCCGCACATTGCAGCGGCTAAAGGTGCTGTCGGTGTTGCCCGTTCCCGCGCTGCCTGACTTTATGGAACGCCAGTAGCAATGATCTGAAATTGATGGGGTCTGGTATTAATAGTGATATTTTTACATCACAGAAAATAGAGATAGCCTGTGAACGATTCAGTATAAAAAGCAGGCGGTATTTTGCATGACAGCATGGGCTATAAGCCGCGCCAGGGTTGTCTTAGAACTTTAGTTTGAACGCAGCGTTACGCAAACGCTCATCTCCCCGGCGGTCATATTTCTGCGTGGTGGTGACGCTGGCATGCCCCATCGCATCGCGGACGGTTATCAGGTCTTCGCCGTTATCCAGCATCATCGAGGCGAAGGTGCGGCGTAAGTCGTGCGGCGCGCATTCCTCAATACCGCTTTCTGCCCCGGCGCTGGCCGAGAATGTGATAGACCGCCTGCGGCGTCATGCGCTGAGACGTGACGTCGTCACCGGCGCGTATCCGGGTGAACAGCGGCCCGTCGTCCTCGCCACGAATCGTTTCCGTCCAGGTGCGGATGCGCCGCCAGACCGACTCCGGCATAAACGCCAGCCGCTCTTTGTTGCCTTTGCCGCGTACCCGCAGCGCCTGCTCCTGCTGCAGCAGGCTGGCGTAATCCAGACCAATGACTTCCGAGCGGCGCAGGCCGCAGCCGAGCATGACCGCCAGCATCGCGGCATCGCGCGGGCCCTTGCAGCCGGCGTCCTGGTCGCAGCTGCGGAACAGGGCATGAATTTCTTCTGCGCCCAGCGCCCGGCCGCGGGTCAGCCGGCTGCCCCGTACCGCGCGAACGCTGAGGATTTGCTGATAACTTTCCGTGTCCATCTGCTTCATCATCCACGCCTCGCGGGCCGTGCCTTTCAGCGCAGAGAGGTAGGTATTGATGGTGGCAGGTGCCCGGCCGCTGACCGAAAGCATCTCCAGCAGGCCGCGGATATGGTGACGGCGCAGGCTGCCCCAGGCGCAGCTCTGCAGGGAGCTGAAGCCGAGCATGCCCGCCACGATATTCAGAAAGGAGCGCATTGTCTGCCGGCTGGCGGCGGAGGACAGGCCGATAAGATAGGTCTGCGCCGGGTTCAGCGGCGGGCTGCTGTTAATCGCGGCCAGGACGGATGCATCCTGCCCGTCAGCGGAAGGAAAATGCGGGGCGCGCGGCAGCCAGTTGTCCTCAACCGGATCGGTCATGTTGTTGCTCCTCAGCGTCAGTAACGCCGCCGGAAACAACGCGCACCCTGTGCTGAAATGTGCCCAGATTATCCGTTGCTCAGCCCCCTCCGGTAAAGCTACTTTTTCAAGGTACATTTTAATAAGTAGGTAGAACTTAAGGTGTCTTCCGTTATTAACTATCTGATACTTTAAATAAATTTGGCTAAAAAACGACCGGTGGCGTCGCTGCGTGAAGTATGCATGACTTCACGGGGTAAAATACTCAAATTTTCGTTCTCCGTTGTCTGCAGGCGTGGAACGCATTTTCCCTTATCTGTAAAGCGTTTTCGACCGGAATAAATCGATCCGAAAAGGATCCTGCCCGGATCGGATTTTGGGCTTTTCTCCCGTATGCGGAGAATAACCTGGACGGGTCGAAATAAAAAGCGGGGCGCCAGCAGACAGAACGCCGCGTAAAACACGCGTAACTGTCTGATGAGAAAGATAAAGCGGACGGAAACGGCGCCGGCGGGATCGTACCAGGCACTCTTCGCTGGATGCCTGGCACTCTAGGGATTTGTCAGAATGGTTTTGAATGGTGAGATTTATCTGATAATGGTAATATTTTCTAAAAACCACAGGAGAAAAGTATGGGAATTTTTGATTTATTTAACGCTGACAAACGAGCGTTGTTCACGGCAAAGGCAGATTATGAACACTGTGCTAAAGATAGGAGGGCTCGTTTAAACTCTTTCAGAATAAAGGCACGTGAATTCCTTAGTTTTAAATACTCTGGATCAATAACCCTCATAAATAATCATTTCCCTATATTTATACTGTTTGATAAAAACACAGGAAAAATACATCAAGGTGAATTCGCTGACAACTATTCTCCATTTCTTGAGTTTGTACCATACGACGCAAATTTAACTTTTTATACAGAAGCAGTTCATAACTATAGAATACAACAAGGTAAATGGAAAAATGGTGAACTTTGTCAAAAACATAAATGTAGCAAATTTAATAAAAATTTTGAGAGAGATTTTTTAAAAAATGGATTTTACATTAAGGATGTTTACAGGCGTGATGATCCGATTGGATCTGAAGATTTTTTTGGGTTTACCTTGTTCCTCAATGGAAATGTGATTGCTGAAAGTACGATGTGGGACCAAAAGCCATCCGGCCACTTTGCAGAATGCATTTTTAATCAAATAATTAATAATAAACATAAAAACAGTTCAGGATTTTCAATGCTCACATTCGTAGCGGGCGTATTTACGCTGGCCAACGAGAACAATGAGGGTTGCACCAATCCCAACAGGATTCAATATGAAATTATCTTTGGTAACGGCGACCCACTGTCAGATCCTAAATTCAACTCCGACGCGAAGCAGGCGATACTTTCACTGCGTGACTTCCTCAGTTTTCATGAAAATAAAATGAATGATGATATGGCTGACATCATAGATCCACCGGCCTATTTGGAAGAAGAAAGAAAACTCTGCAACGAAATGTTAAGAGATCCTCACCGGAAGAAAAACTTCCCTGGAATAGAAGATATGTACGTCAGAAGCTGATACCCTCAGCTTCTGTAAAGTAAAATTGGCTTAATGCTGCCTCCGCTGAAGCTTACGTAACCTGTCACTGGCACCCATTCGTTCTTCAGACTCCGGAAGAAGCGTTCCATTGGACTGTTATCCCGGCAGTTTCCACGCCGACTTATACTCTGCCTGATCCGGTATCGCCACAGTAACTGCCGGAACTGTCTGCTTGTATAATGACTCCCCTGATCGCTGTGGAACAATACTCCGACGGGCTTGCCGCGCTTTTCCCACGCCATTTCCAGCGCTTTCATGGTAAGTCTGCTGTCCGGTGAGAACGACATTGCCCAGCCCACGGGTTTCCTTGCAAACAGGTCGAGAACAACAGCGAGGTATGCCCAGCGCCTACCTGTCCAGATATAGGTCACATCACCGCACCACACCTGGTTTGGCTCTGTTACAGCGAACTGTCGCTCAAGATGATTCGGGATAGCAACGTGCTCATGACCGCCACGATTATACCGGTGAGTCGGCTGCTGGCAACTGACCAGCCTCAGCTCTTTCATGAGCCTGCCAGCGAGCCAGCGCCCCATCTGGTAGCCTCTCTGGGTTGCCATTGTGGCGATGCTTCTTGCTCCGGCCGAACCGTAGCTGATGCCATGTAGCTCGAGTACCTGACTGCGTAATACAGTCCGTCTGCCGTCTGGCTTTTCAGGACGGTTTTTCCAGTATTTGTAGCTGCTGCGATGAACCCCGAACACGTGGCAGAGAGTGGCCACAGGATAACGCGCCCTGAGTTTCCCGATTATCGAGAATTGTTCAGGGAGCCTGACATCAAGAGCGCGGTAGCCTTTTTTAATATTTCTTTTTCATTTCAATAGGTTGTAGCTTTTGCTTCAGTTCACGTATTTCGATTTGTTCCGGTGTAATCGGAGAGGCTTTTGGTGTTTTGCCCTGACGCTCTTCACGCAGTTGCCTGACCCATTTTGTCATCGCGGAAAGACCGACATCCATAGCCTTAGCGGCATCAGAGACGGTGTAGTTTTGATCGACAACCAGCTGAGCGGATTCGCGTTTGAATTCAGGACTAAAATTTCTTCTTTTCATTGGTGCACCTGTATTGTTCTGAGGTGAGCATATCACCTCTGTTCAGGTGGCCAGTTTTTGTTGACCACTACAGTCGTCGCTGGCACGTGGGAATGCTCTGCCAATGCGTCAGTTCTGTCCGCATCCGGCGCTGCTGCGTGTTAATCCCTTTGAGCCGAGTATCGAACATCGAGATGTCGCCCGGTAATATTTTGTATATTCCGCCTCCCTACGACGGTTTCACCTATGAAGACACGCTAAACTACTCGGTCGGGTTCCGTGGGCCTAATGGGCGCGACCTGATGAGCATCTTCGCCGATTACGCGCTGGAAAACGCTTTGGGCGGCGCGCATTACAGTGACCTGGATCTCAGGGTGCGTGAACATCCGGACGCATAGAGAAGCATGCGCTCGAGCGGCTGCGCAACATGATGGTAGATATGCTCCATCAGCCAGAGAACTTCGCGCAGTGGTTTGGCCGTTTCGCCTCCACGCCACGTCACGAACTGGATATTGCCCTTGTCGAATTACCCTATAGCGAAGAAGAAGTGCGGGACGCGTAGCTGAGCGGTGAAAGACTCATTTGCCTGAGTGGATTGCATGTGCTGAATATCGGTGAGCTTTTCTTTATTAACAACGAACGCTGGAAAACGGTCGATAATAACGCGGCGGATAGGCTTTGTCGGTTCACAGTCGTCGATCAGGATGCGTTGGGCGCTGCGCTGCAACCCGGCGTTTATTACCGAATTGACCGGCCTGATTAATCAGGGCTACTGGTATTTTGAGGAGTAATCTTTCACTCTGCCCGGCAGACTTTTGCCGGGCGTGAGTTATCGGGTAACGTACAGAAACGTCTCCTCTTCTTCATTATCGATAAACTCGCATTAATGTCTGGCAGCTAACCCGCTAACCCGTCATATTCCCACTCACCCCACCCTGAAATCCCTCAACGCACGTTTTGCTGTTTCTAATTCCTCAATGCGTTTTGCGGTGAGCTCGCTCTGCTGGTGATGCTCGTTTTTTTTCCGTTTCAGGAAAGCGTCTACCGGTTCGAAAATCTCATTCACTACCTCGCGAATCACTCCCTGCCACGCGTGTTTCAGCCCATCCATCAGCGTGGTGGCGGTGTCTTCTGCGGCTTCCCGACGGCGACGTCTTGCCTGCTTTAATTTTTCATTTTCATTCACGGCCTGATAAATATTCCAGGCTCCCACGCCCAGAGCAATGGCGGGGCCTGCTAAGCGTCCTGCCGTGGCGGCCCAGCGTTCGATGGTTCTTTTCCCAATCCCTTTAAACAGATTTGGCAACAGATCTTTGGCAATCACTAATCCTTTTTTGGCGCCCGCCTCGGCAAGGGCATTCACATCCAGTTTGTCACTGTGGCCCATCACCTGCTTCATGCCCTGTTTCCAGGCAGATTCCTCTTCTTCACTCTGGAACGCCTTTACGTCCGGACTCTCTGCCTGAGCCTGCCGCATCTCGGCGACCTGTAAGGTTTCGCCAATGTCCTCCAGCTTGCGCTGCGTTTTGGGCAGTTCACTTTCCAGTAACGCCTGCTGTTGCTGGAAAATCTTATCTGAGACCACTTCCAGTTCGCGGCTGAGGTCCGCTTCAAAGACGTGCTTAGATCGGCAGTTTTCCAGCAGGTCATCAATGGTGCCTGCCAGGACGTGCTGATGCTTCTGAATGTTTTTCTCTAACTGATCATGGAGTTGCAGGCTCAGGCGCTCGCGCTCACTCTCCACGCGCAGTCTGGCGTCCTGCAGGGCCTCACTTTCCGGACTGGCATCGATTTTGGCGAGCGAGAGCAGGGCGGTATCAATGGCCTGACGCAGGTCGCTGTAACAGGTATCGAGCACGTTGTACTGATCGGTTTCCTGCAAAAACTGCGACAGTTGATCTTCCAGCAACGCGATCCCGCTTGAGTTGATCAGTCCTGACTTCTGCTCAAGCCTTCCCTTGAGCGCTGAACGGGCATTCACCAGATGGATACTGACTTTGCTGAGGATATCGCCGATCTGCGCCTCGTCGGCGGCATCCTGGAGGCGCTGTCTGAGTTGATCGACGATATGAAGATATTCAGGGGATTCGGGTTTAAGGCCGGTTTTATTGTTAACGATCAGCATGACGCGACGCTCTTTTTCGACCAGCGAAATCAGCGCCTGCCAGGTCGATTGCTCTTCGACCGCGCCGCCCGTGGCAACGACGAACAATACAACATCGGATTCACGCAAATGCGCTTCCGTCACCTCTTGATGTTCCTGTGGTGCATCAATGCCCGGCGTGTCATACAGCGTATAACCGCGCCATTGATAGCCCGTCACCTGATCGGTCATGGGCCGGTCTGCCATTTCAGCATCAGCCCGACCCATTAACGCGTTAAGCAAGGTGCTTTTTCCAGCGTTATAGACGCCGTACACCATAATCACTGGCTGCAATTGTTCGCTTTTCGTCATCAGACGTTTGCCCAGCAAGGCTGCTTCCCCCGCCGGTAAGGCCACGTCGAGCGTCTCCTGGCAGTGGTGGTAAACGTCAAAAACGTTTTGATAATCAGGCAAGTTCATTGTTAAGTAACTCCTTTTTCAGGGCCAGATGCTGGCTACGTAATTCCAGTTGTAATGCAGTCAGGGCGGTATGGATCTCTGTCACCCAGGCTTTGATATCGCCATAAAAGGCGTTCTCCAGCATGACCGTTACCGCGCCCAGTTCACGTTCAGCCCGCTGGCTTAACACGTTGCGGGTTTTTAACGCCACCTCCACGCGGTTATCGCCAACTTCGATATCTTCGTATTCGGTTGAATTGAAATTCTCTCCGATTTTGCCGCCACCGTAGCCGCCAAACATGCCGCCGAGCAAACCGCCGACGGTGGCACCGATAGCTGTTCCAATACCCGGAACGATGCTTCCCGCAAATGCGCCGATCGCCGTGCCGACAGCCGAGCCGCCAGCTTTACCGACGTTTTCCCCCAGACGTGAGTGAAAGGCGATACGCTCCACTCGTTTTTCAAAACCGGGTATCGCCTCGTCAATCACATCCAGTTGGTTGAGGTTAAGTGTCAACTGATCAAAGCCCTGCTGAACCTGAGTAAGCAGCGCCGCTTTGCTGGTCGCAATCTCCTCTTCCCACACGCTGGCGCAGTGCGACAGGTACTGGCGATTATCCATCGCGTAGCGATCGATCAGACGTTCGATTTTCGGTTGAAGCCGCTGCTCCAGCTCAAGACAGAGGCGTTCACACTCCTGATGCAGTTTGTGCGCGGCGGCGTCCAGCCCGGCAGCCACGTCATTCAACAGCGTGATGATGTCATCGCTACTGTTGATCAGATAATCGCAAACATTTTTGTGGTTAATCAGCGGGGTGCGCTGTTTGATTTTGATACCGTCGGATTGCGCGATCCGCGCAACGGTTTCGGCAAACGTCTTTAAGCCGCTCTCCTGCCAGCGTGCGTTGCGCTCTGTGTCTGCGCCTTGTCGCGCATACTCGACCGAGATGGATTGCACCGTAACGCCCGCTTGATGGCTGTCCACCAGCGCAGAAAGCGACTCGCTGACATAGTTTTCCTGATCAGCGCGATCGGCATCTGACTTCATGATCAGTTGAGAAACGGGATTACCTTCGTCATCTTCATCTTCGTCGATAATGTCGCTGGCCGGGATCAGCACCATCATCGGCTTGTTCTTCTCAACCACCTCGCGCATTACCTCCAGATCGCTTTTGCGACCGGGGCTGCTGGAACTGGTCAGATAGATGATAAGGTCGGCGGCATCGCTGTACTCCTGCGCCAGTCGGCCATTTTCAGCGGTTACGGAGTGAATACCGGGCGAATCAATCCAGGTCAGCCCAGGCAGGGTGAAACCCTGAATAGCGCTGGTGGTCTCTGAGACGCCAACGGAAAAATGTTGCTGTTGCGCCATTTTCTCTGCCGACATCTTCTCCGTTGTGCCGCTATCCACTTCACAAAAGAAGGCGGGTTTCGGTTCAGCCTGGCTTTTCAGCGCCGCATCTGGGCAGGGGTGGCCCCAGGCAATGTAATTCCCGAACGAGGATTTACCGGCTTTGACTTTGCCGTAAACGTAGACCATCAGCGCATCATCGAACTTCTGGCGAAAACGGTTTTTCCGCTGATAGCTGAGTATCTCCCCGACCTGGAGGCGCAGCATCTCTCGCAGCCGTGCGGTGTGGTCTTCAACAAATCGCAAAAAAGGATGGTCACGCCGGAGTGCGCTGGTGGCCCAGGGATCACGCTGTTGTGTGTCGGTGAGTGCTGCCAGCAATGGACTAATGCGCGCTTCGTACTGTGTAATCCTGTTGCCCGTGGAGCTAAATCCCTCTGCCACCTGCGAAAACACGGCGAGCAGTTCATTACGGTTGGCTGGAGAGGTGATCATTGATCCTCCTCCTCAGAAATACGCTGACTGAGCGCGAGCAACTCCGCGATCTCACCCTGCAACTGGTGAATACGCGTCTGCACCTCACTGGCGTTGCCGACATATTCCAGGTCCGGTAACAGCGCCCGCAGTTTTGCAAAGCTGTTATTTACCGTCGCCGGAGTGCTTAACGCAGTTTCGAGATTAACCGCCGTGAGTGTGTGCCAGTTATTGGGCTGGGTGCGTTTCAGAAACGCAGCATGATCGGCCAGCAGTCTTTCCAGGCCTTTGCGGGCATCCTGAACCAGTGCCGCCCGGTTCAATTCCCGGTTACGCATTTGCTCTTTTTCCAGCGCGTCGCGCGCCGCCGTCTCACGGCTGTTGCTGCTATCAGATGAAGAAGATGAACTGCTGCTGTCTGAGGAGGCGACGGCTGTAATCACTGCGCCTACAACAGGAATAAGTAACCACCACATCGTTTTTTCCTTAAATGTCAGATTTTGTCTCATCAGGGATACGTTGACGCAGGGCGTTGAGCAGTTGCTTCGCTGCCTTGCGAAACGCTCTATCCTCATCTTTATGTTGCTGAAGCAGCGCGTTCATCTGCTCTTCGCGCCGGGCAAGCGCCTCAGTGATGGCACCCTTGAGCATGATGTCGAGATGTACTTTTTCCAGCGCCCGCCCGGAGACGAGCGAAGCGTTGGCCTCACTGACGCGGGTAGTGATGGCTGCCAGCAGCTGCGGAATGCCGCTGCGCTGAACCAGCCCAGGCTTATTCGTCAGCGTGCCTTTAATAAAACGCGGGCTTGAGGTGACAAACAGCGGCAACGGCTTAGCAAAACGCGTGGAGAGAATCCGGGTAATGGAATCAATGCTCTCTTGCTGATGGGCTTCTACGCTATCGGCGTGGGTAAGCACCACGATCAATCGCTGCGGCAGATCGGCGATATGGCGCATCAGCGTATCAAGAAAATCGAGTTCCACCTGCTCAAGCGTGCCGGTGCGCAGGGTATGGGCAAAAAGAACCGAATCCGCTCGCAAAATGCCGCGCCAGGCGGTGTGATCATCACTGTCACTGGCATCAATGCCTGGCGTATCGAGCCAGTCAATGTTGTCCATCGTTATCGACTGCACGTCTGCCGTGGTGCGACTCGCGCCGGTGGCGAAATACTCCCGTTCCAGGTGTCCGGTCAGCATATTCAGTAATGCGCTTTTCCCGGCATTCATCAGGCCGCAAATGGCCACCTGATGGGGTGCTGTGGCCTGCCTGATACTTTCCCAACGCAGGTAATGCTCAGCGAATGCAGGATCTTCTCTCTGCATCAGCGTCAATCCGTCAATATTCCCCATCGTGATTCCTTATGATTGACTCAACCTTTTATCTGTAAGTAACAAGCGTGCAAACTACCCTTTTGACTGCGCTCTCTTTAACGGAGAGAAGTTCGGCGCACTGTCCAGCACCGACTG
The DNA here is from genome assembly GCF_044342975.1 of Pantoea osteomyelitidis. Classification (NCBI taxonomy): domain Bacteria; kingdom Pseudomonadati; phylum Pseudomonadota; class Gammaproteobacteria; order Enterobacterales; family Erwiniaceae; genus Pantoea; species Pantoea osteomyelitidis. Next base: position 85,559 of record NZ_JBGFSN010000012.1, read on the forward strand.
AATAAGTTCTCTGTGCAGAGCATGATCCTGTAGCGCGCTGGCGGAGAAGGGGTTGCCATGCAACTGCGCTCGCAGGTCGTCCCAGCGCTGACTCAGCACCTGCCAGTTTTGTTCGTCATAGGTGCCTTTGAAAATTACCGGGCAGAAATCGATTGTGGGCAGGTGATCGCCGCGCTGACCGGCCGCCAGTGCCTCATCCAGTTTTTTCTGCCACAGGCTGTTGAGCCGGTCGACGCGACCAATCTGTTGTTCCGCGACGCCGGGATTCCATTCAGGATGCATCATCACCACCGTGCGGCAGGCTAAGTGGAGGTTCAGCCCCTCTCTGGCGACTAGGGATTGCGCCACCAGAACCGAAGGGCGGCAGTGTGGCCGGTTGAAGGCAAAATTGAGCAACTGGCGGGTAGGCGGCGCAGTATTGCCATCCATCAGACGGGCAAAATGGCTTTCGCGCGGGCCGTACTCCTGATCGAGCCGCTCCAGCACGGCTTGCCAGCGCAGTTCTGTGCTCTGCGCCTCTTCGATCGCTTCTGTCTGGCCGTCGGCATGATCGCGGTCGCGGGCCGCATTGATCAGGTCGGTAAACACACCAGCCAGATGCAGAGGGGAGTGGCGTTCAGCGTCCGTGTTAGTCAACAGGTACAGCGCATGGGCCACACTCACCAAATCCCGATGCGGCGAACCGCTCTCGCTGCGTTGCGCGAACAGCGTGAACAGGGCGTTGACCTGATCATTTTCACAGGATTCAAGTCCCTGTTGCAGCAGAGGCAGCAGACGATGTCGAAACGCCTCACGATCGCGACTGAGCAAACGGTACTGGCGTTTCAGCTGGCGGGTGAGGGCGGCCTGGTCGGCATCTCGGTTATACAGCTGGCGGCTGGCGCATTGAATGGCGGGCCACTCATCCTCACGAATATACTCCTGCGGCCAGGGCTCTTTCTTGTCCAGCGCTTTTAAAAGAGCGCGGGCATTGATGAGTTTGACCAGCGCTCGCATCGGCTGGGTAAAGCGGCCAAACACCAGCACTTTTTCCCCGCTGTCACAGACGGCTTCCACGGCATTGACGGTGGCCAGAATGGCGGGATGGTTAAACAGCGCAAATTCGTCATCGGCTTTCATCACCGCGTTGAGCTTACGCTGCCACCAGCGGGCGCGCTGCTGACGTTTGTCAGCCGGGGCGGTGTCGTCAGCCACGGCGATAATTTCACTCAGCTGCGCATCGGGGGTTTCATCGTGCTGATTATTCATTACCGTGGCGATACCGTGCCCGTTGCCAAAGGTCAGGCGCAGCCGTTTTGCTGCGCTGTCTTCGTGCATCCGGCTGACAAAAGAGAGTGCTTCTGCGGCGCAAACCGCCTGTTTCCACGCCATCGACAAGGCAAAGGTATCCACAACGATCGCTTTCTCACGTCGATAGGGACGGGTGGTGTGCTGATAATATTTCTGCACAGACTCATCTTCCCGCTTGTCACGGCGCAGCAGATACGGCGAGAGCGCCTGCTGGAAAGCCGCGGAAGCGGCGCGATAACGTTGCTGCACGCGCGGGTCGGTATAATTCTGACGCAGATCGTCAACGGCAGACTGATAGTGTTCGATGGCTTCGATCACCGGCGGAGCATGAACGTTGATACGTTGCAGCATCTGCTTCCACTGATCTCTGTGCAACTCAACCGGCGTGGCGCTCACCGCCAGTCGGCGGGCATGACGGGCGGGCTGGATGACATTCTCCAGTACGCGATTCAGGCTGCTGCTCGCACCACGGCTTTTGTGCGCTTCGTCCACAATGATGAGATCAAACGTTCCCAGCCCCAGCCCGACGCTGGTTTCCAGCTGGCGGCGCTCATTGCTCTCTACGGTATAGTGTTCATCGCGCCGCGCTCGTTTCATCACTACCTCTGCCGCCAGCGCGTCAAGGGTTTTTCGCGCCGGATGTGCCTTCGGTAGATTGTGCGTGAACGCATAGATCTCTTGTGCCGCCCGCTTGAGCCAGGGCTCAGACAGGGTTCTCTCGTGCCGCTGGTGTAACCATTGCTGACAGAGTTCGGGCAGCAATCCCCAACGCCAGGGATAGCTGCCTGCACCCAGTCGCCAGTTTGCCATCGCATGGGAGATGATCAGGCACTGTTCCGCAAACCACGGACGGGAAGGGGCATCGGGGGCCCAGACACGCATATATTGTTTCAGCGAGAGCAGCGGTGCTGACGGGATGACGCCGACGGTCTTCAGCTCTTCTTGCCAGTTAGCCGCAAGCCCACCCGGAATTAACACCGCCACTCTTCCACCCGCCTGAATGACGCAGCGGGCAAGGGTGGCAGCAATGCGGGTTTTCCCCATACCCACTTCATCCGCCAGAATCATACCGTGCTGCTTAATGCGTTCGGCAATCGCTGACAGGGTCGCTTTTTGTCCCGCATTCAGTTGAGCGGGTGACTCGCTGACCTGCTGGCGCAGTAAATCGACGACCCGCGACCAGCCCTGAAAACGCTTATACATCGGCAACCTCCGTTAACGAGCAGAGCGCTGATACGCCCCAGGCGTGTTCCACGCGATCCAGCATTTGCAGGTAATTCTGTCCTGCTTCACTCGCATCGTTTTCGGCGAATACCGGGCGAAACGCGGCTTCCCGTAATGCGCTGAGCGGATTAATCCCGGTATCGCGAAAACGGACAATGTCATCGTGATGACTGGCCTGAATCAACGCCTGCTCCAGGCTGCGGCACCAGAGACGCCAGTCACTTTCCGCCAGTTGCGTCTGGCGATCGGCAATACCCTCGATCAGTGCCATCATCTGGCGAATGGGATGAACGTCAACGCGCTGCCCGCCGCTTAACGCTTCGTCAGCAGGCATTGCCGACAGGTTGAGATCTTCCTCCTCATCGGACGGTTCGACGTCGGGTGCGACCGGGAAGTGCGCCAGCTGCCACAACGCCTCGTCCAGACTGAGCGGCCATAATGGTGTCGCCGCGATGCGGCCCAGTTCATCAATGACCGGAATGCTGACACATTGTTCTCCGTGATCGCTCTGCCAGCGAATCGTCACCGAGCGCGGCATATCGCCCTGCCACTCAACGCCTTCATGCGTCTGGCGGCAGGCCATGCCATCGCGGTTCAGCACCATGATAGTTGTCAGTGGCAGGTCAGGCGAGGTGAGCAGGTGATTACCCTCATCCCGCGTTTTCCACCGCAGCCACGCTACGGGCGGCGCAAAATGCGACGGGCGCTCCGCCATCTCTTCTCCAGCGGCCAATGGCTCCTGCAGTTCATCGCAGTTCAGCTCGCTCTGCACCGGCAGCAACCAGCTCAGCGTCTGTTCCGGCGGCAGTTTGCCCTTGTGACTTTTTGCCAGCCGACCGGGCGTGAATAAAACGCCCGCTTCCAGGTTACCCGCCCCCTGTTTCATTCGTTGCATAAAGCCAGGCTCGGTCAGATTTCCTGAACCCATATAGAGCCAGGTGCGGTTCAGCATCTCGCTTCCCGCGCGCTGGTTAGCGCTAAAAATAAATTTGGCGTGCAGAAAACGCGCGGGCTGCGTCGGCTGATCGGGGGGTCTGATGGTGAAACGCTGGCTTTGCAGCGCTTCCAGATGGTGTGCCACGGCCTGACAGGCCTGCGGATTAACAAACAAATCAATTTCAGCTGACTGGGTTAACTGATCCGACGCCTGCAGTTGCTGAACAATCTTTTGCGGCACCAGAACGTCCTGACGACCTCCTTCAAAGAAACCGGAACCCATCGCCAGATAATTCCGTTTCCCGGTAAACGAAGGCTGCGCCAGCCAGGATTGCAGCTGGCTGAACAGCGACCGTTTCCGGTTATCGACCAACCGGGGTTTACCGCGCGCGCGTTTGCGGCAGGCCGCAAGCCAGCTCTCAACCTCTTGCCGCGCCAGTGTGCCGGAGGTGGGCAGATTGTGGGTCTCCAGCGACAACAGGCTGGTTTCACACCAGGTGGCAATGTCGCTGAGCAGGTTATGCGCGGCATTGAAATCGGCACAGCTCTGCTGAACCGCAACGGCATCAGTGAGGAGCGCCTCGCGGGAAAGATCGAGGCACCAGACCAGATCCAGGCTGCGCTGTAAGGTCATTTCAGTCCAGTTACCGCTGCTGACCAGCAGACGAAGACGCCAGCCCGCCTCAGGATCGTCAGCCTTGAACCCCAGAATGGCGACCTTCGCATGAAGCAAGTTAAGTGGCGGTGCTGCCTGCAACAGACAATGGGCAACGCCAGGCACGTCAACCGGCGTAATAGCGCGGTTTCCGGCGTCGAGAAACAGCGCTAACTGGCACTGTCCCTGATGTGCGCGGGTCGCGTGATTTAGCCCGCTAAAGCGTGTCATTGTACTGTCCAGAAACGGTTTATCGGCGGAGAAGCCACACATCCAGCCAAAATGTCCACGGTATCCCTCAGGGGCATCAAAGTAGTCAGCCAGTGATAGCGGCAGTCGGTTTCGATCAGCCATTTGATACCGCCTTGCTGAGCCAGGCATTCAGTTCGCCGTGCAGATCCAGGTTGAGCAAAAACAGGTTTAAGATTCGCCCGGAGATATCCGCAGGCCAGAATCCGTCGGCGGCAGGCGGGAGATCGTCCTGCTCGCCCGGTTGCCGCCCGGCGGGTAAGCCCGTCGCTTTGTATGCCGCGCCCGGCTCAATATGCTCGCCATTAAGCTGGAGAATGTGGCCATCCCGGCTGATCAACGCGCGGAGCACCGCGACCGCTTCACCGCTGCATTCACTGCAAAACTGGTTAGCGTCAGCGTCCCGATGTCGCAGTTCAAGAAACGCACGCGCGTTGCGCTCAAGCGTTTTCAGCGCCTGCTGCACCACCTTTGAAAACGTCTGATTGAGCGCAAATCGCGGGCCGCTGCTGCGCTGCGCCATCTCTTGTTCAATGATCTCCAGCAGTGCGATTGCGCTGTTACGCGTGCGTGTAAAAAAAGCACCGGCCTGCAGATCGTGCCAGTGATCCGGCGTGATCTCGTCGGGGCGATCCTGCCAGCTGAGCGACGCGGGCGGGTGCTGGCGCAGCCGATCCACCCACTGCAGCGCCGCACTGCGGCGCTGTCGGCTCTGTTCATCACCCGCATACTGCAACTGAGTGCGAATCAGCCGACTGGCCGTTCGGGGTAACGGCACCAGAGGCGAAACCAGCGACGCAGGCGGGCCACCGCCGGATTTCACCCATTGCGTCAGCAAGTCACGCTGTGTGGGTTCAACCCTGGCAAGCTGCTCGCCCAGCGGCGTGCACTGAAAGGCATTGAAACTACGCTGTGGCTGCACCAGTCCCAGCGCGGGCAGGGCTTCCAGCGTCGCCATCCGCATCGGAATAGTGACATAAAACGCCTTTTTTCGAGCGGCGCGAAACGTAATACTTCCCGCCTCCAGCGATTTTATTTTGCGGATTCCGCGCAAACGGCGATCACCATTGCGTGCGGAGGGCTGTTTAAAACCTTTCCAGCAGGAGAGAGCCTCAATGGCGTTGGCAACCTCAATATTACTGAACTGCTCGCCGAGTTCCGTGGCAATCGCCACCCCCTGTAAGGCCAGGATGAGCTGACGACCAAACCACACGCCGCCCAGACCCGGCACGGCGAGCTGGTTGAAGCGAGCTACGGTTTCGCTGATTTTCAGGGTGCGTCTTCGACGGACGGACAGCACCGCGCCTGGCGCGCACAGCCCCCAGCTCAGGGTGTTCACGCTCATTCGGCAATTTCCAAAATGGGACGACGTTCCACGTTGCTGACCGCCTCGCCAAACGCGGCCAAAAACCAGTTCAGCATGGCGCTGTCAACCACGGTGGCGGAAAATTCGAGGCGGTCATCGCTCAGTTCGCGGTGGGTCTGATCAAGCGAGAGCGGGGATTCGATCAGGTGAAGTCCGGCGCTACGTTCGATTTCGAACGTCAGGAAAATTTGATGGCCTTCGCCAAAACCAAAGCGTCCATCATCATCATATTTTTTCAGGTTGAATTCGGCAGGGCGCTCAAAGGTAAAGGTGCTGACATGGGCCGCCAGAATTCGGTTCATCGCCAGACTGCGCTCATTGTTGTAGCCATCGAAGCGACAAACCAGATAGAGGCGCGGCCCCTGCTGCGCCAGTCCGAGCGGCATCACCGAATTTTCACTCTCTTTACCACCCGCATTACGGTAAGTGATCTTCAGCCAGCGGTTCAGATAGAGCGCCTCGCTCACCGACTCAAATACGCCCTCTGCAATGGGGGGCGGCAATAAAGGTTGGCTGGTGGCGACGATTCGCACTTTATCGGGCCACTCCGCTTCCAGCCGACTCTGGCCACTTCCCTGCAGATTACGTTGTGCCTGAGTAAAAAAGCCTGTCATGGATTTAACCAGTCGGGCGGGCAGAATGGGTTTAAGATGCGCTTCTGCCATCGCCAGCAACAGGGATTCCTGCAGCGTCAATACCGGCAACGACACCCCTTTCGCGTTTTCTGACCAGCAGTAACCGTATGGCCGATTGCGGGTATCACACTCAATGGCAAAGTGATGAGAGAGCATCTCCAGCTGGCGCTGAATAGTGCGTAATTCCCGTTCAATGCCCGCATTCAATAGCTGTTCGTGCAAGGCTTTTGCAGTGATTTTTCTGCCACGAGGAATACGCCGCAACAGCTCAATTGCCAGCAATGTTGTTTCAATTGTTTCGGGTCTTCTGGCCACGTTTTACTCCCTGTTTTCGTCACGCACAGTGGATTAATGCAAAAATCCAATAGCGGGCTTATCGCGTTTTTTTAACCAGCATTCCGCTTTCAGTGCGGCAACAAAGGCACTGGCGGAGGTCAGCGGCCTGAATGTGTGTTGCCGCGAAACCACGGCAAAATCGCCCGGTGTTAATGAGGTTAACTTCGTCAGGTTCAGCACTGTCTGGGTAGATGGCCGGTCAAGTTGCAACTGCTCGCAATAGAGATTAAGCAGCGCGACAGCCTGATAATCACACAGGTAGCTGAAGCGAATTTTAAGATCGAAACGGCGCAAAGCCGCAGCATCCAGAACCTCAAATCGGTTAGTGGTGGTAATTAAAATGCCGTTGTAATGCTCTATCTGGCTGAGCATCTCGTTCACGCAACTCAGCTCCCAGCGCTGCTGGCACGCTTCACGGTCTGCCAGAAAGGTGTCAGTTTCGTCTATCAGCAGCATCGCACCTTCGCGTCGCGCCTGCGCAAAGATGGCTGCAATGTTTTGTTCGCTTTCACCGACATAGGGACTCATCAGTTGAGAAGCCTTGATTTCCACCACCGGCATTTTCAGTTGCTGCGCCAGCCAGTGCGCCCAGGCCGTTTTACCGGTTCCGGAAGGGCCATACAGACAGAGGCGGGCCGAATGTTCTGCTGAAAGCGCGGCAGCAATGTCGGTAACCGGGCTGTCGCTGCTAATGAGTGACGGATCGTATACCGTCGCTGACGCAGAGCTATTTTTCTGTTTTATCGGCGTATGACCTTGCGCCTTTAGTGTGTTATTGATTAAAAACATTAAAGATTGAGCGCGTTTTTGACCATCCTTCCGGTCAGTCATGGAACCGGTAACGTTGGCGGCGCGTTCAATTATGGCGGGCGTTACCGCGCGGTGGCTGACCAGTTGCGCGAGATCGCCGGGTGCCAGCGTTGCGTCACAGGCCTGTTTTAACAGCGCCTCGCGTTGCTGGCGCGGCGGCACATCCAGTTCGAGAACAATATCAAAACGGCGAATAAAGGCGGGATCCATTGCGCTGATGTCGTTTGAGACCCACAGACCGGGAACCCTGTTTTCCTCCAACAGGCGATTAATCCACGCTTTAGACAGCGGGCTTGCGGGGGAGGAGAACGAACCTGCGCTGTCGCTGAACACGTCTTCAGCTTCATCCAGCAGGATCAGCGCGCTATCGCCCGCAAAAAAACGTTGAGCGGCCTGCCAGGCTCGTAGACGCCGACTACCGGTTATGAGTCGCGAAGATTCATTTTCGCTTGCGATTTCATACAGTTCGCTTCCCAGTTCCTGCGCCAGCAGGCGACAAAGCTGACTTTTTCCGCTGCCAGGCTGACCATAAATCAAAATATTGACCCCAGGGCGGCGTGAACTTTGCGCGTAATACAGCCACTGCCGAATGATATTTATGGTTGGGAGATGGGCGAAATGGTCGAAAGTCAGATGAGACTTTTCACAGAGGGTAACGATTCCCTGTAGTAAACGGGCAGGATCGCTTTCGCCATCACTCAGGCGTTCAGCCAGCGTTAAGGAAAACGGCTCAAGTTTATTACGTAGCGAATGTAATCCACTGGTTTCCAGCGTGACCAGACCGGTCTGGCTCAGGAGACTGGTCGGGCCGAGTGCGTGGCGAATATCCGTCTGGGGTAGATCCAATAACGTCGCCAGAATGCCATACACTTTTGACGAACTGAGTAGACCAAGCCAGTCCGCCGCATCATCCAGCAAACGTTCATGATGCAGTTTTATCGTAAATTCAAAAATTAACTGCTCCGCTTTGCTCAGGCCAATACGACGCGCCAGCTGCCCGATAGCCTGTTGCGACGCTGACGGCGCAGCAGAAGCGGGCCGCCGCTCCAGCTCCCGGTAATGCTGTAGTAAGGTATCCAGTACGTTTTGTTGCTCTGCCGGTGTTAACGACTGATTTTCGTAGTGGGTCAAGCTGAAATAGTCGCTGAGCAGCGTATGGGTTAATCCGCCGGCAGTAATAAATTGCTTATGCGCTCCCAGCCGGAATAACAGGCGAAACAGCCATAACTGCAAATTAATGTCATCAGAATCTGGTTTTACGGCGTGCAGGACAGGAATCATTTTTCGTCTCCGGGCAAAAAAACACTATTCTCCTGCCGAAGATGACAAGTTGTGTCGCAGAGCATTGCCGGAAAAAATTCTTCTTTGAAACAGTTTGCTGCGTCACAATGTGTCGCAGAGTTATGCTCAGGGCGCATACGGTGACAACGGCGCGTTTTACCGTCGCTGTCTGGCGGAGGTGTCAATTCAGAAGAGAGGTTCGAAACAGTTATTCGTGCCCGTTTGATCATGACGTTCGTCCGTTGAACATCTCATAACGCTGTCAAAACCACTCACTGGTATGAGCAAACACGCATCAACGCCTACACTCATTCTTTCACTTGATTAAAACGAGACGGTTTATGGATTTATCAGTGCCACTTTTGCTGGTCATTATTGGTTTTAGCTCGCTTGCAGCACAGTGAGTCGCGGGGAATAGGTGCTATGATTGGCATCGCTCAGTCCGGTTGGTGATTTGTGATGTTTGGCGATTGATCAGATCGCACAATCCGGGCTGAGTTCCCTCAAAGTGATCTACTATTCGGCGCAGCTATTTAGAGGGAACAATGGCCGGTACTGATTTTTATCCCCCCGTCAAAACATCCGCATCTCCCCGTACGACATTAGCGCTTTGGAGTAACAAACCTAAGTTCGGGTAATGCTATTTATGTTAAATATAATATCCGGCTCATCCCTGAAACGCCCACCTCTCCCGTCGCGGGACGATTTATCGCGCTTTTTAGCTTGGTCAGATATTCGATTTAGCCTCTCTGACAGTAAGGTCAATTATAATAATATCTATGGCCGCAACGCCTGGATAATCACTGGCAATGGAATTCCAATACGACTTAAGTGCGCCAACTACGCCAGAAACCGGGACGTTATGCCTATCAATCTGCCAGTGAGCCTGAGATGATTTTCCCGTCCAGACCAGCAGCATGATCCCACAACCTGCCGCTTCCTCTCGTAAATAATCCCCCGCAAGCTGATTGCGAAGTCGTTCACAGAGCTCGGGACCGGACCAGTTATCAAGCAACTTAAGTTCAACAGGCACAGGCGAGGGAATGAGTGGGTGAAGAGTCCATATGTCTGGTCGTTGTCTGTTCGAAAGTTCGTTTTCCTGGGCACAACTGTAACGACCCGACGCGTTGTGATTTAACCAGCCCGCAACAAGGTTCCGCATCTCTGTCTCACCTTCAACGCGTTGCCATGTCCTGTAGGGGCTGTCATTTCCCCCTTCAATCCAGGACTTAAGGTCAATTAACCGGTTGACGGTCAGATCATACAACTGCCGGTGTGTTGTAGGCGTGCTCATCTGGTCTTTCGCATAGTCCCGCATTTGTTGCGCCGACCATGCTTCTAAATTTGCATCCTCTTCCGCACGTTTATACGCAAGCGCCCTCATCCATGACCGGGAGGAAATAACGGGATGTTCGTCCGACAGTTCAGTAAGGGCAACATAGGCCTCTTTTCCTGAAATCGCAGACAACCGGTTAAACAACGCATTACGGCCATCCTGCGCATCATCCCTTAACTCCGGTGAATACACCCCCTTATTGGCGCGCTCAATATCATCCTGAACCTGTATGTAGTGCAGCATGAGAAGATATAACGTTTTGAGTTGTTTGACGCTAAAGCGTTCACCATTGCTGTAAGATGGATCGTTAGTAAATCGGGACCCCATTAGCTTTGTGATAAACAACTGCGCTTCTGTTGCAGCCTTTTCAAACTCTATGCCTGCTAACCAATCCTTAAGCGCAGGTATTGCGTCCTCCGCATCAAGATCGATCCAAAGTGCATACCAGGTTGCCAGCTGTTCTTTGACAACACCCTGTGAAATCTTGGATTTAACCAGTCCGATTAATGTATCAGAATGAACACTTCCACACCGTAAAATCAACAGACTGTAGCGAAGCAGTCCAGCGTTAAGGACCTCGTTTTTCTCCATCCAGTCCAGCAATGCGGGTGCCAGATGCGGGTGCGCCCATGGCGCAAGCATGGCAATTTTTTGCAAAAGATAATAGGCGGGTCCGTCCGCGGGTGTATGCAGTAATTCCCAGAATAACTCTTTGAGGAAGGCGTCCTGAACCCGCGCAGGGAACGTCAGATATAATTTTTCAAGCCATTTAGGCAGCCCGTTAAAGTCCCATATCATGTAACGTAGTGCCTGGTGTACCTCTCCGTCAGTAAGGCATGATGGAAAACCTTCGTTCTCCTTTGCCTCAATGTCCAGACCCGCCATAGCGAACAGTAATTCATAGGGAACAGTGTTGGTGTCACCGCCCTCCGACTTCAGTGCCGGGACGTAGTACCGCCAGTGTGCTGTCGCAGCATCCCGATAGGCTCTCGCGACGTTATCACCAAATTCAGGGATAAGCGCTGCCCAGTTTGCACCAGTTGACGAATTTCGCCGCCCATAAATTTCGCGAAATAAGTGGAGCTGATCATTTGAAAATTCGCCGGATTTTAATCCTGATGGTGTGCGAACATTGTCCGGGTTGGCTTTTAAACGCGTGACCCATTCCTGACGGTCACCATCACGTACTTCTTTCTCTTTTGCCCACCTGGCCTTGCGTCGTGCATCCTCTTCCTCCCATTCGATTACTGCTTGCGGTTTCTGTGGGTTTAGAAAACTATTAAGATACGCTCTGACCTCTGCATTATCTTCTGTCGCACGTCTGAGTTCGGATAAGCTGCTTTCAGGTTTGCCCGCCTCGTTGTAAATCCTCAAGGCAACAGAAATCGCCACAAACTTGTCATCCAGAAAATCACGTGTCGCAATAAAATTCAGCACATCCCCTAATCGCTCAGCCCCAAACTTCCAGAAGTGACCCAGCCATTCCACCGCGAAGTCATCGGTTATCCGCCCGGATGTCTTGTTCTCAGCAATATCGCGAGCCGCTTCGATGCTTTTCCAGAAAAGAGCATCGTTGAGTTCCTTCCAGGCGGGAACGATGTCATGGAGCTGAGTTTTATACTCTTCAAAATCTTCGCTTCGCCAGAATCGCACAGCCGGAACTTTCAGCATAATCGCCAGTGCATCCAGCGAAAGTGCAGCGTCAGAATGTGCAGAAACCAGTCGTTCAGCGGCTTGCGTGGCCGGCCCTAGAAGCCATACAAACGCTTTCGAAACATGACACTCTCTTCCTTCGATGAACGGTTCTCGTTCAAGATAACCATTCAGGCCACAAACAAGAGTTTCCAGTGCTGCCAACGCCGGCGCATCATCCTTAAAACGCGTGATGAACAGATGCAACGCCTCGTTTAATCCGGATGATTCAAATCGATCATAAGCGTCAAGTTTTGCAAGTGATGCCAGCAAGAAGTCAACAGAAGCTGCATCTGCACTGGCATTATCCAGTACTTCAGCCAGTAATTTGTGTGGAAAAACGGAAGGCGCACGAATCAACTCATTCCAGAGATGGGCTATCTGATTTTCATCTCCACACGTCATCACGGCGCGCGTAGCAGCAATCCGGACATAGATATCTCGTTCAGGGGCGATTGCGATGTCTGACAGAATCGGTACACACTCCCCCATCCCACCCTGCCAGACTAACCTTCCAAGGAAGAAAATCGCATCATCATTCATACGATACGCCTCAGTCAGCCTTAACGTGTCATTCATTAAATCTGGATGGGCAATGCGGGCGATAGCGTCGTTATCTCGTGAAGAATGATAATCACTGCCTTGCGCAATACGACTTACAACATCTGATAGTATCTTCTGTCGTTCAGGTAGCGGTAGGCGAGCCACATCCCCTCCTTCAAACACAATTTCAGGCGATATTTTTAATACTTGCTGACGTAACTCACCATCGAACAGGATTAACCAGGGCAATACCGGCCGTAAACGCGGAGTGATAACCATCTGGCCATATTGTTCACGAACAAACAAAGACTCTGTTGCCCGACGAGAATGCCCCCTATCAAGCTGATAACGAAACCACTCTGCGGCTAGTAGCTCCCGCACTTCCCGGTGCCGGAATCGTACCATACCGTAAATGACATCATTGAAGATTCCCCGTTCAAGCAGCGCTCTGACCTCGGATGGGGTCCAGTCATCGCCCAAAATGACTTCCGCATCAATACCTGCATAAGGAAGCGTCGCGTCTGGGATTCGAATTCCAGGCTCGCCCGTCATCACTACCGCAGCAGCAAGTAAACGCGCACCTGATAATGCCTTCTCACGGTTAAGTGGTTGCCGTTGTGAACGGTCCGGTTCAATTTCATTTAAACGAAGCGCTATATTGTGCTGCAGCAACTCAAGCCGCCCCCCCAGTTTTTGGTCCGCTTTCCACTTTGCAAGAATGCTCTCCAGATCAAAGGGACGGGACGCCATAGCGATAAGATTCGCGCGGCGCAGCTCAGTTAGCAGATTATCCACCTGAGGTGTGTCTCGATATTCGGCATACAGTCGAATGCCACTCTCATCAAGTGGTTCGAGTAGAAATACTTTCAACGCACTGGTAACGCCTACTGCATCACTGTTCTCAGTTTCATCAGAATCGGTTTCTGCTGGCGCCAGCATGTCAGTCAACAGGGTTTCAAAGGGTAAATGCTGCTCTAAAGTTGCACGGTCAGTGCGTGAACGCCACGCGTAAGGCCGGCTGGAAATGAAAATGTGCGCACGTTTTTGTGCTGACTTTATTTTCAGTGAAAAGCGCCTGATGGCTTTCTCAAAAGCGCGAGGGTTTTCAAGGCGAGCCTCATCAACCGAATCAAGAAAAAACCATGCTTCTTCCTGAAAACTGAGCCAGTTCTCAAAAGATTCTGCGCATCCGACTTCAAATGCATCTTCAAAACCGTCCTCAACGTCTTCGATTCTGATGAAAAATGCAGCTCGGCCCGATTGCTGGATGTGCTCTGCGTAGGATTTCATCTCGAAAGTCTTTCCTGCACCTGCCTCTGCCAGTATCACGCAGCGATATTCTTCATGAAGTGTTTGCCAGTCACTACGTTTCTGAGCACTCCAGTAAAAAGACAACTCATCCTTATCTGAATCAGTCTCTGACTGAGGGATTAAAGAAAAATATCGGGTTACCGGAACAGGCGGATACATCATTTAAACCCCTCAGTCTTCAGAAAAATCAGATCCAATGCTAACGAGATTTGAATAGAAGAAAACCTTTTTTCTCCATAAGCGTCCGGTGAACTCACGTTGTGCAGCAACGTGAGGTGTGATCTTTGATTTTCAGAGTGTTTATCCCGGTGGCGCGGGCACAAGGGCGGGCTCTTTAGGCCCGGTACGGCAGCAGATCACGTAGCTTGGGCTGCGGCCACTACGGCAGCTTTTCCAGCACGTCACGCAGGCATGCCTGTGGCTCAACCCAGTTGAGACGCGCCGGATACATGTGTTGAAAGAGTACTTTGGTCTCTACGTTGAAGGATGGTATACATAACAAGAAGGACTCTTCCCAAATTTATAAAATATTTTCTTAAGGTGAATTATGAGTGATTTATTTTCAATGATAGGTTCTGAAAATGCCCAGGATCAGTTTCTCAACCTGGCCTTTCAAGGGGAAATTAAGAAAAAATTTCAAGGGAATTCCGGTTTAGTCTATTTGGTTAAGAATGATTCCGTGTCTCCAAAGTTTATCGCGTATAAACGTTGCAAATATCTAACTGATGAAGGTAGGACACTTTTTGAAGAGGAAATAATGAAATGGAACTCAATTACGAGTCGCTACATAGTGCCTATTTTCTATGTTCATATCATCTTGAATGAATATTTTGCTTGTATGAGAGCATGTCATGGTTCTTTAGTTGATTTAATGCAAGGAAGTTTTGATGAAACTAGCGCTTATGTTTATGCACTCCAGTTGGTCAAGGGGATGATAGATATCAACAATAGTTCTATTATTTATCACCAAGATCTTAACCCGCAGAATATCCTTTATGAGGACCTTTCTCAGCTATTCAAAGATTTTCCATCAAACAATATGCATCCATCCCATCGTTTCAGATTGATGATATCGGACTTTGCGATGTCTAATTATTACATTAAGAACAACATAGATGGAAAGTCTGGTGGTAAATTTCCATTTAAAGCACCAGAGCAATATTCATCGACAAATATTGAAGGTTTCAAGCCAGACCATTTTGCTCTTGGAGTTATACTGTGCATGTTATTTACTAATAAACATCCCTGTGGTTATCAACCTAATGAGATACTTAGGAAAAATCCAAAAAAGCTGAAAACTAGCTGGGAAAGCTGGGCAGTTGTGGGGAAAATGACCGTAGACTTTCATAATGAAAATGTTGCTAATTTAATTCTTAGCTTGTTATGCCCAGAACCCAATGCACGCCCAGACTTCAAAAGATGTTTTGAAGTGTTGGAGCAAGAATTCCAAAAACATGATTCAGTCCAATGTGAAATCTCCAAGTTTTATATCGAATACTTTGAAAAGCAGTCTATTGATTATCCTAGGGAAAAGATTAATTTCAGGCTAAATTAATTGTCAACAGACTTGAATACTTACTAAGTTATCAACTCTTAGACAGCATTACACCGTGGAACTCAGCCAGCTTCTCACTGGCCAGTGTCGGGCCAAAGTCTGAGTAGCGCTCGCGGATGATCTGAAGAGCACGTTCAGTGAGGTTTTCGAGCCGCTGATAGTTACTGGGCATGCAGAACCGGCGGTCAATAACGTCCTAAATCTTTTTAAGCCGGCTTACTTGGTTCATCGAGAAAAACTCAGCACCATAAGTTGTTCTCTTTGGTCTGGTAACACGTCATCCGCAATGGCCATATCAGCTTAGCTAAGTTCTATTAAATTCATATTAATCAATATTATAAAAACACAGCAAATTATAATTTTGTTAAATTAAGTGCATGGACGCGCACCCTATGTTGTGCGATGCAGTCACCTGCACATCAATGATGCTATTGCTTGCAGCTTATTACTATAATAATGCATGTTTTGAAATTTAGAGGTTTAGAATTTGTTATGGGGTTTTGTTGGCACACACAGAACAACAGTATCCTTAAGCTTGAGTTCTGCAAGTGTAGGAACTTTATTGATGAGCAGTGTAATACTCCCGGCTTCTCCCAATTGAAGAAATTTACGATCGAGTTCTTTTTCTTTGTCCGCCGAGTTCTCGAATAATTCATATTTGCACATATTCGAGTTCTCAGTGAATTCGCTTATTTTTTCCTCATATGCTGAGCGTGTAAGGTAAGCATATGCGCCAAAAAATATCGAAAAAATAGTTAAACATGATAAAATAAGAATTAATAATGAGGATGTAAATGTCATTTTGGCAAGATCTGGATGGCGCTTTGCATATGCCAGTTTTTGCATGGTCGGTGTTATGGTTTTTTCTTTAATAAGCACTTGGTCAACATTGAACTTTTTATCTGGATTGTAGAATTGTATGATGACAGAGTCATTTGGGAAAACTTCATTAATTAAAATCTCTCTTAAATCGGGCATTACCTCAAAACCGACATCAACATCACGACGCTGATAAATTAAGCGAGGAAGGTATTCATATGAACCTGACATTAAAACTCGTATGTTTTTCTGAACGCTGGTAGTGAAATTGTCTACGCGGAAATAAAGGCAGCTTAACTGTTCAATTTTCTCTAAAGTTTCTTCGCTTAAATCCTTGGATATTTCATTCGGAATTTCGAACATATCTTGTTTTTCAATGAATGCATAACCAATTGCATCTGGAAGTTCCTGCCGAATTTTTATTGCAGCTAGAATTTGATCAAACATTCTAAATCCTTTGTATTTTTCAGGTTAAAATAATTGACTGGCGTAATAGTTCGCTAGTTGATTAATAAAAACACAATAAAGCTAGATTGCCATTTTATAATAAAAGTCTTAGCCGACAAAGTCGTTATCGGCTCATCGGCATTATTTTTATATAATAAATGAGTAGGTCATACCCGCTTCCATCACAGCCTTTGATCAAGTCATTTTGTCTGGCCTTATATAATTAAGCTTATATGAAGTCAGAAAACCGGTTGGCTGAATTGGAAGCAAATCTGACTGCGGTTCCGTGTTCAAAACTCCACCATAAAATGACATCGCTACGCGAATTCTGACCGGTTACACCTCTGCTTTATCTGCAGAATTCACGTAGCACGATTAAGTGAAATTGGTTGATTTATAACCAGGCTGTAGTAGCGACCTGCCTGTAAATTTGGCTTTTATAATTACCCGGCCATGTATGCCTGAAGGATTGTGCCACATAAGAACCACCAGCTTGTTGCAGTTGCTGTCGGGCACATGTGGTTCGAGGCTGGTTAAAAGGCTGAAATAGACTGATGGGTCTGTTCTGTCAGTCTATTTGACAGTCTGGCTTTACACATGTCCGGCCACCTCAAAGCAGACGTGGACGCGTATTTCCTGTCTAAAGTTACAGCGTAACTTATATGCGCATGCCTTTTGAATATGATCCCATTCAGCACTTTTTATACTTTTCAAATATCTTGCTTAGCTGCCACCTCACCGGCTTTAGCCACCGACTCGCGAAGTTTCATTTCTACCTGCCAGGTTTGCCAGGATACGGGTAAATCAGGCTGACTGATACGCCTGAATAGCAGCTCGGCCACATGCACACCCATCTTATAGATAGGCTGAGCCACTGTGGAAATACGCGGCGTTGTCAGGGTGAGCCAGTCAAGTTCATCGAAAGCGAAAAAAGAGAGCCCATCGGGAATCGCAATTTCACGTTCGCGTACCGCACGGTAAGCACCCTGTGTCATTACATTGTCCACAGCAAAAATCGCACCGGGACGGACTTCATCCAGTACGGAAAGTGTCTCTTCATAAGCGCGCTGAGCGCAATACTTGCCGGTTCGGCGAATCAGTGCGCGTTCCACCGGTATCCCCATTTCATGGTGAGCAAGCAGATAGCCGAGCAGACGCGAGCCGCTTGAATTGAGACGTGTGGCATCAATACGGGAAAAGTGTTCCGGTTCAAGCGCCAGTCGGGCATCGTAGTCGGAGCTTAACTCGGTAATAATGGCGATACGGTGATGTCCGCAGCTCAGCAGGTAACGCGTTGCCTCCCGGCTGGCGTGGACATTGTCGATGAGCACCGCATCGGCAGCCAGCGTTGATAGCTGCCGGTCCAGCAACGCTACCGGAATACCTTGCGAAATGGCCTGCTGCAGATGACGGCAGTTATTGATATCAGCCGGCGATACGATCAATCCATCAACCTGCTTTTCCAGCAGAATACGCACCGCGTCCTGTTCTCGCGGTACCTCTTCATCACTGCTGGTGATCAGGACGCCAAATTCATGCCGACGTGCCACGTCGCTGATACCCCGCAGTGCCTCAGCGAAGAAAGGATTGCTGATATCAGCACCCACCACGCCGATAGTCTGGCTTTTACCGGTGATCATCGCACGTGCTACCTGATTGGCTACATAGCCCAGATCTGCAGCGGCACGCATGATTTTTTCTTTAATTTCCTCGCTCACATAACCGTAATTTCCCAGTGCCCGACCCGCAGCTGCGGAAGAAACACCCGCTTTACGTGCAACGTCGTTGATAGTGATCCGGTTGTTTTTTTTCTTCATAAAGCTTTTGCTCACTCTGCTTGCACGATGAACAGGTTATGGATAAACGGTCATAGTATAAGAAAAAGATCGTTGACAGTTTTTCAGGACAGGTGAATTATTGCTCATGTGATAACGTTCTCTCATTTTATGCCAACAACCCGCTGCTGTAAATCGCGGGTTATTTTTCAGAAAAATATGAGAACGTTATCACATCAATCCTAAATCCGATAAACAGGCAAAAATTATCATGCAAACACCTTCTGCTGCTTCGTTACCACTGCGTCCGCTGGAAGCGGATTTTATCCCGACGCTGGAAAAAGTACTGGCCCAGAAAGAAGCGATCACGGCTATTGCCGATGCCGCGCTTTCCCGGTCGCTTCGGGATATTTATTTTGTCGGCTGTGGCGGTTCTTTCTCTTCTTCCGTTCATGCGCACACTCAGCTCTGCCGCTACAGCAAAAAACTACAGGCCTGGAACCTGAACGCGGCAGAATTTATGGCGTTGCCGCCCGCACGCCTGGGTGCATCATCGCTGGTGATCCTCTCTTCTCATTCCGGAGCCACGCCGGAAACGGCACGGGCAGCGGATTTTGCCAAATCTTACGGCGCCTATGTGGTTTCACTCAGTCAGGAGCTTAATACCCCTCTGGCCAATACCGCAGACACGGCGCTGATTTATTACAGTCCTCGCACCGTTACCCCGGGCAAACAGTTGCTGCTTCTGCAACTGGTTATTGAACTACTGGAGCGCGTGGATAATCTCGATATGAGCGCATGGCGCGCCGCACTGCCTTTACTGCCCGAAGCACTGCTGCGTTATCTGCAGGATCAGGAGGAGACGTGCGATACCATCGCCAGTGCTATTGCCCGGGGCGGAGACATTTACGTTACCGCTGCCGGAGCAAACTATGGTGCAGCCTACACTCTCTCTTACTGCTATCTGATGGAGATGCAGTGGCGCAACGCCACGCCGGTACTGGCAGGCGATTTTTGTCACGGCCCTTTTGAGATGCTTCTTCCCGATGCGCACCTGGTGGTCTTTCATGCCGACGACGAAAGCCGCGCCATGACGCAGCGCGTCTGTGATTTCGCCCGCCGCTATACCGGTAACCTGCATCTGTTTGATGCGGCCGCCTTCAGTCTGTCTGACGTCAATCCTGAGGTAAAAGCCCGCTTCGCCGCGCTGGCGCTTGGCCTGATGGGCACCCGTCTTGCCGATCATCTGGAACATCACACCGGCCATTCTCTCGATGACCGCCGCTACATGTACAAAGTGGAGTATTGATCGCGATGCGCATTTGTGGAGTAGGTGACAACGTCATTGACCGCTATCTGCACTGCGGCCAAATGTTTCCGGGCGGCAATGCGCTCAATTTTGCTGTGTTTGGCCGCCAGGCCGGTGCGCATGCGGCTTACCTCGGGGTGACCGGCAATGATATTCCGGCTGGGGTCATTCATCACGCTCTCTGTGCCGAGGAGGTGGATATCAGCCGTCTGCGCATAAATGAGAGCTTTAACGCGCTTTCCCAGATCGATCTTGATGATGAAGGTAATCGTTTTTTTGTTGGTTCGGTGCCGCCGCCTTATCAGCTGCAGTTGAGCAATGAGGATCTGAAGTGGCTTCAGGGCTTCGATCTGCTGCATACCAGCGATTACAGCCAGATTGAAGAGCAGCTTCCCGCCCTTGCTGCCTGCGCGCCGCTGTCATTTGATTTTGGCGCGCGTGACGATGCCTGGGCAGAACCGCTGCTGCGTTGGGTACAGGTTGCAACCTTTTCGCGCAGCGGCAGCTCGCCGGAAGCGGCCGGGTGCCTCATCGAAAAGGCGCATACGGCGGGCGTTGCCACCGTATTAATCACCCAGGGCGCGAATGGCGCACTGATCAGCCATCGCGGCGAACAACATTATCAGCCCGCTCTGGCCGCAAAGGTTGTGGATACGCTGGGCGCGGGTGACGCCTTTATCGCCACGCTGCTGGTGGCGCTTGGACAAGGTCATTCCCTTACCCGGGCCGCTTACAAAGCCGCTCAGGCTTCAGGGCGAGTATGCGAACGCCTGGGCGCATTTGGTTGCGGCGTGCCGCTGACGCCCTTGCCGCCGCAAGCGAAACAACAATATTAAGACTGCCTCTGGCGGCCTGCAATCCAACATTCATTTAGTGGAGCAAGCTATGAAATTAAAAACCTTTGCCTGTTCAGCCGCGCTCATGGCTACTCTCGCCGTTACTTTACCCGCCGGGGCTGTGACTACGCTGGTCGTCGGGACCGAAGCCAATGGCATTCCCATCTCTTTTCTCAATCCCAAAACCAATCAGCTGGATGGATTCATGCTGGACATTGCCCGCCAGGCGGCAAAGCACGCTGGCTATGAGGTGCAGTTCAGGGCGATGGATTTCTCTGCGCTGATCCCGGCGCTGCGTACCGGCAAAATAGACATGATTGCAACCGGTATGTACATAACCGAGCCACGTAAAAAAATTATCAACTTCTCTACCCCCGTTTACCGCTACGGTGAAGGCATGATCGTACGTAAGGAGGATCAACATGATTATACCTCCTTTAAAGAGCTGCCCGGCGCGGTAGTCGGCGCGCAAATGGGCACCATTTTTATTGAGCCGCTCAAGCAGGCGAATATTTTCAAGGATGTCAAAGCTTACGACACGCTGACCGGCATCATGAAAGATGTTAACGCCGGACGCATTAAAGCGGGATTCGGTGATACGCCGTCGATGGCCTACTACCTTTCACTGGGACAGTATCCCGATGTGCGGCTGGTAAAAAGTTACAAGCCAGTTTTGCCCGGCTCGCTCGGTCTGGGTATGCGCAAAGATGAAGCGCAGCGGCTGGCCCAGCTCAACGATGCGATTGCCATTATGCAATCCAACGGTGAAATTACGACGCTGCTGGAAAAGTGGAAGCTTAATTAAGTTCACTGACCCTGCTCCATAAACCGCAACAGGAAAAGCGATGAACGATTTCTTAACCTTCAGCGCCTCCGTCCTTCCTATTTTGCTGGAGGGCGTGAAATACACGGTGCTGGTGACTTTCTTTTCGCTCATCATCTCGACCCTGCTGGGGTTGATGTGGGCGTTGATGCGGCTTTCCACTCGCCGCCCGCTGCGCTTAGTGGGCAGCGGTGTGGTGAACGTACTGCGCGGTATTCCGATGCTGGTGCAGCTGTTTTATATCTATTTCGTACTGCCGGATATTGGTATTGCGATGACGGCGCTTACCGCTGCCGTCCTTGGCCTTGGCATCGCCTATTCGGTCTATCAGGCGGAGGATTTCCGCGCAGGCATTCAGGCTATAGACAAAGGACAAATCGAAGCCGCGCAGACGCTTGGCATGTCGCGGCGGCTGATGATGAGACGGGTCATTCTGCCACAGGCGATCAAAATCATCTGGCCTTCCTACGGTAACACCATGGTGATGATGCTTAAGGACAGTTCGCTGGCTTCTACTATTACCGTGGCGGAGCTCTCTTTGCAGGGCAAACTCCTCGCCTCGTCAACCTTTGAAAACACCACGGTATTTACGCTCGTTGCCCTGCTTTATCTGGTGTTGTGCTGGCCACTGATGTGGGTATGCCGCCGTGTAGAACATGCCATGCATAAACGACGGAGTCACTCATGATTGAATATCGTAACGTTCATAAGAGTTACGGCGCGGTGCCTGTGCTGAACGGGGTGACGTTAGCCATCAACCGTAAGGAAGTGGTGTGCATTATTGGCCCCTCCGGCTCCGGTAAATCTACCCTGCTGCGCTGTATTAACGGATTGGAAGATTACCAGCAGGGGGAAGTCGTCTTCGACGGCATGCTGCTGGACGGCAGCGATCGTGCGTTGAGCCAGGTACGTGGCGAGGTGGCGATGGTGTTTCAGCGGTTCAATCTTTTTCCTCACCGTACCGTGCTGGAAAATGTGACTGAAGGGCCGATTTACGTCAAGGGTGAGCGCCCCGGTGTGGCTAGAGAACATGCCATGCAGCTACTGACACAGGTAGGTATGGCGCATAAGGCGCAGGCTTACCCGCAGGATCTTTCCGGCGGTCAGCAGCAGCGCGTCGCTATCGCTCGTGCACTTGCGATGCGGCCAAGAGCAATTCTGTTCGACGAACCCACTTCAGCCCTGGATCCAGAGCTGGTGGGGGAGGTGCTGAAAGTCATGCGCGAGCTGGCGAACCAGGGAATGACGATGGTTGTGGTAACGCATGAGATTGCCTTCGCCCGTGAGGTGGCTGACCGGGTGATCTTTATTGATGGCGGCGTGGTGACGGAAGAAGGTCCGGCGCGCCGGGTTCTGACGGCGCCTTCTCATCCCCGGACGCAGGAATTTTTGCAACGCGTACTTAATCCTATCAGCGAGGAGTAAAGAAATGCTTAATGCCAGCCATATCTGCGCCACTAACTTTACCTATCAGCATTATCGACTTACCCACTGTCTGGATGACGTTGCCGCGCTCGGCGTACAGTGGTTTGAATTGTGGGGCGTCTCACCCCACTTGCATATCGATACCGTCCAGGAGGAAGATTTACGCGATCTTAAGCGCCAGTTGGCGGTACGTGAGTTGCGCCTGGCCTGCCTGACGCCGGAGCAATGCGTCTATCCGATAAACATAGCCGCTGAAAACGTGCAGCAGCGAGAATACAGCATCAACTATTTCCGCCGCAGCCTTGAAATTTGCGAAAGCCTCGAATCACCGCTGCTCTTTATGACGCCAGGCTGGGGTTATGAGGAGGATAACATCACTATGGCGCGTGGACGCGCAGTTGACGCGCTGGCTGAGCTGTCACACAGTGCCGAAAGCCGCGGCGTTACTTTAGTACTGGAAGTGCTTCAGCCACGTGAAAGCAACCTTGCTCCCGATGTTCGCGCGCTAAAAGGTCTGATTGAAGAAGTTAATTCCTCTGCACTTGATGCTGCGCTAGATATTGTTGGCATGGCTGTAGGTGGCGACAGCGTAGAAGATTACCTGACCGCTTTCGGACCGAAACTTCGCCATTGCCATTTCATTGATGGTATGCCAGCCGGACATCTTGCCTGCGGTGACGGCAATCTTCCTCTTGAAAACTACCTCAGGGAAATGCGCAACGGCGGATATAACGGCCTGTTGTCGCTGGAGATCGCTGGCAGCCGCTACTGGCAGAATCCGCTTGCGCCAATGCGTCAGAGTATTCAATTTTTACAAAATGCACTCTCATGATGACGCGTAGCGGCGCGGCTATACAGCCAGCACGTAAGAGCGAAAGCCTGTTACTGCTGGTCACCCTTTGTGCCGGGGCAGGCTGGATTTTCTCGAAAGAATCGCTGACCACCATGCCGCCTGTGCTGTTTATCGCCGTACGTTTTCTTATGGGTGGCATCCTGCTGGGCTGCGCGGTGCCTGGTGCGGAGCGTCGCCTGTGGCGGCATAGCCTGCGGCCTGCGTTGGCGATTGGCTCCTTGATATGCGGTTCAATGATGTGTTGGATCGTGGCGCTGCACTTGACCTCCGAGCTCAGCGTGGGCGCCTTTCTGACTTGTCTTGGGCCGCTTATGGTGCCGCTGGCCGGAATGCTGCTGTTCCGCCAGCCGCTTTCAAGGCGGATTTGGATGAGTCTCGCGATTGCTCTTCCGGGCATTGTGCTGCTGGTAGGAAACGGACTTGAAGAGTGGCATCCCGAAGCGGGACAGCTCTGGTTTTTCGGCGCAGCCGCTATTTTCGCTTTCTACTTTTGCCTGAATAACCACTTTGCCGTCAGCCAACCGATGGTTCTTTTTGCCGCAATGCAGATGTTTATTGTGGGTGCGCTGGCGCTGCCGGTTAGTTTCTGGCTTGAAACCTGGCCCACAGCGCTTGCTGCCAGGGACTGGCTGTGGCTGGCGCTCAGCATTCTGATCCCCACCTGTCTTCGCTTTTATTTACAAAACTGCGCGCAACGTCTGGCGTACACGCCCAACGGTGGGCTGATTATGCTGCTGGAGCCGGTCTGGGCGGCAATTTTCTCTGCACTATGGTATGGCGAAGAAATGACGCTACAGCAACTTGGCGGCGCGCTGCTGATTTTGCTGGCATTGATCGTGGCAAGAGAGCGAACCACTTCAAATCAGCCTCATTCCTGAAGCCAGGCCATAAGCATTTGCGCCAGAAAAGGCGCCAGATATTGCTTTTCATCCACGCAGGCATACACCCGTAGTCCGCGTTGCGCCTGCAGCTGCGACTGAGCACTGCCGCCGCAAACGTATTTACCTTAACGAGTAAAAAGACATTGAGTGAGGAAAAGAGATGGAAGGAAAAAATAGTCTCCTGCAGCAGCGTAAAGATGACGCTTTACCCCGGGGAGTCAGTCATCTTTGCGACTGGTATGTCGAGCGGGCAGAAAACGCTACGCTGTGGGATACAGAAGGTCGCACCTGGATAGATTTTGCTGGCGGGATTGCTGTGCTCAACACTGGCCACAGACATCCGCGCGTTCAACAGGCCATAGCGCATCAGCTGGAGAGGTTTACCCATACCGCCTTCCAGATTACGCCTTATGAAAGTTATGTCGCGCTGGCGGAACGTATTAATCAGCATGTGCCCGTAAACGGAAAAGCCAAAACCGCTTTTTTCACTACTGGCGCCGAAGCGGTGGAGAATGCGGTTAAAATCGCACGCGCCTATACCAAACGTCATGGTCTCATCACCTTTGGCGGTGGTTTTCATGGCCGTACTTTTATGACGATGGCAATGACTGGCAAAGTAGCGCCCTACAAACGCGATTTTGGCCCCATGCCCGCCTCAGTCTGGCATGCCCGCTATCCTAATTCGCCTGAAGGAATTACCGTTGATGCAGCCATAGCGAGCCTGCAAGATATTTTCAGCCAGAGTATTGCGCCTCAGGATGTCGCGGCGATTGTGCTGGAACCGGTTCAGGGCGAAGGCGGGTTTCATATCGCGCCGCCTGAATTTTTAGTTCGGCTTCGTGCGCTGGCCGATCGGTACGGTATTCTGTTAATTGCTGATGAAGTACAGAGCGGATTTGCCCGTACCGGTAAACTGTTTGCGATGGCGCATTATTCAGTGAAAGTCGATTTAATGACCATGGCAAAAAGCCTAGCTGGGGGGATGCCGCTCTCCGCCGTAGCGGGCCGGGCTGAAGTCATGGATGCGCCGGGCCCCGGCGGACTTGGCGGAACCTATGCAGGCAATCCGCTGGCAATCGCAGCGGCACATGCGGTGCTGGACGTGATTGAAGAAGAACAGCTCTGTAAACGTGCGCTACAACTGGGCGCTCAGCTTACTACGCATCTGGAACAGGCTCGGGTGAAATGTAAAGCTATTACTGATATCCGCGCACTGGGTTCCATGGTTGCGGTGGAATTCGATCAAACCAGTACCGCTCAGGCTGTGCAAAGTGCAGCGATGGAACAAGGTTTGCTATTGCTTACCTGCGGCCTCCACGGCAACGTTATCCGTTTTCTTTATCCGCTGACCATTCCGGAAATGCAGTTTCATCAGGCGCTCTCCATTCTCAGCAACGTGCTGAACATCCACGCCAGTCAGACTGAAACGGCTTCGGCGTCAGCCTGACATCCCGGCTCGCCTTACCTTACGAGTCGGGATTATATTGACGCTCTGATCAGGCAGCCGCGCTGGCTGCCTGCCCGTTGATTTTAAGGATTAGCAAACCCAACATTTTTTAAAATAAACGACGCTGGCGTTTCGCCTCGGCAAACCATCCTGACTCTGCTGCAGAAGCATATCCGCCAGCGCGACCTGAACGAGTTTCTCGATGAGCTGGTCACGTTGATGCAGCCGTTGCGCTTGGAAAAAGTATCGAGGTAGAAAGACCAACATCCGTAGTTTTGGCTGCATCTGCAATGGTGTGGCTCTGGTCAAGGACCATTTGAGCGGATTCGCATTTAAACTCTGCGCTGAAATTTCTTCTTTTCATTGGGACACATCTGTTGTTCTGAGATGAGCATATCACCTCTGTTCAGGTGGCCAAATTCAGTAAACCACTACAGCCGACAACTTCCCAGGGGCAGGTAACAACGGACGTATCGGGAACGCTCAGCAGCAACTGGTGCTGGAAGCCTTACGTGACTACTTAAATCCGGAAGCGTTTAACCGGGAGCTGGACGCGCATACGGCTAAAAGAAAGGCATAGCGCGAGACAGCAAGAGCAATAAGAGGCTTTGTTATAGGCAAAGCTTCTTATTGCTCTTGCATGAGGTGCGAATGTCTGGATGAGTTTCTACGATGACAGATAACAACCTGATGAAAGACGCGGACTTTTATAGCTTTATCCGATCCGTTTCGTTGGCTTTACGCTGCCGCTTCTTGTCCGCATCTTATTCTGCGAGGGGGCATTTCTTCTGCAGTGATCCTTTCTTTCTGCACCAATAAATATCGCGGCTGCATTATTTCTGTGCATTTGCAGCTAGCAAGCCTCGCAATCCTATCTGTAAAACGCCGACATCTGCTAAATAAAATTATTGCTTTTTAAATTTAAAATCATGTGGTTAAAAAAATCCCATCACTTTTTGGTGCTGGTTATTTTCGGCTGGCATGCTTCATGCTTATTTCACCTAGTTCAAGTAACTTGAATAAATTTCAAAATACTTTCACCGGGGTGGCAAACATGAAACGACGTAAAAAGGCGCTTTCTCTCAGCTGGGCGATGCTGTGCGTAATCGGCGGATTTTCCGTGACGGCTCACAGTGCAGATGTGCTGGATCGCATCAAAGAAGAAAAAACTATTACCATTGCGACTGAGGCGCGTTACGCCCCCTTTGAGTCGGTAGAAAACAGCAAGATCGTGGGTTATGACGTCGATCTGATGAATCACATTCTGGAGAAAAAGCTGCCTGGCGTGGCGGTTAAACAGCTTGACCTGCCGTTTCAGGGCATCCTACCCGGGCTGGATGCCAAGAAATTCGATTTTGTGGTCACGGCAGTCACCGTAAACAAACAGCGCGTTGCGCACTTCGCGTTTACCGTACCGATTGCAGAATCTACTGTTGCGCTGCTCAAACGTGAAAATGACGGCACGATTACCACATTAGATGATCTGAGCGGCAAAATAGTCGGATCCCAAGCGGGCTCAGGTCAGTTGCAGGTGTTACAGGAGTTCAACGCAAAACTGAAGTCCAGCGGCAAGCCGGGCGTCAAAGAGATCAAGCAGTACGTCTCTTTTGATGAGGCCTACGCCGATCTGGCAAACAAACGTCTGGATGGCGTCGCGCAATCTCTTGCCAACCTTGGTCCCCTGATCAAGTCACGCCCGGGCCTTTTCACCACCCTGAAGCCCATGCTCGGACCCACTACCTATTTCGGCTGGGTCGGGCGTCAGGATACTGACAGCGCATCTCTGGTGAAGCTTCTCAGCGATGGCATCAGCGAAGCCAACAAAGATGGCACGATGAAAGCCCTTCAGCAGAAATGGTTTGGTTTCGTGATGGACGTGCCGGCGGACAAAATGCCTGCACCCGCACTGTAAGAGGTGGGAACATGGGCGAATTCTTCTCGCTGCTGACCCGTTGGCTGCCGATGCTAATAGATGGCGCGGTGACTACCGCCTCATTGTGCATCGTTGCCATCGTTACCGGTTTTTTTGTCGGTGTGGTGATTTATCTGATGGAAAACGGCCGGTCATTAATCGCGTGCAGAGTCGCTCGTGTGTATATCAGCCTGTTTCGTGGCACGCCGGTTATTGCACAGGTCTTGCTCTGTTATTACCTGCCGGGCGAGCTGGGCCTGTCATTGCCTGGCTACCTGGCCGCTGTTATCGCACTCACGTTGAATACCGCAGCTTACCAGTCACAGATTTTGCGCAGCGGTTTTCAGGCCATTGCGCCAGGACAACTGGAGGCTGCGTCAATCTGTGGGCTGACGCCACGTCAGGCGCTGTGGCATATCCAGATCCCGCAGGTGCTGCGTTTGACGTTACCGTCGTTAATTTCCGAGTTGATCGACGTGATCAAGGCTTCTGCCGTGGTGTCAGTGATTGCCATTACGGATCTGATGCGAGTTGGGCAACAACTTGCCTCCTCAACCTATCGGCCGCTGGAAGTCTATATTGCAATCGCGCTGTCGTACCTGGTACTCACCAGCCTGCTTTCGCTGCTGGGCAGCTATGCTGAACGCCGCTGGCAGAAGGAGGGCCAATGAACGACTTCCTGCTCTATATTCCCGATTTTGGTCACGCTCTCGTCGTTACGCTCGGTATCAGTTTATGTGCTGCGTTGTCAGGCGCTCTCATCGGTTTCGCTGCGCAGGCCATGAGCCGTATGAACGCGTTACTGTACGGATTGTGGCGCACTTATGTCTGGCTGGTACGCGGCACACCCTATTTAGCGCAGCTGGCGGTGTTCTACTTTGGCCTGCCGGCAATCGGCATCACGCTTAGCGCCGTCGAAGCCACGGTGATTTCACTTGCACTATACAGTACCGCTTACTTCGGCGAAATTTTCCGCGCCGCATGGAAGAGCATCAGTGTCGGGCAACTGGAAGCTGCGCAGGTACACGATATTTCTGCCTGGAAAAGCTTCTGGCATATCCAGACGCCGCAGGCGCTTCGTTTCAGCTTTCCATTACTGGGTAATCAGTTTATTTCCACGATTAAAGAAAGCGCGGTGGCTTCGGTGATTACCGTGCCTGAACTGACCATGACGACCGGGCAAATTGTCGCCAACACCTACACCTATATCGTGCCGTACACCCTATTGATCCTCAGCTACTGGCTGCTGGCTCAGGGTGTCAGTATCGGCGTGCGTCTGTTGAGCCGCACCTCTGTAGAAGGATAAGAGCATGCATCCCCAACCTATTCTTGAACTACGCCGTGTTGGCAAGTCATTTGCCGACAATCGGGTGCTTGCGGACATCAATCTCACGGTCAGTACCGGTGAGATCGTGACGCTAATCGGCCCTTCAGGCTCGGGTAAAACCACCGCGCTGCGCTGCATGAATTTTCTCGAAGCCTATGACGAAGGAGACGTGCTGATCAAAGGGCAGCTTCTGGGGTACAGCAGCAACAGCCGCAGCCTGAAAGATCGTGACAGCGCAGCGTTGATTGCCGAAGTGCGTCGTCCGCTGGCTATGGTGTTTCAGCAATTTAATCTGTGGCCACATATGACGGTATTAGAAAATGTCTGCGCACCGCTAATTCTTGGCAAGAAAACGCCACGCGATGTGGCGCGGAAGAAAGCGGCGCAAGCACTGGCACAGGTGGGAATGGCGGAAAAAGCCAGTGCGCGGCCAGCTCGCCTTTCTGGAGGACAACAACAGCGCGTTGGTATTGCCCGAGCGCTGGCGCTGGAGCCGGAGCTTATGTTGCTGGACGAGCCCACTTCTGCACTTGACCCGGAGCGTGTGGAGGAGGTACAGGACGTGGTGAAAGCCCTGGCCAATGACGGGATGACCATGGTGATGGTGACCCATGAAATGTCATTCGCGGCCAAAATTTCCTCACGCGTGGTATTCATGGCGGGCGGTTCGATTATTGAAAGCGGTGCGCCAGATAAGCTGTTTCGTCAGCCCCAGACCGATCGACTGAAGAATTTCCTCGCGCCCTGGTTTAAGCGCCCGTTACAACTGGACGAACGGGAGATAAACGATGCCTGATATCACCCCGATGCAGGTCGTGGCGCAAGTCAGCCAGCAGCGTCTGTTAGACAGGCTGGCGCAACTCGCCCGCTTTGGCGCGCAGGAAAATGGTGGCGTTGATCGCCAGGCGCTGTCGACTGTGGAACTGGATGCACGCGCCTGGCTGATCGATTGGGCCGGCTCACTGGGCTGTGAAGTGATAACCGATGACAGTGCCAATCTTTTCATTCGTCGTGCCGGACAAGAGGCTTTACCGCCTGTGGTCACCGGCAGCCATATTGATACCCAACCGTCTGGGGGAAATCTTGACGGTTGCTATGGCGTTATCGCGGGAATGGAGTGCCTGAGCGCATTGCATGACGCGGGGATTACGACGCGTCGTCCAATCGAGGTCGCGGTCTGGATGAATGAAGAGGGCAGTCGTTTCTCACCGGGCGCAATGGGATCCAGCGCTTATGTCGAACCTACGCGCTTGAACGATTATTTGGCTCATCAGGATGCAAGGGGAACCACGGTGGCGCAAGCGCTGCAACAGTGCCATGAGCGTTTTCCCCATTTACCCCGCCGTGCCCGCGTTCCCTTTGCTGCCTTTATTGAGCTGCACATTGAGCAGGGACCAGTGCTGGAGCAGGCCGCGCTGCCGCTGGCTGTGGTCAGCGGTATTCAGGGCGTGCGTTGGTATCAGGTTACCTGTTACGGCGAATCGGCACACGCCGGCACAACGCCCATGGCTGTGCGTCAGGATGCGATGACGCTCGCCCGTCGCACGGCTCATCAGGTCGAACTGGCGATGGCGCATCTGCCAGCGGAAGAATTACGTTTGACTTTTGGGCGCTGGGACATAGCGCCAAACGCCATTAACACCACCGCCTCGCGGGTGAGTTTTACCATAGATTTTCGTCATGCTGACACCTCAGTTCTCGCGGAGTTTGACGCCGTCATGCAGCAATTTGCCGCCGTGAATGTTCAGGTCAAAAGCCTGTTTCATCATCAGCCAGTGGCCTTTGACGTCGGATTGATATCACAGCAGCATGCCAGCGCTGAGGCGCTGGGAATCGCGGCGATGAAGCTGATGTCCGGCGCATTCCACGATGCGATGCATCTTGCCGGACACTGCCCAACCAGCATGTTTTTCGTCCCCAGCCATTGTGGTATTAGCCATAACCCGGCTGAGCACACTGACCCTCAATATCTGTATATTGGCGCCAAAGCGTTAGCGCACTGCCTGACAGAACTGGCCAATCAACCTGAAGGAGTTAATCCATGAGCACATCAACCTATCCTGCATGCTGTGACAAAGACAACGGCAGCGCGCTGGGCAGCAACGCCACGTTATCTTCCGCGATTTCTGCAGACGGTACGCCGATTTCCGGGGAGCTGTACACTGTGCCGGCACGCTGCGGCTGCGCCGTGCGTTTGAGAAAGGGGCAAATTATCCGTATTATCAACACGCCCGGCAGTCAGGTTTGCGATACCTGGCTGTTCAACAGCGATGATCTCAGCGAGTTCTCCTCGATGGAACATACCCGAGCCTATATTGATAAGATCATCCCGAAGGAAGGCGATGCATTAGTCACCAACCAACGTCGTCCGATTGGTACGCTGCTGACTGACACTTCGCCAGGCATTCACGATACGCTGATAGCCGCTTGTGACCTGCATCGTTACACAAATTTAGGCGTGACTGAATATCACGACAGCTGTGCCGACAATATGCGCCTGGCACTGAACGCTATCGGTTTGCGCGCCCGTGAAGTGCCGCAGCCACTGAACCTGTGGATGAATATTCCGGTCAATGCCGACAATTCCATCTCCTGGCTGCCGACGGTAAGCCAGGCAGGCGACTACGTAGAGATTCGTGCCGAGCTGGATTGTATTGTGGTGATGTCGGCATGCCCGCAGGATATCGTGCCAATTAACAGCTGTGATCCACAGCCGGTGCATTTCTACGTAGCGGATTGATAAGCCAGCCTGCTCGTTCAGGCATTAACGTGCCCGGCCAATGCTGGGCGTTTTAATAGAAAGTGACAGAAGCAAAGTATGAAAAAAAACGGCGAAGCCAGTGGAATAGGGTTATCAGATTTAGGCATGCGACTACGCCATGCGCGCTTAGCGCAGGAGATCACCCTGAAGCAACTGGCGCAAAAAGTCGGCTGTTCAGAGAGTTTGCTGTCGAAGCTGGAGAATGAGGTCGCTGCACCGTCTCTGGCAATGCTACACCGTTTGGCCACCGCACTTGAAACCAACATCTCTGACCTGATGGCTGAAAGTTGGGTGGCCGATTTACCCGTGATGAAGGCGGAGAGCCGCCGACGCAAACGCTTTGTGCACCGTAACAGGAAAGGTGGCATTGAGTTGGAAAACCTAACACATCACCATAAAGGCGGCCTGTTGCAGGGCAATATTCATGTTATTGAACCCGGTGTCGCCAGTGACGGACAGATTGAACATCATGGAGAAGAGATGGGCTATGTGCTTGAGGGAGAGGTTGCGCTTTACCTTGGCGATCAGGTTTACGAACTGAGTGTCGGGGACTCGTTCTATTTTCCCAGCAACGTGCCGCACGGTTACCGCAATACCGGCACAACGGTTGCCAAAGTGTTGTGGGTAAATACTCCTGTCACCTTTTGATGGTGTATTAAGTACAGGCTGGTAGCCCAGTACTCTGGTCAGGCAGTACCTGAGCGAAGTTAAACATGATGACTAAATTGTCAGACAGCGAGACGGCTAAACCGGTATATTGATCATTAAAGCAGTAAAGACTGGCGATACGATCAGAAAAGAATCTACTCAAAATCATTTGGCACCAGACAGGATTTCGATAGGCTACTCCACAATCCTGCGGTGGGATATTTCCAGTTAGCTAAAAGCCAGTCATGTTGCAAGCTGCCATCTTTTTCAAAGAGCGACTTGCCTTTTGCGAGCGGAAAACTGTAATGGTGTGGTTCATCGTCAGGTCCGACGTTAACAGTTGCTTCGATTGCCGCATTGGGACCATAGAGTTTTGGGAACTGACTGTTCAATGGAGCAATCAGATTATGTTCTGCTACGGTATAAGGTTCTTCGGGTGTTGCAACAAACACCTCGCTGAAAGGAGGTTGGTCTAGCAGATCGGCCATCCCCGGCAAATCAATGGTGCTGCTTACCATCACCCATTTAGTTTCACCCGGTGCAATACTGAGCGGGTGGTTGGCATTTTTGTCGGAAGACAGCGAACAGCGCTGACCTGCCCCCAGTATTAAACACAACAGTCAGTTAGTAATGTCGGTTGGTTTACCTTCATTTTTTCCATTTCGCCAGCCCGCTGCAAACTCCGCTGGCGTCAGATAATTCAGTGAGGAATGAGGCCGACACTCGTTATAGTCTTGCCGCCAGTCGTTGATGATTTTTCTGGCGTGAACAATATCGCTGAACCAGTGCTCATTCAGACACTCATTCCGAAACCGACCATTAAAGCTTTCGATAAACCCGTTCTGTGTCGGCTTGCCCGGCTGAATAAACTGAAGCTCAACGCCATGCTCAAAGGCCCACTGGTTCAGTGCCCGGCAGGTAAACTCTGGTCCCTGATCTGTTATGATCGTTGCCGGATAGCCACGAAATAGCGCAATACTGTCCAGAATACGTGTGACCTGAATGCCTGATATACCGAAGGCAGCAGTGACTGTCAGGCATTCCTTAGTGAAATCATCGACGCAGGTCAGTCACTTGATCCTGCTTCCGGTAGCCAGTGAGTCCATGACGAAATCCATTGACCACGTCAGGTTAGGAGCAGCAGGACGAAGCAATGGAAGACGTTTCGTTGCCAATCCTCTATGACGTCGTCTGCGCTTAACACCCAGGCCGCTGAGATGATAAAGGCGGTACACGCGCTTGTGATTAACACGCAGGCCTTCTCGTCGCAGTAGTTGCCATATACGGCGGTAACCAAAACGCCGGCGCTCAAGAGTCAGCTGAGTGATGCGCGTGGATAAATACGCATCAAGCGCCGGACGCTGAGCCGAATAACGGCAGGCTGAAAGGGACAGACCTGCCAGCCTGCGGGCACGACGTTGCGACAAACCTGCGGCCTCACACATGACTTCCACGGCTTCCCGCTTCTGGTCTGTCGTCAGTACTTTCGGCCCAGCGCCACCTGTAGTGCTTCCTTATCCAGCATGGCTTCTGCAGGCAACTTCTTAAGACGAGCGTTCACTTCTTCGAGCGACTTAAGGCGTTTTACTTCAGGGACTTCCATTCCACCGAACTTCTTACGCCAGGTATAGAAGGTGGCGTCAGAAATAGCATGCTTACGGCAAAGCTCATGGGCGGAAATGCCAGCCTCGGCCTCGCGGAGAATAGATGATCTGTTCGTCAGAAAAACGTTTCTTCATGGGGATGTCCTCACGTGGCTTATGAAGACATTATTAACATCGGGGGGTGCTAATCAATGGGGAGCAGGTCAACGTAACACGGCCCCTATCTGGTCTGAAACCTTTTACCTCTACCTGAAAAACCTCCACTAATCCCCGCCTCGCCGCCGCCAGCTCACAGCTAGTAACACTTTTAGATTGATATAAAATATATATCACCTGTTGACGGGTGATATAGATTTGCTATCATTTTTAAGGGGCGTAACTGTACGCCTCTAATTATTGTGCATTTACCCGGGTGAAATCGTCGCATCTGCGATATAGGGGGCGGGTAGATGTAAATGGTAGGTAATGGTCCTTATACAATCGCGGTTAAACTGCTTAAAAATAGGTAAAAAATCATGAATCTCAACGCCGAATCAAAAGCTAGTAGCTTTTTGTTCAGGTTACGAAGCAAAGACACCCCAACAGGTGTAAGTGCGGATACCCTGGATAAACTGATGCAAGAAACCGGCCTGAGCAAAACGGAAATAACCCATCTGGCCCTGCGTAATCTGGCAAATGTCTACCTGCCTTATTACGACCAGGACAATGGACCGTTAACCGAAGCTCAATACCAGCGTATAAACGAAGTCAGCACGGCAGCGGATATACCGGAGGAGAGTTTCACAGAAAAACTATTCTAAACAGGAACAGCTTAGATGGCCTCTGATGAAATTAATGAACCACAGCAATACCCGGTGTTACCGCAATTAGCAAAGCTGGTTTGGGTGCGATTTCCGCATACCATAGGTGTACCGGGGCCGTACCCAAGACCAGCGCTGGTGATAGCTGTATCCCGCGAGCATCATGCAGTCAAAGTGGTGTTCGGCACCAGCCAAAAGACAGACAGGATTTACCCAACGGAGTTTGTGGTCAGGAAGACCGATCCTGATTACCACCTGACCGGCCTTTCATACGACACCAAGTTCGATATGAGCCGCCAGGTGAATCTGCCCTACAATTCGGAATGGTTTGCGATACCACCAGCGCGTGAAGGCCACCCAGTGCCGACCACGCCAGAGCTGGGAACGCTGCCAGCCAGCTATTTACCTGCCATCAAAAAAGCTGCCTACAGAGTGAAATAGTCCGCTGCCCCGCTAGGGGCATTTTCATTATGTCTCGAACCGCTCAAAATGGACGTTATTGTTATTCACGGCGAAAACACAAACCTTGGACTTAGGTGCATTGTTTTTAACGGAGGTAACACATGCTTTACATACTCAGCAGTGTTGAGGTTGCCGAGCTATTCATTCGCCGCCGCTACTATATAACGGTCGCAGAACAGGTGACCAGGGGCATCTGCGGGCATTAAAAAAGGTGTCAGAGGAAGAAAACCTTGCTTAACGTGGGGGGGCGTTCCACTGAGCGTCAGATCACTTTAACGTCTGTAATGCTGCCGATACCATTTTCCCTGTACTGGCAGGGACTTATTAACTTTTACCAGCCGCTTTCTGCCGAAGTAAAACATCACACAGCCAGTTAAAAATGTAATCAATGCGGGCAATATCTTACCATGACTCGCCTCACCAAGCATCGGACTGCCCAGGATCAGGGCTAAACCTGTGAGCATAGGTATTGCCGGTCTGCACCCAGATATTTTTTCTTCTCTGTAAAATGCGTGACACCTCGTGCATACGGTATATCCTTTCGGTACGTCAGTACCACAAAACGGGCAATTCATATAAGTTCTCCTTTTTGGTAGATTATTAATATCGTTAATATCGTCCGATCTTTGATAATTACTTTTCGTCTAAGCGACTAAGAATCGTGAATCAACTCCGTTATTTCAATAAGGCAGCAGTTTTTAGCCTGTATCAGCCAGTTTGAGAACGATGCAGGTAGTCAGCCGGAAAATTTTTCCTCGAATTCCAGTGCATTTCTTCGGTCAGCTACACAGGGCTTATCCCTCAACCGTAGGCGGACAGTACGCATTCAGCCTCTTTATGCCGCGTAGCGGCATGAAGGCGCCAGCCGGTGCCGAATCTCACCCTGCAACCGAATGGCGCCGGTAGCGCTGCGCAGCCGCCCTCTCCTTCGCATACCGCGTAACCCCCCTACCCTGTGCAACTGCCGTTTAAGCAGCGGCCTTGCAGACGCACAGAACCCAGCCGGTCGCAGACGAAAGAACGCCTCAGGCGCACCACCCACAGCGGCACCGCTACTTTAGTTACACCATTCACTAACAGCGACAGCAGTACCGGCCCTCCGGGCCGGGCGGCCGGGGCTGGTCAGTGGGGGCAACCGGGCTTCAGATCCGGCTCCGGGATTTTGCCGGAGAGGGGCGCGAGGTTTCAGGCTCTGCTCGGGTGTGGGGTTAAAGATAGTTCTAACGAATGATGTAACTAATATGCTTTGCCCGCCGCTTGTCGGCGGGAGCTACTTTCGATTCTGAGCGGCGCGGACACCTGCGGCCGCTGCAGGCGAAGGCATTAAACTTATCCACGCCAGATGCCGGTATGAAAACCTTATTTATTATTTTGATTATTCTTTCTGACGTAAGTCAGGATTGTCTTGCGGATAGCGGTGATTATGTATGCAGGCAAGCGCAAGATATTGATTGCGGATAACTGTGATAAAAAAATGCGGCGCACCGTCTGTGGCCGTTTTTTCACGCTTCTTCGCAGCAAATACCGGCACCAAAGCGCACATTCTACCTCCGGCACAAACGCCACCACCGCCAGTTAAGGCGGTAAAAATTACAGGGTGACGTCAGTAAACGATATCGGGTATTTCGGGCAGCACGGGCTCATATTCGGGGCCCAGCTCCAGCTGTCGCAGACACTTCCAGACCAAGCAATCAAAGTCTTCCGGCGAAAGATTTCCCCATACGTGGGCCGGACGCGCGCGCAGCAGCTTGGCCATCGCGTTACGCCTGTCGTCGAGCGGCAATTTACTCAAACGTTTGCGGCGCTTCTGCTTTGATATTTTATCACGGCGGCTTATCAGCGTGGCCATGCGCATATTTTCATACCAGCGTCGGCGAGCTGCACGAACGGAGGCGTGCGTACCCGGCTCAAGGATACCGTCGGCTTCAGCGGCGAGCCGCTCGTTGCGCTCCGCAAGGAATTTGTCCATGTCGATGCCGCACAGCTGCCAGAACTGATCGGTCAGTACGATATGGCGCGGCATGCAGTAGCCCGTAACCGGGTCCATTTCCAGATCCGGCCTCTCTATCAGGCCGTAGCGCTCCCATTCCTCAAACAGACGTGAGAGCCGGCTGGGCTCAACACGTGTCTCCGGAATGACGTCGCCGTTTTCATCTTTGGGACTCAGCTCGTCAGCCAGCCTGCTGCCGTTGAAGGTGACTACAGACGTGGCCAGGTCAGCGCGTTGCACAAGCAACGGCCATATTGCGTCATACAGCGCCTGCTTTTCCGGCCGAAAATCGCGTTTACGTCCGGCGACGTCGCGCAGCTGAACAAAGTATGGGTGGCGCGACATACGCTGGCGCAGCTTCATTTTGCCTGTGCACTTGTCCTTGATTACAAGTCGGCTCATGGCATGGCCCATCTGTCCGGGCAGACGCCGGTAGCCTTTTGGTGCAAACCACTCCGGATTAGCGCATTTGCAGGCAGTGGAATGATCGCCACGGTGGCGCTTGTCAGGCCGTGAAGAAGCAGGGAAGGTTGTCTGCTTATACATGCCGTCCAACGCTTATATTGCGCGAGCGGAGTAAGCACAGAACGGATTGTCTTTTCCTGAGCATAAAACTATACTCCCTGCACAGGGCAAAAATCCTGTGCAGAACTATAGTGGGCCCCGTTAATCTTCATCCGTCGCCAAACTGAAGGGATTAACGGGGTTTTTCTTTTCTGACGCGGCGTCATGCCGTTTCAGCTCCCTGCCACCTTCAGGCGTGGCCAGCCATAAATTTTCATCTGTCCGTAATTTATAACTCAGAAGCGCTTCCATCAACGATGGGATTTGGTCGCAGCACTCCATTACTTCGAGCTTCAGCTTCAATCAGTTTTTCAGGCCTGATAACAAGACTGTATGCTTTACGAATCCCGCCTTTTCTCCGGCTGGCAGGCGCAAGCGCGGTCCCTGTCACGAGCTGGCAGCTCTCTGTTACGGGTGCATTTCTTTTCGGAACAGAATGTTACTGGACCACGGCGTCTCATGCCCGTACCTTGCAGCATAAAAAAACTTTCCGCAGCAGAACATAAGCTAAATCAAAAAAATGCCTTTCCTGTGACACCTGAACAATCGCTGGCGAACGGGCTGCTCCGGCGTTACGGACGGTTAAGAAGGTTGTGTCAGTAAGATAGCTGGGACGCGGTGCCGGCAAACGTCAGCCTGGTGGATAACAGACTACCGGCTATAACTGCAGTAAGATTTATTAAGTTATTTTTCATATGATTTCCTTCATTGCAGAGAAGTAGCGACAGAGAGGTCAGACAACAATGACCAGAAAACTGATGCACAGCAGATGGATGGCATACGCCGGGGCAAACCAGCGCCCGACCTGCAGTCGCCGTCCGGAAGCCGGAACCAGTCCATGTACACAGAACAGCACCGTCAGCGTCAACAATACTCCGGAGAGCATCATCACATCACCGTGACGGGCATTAAGCAGGGCAACCAGTAGCAGCCAGATGGCAAACAGGGCGGGACGCAATGTGTCCCTGACTTGCCAGACGAGCAGCGCGCCGGCAAGCATCAGCAGACCGGATATCCCGTAACTGGCTGAACTGAGCGGCAGATACCCCGCCAGGGTCGCGAACGCCGCAACGCCATTGAACACAGTCGCAACCTGCAGGAAGCGAGCCACCTGGATGACAACGGCAAAGGTGAACAGTATATTTAATTGCCACCATTGTAACCCTTCGTCACTGAAAGCCAGCCAGTAGCCGGGCTGTGCCAGGAGCGCCATCAGCCACAGTCGGTTAAGGCTGCGCTGGCATACAGCCCGTCCCGCCAGGTTGCAGCCGCTGACCAGAGCAAACAGGGGAAATGCACAGCGTCCAACCATATTCAGCAACGGCATATCCGGCTGAAAGGCGGTGGCAATGTGATCTCCCACCATTGCCATAAATGCGACTATCCGGATGGTATCGCGCTGCAGAGCGGACAGGTTAAGTACCGGGCTGACGAGGCGTAAGGAGAGAGGCATACCGGTATTCACGCTGTACCCTCCGGACATTGTGCGCCCGGGTCTGCCGTGACGCGTTCCGCCAGCTGCAGTTCGTCATCGCTGAGCAACAGCGGGATACCCGTCTACTTCAGGATATCTTCCGGCAGCTGGTCACGCCGCTGACTGGCCTGACCGGTCTGTCTGAACAGTAATACGAACCCGGCCAGCAGAACGACAATAATGACTACAGCAACAGACATACGTTTTTTCTCCCTGGATCAGTCCCCGCCGAGTGTTTTTTCCAGTTTGATGTCTTTTTCCGGCATATTTACCACCCACTCACGTTCGGTACGCAGCATCTGCTCGCGTACCTGCTGGCGGCTACCCCGGCCATCCGCCACCGCTTCATAGATGGCCTCATCCAGCTCACGTTCTCCCCGCGCTGTACCGTCACGCAGGCGACGTTCTTCATCGGCAGACAATAGTGGTTCGGGCTTCGTGCTCTCCTCACCCGGCACTGCCGGCAGCAGTTCACGCCTGGCCTGCTCCGCCAGTTCCTGGGCCGCTTTTTCCTGTGCCTCTGCCAGTTTCTGCTGCTCATCCGGGGGCAGCGTAATGGGGTCTTCCACTTTCGCCGCCGCGTCGGCGTCCGCCACGCTACGCACCGTCCGGGCGACCTCTTCAGGCACCGTGATACGTCCCCCGGTAAGCCGTATGGCATTGAGCAGCCGGTCCTCACCGTGCAGCCGTATCACCACCCCGCTCTCCGGATTCTCCTGTGCCAGCCGCAGCGCCGCTTCCGCACTGTCGGCTATCAGCGTCTGACCGTTGCGGCTCGCCTGCAGCCCTGCAAACTGCGCATCTTCTCCGCCACGCAGCCGGGACGGCTCGCTGAGCACCACGCGCATCCCGTCATCTTCAGTGCGGATTTCCGTCAGCAGCGCCCCGGCCTCTTTACCGTGACGGGTCCAGGCCGGAAGGGCTACATACGGTGTCGGGTATTTCCTGCCGGCAGCGATGAAGCGGGCCATTGTCTCCCCCTCCAGCCCGTTCTCCGCCAGTATCCGGCGTCCGAGCGCCGTTTTGTCGAGCCGGGACGCCGTAGCCAGCAGGCGGTTACCCGTGGCAGCATCCCGGTCACTCTCCTGATGCAGCAGGTCATGAGCGGTTTTACCGCCGTCAGACTGCGCGACCAGCTGTTGCCAGCGCTCCAGGTTGTCCGTGAACACCTGGACATGCTCTTTTGCACGTGACATGGTCACGTAAAGGGATTCCAGCGAAGCCATCATTTTTCGCCCACCTTCGGCACCGAAAAGAGCAATGGCAAACCGCTCGCTGGCACCCTGTACACCATGGACGGTGAGCGCGTAAGCAAGGTCGATATGACGGTCTTCTGTCATCGCCTGCGGGTCGACGACTTTCTCCTGATCGCCCTGGCGGAACCGGATGGCACCGTCGTCAGTGAACCCGGCTACCTCCCACAGACTGTTGGCCACATAGCCCCGGTCGGTGTCAGAGCGGGTAAAACGTACCCGATCCCCCTGGCTCAGGGTCAGTTCGCGGTGGGTGAAGAGGGAAATATCCTGCGTGGTATTCTGCTGCGGCGAAATCAGCACCGACTCTCCTTCGGCATTACGCAGCGTGACCACGGCGTCCTCCGTGTTCACCTCCGCCACCGTCCAGTAGCGCTCGTTCATCATGGCCACCGCGCCGGTGTACTCTGCGAACGTTTCGACGGCCCGCAAAACGTTATCTGGTACCCGCAGCGGCTCCAGCACGGTGAACGTGCGTTCCTCCGCCCCGGTATCGCCCTTCTCATGCCGTGCGGCATGAATGGCTTCATTTATGGCATGACGGTCGGCGTTCAGCTCGGCCACAATCAGCGTCTGCTGCTGCGCCTCCGGCGTTCGCCCCATCCAGTCATCCCGGATGGCGTCGATGATGTCGGTGCGGGCCAGCGACAACGGCTCCGGTGGCATTGCCTGCTGTCCGGCTGTCTGTTCGGCAGCAGCAGGATTGTCCTGTTCTTTTTTCGGCGCCCGAATTTCCATCACGGACTTGTCGGGTACCCATGCTTCGGCCTGCCGCGGTACCTGCTGCGGGGTGACCTCGTCAACCTGACGCAGCGACGTATCAACCTGCCCGGCGATGATGCTTTCGATCGCCGGACGCAGTGCCGGTGACTGTCGCACAATCTCCTGCATCACGACCGTATCAATGGCGCTGCGCTGCTGAACCAGCCGAAACGGCTGACCGGTTGATATAGCCTGCAGCTGCGCGGTATCGCCGCTGGATACCATTCGCCCGCCACCGGCGGCGACAAGCTGATAGAGTTCCGCCATATCGCGGTTACCCACCATCGAGCTTTCATCCGTCAGGAACAGCACGTTGCGGAAATCCGGCGTTTCGCCGCCCTGAATGGCCTGACGGGTTTCGCTCAGGAAACTGGCCAGCGTACGGGCTTCGACACCGGCTTCACGCATTTCATGCACGGCGCGGTGTGTTGGCCCCAGGCCAATGACCTGCGGGCGAACAGAATCAGACAGGGTGTTCAGGGCGCTCATCACCGCGCGGAACTGGGTGGTTTTCCCTACCCCGGCATACCCCTGAATAGCCATAAAGCGGTCGGTACTCTCAAGTACCATCCGGGTGGCCTCACGCTGCCCGACGGTCAGTCCCTTAAGCACCGAGGCGGGCGTCAGGGCCATCAGGGGCGTGACGGCATCCTTGCCTTCAGCGATGTGGCGGATGATGGTCTTTTCCATCTCATACGCCACACGCGGAACCAGCAAGCGGATACCGGCCCCGGCAACCGTATCCAGCGAAATCAGTTCTCCGCTGTTCACCTGACGGGCGATTTCAGCCCGAATATCATTCAGCGGCTGGCCTGACTTCGCGGCCTCAGACAGCAACGCAATCTCGCTGAGATGCACCTTTCCCTGCTGCGCCCGCGGGATAGCCAGACTGACCGCCTGCTCAGTATCCGACATCAGACGCTCCCGGCTGGCTTGCATGGCCTTCTCCAGATTATTTTCGCCCGTCGACTGGCGAACCTGGTCACTGGCGAGGCGCACGGCAGACACGCTTTCCACTTTGCGCGCCGCCTGCCCGGCCTCCAGGGGGGTATAAATCCGGATATTGCTGCCGCTTTGCGCAAGGGCATTCAGGGTTTGTTTACTCAGCCCACGCGGACCCACGGCGGCAAGTACAGTCCGGGAGGCGCTGATACCGGCACCGGTTCCTTCCACATAGTCGTGGGCCAGCTTCACAGCCCGGTCGGTTGACAATCGTAGTTCCCGATCCCCGCTGCGCAGCCGTATCGCACCGTCTTCCAGCCCGGTCACCGTCAGCTGCTCTTTCGCCCGGATAGCGCCCTTCAGCTCACGTCCCAGTGCCCTTACCCGGTCACCCGCAGAAATATCCAGTGTCCGGCTGCGGTACAGGCTCCAGCTGCCGTCCGTCTGCGTCACTTTCAGGGTCAGGCGGTTTCCATCTTCTCCCTGCAATACCAGGCTGTTTGTCGCCTCTGCCACCCGGTTGATGGTGTAGCGGGTCATGGCTTTCTTCTCTGCGTCCCACTGCTCCATCACCATCCCGGCCCGGTAGTTATCGCGCTGATGGCGGGTTTTGCTGTCCATCCACACCGGCTCCAGTACCCGGAGCGTTACCTGCTCCCGGCCCAACTCACCGGCTTCACGCCGGGCATCCCGGATAATGTCTGTCAGCTGTTGCTGTTCACGGGCGCCGCTCACCTGGGCTACCACTTCGCGCCCTTCTGAGGACAGGCGCACATATTCCTGCGCCAGCTGGCTGTAACGACTCCGCTTGTCCGCTTCACTGACCAGGCGGACCTCCGGTAACTGCGTGCCGTAAAATCGGTACTGTGGGATATCGGCGTCTTTCAGTACCGACAGAGCATTGCCCGTCCCCTGCCGGTTCTCAGTAT
Source organism: Pantoea osteomyelitidis (assembly GCF_044342975.1). Classification (NCBI taxonomy): domain Bacteria; kingdom Pseudomonadati; phylum Pseudomonadota; class Gammaproteobacteria; order Enterobacterales; family Erwiniaceae; genus Pantoea; species Pantoea osteomyelitidis. The sequence goes on from NZ_JBGFSN010000012.1 coordinate 128,821, forward strand.
CCATGAAAATCAACTGCGCTCCGGCGTTGAGCGCCTTTTCCTGCAGCAGCACGGTATCCTTCAGCGACAGACGCTCTGCCCGGTCAATGATGACCGTTCCCTGTACTGGCAACACTGTCTCAGCGTTCATCTGCGAGCGAAGCATCACATGGCCTGCCAGGTGCGGGCTTTCTGACAGGAACTGGCCACTGCGACCGTCAGCAGCTATCACCATCACCTCCCGGCCCTGTGATCGCGCCATCATCGCCACGTCCTCCGCGCGTTCACGCAGGGTTTGTGCGCCTCCGCGACCGCTGAGAATAGCTACCGGACTTTTATCTTGTGTCAGCACCGATACGGCATCACTTGCCGGCATATCACGTTGTTGTGCCCGTTCCGGAAAGACGAGCACGGTCTGCTCCTGAAGGGCCGTGCGCGCCAGCTGATGGACGCTGAGTTCGTTAAGCAGGTGGATATCGGAAGTGAAAATGCCCTTTTCCCGATCCAGGGGGATAAGACGCTGACCTTCAATCGCGGCATCAATGCCGGTACGCGCCTGCTCAAACAGGCCCGGCCTTGAAGGCAGGCGATTGACCGTGCCGGACAGCATCTCCGACCAGGTAAACTGGACCTTTTTGTCAGACAACGCCGAAATCGTGTCGCTGACGGCTTTCTGCACCTCTGATTCAGAAATCTCTCCGGAAAACGCGCTACCGGGCTGGCCCGGAGCACGAATACCCTCTGTACCGCCGACAGCAGGACCAGGTGACTCTGCGTGCTTCTGCGCCTGGCTGATATAGTTATCGATATCGAATTTTTCATCGGTTAACCGCCGGCGCCATTCAGCTTTCAGCAGTTCCGGGTCTGCCCAGGCTTTCGCCTGACGGGTATCGAGCGCCGCGACATCGCGGGATTTTTTAGACGCATCCGGCCCTGCGGCTTCGCTGATAGCCTGACTGCGGGTCGAAAACGACGCGACGGGAACATCTTTCAGTTCCCAGAGGCCATTTTTACCGGCAGCAACGGTTTCATAGCCGAGTTTTTCCGCCTCCTGTCTGAATGGCTGCAGGACAAGGTTTCCGATTGCCACCTGCAGCGCATAAAGATTTTCGCCAAATCCGGTTTTCATACGCGTATCGCTGGCCAGTGCCCGCCATTTGTCTTCCGCAAACGTGGCATTGAACACTAACGCATGGGTATGGATCTGCGGATCTAATGCGCGGGAAGTATCATGGTTGTACAGCGCAGCCACCATATTTCCCGTCAGCACGGCGTCAGTTTTTCCACCATCCGTGATACGCGCACTGATAAGCTTCTCAACCTCTTTTATCCCGTTTTCCACGCTGCGATTCCACGCATCCAGCAGCCGGGTATCGCCACCAATCAGAATCATCATTGACACACTTTTTGGGGCAGAAAACGTCAGATCATAGCCGCTGCGGTGTTTATTCACGCCATTGACCATCCTGGAGAGATCGGTGCCGTCCGGGAGTTTTCCCTGTCGTATCGCATCCATATCGACATTAGCCACTTCACCCTTCAGGCCCAGTTTCTCAGCACCTTCACCCAGCCAGCGGGACTCCAGCGAGCCACTGGCATAGTAGTTATCTTCGTGGCTGTAATAGCCAGCATCACCCTTTATCGCGGAAATCGACAGCATCAGTAAACCTCCCTTCCGTCATCATGATCGTGTTCTTTGCCTGATGCATGATTGATGTTTACCTCTTCCCGGCGGGTCATATCGCGGGTCTGATGTGAGGTCTGAGCCCAAGCCTCATACGCTGCAAAATCCACCACCTCACCGTCGCTGTTCAGCCCCGGCGGCATATGCTGTGGTAACTCTTGTTCAATATCCCGTTCTGTCCCTCCAGAGGCGGTCGTGGTAGCGACGACAGTCGTGGCGCCGTTACCCGCCGTATCCGCTGCCGAAGAATAGGAGGATGGCAACACCGCTTGTTGAGAGTCTGGTGACGACGTCTCAGGAAGGAGGGTATTTTCAGGTGCCGGTGTCACAGGGTTAAACAGCCCGTCCAGGTTGCGGCGTTCCTCATCGGTACGGCGGACCAGTTCCTCTTCAATGTTCCGGTCAAGACTGGTCTGTACCTCTCGTAGCAACAGGGCATCAGCCACTTTGGGCATCGCCTCATATTTCATGGAGAGTTTGACGACCGGATAGTCTCCGGGAAGAGTGACATAACACTGGAGATCGTTCAGGGACTGGACGTCGGAGTAGGTCACCACCGTGACGCGTTCTTCCTCCTTGCCAAAGGAAATCCCGTCACGTACCTGTTCATGGCCAAAGCTGGTCTGTTCGCTAAACTTCAGGCGACGGGTTTCCCCGAGATCCTCTTCAACAAACTTCGCTATTTCAGCACTCGGGGAACGGAAGAAGAATTTGGTGTTCAACAGGTCAAAAAGCCCCGCAGCCGCCTTAGGGCCGTAGATTTCTTCCATCTGCGCGATATTCTGAAAGCCCAGCACAAAGCAGCCGCCAAATTTCCGGGCTTCAGAAATAATCCTCGGTAGTGAGGACAATTTATGCAGGGAGGCCAGTTCGTCATAAAAAAACCAGACGCGCCGGTGGCGGTTAGGGCCCATTGCCAGCAAACTGGTGGCAGCAACACTGAGCCACAGCGAAATCAGCGGTTTGAGAGATTCATGGTTTTGTTCATCGGAGGTAATGAAAAGCCAGCCGTTCTTCGATTTATCGGCCTGTCCCTTCATCCACTCCCGGATGGTGAATTTCTCCCGTCCCGGACGGTCAATACCCTGCAGATAACGCATCGCCTTAACATAGTTGGTCAGTACGCTTCGGATAGAGATGGCCGTCTTCTCTATCTTTCCATCAACCAGCGTGGATGCAGGTGTACCGGCAAGGAAAGCACGCAGCTGATCCAGCTGAATGGCCAGAAGTGTACGCAGGAATTTGTTGTAGCTGCGATCGCCATCCTTACGCATGCGCTCTGCACCTTCAGCAAAGATGGTACGCGCACTGCCCTGCCAGAAAGGGTCTTCACCACTGCTGGCCGGAATTAACGTGGCACTGGCATTCTCCAGTTCAGAAATAGTGCGGCATTCTTCCCACAGGTCCCAGTTCGGACAACGGGCATCCAGCGCGTTCAGGACTTTATCGCGGGATTCATCGTAGAAATCCTCCACAAACGTACAGCCCTTGTCGTAGATAATGACCAGATCGCCCCTGTCACGAAGCTGCTTCATAATCTTGCGCATCAGGGTCGATTTACCGGTCGATACTGTGCCATGCATCGCCATATTCTGGATCTCTGAATCCAGCTTCAGCGGCAGGGTATCAATACGGATATCAGACGCCTCTCCGCGCTTTTTCATCAGGCGCGCCACGTCTTTTGGCGAATCGCTGAGTACACGGCCCCCAATGATTTCATCTTCGCTCTGCTTACGACCGGTACGCCCGAGGTACCAGTACACAGCGAGCGTGGCCAGAAAAGCGACCAGCAACGAGGCGCAGCTGGCAATAACCAGCTCCTGTTTCAGTAACTGACCACAATATACGGTGTAACTATCACTGAGCACCTGTCTGGCGCTGTATTTCAGGTTATGTTCATAATAACGAATGGTATATACCGGCTGACTGACCATTTTTTCAGTAAAGGGTGACATCACCCGGACAAACCAGTAAACAATTCCGTTAATCAGGTTCTGAATGCTCATTCGCATCAACAGGACGGCAAAACCAAACAGCACAGTTCCCATGATGACATAATAAGATATCAGGTTATTTATCTGCAGGAACATTTTCAGGCGCATGAAAGCGACCTGACCGCCCTGCGTTAAGTCGCGAGGATTCAGGCTCATTGTATTTTTCCGAAGGCAGACTAATTCGCAGAAATACATGAACAGTGTTTCTGCGAATTAAATAACGAAGTTAGTCACATTCAACATTATTAACAAAAGCATCAACCATGCGGCTGATGCCTGGCAAGCTTTCAAACTCCGGGTCATTTGCTCATGGACAAATACCAGGAGATACGGCTTATTTTGTGGAGTCAGAGAGCAGTTCTTTTACTTTCGACAGGCTGCTCACCACCGCAGGAGTCAAATATCGGGATAAGGAACTCTGTAAAAAAAGAACACTTATGAGAAAAGTCACAAACCATGAGAAACCCAAGCCCGCAACAAAACTCTCTCCAGCGCGCAGCAAAATCAAACCTACAGCGGTATTCACGAGTAAAAGAAAGACACTGTAAAAATGGATTTTTTTCTCAATCATCCCGATTAAAACTGACTGATTTCTTATCTCGCTGCCTAATGCAATCCTCATGCAGACAAGATTATAAGTGGTCATTAAGAATACAAGACTAAAAAAAGCATTAGAGCCCACGGCCAGCACCAACGTATCAAAGTAATGATATTCCCCATGAGCACAATTAATAAATATATCAAAAACAATAAATAACAGCTGAATTGCGTATACAACCATTAGCCTGCTGAAAACAACCTTGAGGATCTGGCTATTTGTTGGAATCTCATAATCTCGATTTTTAAACTCATCCAGAATATAAGCAGCATCCTTTTCCAGTTCTGAGCGTTTCATCCTTCCCCCTCTTACTATTTATTAAACTCTTTCTGCACATTTTCTTTAATTATATTTAACTTATCCCTTCCACTTTCATTATCTCCAATCTTATCATTTTGTCTTTTTTCTTCCTCTACCCTCGCGTCATTAAAGTTTTCATTACCCTGCTCGTATTCTTTCTTCAAGCGATTGTAATCCGCTTTCTCAGAATTATCGGATGAGTTCACAGAATTTTTGTCAGTATCGATCTGAGATTTAACGCTGCTGCGACGATTTTGAACATTAGCGCCAACCTCTCCCTCCTGTTTGACTCCGTTCGCACTGGCCAGTGATTCCATGCTGCCCTGCTGTTGTGCGTATTCCCCCTGAAGATCAATGTGACCTGATGATGCGCCAACACTACCAATCCCGTCATCGGTACGACCTTTATTCTGTTCAAACTCCTGCAGCAATTGAGGTTTCATGCGATCTTCCACAAATTCCTGAACCAGTTTGTCACGTTCTGCACGCACTTCAGGGCTGGCGGCATCTGCCAGTATTCTATCCGCTTCACCCGGACGCTTACTGGTGACATAACCAACAAACTCCTGAGAGTAGTTCTGATTAAAGTTAGCACTGTTATTTTCTGCATAACTGGCCAGCTGTGAGTATTCATGGCTACGGGTAACCGCATCATTAAACTGCGATGCCTGGCTTTTCAGGCTGGAAAAAGTCGATGAAAGTTGATTAGCAAGGGATGATGAAGCATTGTCGGTATGACTGCCGCTGTCCGTCATGCGGGTGGAGGTCACAACGTCCATCGCATCGCGGAAATCTTTAAGCTCCTGAGCACTAAATCCTTTGCTTGTTCCTCCCTGATGGGTCAGATCGGAACTGGTGCCATGCGAGGAGCCACTCCTGCCAGTATATTCGGTCTTCAAATGCCCCTCTACCGAGCCTTTCATCCCTGTAGCAAGTCCAGCAATTTTCCCTAAAATCTGTCGATCAGAATCGAAAGTTATCTGAGCACTTCCGCCTGCGCCAGCACTCATATCCTGGCTCTTGGTTGCCGCAGCCCGTATCCCTTCCGCCAGGGTGGTATTTTCATCCCGGGCGTATCGCGAAGCAATGGACTGAATGGTACTCAACGCTTTGGTCAGATTACTGTTAGTCGACGAGTCAGTCCCTGACACAGTGGTATCGCTGTTTCCACGCTGCTGACTCCACTGATTTAACTGAGACGTCGCCAGGCTGGACGTCTGAGACAGACTGTTATTCAGGCTCTGAGCCTCGCTAATGGCATCGCGCTGCTGTTTCTGCCAGCTGCTTGTTGCGGTTTTACCCAGCATAATATCCACCGGCAATTTTGATATGGACTCAGCATTACTGAATACCTGCTGCCCAGACGATGTCAGCGTCTTCGTGGCCCCGCTTTCCAGCTGGTTCGTCATATGCCCTTCACGATGACTGTAGTTGGTGTCCCACTTGTTACCCTGCACATTTCCGGTCGTCATATTGTTATAGGACCAGTTACCGTCCACGGCCTGAGACGACGACTGGGTGGAGGCAGACTGCAGAGTCTGACCGAGATAGTTCCCCGCCTGCGATACCACCTGCCCCAGCCCCTTCACCATGCCCCAGGCAATAAACGGAATGGACAACGCAAGCCAACCCGCTGTGGTGCCAATATCCGAGTAAGTGTTCTGCACTTGATCGAAAGTGGCCAGCGTTACTGCCGTACTGTTGAGTTTTCCCTGCAGATAAAAATTCATCGCATGGTTCAGGATGGAGAACAGAATGGGCCACATCTGCAGGTAGGCAATGGTGTAGATATAGCCTTTGATAATAATCCAGGAGAGGGAACTCACCACGGCCAGAACAATCAGTACCGGGAACAGCGCCATTGTCATGCCCAACAGTACGCTGTGCATCACCGGCAGTGTATTGGCAGCAATGGATGCGCTGGTTGCCTGTGACAGGCGCATTTTCGTCATCGATGTCTGCGTGGCGGTATTGATCAGTCCGGCAGTATCGCCGTTCTGGGCTGAAAAACTCTCTAGGCTACTGCGCAGGCCATTCATCACCACATTCTTGCGAATGATTTCTGTGGAGGTCATGGAATTGCCGTGGAAATAGTTATAGCTGTCGCCCAGCATTTCGGTGAACAGTGCCGTACTGGCGCCGTTCGTCGGACCAAAAACCTGATTCGTGAAGCCGTGCATACGATTTAAAACCTGCTGCAAAAACGGGGACATATTTCTTCCACTGATATCACTTGATTCAGTATTAATTTTCGTTGCGGCCTGTTCGCAGGTCAGAAAGTTGCGGTTTTTGTCATACAGGCCGCGCAGCGGGCTGGGTTTACTGAATATAAGCGCATACGGATCCGTAGTGTTCATCAGGTCGCCAATGCTGTACTTGTTATTCAGCATGATGTCGCCCACCACGCAGTTATGCACGTAATCCGAGAACATACGCTGGATTTCCGGCTCAGAAAACCGGAAGTCACTGCTCTCCGCCGCCAGCTGCGCCCCGAACAGCATCCCGGTTTTGCTGTAGGTCAGTGCATCCGGGCGGGCAAAAATCGTATCGTAAATCTGCGCCATCCCGGCACCGATGCGGGTAATCAGACTCACAGGCGCGGCAAGCCCCGCGGGAACATTATCCACCTGATAAATCGCAGCAGGCTCCGACAGGTCAATAATTTGCACATTCCGCTTGTCGACGACCAGAACGGCAATCACCAGAACGTAAAATCCTGCCCATTTGACCAGATCCATAATGTTACGGGTCCGGATATAGGTCGCTGCCCCGACAATCACTGAAACGGCAGTGGCCATTGTAATCAGCGCATCACCCGCCCTGCTGTTAAAAAACGCCGCCACGCCATTAAGCGTATCCTGAAACCACGCCCCACCTGCAACGGTATAAATCGTATCAACGTCCATATTAATTCACTCTGCTGAACTGGTAGTTACCCAGCACGCGATCGCTCATCTTCGAGGAGACCTGCTGGCGGATAAAGCGGATTTGCTGCTGCGCGGAAATAAGCGCGTCTTCCTTAATCTGTACCTCCATGCGCAGCGAATTAAGCGCCTGCCGCGCATCGGCCAGCCCGTTTCTCAGTTCCTTCATGTTGGCGCCCGGGTAGTCTTTGGTGGCCAGCGAACCATGAACGACTTTCATTACGGCTTCCAGATACTGGAGATAAATATCGACTGCGATGTAATCCGTTAGCTGGGCAAACAGGGATTGCGAGACACTCAGGGACGACTGGTCAACAATCCAGGAAAGGATGGGAATGGAGGTACTGTTGATGAACTGCTTCTCTTTTTCCGTCAGCGGTGTGTCGGTGATGGCTTTGTTCTCGATGCTGGTCAGCATGTCCTGCACCATCTTAATGAGAGATTTGTCTGCAGAAATCGTCACATTACTCAGGGTCGGGGACAGACATTTATTCTGGTTATCGCAGACGTACACTTTCGCACTGCCGCCGCTCATCATTGCTGTCAGCAGGCTGCGATCGGATGCCAGCGAAGACAGGATACGCACCTCTCCGGAACTGCCGAAAATCACCGATCCGCTGATACTCATAGCAAACTGACGCAACTCCGCATTGTTGCTGAGCGTGCTGTTACCAAGCGCATTCCACATCAGGTTGATATCTTTCAGCACCTGGTCCTTTTCCGCGCCTGTGGCTTTATCAGTGACAGAGCCGTATTTCCCGCCTGAGGTACAGCCCTGACGGGAAGCCACCCAGTCCGAAAACACGCTTTTCTGCCCGCCGACAGACTGGCAGACGTTCTGCTGGCTCTCCCCCCATAAGGATGCCACGTTGTCGACCATTGCCTTCGCCGACTGGCAGCTGGACATATTGAAACGGTTAATATCGGCGGCCATCTTTTGCAGAAAGTCTTTCGCCGCTTTCAGCTCCGGCACGGTGGTTTCCAGCGCGAGGTCGAAAAAGTATCCCGAAGCGTTGGCCATCGTCTGTTTCACAAAAGCCGTAATTTGGTCAGAGTTAATGAAAGAAAACGCGCCCAGATACATATCGATGCCACCACAGCCGGCGTTGATGGAAGGCAGGCTGATGGAAACCAGCTGAATGTTCTTGTTACCGGTACGGGCATAGAATGAGCCTCCGGACACGTAGCGGGCGGCCTGTCCCTGCCAGACTTTTGCAGAGGTGGTGTTACTGGCATAACTCATATCATTAAAAAAAGAGTTCATGTCATCCTGCAGCCCGGCAAGCGCTGTGCCTGTACTGTACAGGCACAGCGTAAACGCCAGGCAGAGCGGTTTCAGTCGCATTATTGTTTTCCCTGAGGTTGAGGATTTTTGCCTGCCTGTCTGTTCAGCGCCATGCGCAGCACATCATTGAGCCGGTTGCGGAACTCACCGGATCCTGCCGCCCCCTGCAACAGCGGCCAGGTTTCCATTGTGTTGACGTTGGTCAGAAAAGTGGTCGGGGTGGCCACCGGCAGCCCGTTCTGGAAATATTCCACCATCACATCCGGGGTTGCCGGCAGTACATCGGGAAACTCAACATCGCCCTTCCCGTCAAGGCTGATGGGAAAGACACCAAGACCGGTCTGCTGAGAAAAGGTTTTCAGTACCGGGGCGAACTGGCGGCAGTACTGGCAGGTCGACTGCATAAACAGCACCACCTTCCAGTCCTGCAAATTCACTTTCCTGCCATCACTCAGCGCATACCAGACGGGAGCCGTATTCTGAGCAGCACGGTCTGTGGTCGTCGACGCCCTGTTCTCTGGCAGCCCGGGAGAATCCATCGCAAGGGCGCGCCGGCCCGTTTTCCCGGCTTCCAGAGCACGAATATCATCCAGTGTCCCGGCCTGCAGACAGCCGGGCAGCATCGCCGCCATCAGAATGGCGGTCCGCAATACAGTAATAAGCATGGGATACCTTAAAGGACAGGTGTTATCAGTAGGCCGGAGCAAAATGGGTCAGAACGCTGACCATCTGGCGGTCCAGGTCGTCGTGGCTCATAAAACCCCATGCGAGGGGTTGCCACTGGTGAGTTTTCGGATCAACCAGAAACGTGGCCGGGAAGTGGGTGACACGCATTTTTTCAGCCTGTCCGCTGTCAGGGCGACTTTGCGGAAGCTGCTCGCTGAGTTTACCGTCCACGCTGACGGCCATCAGGCTGATCCCCCGATCTTCACAGAAAGCCCGTATCACCCCGGCCATCAGGTTGTCGACGGCATTGTTGCCCCGGTAAAAGAAAAACAGACCGTAACGCTGCTCCACCTGGCTTATCACCGCGCTCTGGATCTTCTTCTCTTCTGTCAGGCGGGCTTCAACCGTGCTGTTGTAATGGCTGCGTTTTACGTTGTAGTCCAGCTCCGGATACTTGAGTCGTGCCAGTTTTGCCGTCTGGGTAAAATCGGTCGCGCGGTCGGTCCAGAAGTTTTGCAGCGTCATAAAACGACGGAAATTTTCTGCAGACGGATACAGGATGGCTGTGTCCAGCGCTTCGCGGGTCGCCTGTTGCAGCACCTTTTTCTGCTCTGATGGCGTCATGCTGACCAGTCGTTCGTGCAGTTTCGGTACCGGAACGGGTTCAGGTTCAGCCTCCTGCGCCTGCGGGTTATACCACTGCCATCCTTCTTCCCGGGCATAGTTGGGTGCCAGCACCTCTTCAGGAGCGGCTTGCAGCGATGCAGTAATAAGAAGCACAATCGCACCGATGACATATCTCACGGGGCATTCTCCTTCATTTTTTCCGCGATGATATCCTGCGCTTTTTTCAGCAGCGCCTGATCTTCCGGAATGTCACTGCCGGTATTAAGATCACTGTAAAAGTCGCTGAAGTTCATTCTGCCGAAATCCAGACGCTGCAGTTCATCCACCGTGATGCCACGGCAGTCCGGAGATTTGCCACTGCCGAAGCCCACGCCCAGCTGGTCACGACGACCCTGCTCCTGGACTATGCGGGCCAGTTTGGAGTCGAACTGGCAGTAGCCACGCTTTTTCTCCAGACACACCCCGAGGTCTTTTTTACTGCAGTATTCCCCGACATAAACCGTCAGTTTCTTCTCTTTGGCCTTGCCCAACGCTTTTTCATCGCTACTGCAGCTCGACAGCCCCACATCCTGGCCCCATCCGGAATCCTTGCAGCAGTTATTAAAGCCCGCCGCCATTTTTTTGCAGGATTTGGCTTCGCCGGTGAAAGCCCGGACGTTTTCACCATTCAGTTCAGCCACGTCTTTGCCCGCAGCCGCGACAGCAGCCAGCACGGAGACAGCCTGACCAAACATGTTACTGGTTCCTGTCTGCCCCTGAGCGCAGCTGCCGTCCGTACAAAAGAACTCGCCGCCGCAAATCTGTCCGTTACCCGTTTTTTTTCGTTCACAGGAGTAAGTCACTTGCTGACTCACACAAAAACCATCCACCGTGTCGGCGCACTGACTACGGGTCACCGTACAGGCAGGGTCCCTCATATACTCCCCGCATGTTCCTTCCGTCTCTGTCTGGGTCAGGTATATGTCCTGCCATTTCCAGCAGTTCTGGTGGATATTGTAGGTTTTTCCTTCAACAACAACTGTCCGGTTGCCTCCCGGCTCAACACATTGAGAGCCGGTCATTGCCCCTTCCGTCTTGCTGAACGGACAGCTTTCCGACCATTCTACTCGTGGCACCCACTCCCGACTTTTAACCTGCATCACCAGTGTCAGCGTTAAGCGCGTTTTTCCACTGGTCAAATCGTTGAAGATATTGTTATCCAGCGTCCCGGTACAGCTGCCGTTACCGCTGCAGCTTGTCCCGCTGAGAGCCTGTCCTTTGGTCAGTGTCATCCCAGTAGCACCTCCAAGTGCAACGGTGTCATTCCAGGTCAGATTGAATGTGGTATTCATAAAGCTCGCCCGGGAATTCAGGAGATAATTCTGCGTGGTCACGTTCAGGCTTGCACTGCGTATGATGCCCGCTTCCGGAGCGGCCACACTGAAGACGATCTGCTTTCCGGAACGACTGAAATTAAAGGCGGTAAGGGTGTAGGTTTTAATCTCTGTCGTCTCTTTCCAGTCGCCAACAATGGTCGCTGTGCGTGAGCAGTACTGCTCAATTTTCGTGTCCCGCAGACACTGATGCGTTGTGATTTCGGTAAAACTCGCAGGCTGGTCCACGCAGCCATCGAATCCGCCGCCGGTGATGGTTTCCGCTTTCGCCTGCATATTCAGTCCTTCGGAGATAAACGGTGCATCCAGCGATGGTTTGTTGTCTGCCGGGATATTAAGGATGAATTCCGTGATGGTTTTTCCGGCTTCAGAACTGTTAAGCGCGGCAGAACCCGGCGATGTCATATCCACGCCTGATGCGGTCACCCCGCCGTAGTACCCGCTTTCAGAAGGAGACGTCGTGTAGCCGGGGATTACTTCAGCGGGCTTAAATACCTGAATGGCATCAGCGCCCTGGCTTTTGTTCGCTTTCCCCAGCTGCATTCCCTGATTAAACTGGTCGTTAGCGATGAGCGATTGCACAAGAAAGGCTGGCGCCACAGCCATCAACAAAATGTGTTTCCGTTTCATTCAGCCGCCTCGCCCAGTAGGCTTTTAGCGGTCTGCGCACAGTCGCCCTCTTCTGCCACGCGTTTCAGTGCCTGATGCAGCTTGAGATCCCCCTGAAGACGGTCGACTTTATCGCCCTGATTACCGCAGGCGACAATCAGTACCGGTACGGCAGTGATGTTGTATTTACGAAAAGTAGTCGGGTCTATCTGCACACCGCCGGTATTACTCTCCTTCACCAGCCCGGCGACAGCATTCGCCGTGGCCCGCATGTCGCCGTTCACCATCCCCCGGATAACTACCGGGATATTGAGGACCGCCGCGTCCTGAACTCGCTGTTTCAGCTCATCAGGTGGCATTGAGAAAGAGACAAAAACCAGCGCAGCATCAACAGGACGCTCGCCGGGTTGCATGGACTGCCGGAACTGCTGCGCCTGAGCCTCAATGAACGACTGCTCCTGCGGCGCCAGCGGATGGGCCTGCTTCAGAAGCTCTGGCGTCTGCAGAGACTGAAATCGCTGACGGTCCAGCTTTAATTGTTCCCTGATAAACTGGCGGTTTTCCGCATGTTCAGTTGCCTGAGCCAGCCCTGCGGTAAACAGGGCGAGAAGAAGAAGCAGTGTTTTACTCACAGTGCTGGCTCCTCTGGCAGTAAGTATGCCGGGCCATAAGCCATTTCGGCGGAGCGGCTGAAGACAAACTCATACTTTTTTTGCTCACAAACATACTGTGCTCCTTAAAGGAAAACGCAGTTGCGTTTACGCCAGAAGAGATACCCGAAGTTTCGACGGTCGTTGGGCATGTTCTTGCCGGTTTCCCAGCGGGTCACGCTGCGTCCCAGCGGATGGCACTGTCCTGCATCGGGATATTTGTTGACCAGGTGATAACGCCAGCGGCTTTTCGGAATGATGGGAGACGGATATTCAAAGCAGACCGCCGTATCCGAACCAACGGAGTTCATGATCATGCCCTGCCGGTGAAGCTTGAAGGCCATACGTTCACTGAGCAGCAGGGAGGTCTGCATAGGGCTGAATTCGTTCGATACCCATCCATTAAACGGGTACATACTTCCCTGAGAGCCGGCACACCAGAACAAAGGGTCCAGTGGCATATGCACCAGGCTTGCGGCGGCGTCTGCTGCACAGGCTGCCTGCGCAATAACGTTGCCGAAAAGAATCGCTTCAGGCTGGATAATCATGCTGAGCGAGCTGCTGTCCCACATCGGATCAAGTTCAGACAGGTATCCGATGTCCATGTCTCCTCCCTGCAAACAGCCCATCGACGTGATGATGTTCAGCCAGTATGTCAGCGGGTATTTGTACCAGTGGACATGGTAGAACGCGCCGGCGTTTACCCTGTTCTCCTGTCCGCCGGTCCCGGTACCGACATTCCCCACGTTAATATTGAAACCGCCCAGATTCACCATGCAGTAGGGGGAGCGGGTCACATCAGTCAGCGCCATCGGCTCCCAGTAGCCAATGGCCAGCCCCACACGATAGAAAATCCCCATCGGACAAAACTGGATGGGCATGCCCGGATTCGGTGTATCCGGCTGACGTCCTTTTGCCACGGGCACATTGCCAATGGTGACCGGGAAAATGCACTCCCAGCAGACATCGGTGATCGGGTTTACAAAACGGCCTTCGCACTCCACGGAAGCGCTGGTTGTTGCAGCCTGACTCACTGACGGCCAGCTGAGGACAAAAGTCAGGAGCAACAGAACAAGTGTCCTATTCATGGGCATCTCCGGGGCCAGGAATGGCAAAGGTATCTACCCGAAGGCGGCGACGATCTTCTGAAAGCGTCACCCGGGCAGGGATAGCTGTCAGTTCAAACTTCCTGCTTAGCGTGCCGTCCTGGTCAAAATAAATACGCGTGTCCAGGGCTTTTGTTGCTTCACGGATATCGCCGTTGACCAGAATGACGCGGTACGTCAGCGTTCCGGGCTTCTGCTCTTTCATCCAGGCCAGTTGCTGCGGGTTATCTGCATCAATAAAGTAGAGCGTGTCGGTGAACGGGACGGTATCCAGCGGATTTATCACTTGCCCTTTGCGGGCAAACACCCGCCCCTGATGGTCTTTCAGATCCTCCCCGACGGTCAGCGACGGATCGATATAGTGCGTGGTGTTCTTCTGTGCCAGGGTGAGTCCTTCTACCGGCTTCGGGCGCAGGGTGTTTTCAATGACGCGCTGTTTGAATGCATCCTGCGCCCGGGCCATCTCGCCGCTGGCCTCCATTGCCTTCAGGCGGGTCTGGATGGTGGTGAGTATGTCCTGTTCGGTAATGGGATACATCTCCCCCCATGTCCCCAGATTTTTTCCCTGAACCATGCCGGATATCAGTAACAGTACCAGCAGCCCTTTTTTCATCAGTTGCCACCATCTTCAGCCATCCGGTGCGCCACCCCGTTCTGGATCTCAGCGGTGATGTCTGCGGCTCCGCTGACCACTGCGGGTGTCACCAGGATCAACGCATCATGGCGGCGCTGCCAGTCCTGTAACTCCGCATTGAGGCTGGTCATAAATCGATCTGTCAATGCTGTAATCTGCGTCTCATCCAGCAAGTGTTCCCTGGCCTGTTCGGTGAACTGATCCAGCGTTTTTTTCATATCAAATGACACAACCGTCGGCGTGCGCCAGCTAATCAGTAATGACGTGACAGCAGCGTTGATACACAGGATCGTGGCGGTGACCAGCAGAAGACTGCGCAGACAGCGGCGCTTCTGGCGTTCGCGTTGTGTCATTTTTTTCCTGACAGGTTTTTCTTTTCCCGGGACATCATTAACCTGTGGTTCTGTGTCAGGATGCTGCGTTGTCATACGGCCTCCGCCAGCGCTTCCAGTTCGCGCATCTCATCAGGGAAGTTACGTTGTGCCAGCTGGTATACCGCGTCATGGATATCCATGCCCTGTTCCCGGCACTGGCGAATAAATTCGAAGTCATCACCTTTTGAACTGAACATGGCCCGGCTGAGCGGATCGACAAAGAGCCGATGGAAACTGCAGGTATCATTGATGCGCAGCATAAAGGAAGAGAACCACTGGTCTTTGGCATCGCCGAACTTGCCGATAACATTGCGCTCCAGCTCGCTGAACTGGTTGGGACGGTTCTGGTTATACTGCTTAAACTCAGAGGCATCCTGTTTGAGGATCACCTTGAAGGCAGAGTTACCCCAGGCCGCTTTTGCAGCGCCGGAGGCATCATCGGCGTCAAAGTCTTTGATGTTCTGGCTGATGGTGATGAAAGCGCCACGGTGGCGGCGTACCGTGCGGTAGCCTGTTTCAATGAACTGACCGACCTTCTCATTTTTAAAGTTGAGCAGCTTCCAGCCTTCGTCGATGGTGCAACATTTCTTCAGGCTGCGCGGCGTGCGGTACATTTTGTCTTCGATGTAGATGATGAGGGAAAACATCACCGCAACCAGCAGGTCAGGTTTATCCTGCAGCCCTCCCAGCTCCAGGACGATAAAGCGGGCATTATCGGTCAGTGACGGTTCATCGCTGTTGAAGTATTCGCCATAGATCCCCCAGGAACAGTACTTCCCGAGCAGTTCGATAATTTCATCCAGGCGATTGGTGATACCCGGCGAGTTCTGATATTTCTCATCCTCACGGATGGCGGTCAGTTTCTGGACGACGTGGTCTATACGTGCTTTTTCCCTGTGCGCTTCCCAGGCTTCCTGCACACCGCGCAGCAACAGACTGTGATGTACTTCATCCAGCGTGCCATTGGGACTGGCCAGCACCGCCAGCTGATCACGGATACGTTCCCCGGACTCATTGATATTTGAAATATTGGCAAACGGATTGAATTTTAATGACTTACCGTCAAGGTATGTGCCACCCACGTTCTCACAGAACGATTTGTAGCCGTCCCCCATATCAAACACCCAGGCGATACCGCCGGAGTCCAGCACGCTGCGCAGAATAGGCTGCACCAGACCGGTCTTACCTGCCCCCGAAGTGCCAGTGACCGCCATGTTGTAATTGGTGTTGCCCATCCCGTCCCCGTAGATATCGAGGAACGCCAGTTGGTTACGGTAGGACGGCGTCAGCAATCCCCCTTGACCCAGCCGGTTGTCGGCCACCACCGGCAACAGATTCACGGCCTGGATACTCTCCGCCCGGCATGTGGCTCCGCCCATTTTGATATCTTCCCACAGCCCTTCCGCATGAATGAAGGGGATCATCGCTATCCAGTTACGGAACTGCATATAGGTCGGGGAAAACAAATCTATGCCATTCTTCTTGAAGGTATTAATGACCTGTTGTTCGCAGACCAGCGCATCCTCATCCGTATCCGGACAGAACGTGGTGACGTTATAGTAATAGCGGACAATACAGGTCTGGTTGCTGTTAAGATGCTCGCGGATTTCCTTCCATTCTTTAGCCTGTTTGGCCACGCCGGGAAACAGGGTGGCATAGGGAGAGTTGGCTTTTTTCTCCCGGTCGAGATACTTGCGCGTGGCTTCCCCCTGCGTCGCCACCTGGTCTTCGGCCTCCATCACCATCGTAATGACGAACGGGCTGGCGATTGTCAGATCGGGGCTGAGCAGGTTGGACAGGTTATCGCCCCCCATCCACAGCATGAACATATCCGGGTTGTTCTCCAACATAAAATTCATGGCCCGCGAGGTGGTCATGCTGCCGTGACGATCGGCCAGGCTGATGCGTACATCGTCAGGAAAAATATCGATGCCGATACGCTGGTCAATGCAGCGCTGATGCAGCTCATCAAATTTACCGACACGTACGTTATCCGGGTACAACTGATCATGACGGGCATTCAGCATCCCGTGAACCAGCGTGGCCAGCTCCTGGTCATCTGCCGCCTGCGTGTAAATTTTTGCCGCGTCCAGCGAGGAACGCAGAACCTTCAGGATATGAGCGACTTCCGTCATCACTGCCGCCGTCCGCTTCTTCGCCTTTACGCAGTAAGAAATATACAGACGGTAGTCACGCAGGGTCAGCGGCAGGCCGGTCGGGCTGTTGAACTGCTGCTGCGCCGCGCGCTGATAATACGCCCGCGTGATACGGTTAAATTTGTCAGCATGCTTCCCCTGCCAGCGGAACTCGGACAGGCCACGGTCAAGCTGATCGCCGATCAGCTTGCTGGACACCAGGTGGAATGAAATCGGCGTCTTGCGCGGCAGCTTGCTTTTGATGAGATCTTCCAGCACATACACAATCTGTTCGTTGGCGCCGATAAGAGGCTCTGCACGTAGCAGAAAGCCCACCGTACTGCGGTTCACAAACAGCCCACTGTCACGGTCATAGTCACGGTACGGCAGGACGCTGGTCAGCTGCGGAAAGTCCAGGCTGGCCAGATTGCGCGTCATCTCCGACGCGCCATCGGGCATCCGGAAGGCGTTCTGCAGATTTTCCAGCACGCTCAGAAATTTTTTCACCCGAAACTCCTCAATTCACCCGGGACGGAAGAACCCAGTCCGCCGGACGGACCACAAAAGACACACGACCGGGCTGATGGAAGGCGTTATCGCTGTCCACCCAGGGCGCTATCCAGACCGTGGCGATCTGTTCCTGACTGCGTTGTGGATGCACAGATCCGGGATTGTCACAGCGCACGCTCTGGCATGACGGTGCCGGAACGATGGCTGATGCCGCCGGACGTAAAGCCGGTGGTCGCGAAACATTTGTTACCTGCGTTCCGTCAACCGGACGGGATGTCAGTGTGGACGTTTCAGAGTGCGTATTTATACCTGCGGATGTGCCTGCAGAAACGGCAGGCGCGGTGCTGACTGGCCTGGTCGCGGCAGGGAAACTGACGACGGTACGGGATGCCGACGATACAGCTGTCGCAGAGGTAGTCGGAAGATTAACCAGGGAAGGCAGTCCGCCCGCAGCCTGCTTTCCCGCCTGTTTTGCCGCCTTGTCCCGGGCCAGTTGATTAGCCTTCGTCATGGTCATACAGGTATCAGACGTTGTGGCATCGCAGTCGAAGCTGCTTTTTACACCGGCACAGCCGGATAACAGCAGGGTGCAGCCTGCCAGCAAGAGTGTGATTTTGTTCATCTCTATGTTCCCCCTTCCCCTGTTCCCTCGGACCAGCACATTCCCTTTTTTGCTTTCCATCGTTTATCTCAAATAATGTTTTTGCCGAATTTCAATGTTCCGCTGACATTCAGTACAGGTACGCACACCGGGTACCGCTTTCTGACGCCTTTCCTGAATGGCGTTTCCACAGGACTCACATCGGGTAAGGCTTTCCCCCTTCGCGCTGAATTTCTGTCTTACTGCCTGAATATGCAGCCTGTTCAAAAGGTCTTCCTGCTCCTGCAACTGATCCAGTTCGTCTGCCATTGCCCTTCCTGTTTATGCTGTCCGGACACGCTACCGCCCATCCCTTTCACGTCTTCCAGGGCACTGACTATTCCGGATTGTGTTGTTCTGGCCGGTTTACCGGCTCCCGTTTACTGCGTAATGACCTGACCACTGGTCGGATCGACGGTGTCCCCTACCCTGAAGTCCTGCAATTGCTTCAGCATGTCCGGCGTGCTACCCGGCATAGCCGCAGGTGCTGATAAGGCAGAGGGTTGATTTTGTTTCTTACGTGCCGCAGCTTTCGCACGGGCTTCCTCCAGCGTTTCAAGCTGGAAGCCGTCCTGGAAAACCAGCGTGACCTCATTACCCGCCCCGATCGGGATAACCGGGTGGTATTGTTCAGCACGTTTGATGTAGTAATCAGAAAGTGTCTTTGCCGCAGAACTGACGCCGCCGCCCAGCCCGGCCTGGCCGATATCGCCGGCACTCATACTGGCGGTGGCGCCCACTCCGACCGTTGTGGATGAGGCTTTCTCGATCCCCTTGCCGATACCATCGAGGAAACCGGCCCCTCCCGCGTAAAGCAGGATCTGGCCATTACGCATGACCACTTCACCCCTGATGCCGTTTTTGCCCATAAAGGACACATGACCGGCAATTTTCTGGTCGATGTTTTCATCACCCAGCTTGCAGCTGATCGCTCGGGTACGAACGATGGCTCGTTCACTGGAAACATCACCCCAGGCCTCCAGCGTCACAAAGCAGCCGGTCAGGTCGAATTCGGCATCGTTTGGCATCTGCACTTTGCCGGTCAGTCGTAACTGCATCGGGGCGGTATTTTTGTCGCCGGTAACGGACGCATTGGCATCTGCTCCTTCCACCACAATTCCTTCGGCAAAACTGCCGGAAGAAATCCACGGAAAACGGGGCTTATTCGGTCCGGTATCCGGCAGGCCGAATTCCTGGCTGTCCATCACTCCCGGACGCTGAACGGGGGTCATCACCGGTGCGGCAGGTGCCTGCGCGCCGCCTGCTGGCCAGAAACTGGTTGGAGGGGGAACCTCACCTGCCGGAGCAGGTTTTCCCTGAGAGGCGAGTGCTCCCGGCAACGGTTCGGCATCGAGAGAATCGAAATTCTTACCGGCTTCGAGTTGTGTCTGCAGCAATTTGTTCTCGTCTTCCAGTTCACGAATCCGATCCTGTGAATCTGTCAGATCCCGACCAATAAGCCCCATTTCTGTACGTAGCTTTTTAATTTCCGTCTGAGTTTCTTTATTCAGCCGCTGCGCTTCCGCAATGGCGGAACGCTGGACCTTATTGTCAAAGGACTGATTGACCACCCCGGTCATGTCCGGCGCGGGTTCACCTTTTGGCACTTTTGCGGGCGGGGTTTTCTTCAGGTTCATCTCTGAGAACATCCAGGTCCCGGCTCCGCCTGCCCCTATCCCCAGAACAAGGGCTACCAGCAGGGCAACCTGACGACGACGGACAACTTTGTTAATGTTGGCCATCTTCACTCTCCCCGTTTTCACGGATGACGATGATGGTCATCGTTCCTCCGCCCATCAGAGACTGCGCGTTATTACCAAACATCACTGCACGGACTCCGGGCTTCCAGAAGTCCTGCTCCCGGAGCGTCACTCCCCAGCTGTTGGTATTGCGCAGTTCATAGCTGTCGGCCCGCAGCTGATCTCCAGCCCAGGCTTTTTGTGGCGTAACTGAAAACCCGCCGGGAACGTGAATGCCGTCTGCCAGCGGTTTCACTTCGCCATAGCCGTCAGGCATAACCCCTGTCAGCACGCCACGGTTGAGACTGATGAGCAGCTTTTCGTAAGCCTGAGAGGTTTCCCATTTACGGGTTTCCGGACGTCCCGGCGGCTCTGCGCTTATCAGCCGGTAGACGCGCCCTTCACCTTTCACGGGAGTGGCAACGACAGAGAACGTCTGGCCCAGCGCGCTTTCCACATACAGCGTGAAGGTCCGGGTGGCTACAGAGGTGAACAGCACCCCACCGGCAGACGTCAGTCGCTTGTCTGCCAGCATTCCGCCCTGAGCGGTGATCGCAGTGACTTTGTCACCCGGAATGAAAATCATGTTGGGATCGGTGTTGCTGATACTGAGCCGGAACTGTCCGCCCTGCGGAAAACTGAGCGTAACCGGAAACTGCGCCTGCGCAGTCCAGGGCAAGGCGACCATCATGGCGGTACCTAACAACAACGCCGGAAGGTTATTTTTCATTGGTCACCTCATAGAAGCGGCCAATACGGGTAAAGCCTCCGGTGTACTTCAGACGAAGCCGGTAGGTTTTTAATTCCGTGACAGGTTTTGAGTTGCCAATCCACATTTTCAGCACACCGCGTACATCGATGCGCCCGTCAACGGGATAAACATTGATTTCAGTGGTGTAAAACGTGGAATTCACATCACTGGCTTTAATCTGTGCAGCCTCTTCCTGCAGAACTTGTTTAAATTCCTTGCGGGCTTCCGGTTCGACAAAAGACATCAAAAAAGCATGGTTGGAATCCACCGTTTCGGGGGAGACGTTAAGACGCAGGGCCAGGAAGGACAGCGTCATCATCCGGAAAAACTCGGTATCGGCTTTTGTTTCCGATACAACGAAAGGCGCGTTATAAGTCATCGGCGTGACAACCGTACGCTGCTCATGGATGAGTGTTCTGTTGGTCACAGCCAGCCATGCCACGGCAAAACCCAGAATAAAGACCATTGTCGTGAGCGACAGAATAAAAATGGCAATAATTTTAGTGGATGAATTGCGAGCACTGATTTCCATAATATGGCCCTGCGTACATTTATTTAATCCATTTCCTGAAACTGGAATCGGGAATAACGCGGTAGACAACCCGAAATAATTCAGTGGGCAAATACCAGTAACACCAGTTGTATAACCAGCGGGAGCTTTTTCCGCGTTTCGCCGCTCTGATCAGTTGCCAGATAACTGCCGCGACAATCAGACTGAATAAATATTTCTTGGTGAAAAATCCCCACAGCAAAACAACCGCTGCGGGGATAGCTTCATCAAGGGGCAGTCCAATAATGCGGTTCTGCTCAGACAGAGTTTTCGGGAAACGGTATTTGTCTAAATCGTTTCCCGTCATATCAGTTGATGAAGGACAGACCGACAGTGGTGAAGACGATAACCACAACCAGGCCCAGCAGAATTAGTAGGTTTTTGGTGCGGATGTACATCGCCACACCGACAATCAGTTCGGCGATGATGATACACATCATGACGAATGAGTCGGCACCAAATGTGGCTTTAACATCATCTTTGCCCCCGGCCAGCAAGTCAGTTGCATTGGCAATCTGTCCCACCCCGAGTAACAGCAGCGGAGACAGCGCAGTCAGACGGGACAACGCTTTTTTACTGGTTACACCATGCCATGCCATCTGGCAGTATTGCCATGCACGATTTTTCACAGACGCGGGGAAGCCGCCTTTTGATAAGGTTGAATTCATAAAAACTCCATTTATATGATTAACAAAAACCCAGAGCGGAATTGACGGGTTAAGTCAATCCGGCACAGAACCATCAAATAATTAAACGGCGCTGCAACAGATACCTCAACATCAACAACCGAACTCTACTGATTATCTTTCCCCTCAGACTCAAAACACTGCTCAATAATATGCTTAGCCTCTTTGGCAATGGTTCGACGTTCTTTAGCAGCTTGCTGCTTAAGTTGTCCATACGTCGTTATATCCAAAAAAATATTCACATACCTACCCACTGGCAGAAAAGTTTTTCTTTTTTCTTCCATCAATCACCGTCTCTTCAGAAGATGTTTTAAGCTGCAAAAAAGCATGCCAGAAAAAATATTTCCTCGCCAGTTGTAAGAATCAACCAACAAAAAAGTCGAGCAACCATATGTTTATTAATTAGAAAACGGAAATTCCAGGAAATGTCTGACAACCACGAATTGATGTATATCAAAAATAAAGCGTGACATACATCACATCACGCTTTTGGAAAATACCTGTCAGACGTAAGCTTCAAAGCTAAAATTCAGATGAGTGTAAAGGTCGAGTCGGATAGCATAGACGCTCTTAAGCATATCGAGATTTGTTACTCCGTACATATTACAAATCTCGCGTAGTACTTTAGAAACTGCTTGAGGGCTCACACCTTTAAGCTTGGCAATGTCTTTACAAGTCATTCCGTAGACAAAAAGTGTAAATATCTCAATCTTAGACTCACTGATCTCAGGAAAGATCTTGCGTAAATGAACTGTATAGCTAGGATCGATGATAACCATCGGCAACCTCCTGTTAAAAGCGTTCAGGTTATTGGTGGCCAGCGATGGCAGGGGTTGCCTCCCCTGTCATCGCGACAGAAGTTAATTAATTTAAAAAGGACACTTCATTTCTTAATAAAGATTCATTTACCTTAAGCCAAATATACAACATTGAAGATCTCTACTCAATACATAACAACCTTACTCATTACTTTATGATTGCGCTCACAAAAAAACTAAAATTTAAAAAGGAAATAAAAAATCTGACGTAAAAATGCATGAACTGCACGACTCAGAGTACAATTTAAATCCAGAAAATGATTAGCGCTTTGGGAGTGAAATAAAAAATATCTTGCAAAATGCACCATCAACTTATCTTTTCAAGTGACAGGAAAAAACCCAAACGTGCATCCATCACCCGGTAAAAAAATAACCACCAGAAAGTCATCATTGCTCCAGTATAACTGTCTATTTCGAGCAGGTATTGTCAATTATAAAATGTGCAGGTTGAATTTAGCAGAGACTGTTGCTCATTCAGGCTCATCGCTCCTCAGAGATCCCAGACACATAACCTCTCATTTTAGAGAAGTAGCAACTCTGCTGCACTAACTGAACAAAACATATTTCTTAAGTAAAGCCCCCTGCGCCATAGATGTGGGACAAGAGGCTGGATTATAGCTTTATAAACTCAGTCGATTTCGTGCTCTTCAGGAAAGAAAACACTAACCTGATCTTCTGCAAAATTTGCTACTGATTTTTTCAGAACATCAAGGTCAAAATCACCGCATTCGATTGCTTCGTGGCTTAACGCACTCATTTTCATTATTTCTGTACACATAGCCCGGACTCTTGCGACATTGTCCAGAATCACTTTGTTATATTCCATCTGACTAAATGCACTTTCCTTTTTTTCTCTCTGGATTTTATATACTCTTAGACCCAGTTCTATAAGCATTGAGGTTACAGATGATACCGTAGCATCGTTTTCTGTTGCCCCTTCCTGCCTGCGCTCTGTAACCAGAGCCTCTATTTCCTCACGAACCTGATTGCTGACAAAAGTTTGTATACGTGGCATCGTGGATCCTTCTGAAACCAATAAGTATGTTTAAGCATTAATATTACATGAATACACTTATCCATAGTGTAAGACGAGTATATCATTAAAATAAACAGAGTATAACCGCGAGTATAGGATACCTAAAAACAAGAGTATACTCGCGAGCATACTCTCTTTAACTATCTGAAATTACCACCTCACTCTAGTTAGAGTATGATTCACACTTTGATCAGAGTATCCAAAGAGTATAATCATACTCTATTTAACTTATACTTTATTTAAAACCATCATGAAAAAAAACATAAAGATATAATTTTAAAGAATAATCATGCAAGACGAAATCTTGCGAGGTGTGTGGGACCTTGATGTTAAGGAGCAGGCATACGCTAAATAGCTGGCCGGGTAGGATTCAGTATTTCCAGGCATTGCCGTTTTTAGTCAAAAATGGCACTCTGGCACGGCGAAAGTAAATTAAGGGATTTTGCGCATGAGGAAAATCTTGCTTTCTGGATTATTCGCGCTGACCTGTCCGGTCATTGCACAAGATTGCTTTGAAATGGCGGGCAGAGATTACAGTATTGACCCAGATTTACTGCGGGCGGTATCGTTCAGAGAGTCATCATGGCGAGCGGAGGCGATGAATGTTGTCACCCACGAAAATTATGCTATCGGAATGATGCAGATCCATTCGCAAAATTTTTCGCACCTGGCTCAGTTTGGTATCACTCCTGCAAAACTTTATCGTGATCCCTGCATGAATATTTATACTGGTGCATATTATCTGGCACTTGCCTTTAAACGCTGGGGGTATTCATGGCGGTCTGTTGGAGCTTATAATGCCGGATTTAGCAAAACCAAAGTACAGGAAAGAAAGCGCCTGAAGTATGCACATGAAGTTCAGACGATTTATGAAAACATTAAACAAAAAAAACACCATTATAAATAGCGGCATCAAATATATTATTGCTTTGCTTATCCTCAGGCACGATAAACCTGTTTTTTGTCGTGGTAAAGATAATTCTGTTCGGAGCTACTTTCCTGCCGATACCCTACTGAATAACCCGGTAATTCCAGAATTCTTTATCGTAATACAGACCGGGAGAATGCATAGAACCCGTAACGGAAAATCGGCTTAAGACGAATTACCGTTACGGCCATCAGAGTGTCGGGAATTTATTACCGACACGGTGAAAGCGGCGCATCCTTTTAAGGATGCAGCAAGCGTTAATATGACGTTGCGTCAGGATGGAAGCCCGGAGGGCAGAGACAGCTTGCTGGCTCTGTTTACGACAGCCGTGTCTCTTCAGGGACGACGCCCAAAGACAAAAAAATGAAACAGACATAGCGAAAGGTGAAACCAGGAACAACCGGATTCACTGCGGGAAAAGTGAAACAATGACTGTCAGATAAGCCTGATAAAAATTTGGAGCAGGAGAGCCATTGCATCAGCATAGGTCTTATCCGACCGCAAATTTCTATTTTTGCCGTAGCGGCATCAGCCCGAGTTTTATGGCCCAACAGCTGATGCTTCAGTTGTCGGGCCTCTCTAATTCACACTTCGGTCGATCCTATCTACTCATCGCCAAGATAGGCATTAGCGCCGTCCTGCACCAGACGGCTGTATTTCAGTCAGCAGCTCATGGGTCCACCCATCTTCTGGCGCGTCCCGGCTGTAAATGACCTGTCCTTCCAGGTTTTTAATGACAAGTCTTTTATTTCTGAGAGGTGTCAGAATATCCGGTTCGTCCTTCCAAATATCAGTTATATAGTACATTTCCTTACTCCTTTAAGGCTGTTACTGAGTGTATGTAGTGTTTGTCGCTGCAGCGCCTGACCGGCCTGCCACATAATATGCATGCATACCGCATACCCGGCACCTGTCACCTGCAGAGGCTTCAAGATTCAGGCGCCTGCTGACCGACCCCCACTCCCTATGACGCCAGTTTATGCAGGCCGGGACACGGTATCCACAGCAAGTCCCGGCTCAGCGAGTAACGCCACGCTATACCCGGCTCCGGTCAGTCAGCTTATTGGGTACCATCCAGCGTTCCAGTTGCCTGACAGACTCAGCGCTCTCTTTTGCCAGCGCATCTGATTCAACCAGCACAGCCCAGAAGGGCTGGTTCGCCATTGTCCAGCGCTCCAGGGATCCCAGTGACGGAAAACGTGCACTCCAGCGCCAGAACATTTCTTCAATATCATACCGGCGCAGTGCTGTTCCCGACCAGCGGGCACTCCAGCTGCTGACCGTTTCAGGCGTATGGAAAGCCAGCTCAATTTCCGCCTGGCCTGCCAGTGCCTGATACGCGGTTTCACGCTGGCATGCCTCCCTGCGGCGCTGACGGGTATATTTTTCGGCGCTCAGTTCACTCTGCCTGCGGCAGCGTTCCGACGTCTGAAACTTCGTTTCCGGGAACAGCCGCCAGCAGTCATACAGGGACAGGGGCAACCAGCAGCATGCACCACGGCTTTCAATCAGCCGGTCGATCGCCGCCAGCCAGTCCTGCTTTTTCCCCCGCAGCGTCTGTGCGTTCAGCCCGGGAGAGAACCAGCCAATGTCTTTAACAGTGACGCGTTTGCTGCCGTTCAGGATGCGGAAAAAAGCATGGGCATAGGCGAAATCAGCGATATGAACGCCCCGCTCATGTTTTTTCTCCACTTCCGCGATGGCCTGCATCACAGCACGACGCTCATGGCTCAGGGGTACCAGTGACAGATTGTTCGGGATCATTTTGCGCTCTCCCTCAACAGAACACTGATGATACTGTCTGCGGAAAAACCTTCCGTATCGAGACAGGCCACCAGGCTTAACGTGTGGTTGATAACATCCGGGCTGAACGCAGGCATCGTCCTGACGACAGAAAACGGGCGCCCGCTGGCGGTGATGACCATCACCATCCAGACAGGACTGACGTCGCCGGGGCTGCATACCGCCACGCCGAACCTGCCGTGGGAGGGTGTGAATCGTACCTGCACCGGGAAGAATCCCCCGAACTCGCTGCGGTACTCGCCATTCATGTCCCACTGTTCGGGGACATTCAGGTCACGCATCACAGCATGGGTCAGTTCCCGGCGAAAATCTTCGCCAATGGCACGGTAATCTTCCAGTTCGCCGGGGATCATGGTTTTCAGAACTGCAGTGGTAATAACATTGCGCATGAGGATCTCCTTATCGCCGCCTCGCCGGGCGGCGTCTCCGTTATCAGGCTGCGTGTTCCGTATCGTTATCAGTGTCTGTCGCATCATCATCAGTGCCGTCAGGTTTGACCGTGTCCGGGGACTGCATCCAGCCAGGAACCCAGCGCGTACCGGAAAGCCACTGTTCAGCGTGGCTGGCGGCATCTCCCTTCTTCATTTTTTCTGCATCAGATGCGGCCCCGGTCAGTCCGGCATCCTTCAGCGCATCCACAATCTGATTCCTGCTGAGAAGGCCGAGGAAGTTCGCCGCAGTCGGCTGCCACCAGTCGCGCAGGTGAAACCCGAGCGCCGCTTCCACGCCATTAAGGTCGCTCTGTGTGGTATGGCCCATCGTCCGGGTCTGAACCCCGTCCACCGAACAGGCGGTGCAGAACGCCATCAGGCTCATCAGGGTTTGTCCGTCAAGCGTAAAAAAGGTGGTGTAGTCCTTCTTCCAGCCCTCCGGCAGCAGCGCCTCCAGACGGGCTTTCTCCTGCATCAGACTCTGCCACGCCTGACCATTCTTTCCGGTCGGGGCTTCACTGGTCAGCCCGCTGTGATGGACTTCCAGGCGCATCACGAATGGATGTCGGGTGGTGTTGCTATAATCGAAGGTGCAGGCACACAGTCGCCAGACCATCAGGGCAACCGCTTTTTCGGGCTGTTGTACCAGAGCGGCCTGCACCGCCAGCGTCCGCTCGGAAGACATCTTTTTGAGCAACGGGGCGCTGATGCCTTCCGCCGCATCCGGCGTACTGCGGGTGACCACATGAAGGGAACCGCTGCCGTCCCCCACTCCCTGCCCTCCGGTATTCTCGTCCTGAACTTTCTTCTGCACCCCGCGCTGGACGCAAAGTTCACCGTCATACAGGCTGACCACCACACCGCAGGCCGCTTTCTGCTCCGGTGTCCACGCCCGGATCGATGCTGCATTTTCAATTTCGTCAATCAGCACCTGAATCGCGGCTTCGTCCTCAAAAGTTTCAGTGGCCTCCTGAGTGGCGTACAGTTCATCGAGACGCTGCTGCTCGTCAGTGGTGTACTGTGCCTCCGGCTCTGGTAACAGCAGATAATGTTCGCGGTCGTCACCGTAGTTTCTGACCGCGCCCTCCCGTGCCAGTGACCATGACCACCCTTCCTGCAGTTCGATTGCCAGCGCGGCGGACTCCAGCTTCTCCTGCACCAGACGCTCAACCAGCACACCGTCTGCCGTACCGTCCTCTTCTTGGGCGCTGAACAAATCCTCACGCACCACGCCACCTGCGGCCTCGTACGCCTCGCGCCCGATAAACACGAAGCGGGAGTGGTTCACGCCGATTTCGGTATCAGTGATAGCGCGTTTAAGCATGTGCGCGGGGGCGTAGCTGTGCTGCGCCTTCACGCGCTGGTAAATCTCTACCTGACGCACTGGATCGTTCTCCAGACTCAGCGCCTGACACTGCTCCACGTCGAGCTTGTTCTCTGCCAGCAGAGCAATAAGTTCCGGGGCAAGGTTTGCCAGTTTCAACATGCGCCGGACGTGGCGGGAGCCATAGCCCAGCTGGTCACCGATCTGCGCCGGGGTCTTCCCTTGCTCAGACAGCGTGCGGAACCCGCTGATCTGCTCTGCCGGATGCATCGCCACACGCTGGCTGTTCTCCACCATCGAGGCTACCACCGCCAGTTCGTCGCTGACGCGCTTGACGATAACCAGATACCCGGCATCGATGCGCTGTTCACTGAGCAACAGTTGCAGTGCGGCAAGGCGACGACCACCTGCCGCAACGCCTGACAGGCCGTCCGGCAACGTGTGAACCACCAGATTCTGGATCAGGCCGATAGCCAGAATGGTGTCAGCCAGGTCGCGTACGCTCTCCACCGGATACGGGATGGTACGGACGTTCAGCGGGGATTTGACCAGCGCCGACAGCGGCACCATTTCAATCTGTGCTGCCTCAAACGCCGCTTTGAGGGCAGCCGCTTCGGCAGGTTTAACTGCTTTTTTGCTGGTTTTAGCAGGCGTTTTTGCTTTAGACTCGGTTACTGACATCGTTGATACCTCACTGGATATTGATGATTGTCCGGCCCTGCGGAGTTGCTGCTCCGGCAGGGCACCTTCTTATTGCGCTTTACGGATACCATAGCGTTCTGTGAAACGGTTCAGCTCGAATTCGGCTCCCGGTTCAAAATTCCATGCCCGCCAGACCATGCAACCTTCGTGGCGAACCACAAGACGAAAATGCGTACCCTGATCGTCCTCAATCGAAACATTTTCAAACTGCGATACCACCGCGAAGGCCTGCTGGCGGATGAACGTGCCATCGGGCAAGGATTTCAGCGGTCGGGCATTCAGATTCGTCATGTTTATCTCCTTTTCAGGCCCCGTAGGTCGCGAGGCGTTTTCATCATGTCTGTCAGAACGGGGCGTCATCATCCATCGGCGGGAAATCCTGCGGTAACGGCTGTGGCGGTTGCTGAGGCTGCGCGGTGCTCTGACGGCCTTTTCTGCTTCCCTTCGCTTTCAGGGATGCAGACGATGCGTCAGCAGATTGTGCCGGAGTCTGCGGTTGCGCTGGCTGCTGCGGTGCAGCACTCTGTGACTGACCGCCATCACGACAACCGCCCAGCATCTGCATAGTGCCGTTCTGCCCGACCACGATTTCGGTGATATAACGGGTCAGGCCGTTGTCGTCCTGCCAGTTGCGGGTACGCAACTGACCTTCGACATACAGCTGAGTGCCCTTACGCAGGTATTCACCCGCCACTTCAGCGAGCTTGCCAAACAGCACCACACGATGCCATTCGGTGTTTTCACGCATTTCTCCGGTCTGCTTATCGCGCCAGGACTCAGAAGTAGCGAGGCTGAGATTTGCCACTGCGCCGCCGTTGGGCATGTAACGGATTTCCGGGTCCTGCCCCAGATAGCCCACAATGATGACTTTGTTGATGCCACGTACTGTCATGATGAATCTCCTTTCGGTTGTTTTTCCTTTAAAAACCCTCACCCGTTGAGTTGCCGGGGCCGCGGTTTTGACGTTTTGCGGGGTCCTGCTGAACGCGCCCGCTGGTTGTTACCTTCACCCGTTTGAGAGCCGTTCGCCGCAAGGGCGTAAACCAGCGCGGGCGATGGCTGCTGTCCGGGGCGCGGTTTACCGCGTGCCATTTACCCTGGACAGCTGACAGCGACTGTGCTTGTCTCAGCCCCGGCGAAAGGACTCAAAAGGGTGAAATGACCCGGCAGAGGAATGAGCAGGAACCCGCCGCAACGACGGAACGCGCGGGCGCGAAACGGCGTTGCCCCGAAGAGGCCCGGCAGCAGTATCGCCGGGCTGGTGAAAGCGGCGCATCCGTGAACGGATGCTGCAAGCGTGATGTTGACCTGGCGACAGTGGGATGGAAGCCCGCCAGGGCGGAGACGGTTTACCGGCTCCGTTTACGACAGCCCCGTTTCCCGGAGGGAAGTCGCCCGCAGGATGGCGATACAATGTCAGAAGTCCCCGAACAGAAAGCGTCGGCAACAGCAGTAACAACGCCAGAGCCAGGGCAGGAGTTATCACCGGAACAGGGATATCCTCAGCCCGTTGCAGTGCATGGATAATCGGGAACGGACGCCACTGTATCAGCAGAGACAGGCGGAGAAGAGTGGCGCCGAAGGCGCGGCGGTTTTCGCCGGCAGGCCTGGCCTGCCAGGGGTTTTCGCGCGGGCTGACAGGCGGCTGCACCGCCTGCCGGGGATTAATCAGTTGCTGAAGACATAGCCGTCATGGAAAACATATCCGCTGCTGAACAGGTCACGCGCATAAGCCTCAAAATCAAAGTAGCCGCGCAGCGACTCCGGCACCTCATTCAGCAAGCCGCTATGCTCAACAAGTTCCTGTGCGTAGTCCTCCTCGTTTTCTGCTTCGCCGCGGTATGCATCCTCAAACGCGTCATAGTCACACTCGCCGGTATACTCCGCCCACGCGATAAAGGCGGCCTCCATGCCCTCCTCCTCTGCACGTTTATAAGCGGCGATAAAATCCCAGTCTATGGAGCATTCAGAAACAAACTGTGTCGGAATGCCTTCCCAGTCCTGAAACATAAATTCGGCGTCCCTTTCATCGGCGTGCAGCGTCTGGCAGGCCGCGTAAAAGTCCTCCTTACCGTCAAATGCCGTCAGGTCAAACCATTTACCGAAAATGCTACCGCTGTTGTATTTGTGGTAAGTGCCAACGTATACAGCAGGAGTAGTGGTAGTCATGCTCATAAAAATCCTCCGTGATCAATGTCGTCTGAGTTCCGGCTTACGCCGTGCCGACACGACAGCCGGGCGAAAAGCGGAGGATGCAAGGGCGTCACCGAAGCCGCAGCGCAGTAAAAAAAACAGAAGCAGGCTGGACGGTTTGACGGCGAAAATTGAGCCGGCAAACGACGGGAAGACGGCGGATAAAGCCTTTTGAAATAAACTGCGACCGGGTGAAGGTGACGGCGTTTACGCTTCCCTTGCATCTGCCGCGGCCCGGCTACAGTAGAGGCACGGCGTAAGCCGCAGGCGGCTCCGGACCTTTATCACCGCGAAACCGGAACACCGTGGAGGTTAAGCCGGTAAAGCGGAGCGCCCACGCGACATCCTTTTCCCTGTCAGTCCGGCGCAGCCGGGTCATTTGGCTACTTTACGGTATTTATGAGCCGTCACTATTTTCCGCACCGACATTCTTTAAAGCCCGGATTTTGGCTGGCGGAAAGGCAGGAATATTACTTTCGTCAGGCTCAGCAATCGCATCCCAGTACCACCATCCGCCGACGCCGTATTTGCTGTCATAATGCTGCATTTTAACTGCCTTACGCGTATTATATTCCGCTGTATCCATACCAAACACTTCCAGAGGCTGGTGGTGCACGAGCGTGTCCAGTAGGTGAAAATCAGCGAAGACATCATCCTTTTCTGCATCAAAGCGCATCGGCTTGATGAATTTTCGTTTCTCTCTTACCAGTTTGTCCTCAACGAGTCCCTCAAGAGATGAATCAAGCGGGATCCAGCGTTTACTGACATGCATCAGGGCCAGGCGGAGAACGTCGGCTTCATCCCCTTCGGGAACATCAGTCAGCGCAATCACGATTATTCGTTCATCTCTTTGCCAGGCTGCTAACTCTGTCGGATGGCTTTTAAGCGTCCCGGCCCATAGAGAAGCATCAACTGACAGCTTCGGCAGACCAAAGAAGTCCTTAACGGGGACCCGGCCCGGATCACATTCCCGCTCAGCGGACCATTTAGCCAGAGAAGTGGTAACCACAAGCCGTTTGTTATTGGCAGCTGCCTCTGAAAGCTTCTGCTCGTTCTGTTTTGCCTGATCGGAATCATTCAGCGCTCCAGCCAGCAGCACTTTATTCAGGGTAGTACGACCAACCTTAATCCCGCATGCCGCCTGCTGCAACCAGGTGTGAACAGAGCTGGTGAAACGTTTTTTTTCCATTTTGGGATACCACATATTCAGTCCGGCCTCAGTCCACAGGAGACTGAGTAGCCCTGCCAGCTTCATCTGTGCTTTGGAACGGCCTCCTTCCTGAGGATTCTCATTTACTCCGGGAGGTGGCGTGCATTCGACCGGTTCTCCGGCATTGAGAGAGACCGCCAGCCTGATCCGCAAAAACCCATTGTCATCTTCAGTAACCACACCTTCCTGATAATGTTGTTGCCCGCTGATCGACGCAGATGAATACCACCGGCATTCGTCGTAGTGCTCAATGCCACTGTTCTTAAATCTGCTCAGGTAATACAGATCTGATGTCTGACGAAGCCCAATGTAGAACTTCCGCTCCGCTTTTCCTGGACACATGCACTGGACAAGTGCATTAGTACCGTGATGCCGTTTCAAAACTGACTGCCAGCTTTTGGTAAAGCTCTCCAACGTTTGAAAATCCGGGGAGTACGTTTTTATTGTACCGTCTCGCGTAATTTTGACAGGGTAGCGTTTCTTATCCATCGTCATCCTTCCTGGTTTTTCAATACCTTAACAGGCTCCTGTATTTATGCCAGTTCGTCGGTAACCGAAGCGCACATGAATCTCATGTAATCTCCCGGAAAATTGTAAATAACCCCGCACCGGATAAACCGGCAAGCTTTGCTGCCGATTAATAAGTAACTTTCACTCAGGAGGATATATGAGCTTACCGGCACTTCAGTCAGGCACCCGCATTTATGATTTACTGAAACAGGCAGGAATGAAATTAGAAAACTGGTCCGGACCCGCCTCACCCCTGAGCATGCAATGGGCATGGCTGGAAAACGATGTAGCTGTGGTGAATATCTGGCTGGATAATGTGCACCAATCAGAATCCGCACCTGGTGGGTATGTTACCCGTTATATTGCTCTTGGAAAGAAACATAAAGGGCGTGCAATGGATAAGGTCTACAGGGCTATAGCTGAACGTCAGATACCCGTGCAGGTGATATTACATACTGAAAAAGGAAATTCTCTGCGGGTGCTTGATGATGCTTTCTGGTCTGCTGACTATAACCCTTCAAATAACGAACTCACCCTGATCAGAGAAAAGCGTGTTGTTTATGTGGATCAAAAAAGCGGAGCCGCCGGATCAACAGAGGAAGATACTTCCCAGGCAGTAATCCGCAGTAAAAAATTACGGACTCTGGCAATGCAAAGAAGTAAGGGAATATGTGAGCATTGCGGTTCAACCGGATTTCGCACAGCGAAAGGAGAAATTTTCGCAGAGGTCCACCACATTGAGCCAGTCAGCTCTGGCGGTGCGGATGAACTGATTAATTTAATCGTTCTTTGTCCGAACGATCACCGCCAGGCGCATTTCGGAGAAGATGCTGAAGCACTCAAAGCCCGCTTCCTGCAAATCCGGTCAGTGTGAATCCGATACCGCAAGCACCATCCAGCCAGCAGATTAATCCCTTCACAAAATACTCAACCGGGGCCCGGTGGCTAAGCATTCCGACAGTCAGTTGTCTCAGGCATGATAAAATTACAGGGACATGAAAACACATCAGGACGAGGTATATCAGCGTCCCGAACAAGGTGACAGATGGTTCGTAAAACACAGGGCATCAACTACGGCCCGATAAAGCCAGACAGCAATGGCCTTTACCGCGTAAATCTTTCCGTACTGGACGCAGAATCTGTCAACGGCGGTCTGGTTCGCCTGCATCCGGATTATGAGGCCCGATTGCTGAAAAGCCTGAAAGGCAAATTTTTCCTCGGTGTAACTAATGAGCCAATCTATAACGACTGGGAGTCATTTCAGAATACCGGCCTGTACGGCTTTCAACTGGTGCAGGCCTACAAAGACAGGCTGGAGGACGGCAGTCTGTTGATATCAGCTGACATCAAACCCCTCGACACCTTGCCTGGTACGCTGATTAAGCGTTACCTGGAGTCTGCCGTGCCGCTTAACTTCCGCCTGGCCGCCTGTTGTCTGTTTGAAGAGATTGACGGCAGAACGGTTAAATATGTTATGGCGGTTCGCTCATTTGATCTCATTCTGCCTGATACTGAAACACTGGCAGAGTCGGATGACGATTAAGTACATTTCTCCCTTTCTGTTTTGATCCGTTTTCAAAAAACCTCTGAGCGGGCCCCCTCTCCTTTACGGTCGCTGTTTATTGATCTTATGTCAGCGTACACGGAATCCGGAAGATTGGTTCATCCAACCTCTTGTGTTTCTTCTGCCATAAAACCTCAGCCGACAGGCCCGAAACGCGTCAACGCGGTTCGCGAGCTTACCGGCTCTGTTGGTTAGCGCTACAGGGCTGACGGCCCGGCCTGCTGAGGCGTCGGAGGGGGCCACAAAACTGGGCGCGTAATAATGCACAACTTTTAGGCTCTGTTTTTCTTTACCTTGATTACTCCATGCCATTAGAACCTCTCCGCAAGCACTTTGAAAAAGTACTCAGTGAAACAAAACTCTGGTATCAACAAACTCAGGTGCTTCAGGTTACCGACACTAATGACAAAACCATGACGATCAGGATGCTGATGACGGCGCAGAACTCCCCTACCGCCTGAGATTTACGCTGTCACGTGCGGGAGAAAATGATTGAGTTTATTCAGCAAAATATCCGCAGAGTCTTCCTCACCTGAGGGCTACACTGACCGATTCCGGAGATCGATAGTCCGGACGTTCAGTCATTGAGTACACTCGTTTACCGGGGCGGAACGTACAGAAGCTGTACTTCTGTTTCTCGCTCTTAGTCGACAGTAGGCCCGCTTCAGGTGGATTTGTGCCAGAAGCGGGTTGCGAACCTACAAATGTGAAGCAAATAGCTATCTACTGTTAATTTAGCTAAATCTGCTGTTGAAGAACTGTCATCAGGAAGATATGAGGTCAGAACGATCACCTCGGGCAGCAAGCTATTGTGTTAAAACTCTGAGTATTGACATCTGTCAGGTTTGAGATGCTCCTCCATCAGCGAACAGCTCAATTCCGTTCACATAACCTGAGGCATCACTGGCCAGGAATGTTGCAACAGCAGCAATTTCTTCAGGCTCACCAATGCGCCCCAGGGGACTCTTCGCGGTCAGGAATGAGAGCCCTTCTCTGGCATTTTCTCCAAATGCGGCTCTGAGTGACTCTGTATTGACAGGACCGGGGCTGACAATATTTATCCGTATGCCGGAGCCATGCAGCTCTGTAACCCAGCTTCTCACCATGTTCCTGACTGCGGCTTTGGTCGCACCATAAATACTCATGTTTGGACCCGGGTCTACAGAGGCCGTCGAACCAATAATGATTACGCTTGATCCCTTTCCAAGCAGGGGCAAAGCCTGCTGAACAGTCAGCACAACGCCTTTAACATTTGTGGCGAACTGGTCATCAATCTGTTTTTCAGTAATTTTGCCAAGCGGGGCATGGACCCCGCCGCCGGCATTAGCGACAAGAATATCAATGCGGCCAAATTCTGCTTTAATCCTTTCATAAAGCGCATCCAGACTTGCCTTGCTGCTGACGTCAGAAACGATACCTTTTGCATTTTCACCCAGATTCATTACCGCCTTTTTGAGGGTTTCTTCCGTCCGGCCGGTGATAACAATATTTGCGCCTTCATCGCTAAGCCTTTTTGCTATAGCCAGACCAATTCCACTACTGCCACCAGTGATGACGGCAACTTTTTTGTTAACAGACTGATTCATATGAATACCTTAATAGTTAATGTAGTGATCACTATATACAGACCTGAACGGGCTGTCATTAACTTATTGTAGCGATCACTAAAGGAAAGTTTTAAGATGACAACTGACACACTTCTGGCGTAACGAGGACATGGGTATATGAGTGATATCGAAAAATTGCTAAAGCCACGCAGGCGAACGTTTGACAGAGAGTCCGGCGTACAGACGGCTAAGGCACTGTTTCATCAGCATGGTTATGATGCTGTAGGCATAACGGAACTGACGAAGGCGCTGAATATAAACCCTCCCAGCCTGTACGCCGCTTACGGCAGTAAAGCCGGGCTGTTTGAGCGCTGCCTGAAGCTGTATGTTGCCGAAGGAAACCTGCCGGCTGACAAAATTCTGACGCCGGGCAGACCGCTGAATGAGGCCGTTGCAGACCTTTTTGTTACTGCTGCGCGTCTGTACGCCCGGTCTCCGGTACAGCGGGGCTGTCTTGTGGCTGAAGGTATGCGTGCCGATGATCCGCAGGCCCGGGAACTGGCATGTCGCTATGGTGAGGCAGGAATTGAGTTCATCAGAAACTATATCCGGCAGTATGAGCCTGTGCGGGACCGCGAACTTTCTGATTATGTTGTGACAACGCTGCGGGGCTTTTCTTCAGCCGCTTCAACGGGCCTGTCAAAAGCCAGGTTAGCTGCCGTGGCTCAGCTGGCCGGTCAGGCATTCAGCGCTCTGCTGACGCCAGCAACTGTTTAACCCGGAGGTAAAAGCGATGTCCGTTATCGACCATATTGAAATTGCCGTAAAAAATGCTCAGGTATCGCTCAGATTTTTTGAAGCAGCTCTCGCTCCGCTGGGATTCAGCCTGATTATTTCTGTGCCACCGGAGCGAACTATTACCGGTGGATCCCGGTATGGGCTTGGCCCGGATGGATACCCGAGGCTGTGGCTGCACGATAAAGACATGCCTGGCGCTTCAGTGCATCTAGCTTTTGCTGCCAGGGAGCGCGCCAAAGTTGATGAATTCTGGCATGCCGCTGTACAGGCGGGCGGCAGAGACAATGGCGCGCCGGGAATTCGCAACCACTACCATTCTCACTACTACGCGGCTTTCATTTTTGATCCGGACGGTAATAACATCGAAGTCGTGTGTCAAAATGCATGAGTAAGGCTGCCGGCACTCACTTTGCGAAATAAATTACGTCTGAGGTCAGGCCTGCTGTTCACTAAGTGAAGCACCGTGAGGTCAGTGATTCCTTTATTACGCCAGCTAAGTTCACATCATCACTAAATGTGGTGATTTATAAAACTCTCTGCCTCATCAGTCTCCTTGTGGAGGCTTGCAGCATCCTTTAAAGGAGAGCGGCCAAAGAACCGGGCGTACTCACGATTAAACTGAGGCACGCTGCGGTAACCCACCTCCATAGCAACAGACGTGACGCTCTGCTGCCGCGCAAGCAGTTTCGTCCGGGCATGCAGAAGGCGGACGCGTTTCTGATACTGGACAGGACTCATGTTTGTTACGGACTTAAAATGACGATGAAAAGCCGATACGCTCATGGCTTCCTGCCCGGCCAGTGATTCAACCACGAACTCTGAAGCAAAATTGTGTCTTATCCATCGAATGGCATTGCCAATGCGCGCCAGCATCGTTCCCGGTAAAGCAATATCCCTCAGCATCCAGCCGTGTGGGCCTTTCAGAACGTGATAAAGGATTTCCCGCTCATACACCGGTGCGAGCGCGGGGATGTCTTCAGGCGTTTTCATCAGACGAAGTATTCTTACCCACGCATCCAGCAGTTCGGGCGTAACGGCGGCGACCGAAAAAGCACCCGACTGTGAATCAGCCGTCAGAGGGGGTAAATCAGCCAGCAGCGTTGCAATCCGTTCCGGCGTCAGAGTCAGGCTGACAGCAAGATAAGGTGCGCCACTGGCATCAGGATGTACGTCGCCTACCGCAGGCAAATCGACTGACATGACAAAGTAAGATGCAGGATCGTAATTGAATATCCGGTCACCCACCGTCATGGATTTTCTTCCCCGCAGTATGAGATTTACCATCGGCTCATAAACCGCAGCCAGCGCATGTGCGGGGATATCGCCCTGAACCATTGCCACCCGCGGGATACCGGTTTCTGTTCGCCAGTTTCGGGCATGGGCTGTCAGCTGACGTAACTCATCAAGCAGGGGATCCAGTGTCACCGCCAGTCTCCTCAGAATTAAGATAAACGAGCATAAAGCAGAAAAAGGCAAGAATCGAGCAGGAACACAGAAGCCCTGTGATGACGAGTGCTTTAACCTTTTCATATCGCAATGAATAAGGAAAAGCACCATGAAAGTTGTACTGATCACAGGTGGCAGCGGTGGTATTGGCGTCAGTGCTGCAAGACAGTGCGCGGCAGACGGAATGGGCGTCATCGTTACGTATAACAATCACCCGGATTTCGCTGAGGATGTAGTAAAAGAAATTGAGCGAGCGGGAGGTCAGGCTGCCGCACTGAAACTTGATGTGGCCCGTACCGACTCATTTGGCGCATTTCGGGATGAGCTTAAGAATATGCTCAGGTATTTCTGGGGCCGCGATAACCTTGATGTACTGGTTAATAACGCCGGATTTGGCCTGTTTAACCTGATTGAAAGCGTTACCGAAAATCAGTTTGACGAGCTGTTCCAGGTTCATCTGAAAGGCCCTTTTTTTCTGACTCAGATGCTTCTGCCGCTGATAAGCGACGGTGGCCATATTATTAATATCACGAGCGCGACCACGCGCGTAGCGACTGTCGGCGTCGCCCCTTATGCCGCCTTCAAGGGCGGACTGGAAGTGATGACACGTTATATGGCAAAAGAATTCGGGCCCCGGGGTATCAGGGCAAACTCAGTCTCGCCGGGCGCTATTCGCACCTCTCTGGGGGGAGGACTGAATGATGAGTTTGAGCAACTTCTGGCCTCGCAAACTTCTCTTGGGCGGGTGGGCGAACCTGATGATGTCGGTCGTGTTATTGCGGGACTGGCTTCTGAACGTAATGGCTGGATTAACGCACAGTCGATTGAGGTCGCGGGCGGCTATCAAATCTGAAATATTGGGGAGTATTTATGCTTGATCACGTGTTCCTGTCGGTCACCGATACTGGCCGTTCCGTTGATTTTTATACTGAAGCGCTTGCCCCTCTCGGCATCACGGTGCGTCATGATTATGAC
The DNA here is from genome assembly GCF_044342975.1 of Pantoea osteomyelitidis. Taxonomy (NCBI): domain Bacteria; kingdom Pseudomonadati; phylum Pseudomonadota; class Gammaproteobacteria; order Enterobacterales; family Erwiniaceae; genus Pantoea; species Pantoea osteomyelitidis. The sequence goes on from NZ_JBGFSN010000012.1 coordinate 167,920, forward strand.
GGAAAAGACGGGCATCCCGGACACCCGGATTTGAAAGGTTTTGGTGCTCAGGGCCGGATTTTTTTCTGGCTCCGCGAAGGCGTTGTGGCTCCGTCTGCCGTGCACGTCGGGTTCGTTGCCCGGAATCAGACCATGGTGAATGAAGCCTATGCTGCAGCCATGCGTGCCGGCGCAACTGATAACGGTGCGCCCGGTGCCCGGCTTCACTACGATCCACGCTATTACGCAGCAGGTGTATTCGATCCTGATGGCTACAGCCTGGAATTTGTTTACAAAGACTGGCAGCACCCTCAATGATAAAGACATTACTGATATATGGCGCAGCCGGTTATACGGGGCGCATGATTGCCGCACAGGCAACAATTGCCGGCCTCAACATTATTGTTGCCGGCAGAAAAGAGCCGCCTCTGGCCGCGCTCGCAGAATCACTTGATGCCGGGATGCGGGTTTTCAGCCTTGAAGATAAAGATGAACTCATTCGCCAGCTGGAAGGAGTAAGCGTCGTGCTGAACTGTGCCGGGCCGTTCGCCGGCACGGCAGAGCTGCTGATGAAAGCCTGTATCGCGCAGGGTATTCACTACCTCGATATCACGGCGGAAATTAACATTTACCGGCTGGCCGAATCACTGGGGGATGTGGCTACGCGGGCTGGCAGCATGCTGATGCCCGGCGTGGGCTGGGATGTGGTGCCGACTGACTGTCTGGCGGTTCGCCTTGCCCGACAGGTACATGAACCCCGGCGGCTGCGCATAGCCTTACAGGTGGCCGGATCTATGTCCCGGGGTTCTGCTGTCAGCGCAGGTGAAATTATCGGCGCCGGTCTGCTGGAACGCGTTAACGGTACTTTGATGACGAAAGAGAATACGCAACCCGGCTGGTTTGATTTTGGTGAGGGGCCTGTCGCCTGTGCGCCGCTTTCCTTTGGCGATCTGGTGACGGCATGGCATTCAACCGGTATTCCGGATATTGAGATGTTTGTCCATGTGACCGGAGATGCTTTTCCGGAGGGTGATTTGTCCCTGCTTCCTGACGGGCCCGGGCAGGAGGAACGTGATGCCAGTCGTGCACGCGCCGTAGCCGAAGTCACCGGCTCGGACGGGACTGTGCAACGGGCTGTAATCGAAACGGTTAACGGGTATTCCTATACGCCGCTTGCGGCCGTTGAGGCTGCCAGGCGCGTTCTCAGTGATGAATGCTGCCCCGGCTTTCATACGCCAGCAATCGTGTTTGGTGCTGAGTTTGCACTGACAATTCCGGGTACGTCGATTCAGCTGCCCTGAGTCTGCTTATAAGACGCACCGGTCAGCGGAGTATCTGTTGACTGGTGCTTCGCATTTTTATTACCACCTTGTTTTTCCCGTAAAAGTTTCAGGGGGAGATATGTCTGCACATAAGGGCATCACGCTGTCATTAGCGTCATCAGTGCTGTTTGCTGGGCTTTGCTATTACAGCGTTTTTCTGCACCCGCTGAATGGATGGCAGATAGCCGGATGGCGCGCAGTAACAACCGTGCTGTTGCTGATTCTGACACTGGCCTTTCGAAAAAATCTGGGTTGTTTCTGGCACTATTTAACGTCAGTGATAAAAAGTACACGACTGCTCATTGCAACACTTGCCTGCGCCGCGCTTCTTGGCCTGCAGATAATTATTTTCTGCTGGGCACCCGTCAACGGGCAAAGCCGGTCACTTGCACTCGGGTACTTTCTGTTGCCTCTGGCCATGGTACTAACCGGCAGAGCGTTGTACGGTGAAAAGATGTCAGGGTGGCAGAAAATTGCTGTACTGCTGGCGGGCTGCGGCGTTGCGGCTGAAATTATGATAGTGCGTTCTCTTCCGTTCGTGGCGCTTGTCGTTATGCTGGGATATCCGCCGTATTTCATTATCAAACGTCAGCTGCAAAATAACGCTTTCTTTAGCGTAATTGCAGAAAACTTACTACTTGTGATGCCAGCAATTGCCCTGCTGTTTTATCAGGGAAGCGGAAAAGAATGGTTACCCGCAGGTCCTGTCGGCGGATGGGTCATCCTGGCAGGGCTGGGATTACTGAGCGGTTCTGCATTACTCTGCTTCCTGCTTGCAAGCAGTAGCCTCTCGTTTACGGTGTTTGGCATGCTGTCTTATGTCGAGCCCCTGCTGTTATTTCTGGTGTCACTTTTTCTGCCAGGAGAAAAACTGACCCTGGCATCGCTGCTGACATATATCCCGATATGGCTCGCCGTTCTGGCTCTGATGGCTGACGGGTATAAAAAAGTGAAAGCCAGTGCGCACTACAGCAGAAAACAGTGAATCGTCGGACATACGGGCTGTCCACAGATCTTATCTCTTCAGAGATTCGGTCAGATCTGAGAAGCACCACCGTCGGCGAATATCTCTGCGCCATTGATATAAGCGGCGGCATCACTGGAAAGAAAAACTACAGCTTTCGCAATTTCCTCGGTCCGCCCAATGCGACCAAGCGGGCTGCGGTCGCGTAAAGACTGCAGGATTGCGTCCACCGGTTCTGGAAGGAAATCGCGCAGGGACTGCGTATCAACCGGACCGGGACTGAGGATATTGATGCGAATGCCGGCACCCTTGATATCCAGTATCCAGCTACGAACCATAGCGCGTAAGGCGGCCTTGGTACCGCCATAGACACTCAGTCCTTCTCCGGGATTAATAGAAGCAGTTGAGCCTGTGATAACAATACTGCTGCCGGGCTTCATAAGCGGCAAGGCTTTCTGTACGGTAAAAGTGATACCCCTGACATTTGTGGTGAACTGGAGATCAAACTTTTCCGGGGTAATTTGCCCGAGAGGTTCAATCTCTCCCATGCCTGCATTTGCTATCAGAATATCAATGCGACCAAACCGGGAACGGATTTGCTCATAAAATGTATTCAGCTCCGTCAGATTGCTCACATCCACCTGAAACTGACACGCATTCGGGCCAAGCGTACTGACTGCCAGTTCCAGTTTATTTTTGTTTCGCCCTGTAATGATTACGGTTGCACCGAGTGCTGAAAGCTCCTGTGCTATTCCCAGACCAATGCCAGATGACGCTCCAGTTATAACTGCGATTTTGTTCTGAAAAGACTGAGTCATTGTTTTTTCTCCTCATTGCTGCAGGCTGATAATGTAGTGATCACTACACTCAAATGGCAGGGCATACAATAGCAATTTGCGGATAATAAAATATAATCAATACAATCAATAATATAAATTTAACCTTTAATGCTAACAAGCTTAGCGATTACTACATGATTAATATTTAAACAGCCTGAGATGTCCTGCATTTTTCGCGATGCCAAAATGGCTATTGCACAGACTATGTTGCTTTATGTCGAAGGTCCCTGATTGGTTGATGAACTTGCGAAGTTATAGTCTGAGATAAAGCAACCCGTTGCCATATGGTGAGTTAGAATACGTTACCCCGATCGTAACAACGTCCGCTTTTCGCTCATAGCGGACCTTGACCCACGCGCCAGTCTGCTTTGTGACAAAACGGACTCAACTCACTTCAAAACAAGTTGATTAACCGGGCAGTTCGCCGATCCTTTTGCTCATAAACTCTGGCAGGATTAATTTGTTCTTCTGTCAGCCTACGATCCCTTCCAGCGTGACCGATGCCCCGCCGCAAACAATTACCAGTACATTATTAGCAGGGTTAAACCTGATTTTGTGCTCGTACAAGAGTGAGAGAGACACGCCGCATGCCGGTTCAATG
>NZ_JBGFSN010000013.1:0-33772 GCF_044342975.1 Pantoea osteomyelitidis
GGCCGGCCACCTGGATTCCTACATCCCGGATCCGGAGCGCGCAATTGACAAGCCGTTCCTGCTGCCGATCGAAGACGTATTCTCCATCTCTGGTCGTGGTACCGTTGTGACCGGTCGTGTAGAGCGCGGCATTATCAAAGTGGGTGAAGAAGTTGAAATCGTGGGCATCAAAGCCACTGCGAAATCAACCTGTACCGGCGTTGAAATGTTCCGCAAACTGCTGGACCAGGGTCAGGCGGGTGAGAACGTGGGCGTTCTGCTGCGTGGTATCAAGCGTGAAGAGATCGAGCGTGGTCAGGTTCTGGCCAAGCCGGGCTCAATCAAGCCGCACACCCAGTTCGAATCAGAAGTGTACATCCTGTCCAAAGATGAAGGCGGTCGTCACACTCCGTTCTTCAAAGGCTACCGTCCGCAGTTCTACTTCCGTACCACTGACGTGACCGGAACCATCGAACTGCCGGAAGGCGTTGAGATGGTGATGCCGGGCGACAACATCAAAATGGTTGTTACCCTGATCCACCCGATCGCGATGGACGACGGTCTGCGTTTCGCAATCCGCGAAGGCGGCCGTACCGTTGGCGCGGGCGTTGTTGCCAAAGTTATCGCTTAATTAATCGATAACATTTGACGCAATGCACACGAAAAGGGCATCATTTGATGCCCTTTTTGTACGCTGTTATATAGAACCTGGCTCATCAGTGATTTTCGATCATAATCATTGCTGAGACAGGCTCTGTAGCACGGCCCAGGATACCGAGTTACGCCTCAAAAGCTCATTCGGTTTGGATGCCTCGCACTGCGGGGCAGAATAGTTTCTGAATTATTGTGGCAGGTTGGTTTATGAGTGCGAATACCGAAGCTCAAGGGAGCGGGCGCGGCCTGGAAGCGATAAAGTGGCTGGTTGTTGCTCTATTGCTGATCGTCGCGATCGTCGGTAATTACTACTATCGCGATGTGACATTGTTTTTACGTGCGCTGGCTGTCGTTGTGCTGATTGCCGCAGCGGGCGGCATTGCGCTGTTGACGACAAAAGGCAAGGCGACCGTGGCTTTTGCACGCGAAGCAAGAACCGAAATGCGTAAGGTCATCTGGCCAACTCGTCAGGAAACGCTGCACACCACCTTAATCGTTGCCGCGGTTACCGCCGTGATGTCACTGATTTTGTGGGGGCTGGATGGTATTCTGGTCCGTCTGGTATCGTTTATCACTGGCCTGAGGTTCTGAAATGTCTGAAGCTCCAAAAAAACGCTGGTACGTCGTGCAGGCGTTTTCCGGTTTTGAAGGCCGCGTAGCACAGTCGCTGCGCGAGCACATCAAATTGCACAACATGGAAGAACTGTTTGGCGACGTCATGGTGCCCACTGAAGAAGTGGTTGAAATCCGTGGCGGTCAACGTCGCAAAAGCGAACGCAAATTCTTCCCGGGCTACGTCCTGGTGCAGATGGTGATGAATGACGCCAGCTGGCACCTGGTGCGCAGCGTTCCGCGCGTGATGGGCTTTATCGGCGGCACTTCTGACCGTCCGGCGCCTATCAGCGATAAAGAAGTGGATGCGATCATGAATCGCCTGCAACAGGTTGGCGATAAGCCGCGTCCAAAAACGCTGTTCGAACCCGGCGAAATGGTCCGCGTCAACGATGGCCCGTTTGCCGACTTCAACGGCGTGGTGGAAGAGGTGGATTACGAGAAAAGCCGCCTGAAGGTTTCTGTTTCGATCTTCGGTCGTGCGACTCCCGTCGAGCTCGACTTCAGCCAGGTGGAAAAAGGTTAATTTTTCCCCATCGCTTATTTTTTAGCTCTTGCAGCAGGCGCGAAATTTAACTATAATTTCGCGCCTTTTGTTTTTATGCGCTGGCAACAGCGTGTGAACTGTTATCACGGGAAGCCTGTTATCAGGCGCTATACCCAAAAGAGGAAATATCATGGCCAAGAAAGTACAAGCCTACGTCAAGCTGCAGGTTGCAGCTGGTATGGCTAACCCGAGCCCACCGGTTGGTCCGGCTCTGGGTCAGCAGGGCGTTAACATCATGGAATTCTGTAAAGCGTTCAACGCCAAGACCGAATCTCTGGAAAAAGGTCTGCCGACTCCTGTTGTTATCACCGTATACAGCGACCGTTCTTTCACCTTCGTTACCAAAACCCCGCCGGCGGCGGTTCTGCTGAAAAAAGCAGCAGGCGTTAAGTCTGGTTCAGGTAAGCCGAACAAAGACAAAGTCGGTAAAGTAACTCGTGCTCAGGTACGTGAAATCGCAGAAACCAAAGCTGCGGACATGACTGGTGCTGACGTGGAAGCGATGACTCGTTCCATCGAAGGTACTGCTCGTTCCATGGGCCTGGTAGTGGAGGACTAAGAAATGGCTAAGCTGACCAAGCGCATGCGCGTGATCCGTGACAAAGTTGATGCGACCAAACAGTACGAAATCAACGAAGCTGTTGCTCTGCTGAAAGAACTGGCTACCGCTAAATTTGTAGAGAGCGTGGACGTTGCCGTTAACCTCGGCATTGATGCACGTAAATCTGACCAGAACGTGCGCGGCGCGACCGTTCTGCCGCACGGTACTGGCCGCTCAGTACGTGTTGCCGTGTTTGCTCAAGGCGCAAACGCCGAAGCTGCTAAAGCAGCTGGCGCTGAGCTGGTAGGCATGGAAGATCTGGCTGACCAGATCAAAAAAGGCGAAATGAACTTTGACGTGGTTATCGCTTCTCCGGATGCGATGCGCGTTGTTGGCCAACTGGGCCAGGTTCTGGGCCCGCGCGGCCTGATGCCGAACCCAAAAGTCGGTACCGTAACGCCGAACGTTGCTGAAGCAGTGAAAAACGCTAAAGCAGGTCAGGTTCGTTATCGTAACGACAAAAACGGCATCATCCACACCACCATCGGTAAAGTGGATTTTGACGCTGACAAACTGAAAGAAAACCTGGAAGCTCTGCTGGTTGCGCTGAAAAAAGCAAAACCGTCTCAGGCGAAAGGCGTGTTCATCAAGAAAGTTAGCCTCTCCACCACCATGGGCGCCGGCGTTGCCGTTGACCAGTCTGGTCTGAACGCAGCAGCAAGCTAATTGCTGCTTGAAACGGGCGAAAAATTCATCTAGAATCTTACGCCCGTTGTGCTTTCGAGCACACAAACGAATTTAGGTTGGAGTCAGGCCTTATCCTGGCCTCCGTCCAAGACCGCAGGAGCGGCGTATTTTCGGATACAACGCTTAATCCCCTGCGTAGACGGTGACAGAGCCGAAAAGAATTTTTTCTTAGCTGGATTCTGCTCACCGTGTTTCAGCGCTTATCTTCCCGCAAGGGTGATAAGTGAAGTGAGTTCCGGGGAAATTCATCCCCGGCCAAAATCCAGGAGCAAAAGCTAATGGCATTAAATCTTCAAGACAAACAAGCGATTGTTGCTGAAGTCAGCGAAGTAGCCAAAGGCGCGCTGTCTGCGGTTGTTGCGGATTCCCGTGGCGTGACCGTAGACAAAATGACTGAACTGCGTAAAGCAGGTCGTGAAGCTGGCGTTTACATGCGTGTTGTTCGTAACACCCTGCTGCGCCGCGTCGTTGAAGGTACTCAGTTTGAGTGCCTGAAAGACACGTTTGTTGGTCCGACCCTGATTGCATATTCTATGGAACACCCGGGCGCTGCTGCTCGTCTGTTCAAAGATTTCGCGAAAGCGAATGCAAAATTTGAGGTCAAAGCTGCAGCCTTTGAAGGTGAGCTGATCCCGGCGGCACAAATTGACCGTCTGGCAACGCTGCCGACTTACGAAGAAGCACTGGCACGTCTGATGTCGACCATGAAAGAAGCCGCTGCAGGCAAACTGGTCCGCACTCTGGCTGCTGTTCGCGACGCAAAAGAAGCGGCTTAAGCCCAATTTCTTTTCCATCGTACTTGCTAACGTATAAACTTTTTCTGATTCTTAGGAACAATTGTCATGTCTATTACTAAAGACCAAATTCTGGAAGCTGTTGCCGCTATGTCCGTAATGGAAGTAGTTGAGCTGGTTTCTGCTATGGAAGAAAAATTCGGCGTTTCTGCTGCTGCCGCTGTAGCTGTTGCTGCTGGCCCGGCTGAAGCTGTTGAAGAGAAAACTGAATTCGACGTCATCCTGAAAGCTGCTGGCGCGAACAAAGTTGCAGTAATCAAAGCTGTACGTAGCGCAACTGGTCTGGGCCTGAAAGAAGCTAAAGACCTGGTTGAAGCTGCTCCGGCTGCAATCAAAGAAGGCATCAGCAAAGACGACGCAGCTGCACTTGAAACTGCTCTGAAAGACGCTGGCGCTGAAGTTGAAGTTAAGTAAGACAACCTTCGGGTTGCAGTCTGAGTAATTTCAGGCTGATGGCTGGTGGCTTTTGGGTCACCAGCCTTTTTGCGCTCCAGAGCCTCGATGGGGTTTCGCATTGTTTGTCCATCGAGCGTTCTTCAATATCTTTTTCTATCGACGACTTAATATACTGCTTTCCTGTGAGGGTTCCCTGCCCATGCAAAAGCAATGAAATGATTTAAGAGTGATAGAAAGACGTATTGCATGAGGTGTTTCGCATCTCGTGAGAAACAAAATAGTGTTGCATGAACTGTCCCTTCAGGACGGACAGCGTGGGTCGACTTGTCAGCTAGCTGAGGAACCCTATGGTTTACTCCTATACCGAGAAAAAACGTATTCGTAAGGATTTTGGTAAACGTCCGCAAGTGCTGGACATACCTTATCTCCTTTCTATCCAGCTTGACTCGTTCCAGAAGTTTATCGAGCAAGATCCGGAAGGCCAGTACGGTCTGGAAGCTGCATTCCGTTCCGTATTCCCTATCCAGAGCTACAGCGGTAACTCTGAGCTGCAATATGTCAGCTACCGTCTGGGCGAACCTGTCTTTGACGTGAAAGAGTGTCAGATTCGCGGCGTAACTTATTCTGCTCCGCTGCGTGTCAAACTGCGTCTGGTGATCTACGAGCGCGAAGCGCCGGAAGGCACCGTAAAAGACATTAAAGAGCAAGAAGTCTACATGGGCGAAATCCCGCTCATGACTGAAAACGGTACCTTTGTTATCAATGGTACTGAGCGTGTTATCGTTTCTCAGCTGCATCGTAGTCCTGGCGTCTTTTTCGACAGCGATAAGGGTAAAACCCACTCTTCGGGTAAAGTGCTGTATAACGCACGCATCATTCCTTATCGTGGTTCATGGCTCGACTTTGAGTTCGACCCGAAAGACAACCTGTTCGTCCGTATTGACCGTCGTCGTAAGCTGCCGGCCAGTATCATTCTGCGCGCGCTGGAATTCACCACGGAACAGATCCTCGATCTGTTCTTCGAAAAAGTGGTGTTTGAGATCCGCGACAACAAGCTGCAGATGGAACTGGTGCCTGAGCGCCTGCGTGGCGAAACCGCCTCCTTCGATATCGAAGCCAACGGCACGGTCTACGTTGAAAAAGGTCGTCGTATTACCGCGCGCCATATTCGTCAGCTGGAAAAAGATGGCATCCAGCACATCGAAGTACCGGTCGAATATATCGCCGGTAAAGTGGTCGCGAAAGATTACGTGGATGAGAGCACCGGCGAACTGCTGGTCGCGGCGAACATGGAGCTGTCGCTGGATCTGTTGGCGAAGCTGAGCCAGTCTGGCCACAAACGTATCGAAACGCTGTTTACCAACGACCTCGACCACGGTCCGTATATTTCCGAGACCCTGCGTGTCGATCCGACCAGCGATCGCCTGAGCGCGCTGGTTGAGATCTATCGCATGATGCGTCCTGGCGAACCGCCGACGCGTGAAGCGGCAGAAAACCTGTTCGAGAACCTGTTCTTCTCCGAAGACCGCTACGATCTTTCCGCGGTTGGTCGTATGAAGTTCAACCGTTCGCTGCTGCGCGACGAGATCGAAGGTTCCGGTATCCTGAGCAAATCCGACATCATTGAAGTGATGAAGAAGCTCATCGATATCCGTAACGGTAAAGGCGAAGTGGACGATATCGACCACCTCGGCAACCGTCGTATCCGTTCCGTCGGCGAAATGGCGGAGAACCAGTTCCGCGTTGGCCTGGTCCGTGTTGAGCGTGCGGTGAAAGAGCGTCTGTCACTGGGCGATCTCGATACGCTGATGCCGCAGGACATGATTAACGCCAAGCCGATTTCGGCCGCGGTGAAAGAGTTCTTCGGTTCCAGCCAGCTTTCTCAGTTTATGGACCAGAACAACCCGCTGTCTGAGATTACGCACAAACGTCGTATCTCTGCACTGGGTCCGGGCGGCCTGACTCGTGAGCGCGCCGGCTTTGAAGTGCGAGACGTACACCCAACGCACTACGGTCGTGTTTGTCCGATCGAAACGCCGGAAGGCCCGAACATCGGTCTGATCAACTCGCTCTCTGTTTATGCGCAGACCAACGAGTACGGCTTCCTCGAAACCCCTTATCGTCGCGTTATCGACGGTGTGGTTTCTGACGAAATTCATTACCTCTCTGCGATTGAAGAGGGTAACTACGTTATCGCTCAGGCGAACGCCCAGCTCGACGAAGAAGGTCACTTTGTTGACGATCTGGTCACCTGCCGTAGCAAAGGCGAATCGAGCCTGTTCAGCCGCGATCAGGTTGACTACATGGACGTTTCCACTCAACAGGTGGTTTCTGTCGGTGCGTCGCTGATCCCGTTCCTGGAGCACGATGACGCCAACCGCGCCCTGATGGGTGCGAACATGCAACGTCAGGCTGTACCGACTCTGCGCGCTGACAAGCCGCTGGTAGGTACTGGCATGGAGCGTGCGGTAGCGGTCGACTCCGGCGTAACTGCCGTGGCGAAACGCGGCGGTACCGTTCAGTACGTGGATGCGTCTCGTATCGTTATCAAAGTTAACGAAGACGAAATGTATCCGGGCGAAGCGGGCATTGATATTTACAACCTGACCAAGTACACCCGTTCTAACCAGAACACCTGCATCAACCAGATGCCGTGTGTCTCTCTGGGTGAGCCGGTTGAGCGCGGTGACGTGTTGGCAGATGGTCCGTCCACCGACCTCGGTGAACTGGCGCTGGGCCAGAACATGCGCGTAGCGTTCATGCCGTGGAACGGCTACAACTTCGAAGACTCCATTCTGGTCTCCGAGCGTGTGGTACAGGAAGATCGCTTCACCACGATTCACATCCAGGAACTGGCGTGCGTGTCTCGCGACACCAAGCTGGGGCCGGAAGAGATCACCGCTGACATCCCGAACGTGGGTGAAGCTGCGCTCTCCAAACTGGATGAGTCTGGCATCGTCTACATCGGCGCGGAAGTGACCGGTGGCGACATTCTGGTGGGTAAAGTGACGCCGAAAGGCGAAACCCAGCTGACGCCGGAAGAGAAACTGCTGCGTGCGATCTTCGGTGAAAAAGCCTCTGACGTGAAAGATTCGTCACTGCGCGTGCCGAACGGCGTTTCCGGTACCGTTATCGATGTACAGGTCTTTACCCGCGATGGCGTTGAGAAAGACAAGCGCGCGCTGGAAATTGAAGAAATGCAGCTGAAGCAGGCGAAAAAAGACCTGTCTGAAGAATTGCAGATCCTCGAAGCGGGCCTGTTCGGTCGTATTCAGGCGGTGCTGATCTCTGGCGGCGTGGAAGCGGACAAGCTGGACAAGCTGCCGCGCGAGCGCTGGCTGGAGCTGGGCCTGACCGACGAAGATAAGCAAAACCAGCTGGAGCAGCTGGCGGAGCAGTACGATGAGCTGAAGCACGAGTTTGAGAAAAAACTCGAAGCCAAGCGCCGTAAAATCACCCAGGGCGACGATCTGGCGCCGGGCGTGCTGAAAATCGTTAAGGTTTATCTGGCAGTTAAACGTCAGATTCAGCCGGGTGACAAAATGGCAGGTCGTCACGGGAACAAAGGCGTTATCTCCAAGATCAACCCGATCGAAGATATGCCTTACGATGAGAACGGCACGCCGGTCGACATCGTACTGAACCCGCTGGGCGTACCGTCACGTATGAACATCGGTCAGATTCTGGAAACCCACTTGGGTATGGCGGCGAAAGGCATTGGCGACAAGATCAACGCCATGCTGAAGAAGCAGGAAGAAGTTGCCAAACTGCGTGAGTTTATCCAGCGTGCTTACGATCTGGGCGCGGATATCCGTCAGAAAGTGGATATCAGCACCTTCACCGACGACGAAGTGCTGCGTCTGGCTGAGAACCTGAAAAAAGGTATGCCGATCGCAACGCCGGTATTCGACGGCGCCAAAGAGAGCGAAATCAAAGAGCTGCTGCAGCTCGGCGATCTGCCGACTTCTGGTCAGATTACGCTGTTTGATGGTCGTACCGGCGAGCAGTTCGAGCGTCCGGTTACCGTTGGCTATATGTACATGCTGAAACTCAACCACCTGGTGGATGACAAGATGCATGCGCGTTCTACCGGCTCTTACAGCCTCGTTACTCAGCAGCCGCTGGGTGGTAAGGCGCAGTTCGGTGGTCAGCGCTTCGGTGAGATGGAAGTATGGGCGCTGGAAGCTTACGGCGCCGCGTATACCCTGCAGGAAATGCTTACCGTTAAGTCTGATGACGTGAACGGTCGTACCAAGATGTATAAGAACATCGTGGACGGCAACCATCAGATGGAACCGGGCATGCCGGAATCGTTCAACGTACTGTTGAAAGAGATTCGCTCGCTGGGTATCAACATCGAGCTGGAAGACGAGTAAGCACTCGCATTTGTACTGGTTACAGGGCGTCCGACTCCGGTCGGACGTCTCTGAGAAGTCTCACTCCGACGGGAGCTAATCCGTGAAAGACTTACTTAAGTTTCTGAAAGCGCAAACTAAAACCGAAGAGTTTGATGCGATCAAAATTGCTCTGGCCTCGCCAGACATGATCCGTTCCTGGTCTTTTGGTGAAGTGAAAAAGCCGGAAACCATCAACTATCGTACCTTCAAACCTGAGCGCGACGGTCTGTTCTGTGCCCGTATTTTCGGGCCGGTAAAAGACTACGAGTGCCTGTGCGGTAAGTACAAGCGCCTGAAACACCGCGGCGTGATCTGTGAGAAGTGCGGCGTTGAAGTGACCCAGACTAAAGTACGCCGTGAGCGTATGGGCCACATCGAGCTGGCTTCGCCGACCGCGCACATCTGGTTCCTGAAGTCACTGCCGTCCCGTATCGGCCTGCTGCTGGATATGCCGCTGCGCGATATCGAACGCGTGCTCTACTTCGAATCTTACGTGGTGGTCGAGGGTGGCATGACCAACCTCGAGAAGCGTCAGATCCTGACCGAAGAGCAATATCTGGACGCGCTGGAAGAGTTCGGTGATGAGTTCGACGCCAAAATGGGCGCCGAAGCGATCCAGGCCCTGTTGAAAAACATGGATCTGGAGCAGGAATGCGAGCAGCTGCGTGAAGAGCTGAACGAAACCAATTCCGAAACCAAGCGTAAGAAGCTGACCAAGCGCATCAAGCTGCTGGAAGCGTTCGTACAGTCCGGCAACAAGCCGGAGTGGATGATCCTGACCGTGCTGCCGGTGCTGCCGCCGGATCTGCGTCCGCTGGTTCCGCTGGATGGTGGCCGTTTCGCGACGTCCGATCTCAACGACCTTTATCGTCGTGTGATCAACCGTAACAACCGTCTGAAACGCCTGCTGGATCTGGCTGCGCCCGATATCATTGTGCGCAACGAAAAACGTATGCTGCAGGAAGCGGTAGATGCGCTGCTGGATAACGGCCGTCGTGGTCGCGCCATCACTGGCTCCAACAAGCGTCCGCTGAAATCGCTGGCTGACATGATCAAAGGTAAGCAGGGTCGTTTCCGTCAGAACCTGCTGGGTAAACGTGTCGACTACTCTGGTCGTTCGGTTATCACCGTAGGTCCATACCTGCGTCTGCACCAGTGCGGCCTGCCGAAGAAAATGGCACTGGAACTGTTCAAACCGTTCATCTACGGCAAGCTTGAGCTGCGTGGCCTGGCCACCACCATCAAAGCCGCGAAGAAAATGGTTGAGCGCGAAGAAGCGGTGGTATGGGATATCCTCGACGAAGTGATCCGTGAGCACCCGGTTCTGCTGAACCGTGCGCCGACGCTGCACCGTCTGGGTATTCAGGCATTTGAACCGGTTCTGATCGAAGGTAAAGCGATCCAGCTGCACCCGCTGGTATGTGCGGCCTATAACGCCGACTTCGATGGTGACCAGATGGCTGTTCACGTACCGCTGACGCTGGAAGCCCAGCTGGAAGCGCGTGCGCTGATGATGTCTACCAACAACATCCTGTCGCCAGCGAACGGCGAGCCGATCATCGTTCCGTCTCAGGACGTTGTTCTGGGTCTGTACTACATGACCCGCGACAAAGTAAATGCGCGCGGCGAAGGCATGGTGCTGACTGGCCCGAAAGAAGCTGAGCGTGTTTACCGCGCTGGCCTGGCCGAGCTGCATGCACGCGTTAAAGTGCGTATTACTGAATACAGTAAAGACGAGCAGGGCGAATTCATCCCGAAAACCAGCATCATCGATACCACTATCGGTCGTGCGATTCTGTGGATGATCGTACCGCAAGGTCTGCCTTACTCCATCGTCAACCAGGCGCTGGGTAAAAAGGCGATCTCCAAAATGCTGAACACCTGTTACCGCATTCTGGGCCTGAAGCCGACCGTTATCTTTGCTGACCAGACCATGTACACCGGTTTTGCTTACGCAGCCCGTTCAGGTGCGTCAGTAGGCATCGACGACATGGTGATCCCGGCGAAGAAAGTGGAAATCATTACCGAAGCGGAAGCGGAAGTGGCTGAGATCCAGGAGCAGTTCCAGTCTGGTCTGGTAACCGCAGGCGAGCGTTATAACAAAGTCATCGATATCTGGGCTGCGGCGAACGAGCGCGTAGCGAAGGCGATGATGGAAAACCTGTCAACTGAGCTGGTCATTAACCGTGACGGCGAAGAAGAGCGTCAGGTTTCCTTTAACAGCATCTTTATGATGGCCGACTCCGGTGCGCGTGGTTCTGCTGCCCAGATTCGTCAGCTGGCCGGTATGCGTGGCCTGATGGCGAAGCCGGATGGCTCCATCATCGAAACGCCGATCACCGCGAACTTCCGTGAAGGTTTGAACGTACTCCAGTACTTCATCTCCACGCACGGTGCGCGTAAAGGTCTGGCGGATACCGCACTGAAAACCGCGAACTCCGGTTATCTGACCCGTCGTCTGGTTGACGTGGCGCAGGATCTGGTCGTGACCGAAGATGATTGTGGTACGCACGAAGGCATCCTGATGACGCCGGTTATCGAAGGCGGCGACGTGAAAGAGCCGCTGCGTGAGCGCGTACTGGGCCGTGTAACGGCTGAAGACGTACTGAAGCCGGGCACCGCTGACATCCTGGTTCCGCGTAACACGCTGATGCATGAGCACATCTGTGACCTGTTGGAAGAGAACTCTGTCGACAGCGTAAAAGTGCGTTCTGTGGTGAGCTGTGAAACCGACTTTGGTGTGTGCGCGCACTGCTACGGTCGCGATCTGGCGCGTGGTCACATCATCAACAAAGGTGAGGCCATCGGTGTTATCGCAGCACAGTCAATCGGTGAGCCGGGTACACAGCTGACGATGCGTACGTTCCACATCGGTGGTGCGGCATCGCGTGCGGCTGCTGAATCCAGCATTCAGGTGAAGAACAAAGGTACCATCAAGCTGACCAACGCCAAGTCGGTAACCAACTCCGCTGGCAAGCTGGTGATCACCTCGCGTAACGTTGAACTGAAAATGATCGACGAATTTGGTCGTACCAAAGAGAGCTATAAAGTTCCTTACGGTGCCACCATGGCGAAAGGTGACGGCGAGCAGGTCGCAGCGGGCGAAACCGTAGCGAACTGGGATCCGCATACCATGCCGGTAATCACCGAAGTGAGCGGCTTCGTCCGTTTCACCGACATGATTGACGGTCAAACCATTACGCGTCAGACGGACGAATTGACCGGTCTGTCATCGCTGGTGGTTCTGGATAGTGCAGAGCGTACTTCCGGTGGTAAAGATCTGCGTCCGGCACTGAAAATCGTCGACGCTAACGGTGATGACGTTCTGATCCCAGGCTCTGATATGCCTGCTCAGTACTTCCTGCCGGGCAAAGCGATTGTACAGCTGGAAGATGGCGTGAAGATCAGCTCGGGTGATACCCTGGCGCGTGTTCCGCAGGAATCTGGCGGTACCAAGGATATTACCGGTGGTCTGCCGCGCGTTGCTGACCTGTTCGAAGCGCGTCGTCCGAAAGAGCCGGCAATCCTGGCTGAAATCAGCGGGATTATCTCCTTCGGTAAAGAGACCAAAGGTAAGCGTCGTCTGGTGATTACACCGGTTGATGGCAGCGAGCCGTACGAAGAGATGATCCCGAAATGGCGTCAGCTCAACGTATTTGAAGGTGAGCGTGTTGAGCGTGGCGACGTGGTCTCTGACGGCCCGGAATCTCCGCACGACATTCTGCGTCTGCGTGGCGTCCATGCTGTGACGCGTTACATCACTAACGAAGTGCAGGACGTTTATCGTCTGCAGGGCGTTAAGATTAACGATAAGCACATCGAAGTCATCGTACGTCAGATGCTGCGTAAAGCGACCATCAGCAGCGCCGGTAGCTCTGAGTTCCTTGAAGGCGAGCAGGCGGAAGTCTCTCGCATCAAGATCTCTAACCGCGATCTGGAAGCGGGCGGCAAAATCGGCGCGACCTATATGCGCGATCTGCTGGGTATCACCAAAGCGTCGCTGGCAACCGAGTCGTTCATCTCTGCCGCCTCGTTCCAGGAGACCACGCGTGTCCTGACCGAAGCAGCCGTTGCGGGCAAACGCGACGAACTGCGCGGCCTGAAAGAGAACGTCATCGTGGGTCGTCTGATCCCGGCCGGTACCGGTTATGCATACCATCAGGATCGTATGCGTCGCCGTCAGGCAGGTGAAGCACCGGTTGTTCCGCAGGTTACTGCGGATGAAGCCTCTGCCAGCCTGGCTGAACTGCTGAACGCCGGTCTTGGCGGCAGCGACGACGAGTAATCGTCACGGCTGATGCCTTAATAAAAAACCCTGCCTCGGCAGGGTTTTTTTATGTCTGAACCAGGGTAGCGAGTTTTCACTTCATTCCGCGAATCACCCTCTTAGCAGCCTTACAGCAGCCCGTCCATTAACGGTTTCCACACCGATCCGATCGTCTACCAATATCTCTTCTCCGCTGAGAATGTCGCGGTAGCGTCGGTTAGCAAGCTGCTCAGGCAGGACGATTTTCGTCTCCCCCTGTTCCGTATGCTGTTGGTCAGACGCGGCAAAGACGAGGCGAGGCGCGATAACGATCAGCGCATCATCGCTTTCCGTCCGCGCGAAGGCCAAAACATTTTGCGCCCGCTTGCCCGTGGCAGCGAGCGGCAAATAATCACCCTGGCGGAACAGCGTCGGCGCCTGCTGGCGGCAATGCAAAAGTCGGGTAATAACAAATTGTTTAAACCGGCCATTCAGCCACACTTCTGCTGCGGAGAAATCCGGCGCTTCTTCATCCAGCATCCGTGCAAGCGCGGCGAAATCCGGTTCACGCCGGTTGTCGGGATCGACGAGACTGAAATCCAGCGCCTCGCTGCCCTGGTAGATATCCGGCACGCCCGGCGCCGCCAGCTTGATGACGGTCTGGGTGAGACTGTTCACCAGCCCGGCACTGACGAAGGGTTGCAGTGCATCGGTAAAATCCCGCAGAAAAGTCTGGTTAGCTGGCGAGAGCAGGTGGCGGGCATAGTCGAGCACCGCCTTTTCATAGGTATCGTTGCTGTCGGCCCAGTCGGTGCGCAGCTTCGCTTCCCGCAGCGCTTTTTCCACATAGGGGAGAAACCGCTCTTCCAGCGCTTTCAGACCGGCTTCATCTTGCGGCTGGAGCGTTGTTGGCCAGACGCCGGCCAGCGCCTGGTAGAGCATCCATTCCACGGCCGGTTTCGGTGCCGGGCCATCGTCGAGTACTTTGACCTGTGAATGGTTCATCTGACGCCAGCGGTCGACGCATTCCGCCCATATCTCCGGCGCTTCGGTGAGGGTATAGAGCCGCGCACGGGCGTCTTCACCGCGTTTGGTATCGTGAGTTGAGGTGCCGGAAAGCGCATCCGGCTGTCGCTCCAGCCGTGTCTTCATCTCTGCATGGAAGCGCTCGAGCGAAAAGGTGCGCGGCAACGGCTCGGCGCCCACTTCATTCAGGGCCAGCGCCATATGCAGACGAAAGAACAGCGTATCCTCCACCGATTTCGCCATCAGCGGGCCGGTCAGCTGCTGGAATCGGGTACGGAAGGTCGCGGCCTCGCCGGAAGCCGCGTCAGAGACCTCGCCAGCAAGAATGCGGGTAAGAAAATCGAGCGCCTGAGGATCGGGAGCGTTTGCGCTGCTTCTCACCTTTTTCGCCACCTTTTGCAGCATCTCAGCGCCTTCCGGCGGCAGCCCCTGCGTCGTGCCGTAGGTGCGGTAAACCGGGAAGGCGACCAGCAGCTCGCGCAGGGGCGACCGAAGGGTTTGTTCCTCAAGCGCCACGCCATCCGTTTTGGCGATCGTCGTGGCGAGTCTCAGCAGCGCGGTAAATTCACCTTCGAAATTTCTGTTCGCCATCAAAAGTTTGGCCGCCCGCAGTTCCGCTTTCACGTCCACCGGCTTGCCCATGGCATCCTCATAGGCCTTGCGCAGAGCGCCAACCTTCTCGCCATCCACCAGCGCATCGGAGAGCGAGGCGATAAACTCGTAACCGGTGGTGCCAGAAATCGGCCATTCCGCCGGAATATATTCGCCCTCGCCAACAATCTTCTCCACCGTGATATAACAGTCCGGCCCCGCCTCGTGACGTAAAAGCTCAAGATAAGCTTTCGGATCGGCTAGCCCGTCCACATGATCCACCCGCAGTCCATCGACCGCGCCGGAACGGACGAGTTCGAGGATCAGCCGGTGTGTATCGTCGAACACGGCTTTGTCCTCGACCCGGACGCCAGCGAGACCGGCAATTTCAAAAAAGCGACGATAGGAAAGTTCGCGCGGCGCATCCCGCCATGACATCAGCCTCCAGGGCTGGCGATCATGTAGTTTGGCAATTTCCGCCTTGTCGGCGAGTTTCAGCACCTCCGCCTCGTGGTCTTGCCAGCTCTCTGGAGTAAGCGGATAAAAATTCTCAAAATAAGCGAAAGCGGGCCTGCCGGTGCCCGGATCGGGCTTCACGGCGATATTGCCGTTTTCCAGCTCGGCCTCAAAGGTATCGCCGAGGAAGGGTAAGGTGAGACGGCGCGACCAGTCGATATCAAAATGGCGGGCGTAGCGGCTATTTTTGCCATGCTCAATCACGTCGCGCCACCAGGGGTTTTCCAGCGAGGCGGCCATATGGTTCGGCACGATGTCGAGGATCAGGCCAAGACCGGCCTCCTTAAGCGCTTTCGACATGCGATCAAAGCCTGCGCGACCGCCGATGGAAGGTTCGATCTCATTGGCGTCGGTGACGTCGTAGCCATGGGTTGATTCAGAAGTCGCGGTAAAGACCGGCGAGGCATAGAGGTGGCTGATACCGAGCCGCTTTAAATAGGGCACAAGCGCAGCGGCGCGGTCAAAAGTCATGCCGTTACGGAACTGAATACGGTAGGTGGCGGTTGGAATCTTCACTTTGCGTCTCCCGATGCGAGGCGGACAACGATGGAGTTTTGCGGCAGCTCACTTGCCGCTTTCGGCCAGGCGAAAATCGTCTCGCCAGGCTGGTCAGGAAGCGGCTGGGTGGACTCGCTGATGTTGAGCGCAATCGACAGCGTGCCTTGCGGGAAACCCCAGCTGACAGCGACGAAGCCCGGTGCAGTTTTCACCACCTTGCCGGAATCGCCGCCCGCCGTGGCAAGCAGCGGCACGACATGTTTCTGACGCAGCGCCAACAGCTCTTTGGTCAGCGCCAGCCATCTCTTGCCATCCTCGCTCTCCGGTTTTTCCCAGTCCAGCTTCGACATCTCAAAGGTCTGCTGTGCGTTCGGATCGGGCACGCTTCCATCTTCATGCCCGGCATGGCCTTCGAATTCCTTTGCGCGCCCCTCGCGCACGGCTTTGGCGAGATCGCCGTGGAAATCGGTGAAGAACAGGAATGGATTGGTCTCGCCATACTCCTCGCCCATAAAGAGCAGCGGGATATGTGGCGAGAAGAGTAGCGTGGCGAGCAGAACCTTTGTCCGGTCGGTGCCGGCCAGTTCGATTAGCCTGTCGCCCTGGGCGCGATTGCCTACCTGGTCGTGGTTCTGGATGAAATCCACAAAGGCGACCGGCGGCTGGCCAGAACTTTTCACGCCGCGCGGCTTGCCGCTCTGCGCCGACACCTCGCCCTGGTAAGCGAAACCTTCCGTCAGAATCCGGGCGATCAGCTTTTCCGGCTCACGGGCAAAATCCTTGTAATAGGCGTGGGTCTCACCGGTGGCGAAGACATGGACGGCATTGTGGAAATCGTCGTTCCATTCACCGGTAAACAACGGCACGGAACCCTCTTCCTCGCGCGGATGCAGGAAGATCACGTTGCGGCTGTCCTCGGTAGTTAGATGAATCGGACGGTCGGTGATTTCGGCGCGGATGCGTTCGGCGATTTCAATCAGCGCGTGCTTGTCGGAACTGTCCTCAATCTGATCGATGGCGTCGAAGCGCAGGCCATCAAGATTGTACTCCTTCAGCCAGTAGATCGGCGCTTCCACAATATAACGGCGTGCCGCATCGATATCATACGCGATGCCGGCGCCCCAGGGCGTCATACGCTCCTTGTGAAAGAAATCAGGCGCCAGCAGCGGCAGGTAGTTACCCTCGGGGCCGAAATGGTTGAGCACGATATCCAATACCACCGAGAGGCCATGATCATGCGCGGCATCGACGAAGGCTTTGAAGTCATCCGGCGTGCCGTAGGCGGAGTGCGGCGCGTAAAGCAGCACGCCGTCATAGCCCCAGCCACGGTTGCCGCCGAACTGCGAAACCGGCAGGATCTCAAGCATGGTGATGCCAAGCTCAGCGAGATAAGGCAGCTTCCCGATCGCGGCCCGGAATGTGCCTTCCGGCGTGAAGGTGCCGATATGCATCTCGTAAACCACCGTATCGATCCACGGGCGGCCTTGCCATTCGGTGTTCTGCCAGCTGTAGCGGGTTGGATCGATAACGAGGGAAGGGCCGTTGACATCCGCCTTCTGGGCGCGGGAGGCGGGGTCTGGCACCACCATGCCGTCGGCGAGGACAAAATTATACTCCGCGCCGGGTGCAACGCCGCTGATCACCTGTTCAAACCAGCCGTCGCCGTCCGGCTTCATCTCTGTTTCTTCGCCGGAAAGCCTGAGCGTTACCTCATCCTGACCGGGCGCCCAGAGACGAAAACGAACGGTGTCGGCAGCCACATATTCGGCACCCCAACTTTTAAGAAATGATTTGGAATTCATTCAATAGCCTCGTTTAACCCAGAAATGAGCAGTGAACGACATCGCGCGGTTCTTGTGCCGGTGATGCGAGCTCTAATCGCTTAAACTTCCAGGCCTGGTCCGGATGCCGTAATGGGTCGGCGCTCCAGGATAGCCATGACGATGGCTACCTGAAGAGCGTGAATAGAGAAACGGTATCTGATTAGATTGGTCCCAGGCAGCATACGAAAATCAATCATAGACCATTAATGCCGACGCTGAGGTGCCGCTGTAGCAGGGTAGCGGTGGTGAGGGGGATGTTGATTTTGAAGGCGAGCGGCCCGGACGAGCCGCTCAGGCCCAGGTCAGCGATAGCGCCGTACATCTTCTGCGGTTAAGCCAATATCTTTCAGCTGTGTCTCGTTCAGGTGCAGCAGAATGCGTCGCGTCTGGTTGCGTAAGTGCCAGTCGCGGAATCTCCGCCATCCAGGGATTAATGCGGCAGAAAACAGTTTGGCTCTACGATTGCTTTCAAATTCCATGGTCTTACCCTCATTTGAATGTCTGACGCTCATTGTCAGCCTGAGGGTATTTTCAATACAGAGGCAAAAATTACCTTTTTTTAACATACAGATTGCGCCTGATAAGATCTGAATGGTAAAAAAGGATCCTTTCTGTACTGGTTTTAAATTCTGTTACGCTAAGCGAGGCGTACGATGACACGCTATCAACATCTGGCAACGCTGCTGGCCCAGCGTATTGAACAAGGACTGTATCGCAGTGGCGAGCGCCTGCCTTCGGTGCGCAGCCTGAGCGTGGAGCATGGCGTAAGTATCAGCACCGTGCAGCAGGCTTACCATCTGCTCGAAGAGAAGCAGTTGATCACGCCACAACCGCGATCGGGCTATTTTGTTGCTTCACGCAAAGCGACGCCACCGGTACCGGCACTGACGCGCCCCGCCCAGCGTCCGGTAGAGATCACCCAATGGGATGCAGTGCTGGAGCTGCTTAACAGCCGCCTCGAAGATGACGTGCTGCAACTGGGCAGCGGCACGCCCGATCTGACTCAGCCAACGCTAAAACCGCTGTGGAAATCCCTTGGCCGCCTGGCGCAAAAACAGGATCTGCGCATACTGAATTACGACACGCTGTATGGCGTAGCCGCGCTGCGTGAACAGGTGGCGCGGCTGACTATCGACAGCGGCTGTCAGCTCACGGCGGATGAGATTGTCATTACCACCGGTTGCCATGAAGCCTTATCGGTTTCAATACGCGCCGTCTGCCAGCCCGGCGATATCATTGCCGTGGAGTCGCCAACATTCCACGGCATCATGCAGACGCTGCGCGGTTTCGGTATTCGCGCCATTGAAATCCCAACCGATTCCGTAACCGGCATCAGCCTTGAGGCGCTGGAGCTGGCGTTCGAGCAATGGCCGATTAAAGCGGTGGTGGTGGTGCCCAACTGCAATAATCCGCTCGGCTTTATCATGCCCGAAGCGCGGAAGCGTGCGCTGCTTACGCTGGCGCAGCGCTTTGATGCGGCCATTGTTGAAGATGATGTCTACGGCGAGCTGGCCTGGGACTATCCGCGTCCGGTGACGGTAAAATCGATGGATATGGATGGCCGCGTGCTGCTCTGCAGCTCCTTTTCCAAAACCCTGGCGCCGGGCTTACGTGTGGGCTGGGTCGCGCCGGGCCGCTATCGCGATCGCGTGATTCATATGAAATATATCGTCACCGGTTCCACCGCGACGCAGACTCAGCTGGCCGTGGCCGAGTTTATTCAGCAGGGCCACTATCTGCCGCATCTGCGACGTATGCGTCATACCTACCAGCGCAATTATGAAACCTTTAGCTGTCTGGTTCGCCATTACTTTCCTTGCGGCATCTGCGTATCGCGGCCTCAGGGCGGTTTCCTGATGTGGATTGAGCTGCCGGAAGCGTTTGATGCGGTGCGACTGAACCGCGAGCTGCGCGAATCGCATATCCAGATTGCCGTGGGTTCGCTCTTTTCCGCCTCAGGCAAATACCGCAACTGCCTGCGCCTTAACTTCTCCTCGTCGGTAGATGAAAAAACCGAGCGGGCAGTGGCCATACTGGGCGGCGCCGTTGAACGCGCCATGGCCGCCTGCCTGGAAACTCCCGCCTTACCGCTCCCATAAGGCGGCAAGTCAGAAGGCAGGGCCGGCAAGAGGAGGGAACCGGCCCTGGCCAGACAGGGAATCTGCCCGGCGAACACCACTTTAAACGGCACAAAAAAACGCACCAGCAAAAGGATTTGCCGGTGCGTAGCGTTTCGCAGCGAGTTTGATCGGTTTACATCATCAACAAAATTATTGCGCGATGCGTCCCAGATAGCCGTCCCAGTCTTTCCATACCGGCTGTAAACCGGCGCGGCTGAGCGCGGCAGCAACCTGCTGCGGCGTGCGATCGTCGTGAGGCGCAAACTGTTCCAGCTCCGGGCGATTTTCCGCATAGCCGCCGGGCTGGGTTTTCGAAAAGGCGCTGACGTGCGTGATCGCCAGCGGCACGACGCGGTCGCGGAAAGCGGGGGATTCGCGGGTGGAAAGCGTCAGCTCCACTTCCGGCGCGAACAGGCGAAATGCGCAAATGGCCTGCACCAGCTGACGCTCGTTCATCAGCGAAGCGGGTTCAATGCCGCCAGCGCAGGGACGTAAACGCGGAAAGGCGAGCGAGTAACGCGATTGCCAGTAGCTGCGCTGCAGCCACAGCAGATGCTCGCCCATCATAAAACAGTCGGTGCGCCAGCTGTCCGATAAGCCGATCAGCGCGCCCAGCCCGATCTTATCGATCCCGGCGCGCCCAAGACGATCCGGCGTTTCGAGGCGAAAGAAGAAGTCCTGCTTATTGCCTTTCAGATGGTGTTGCGCATAGAAGCTGGGGTGATAAGTTTCCTGATAGACCAGCACGCCATCCAGTCCCAGGGTTTTCAGCTCGCGATACTCCGCTTCCTGCAGCGGCTGCACCTCCATCATCAGCGAACTGAAGCGGGGGCGAATCACGGGCAGATGCTGGCGGAAATAATCCATGCCGACTTTGCTTTGATGCTCGCCGGTCACCAACAGCAGCTGATCGAACCCCAGTGCGCGGATCGCCTCGCACTCGCGTGCGATCTCTTCGCCATCCAGCGTTTTACGCCGGATACGGTTGCTCATGGAGAAGCCGCAATAGGTGCAATCGTTGGCGCACAGGTTCGAAAGATAGAGCGGCACATAAAAGCTGACGGTATTGCCAAAGCGTTGACGCGTCAGGCGCTGCGCCTTTTGCGCCAGCGGTTCGAGAAAAGCTTCCGCTGCGGGTGAAAGCAGCGCCATCAACTCATTGCGTCCCACGCGCGTGGCGTTCAGCGCATTTTCTACGTCGCGCGCGGTTTTGCTGTGAATGCGCAGGCGGATATCATCCCAGTCGAGCTGGCGCCAGCGATCGATAAAATCAGCCATTACGCCTCCTCGCTTTGCAGAAAGCCCGTTAATGGACTGGAGGCGACGGCGTGGCGGTGAACCGCGCCGGGGCCGCTTGCCGCTGCCAGCGCACCCGCCTCGACCGCCAGACGAAAGGCGCGCGCCATCATCACCGGATCCTGCGCCACCGCAATGGCGGTGTTGACCAGCACCGCATCAGCACCCAGCTCCAGCGCTTCGCTGGCGTGGCTCGGCGCGCCGATGCCCGCGTCCACCACCACCGGCACCTGCGCCTGTTCGATAATAATCGCCAGCAGATCGCGGGTTTTCAGCCCCTGATTGCTGCCAATTGGCGCGCCTAACGGCATGACGGCGGCGCAGCCTGCCGCTTCAAGCCGCTTGCAAAGAACCGGATCGGCGCTGCAGTAAGGCAGGACAATGAAGCCTTCTTTAACCAGCTGTTCAGCGGCTTTCAGCGTTTCGATGGGATCGGGCAATAGATAACGCGCATCCGGATGGATCTCAAGCTTCAGCCAGCGGGTGCCCAGCGCTTCGCGCGCCAGGCGAGCGGCGAACACCGCCTCTTCTGCGGTTTTCGCGCCTGACGTATTGGGCAACAACTGCACGCCCAGCTGCTGTAGCGGTTGCAAAATACCATCGTTACCGCCGCGCAGATCGACGCGTTTCATCGCCATCGTTACCAGCTGTGAACCCGACTCGCGGATAGCCGCCAGCATGGTCTCTGCTGAGGCGAATTTGCCCGTGCCGGTGAATAGCCGTGACGTAAAAGTTTTATCAGCAATCTGTAGCATCTCAGCCTCCTGCGATAGCCTGAAACACGAGGATGTCGTCACCCTCGGTTAATCTGCATTGCGCCCAGCTCTGGCGCGGCACAATGGTGTGGTTAACCGCCAGCGCAATGCCTGGCTGGTGGCGCGACAGCTGCGCCAGCAGTTCGCTCAGCGTGGCGGCATCTTCCAGCTCCACGATTTCATCGTTTACCTTCACCTTCATGCGCCACCTCGACACACCGGGCAATGCGCATCAGCCTGCAGATTCAGGGTGCGCCAGGTTTGTTCCCGACCATCAAACAGACGCAGCTTGCCTGACAGCGTCGAACCCTGGCCGCTGAGCAACTTTATCGCCTCCAGCGCCTGCAAGGTGCCCATCACGCCCACCACCGGGCCGAGGACGCCCGCCGTGCGGCAGTTGCGCTGCGGTTCGCTCTCATCCGGCCACAAACAGTGGTAGCAGCCCTGTTGCCACGGCGGCGTCAGCACCAGCAGCTGTCCGCCAAAGCCCACCGCGCTGGCGCTGATCAGCGGCCTGTTGTGGCGAACGCAGGCGGCGTTGACCGCCTGACGGGTAATCATGTTGTCGCTGCAATCCAGCACCAGATCCACCTCTTGCAGCGCCTGATCCAGCGCCGCCTCATCCATGCGCTGCGTGACGACATCCACCAGCACAGCGGGATTGAGCGCCTGCAGATGCTGCTTCGCCAGCGGCGCTTTCAGCTGTCCGGTTTCTGCGCTGCGATAGAGGATCTGCCGTTGCAGATTGCTGATATGCAGCTGGTCATCATCCGCCAGCAGCAGCCTGCCGACACCAGCAGCGGCGAGGTAAAGCGCGGCGGGCGAGCCGAGGCCGCCAAGGCCAACAATCAGCACGCTCGACTGGCGCAGCTTTTGCTGGCCCTCCACGCCGACTTCCTCCAGCAGCAGCTGGCGGCTGTAGCGCAGAAAATCGCTGTCATTGAGCATCACTGTCTCCTTGCGGCTCCGCCAGCATCAGCAGGGTTTGCGTCGCGGCGCGCCAGTCCGCCGCCTGAGTAATGGCGCTCACCACGGCGATACTGCCGACGCCGGTGGCGAGCACCTCAGGCGCGCGCGCAATGCTGATGCCGCCAATGGCGACGGTGGGAATATGCTCCAGCCGCGCCAGGTGCCGCTTCAGCTCTGCTAAACCCTGCGGCGTGGAGGGCATTGACTTGGTCTGCGTGGGGAAAATATGGCCCAGCGCGATGTAGGAAGGACGCAGCGCCAGCGCCCGATCCAGCTCGGCATCGTCGTGCGTCGAGACGCCAAGCCGCAGCCCGGCGTGACGTATGGCGTCAAGATGCGCCACATCAAGATCTTCCTGGCCCAGATGCACGCCGTAAGCGTTGTGCTTGATCGCCAGTCGCCAGTAATCGTTGATAAACAGCCGCGCACGGTGCTTTTTACCCAGCGCTATCGCCTCGATAATCGCCGGTTCCACCGCCTCGTCCGGACAATCTTTAATGCGCAGCTGAATAGTGCGCACGCCCGCATCCAGCAGACGAGCAATCCACTCCACACTGTCGACCACCGGATAAAGACCGAGCTTCGGCGCGGTGGCGGGGAAGGGGGCCGTCATGCTTTCTCCTCCTTCAGCGTGTCGGCCGGATGGTAAAGTTCGCCGCCCCGGCTGCGGAACGCCTCGGACATCTGCGCCATGCCAATCTCCACCGGCTGCGCCTGCGCTTCCTGACGCGCCGCATAGTCGCGCACTTCCTGGGTAATTTTCATCGAGCAGAATTTCGGGCCGCACATCGAACAGAAGTGCGCCACTTTGCCCGACTCCTGCGGCAGGGTTTCATCGTGATAAGCGCGCGCCGTCTGCGGATCGAGCGCGAGGTTAAACTGATCTTCCCAACGGAATTCGAAGCGCGCTTTTGACATTGCGTTGTCGCGGATCTGCGCGCCGGGATGACCTTTCGCCAGATCGGCGGCATGGGCGGCGATTTTATAAGTAATCAGACCCTGCTTCACATCCTCTTTGTTCGGCAGGCCGAGGTGCTCTTTTGGCGTGACGTAGCAGAGCATGGCGCAGCCAAACCAGCCGATCATCGCGGCGCCAATGCCAGAGGTGAAATGATCGTAGCCGGGGGCGATATCGGTGGTCAGCGGGCCGAGGGTATAAAACGGCGCTTCATGACAGTGTTCCAGCTGTTCGGTCATATTGCGGCGGATCATCTGCATCGGCACATGGCCGGGGCCTTCAATCATCACCTGGACATCATACTCCCAGGCGATTTTGGTGAGCTCGCCCAGCGTGTGCAACTCGGCGAACTGCGCTTCATCATTGGCATCCTGAATAGAGCCGGGACGCAGGCCGTCGCCCAGCGACAGCGAGACATCATAGGCGGCGCAGATTTCACAGATTTCGCGGAAATGCTGATAGAGAAAGCTTTCTTTGTGGTGTGACAGGCACCATTTCGCCATGATCGAGCCGCCGCGCGAAACGATGCCGGTCAGACGTTTGGCGGTCATCGGTACGTAGCGCAGCAGCACTCCGGCGTGGATCGTGAAGTAATCCACCCCCTGTTCCGCCTGCTCCAGCAGGGTATCGCGAAAGATTTCCCAGTTCAGATCTTCCGCCACGCCATTTACTTTCTCCAGCGCCTGATAGATCGGCACCGTGCCGATGGGCACCGGGCTGTTGCGCAGAATCCATTCGCGCGTTTCGTGGATGTAGCGGCCGGTGGAGAGATCCATCACTGTATCCGCGCCCCAGCGCGTGGCCCAGACCAGCTTTTCCACCTCCTCTTCAATCGAAGAGGTCACCGCCGAGTTGCCGATGTTGGCGTTGACCTTCACCAGAAAGTTGCGTCCGATAATCATCGGTTCCGATTCCGGGTGGTTGATGTTGGCGGGGATAATGGCGCGCCCGGCGGCGACTTCCTGACGTACAAACTCCGGCGTGATGTTCTCTGGCAGATGCGCGCCAAAACTGTTGCCTGCATGCTGCTGTAACAACACCTCGCTACGGATGCGCTCGCGCCCCATATTTTCACGCAGGGCGATAAATTCCATCTCCGGGGTAACAATGCCGCGACGCGCGTAGTGCAGCTGCGTGACGCACTGGCCCGCTTTGGCTTTGCGCGGGCGCGGCAGATGTTCAAAGCGCAGATGGTCGAGACCATCATCGGCAAGACGCTGCTGGGTATAGGCTGAGCTGAGCTGCTCGATCGCGTCGCTGTCGCTGCGCTCCGCTATCCAGTCGGCGCGCAGCTTGTCGAGGCCGCGATGCACATCAATACTCGCCTGCGGATCGCCATAGGCGCCAGCGGTGTCATAGACCGGCACCGGCTCGTTGGCTTCATAATGCGGTGTTTCTTTGCTGCCGCCCGTCAGCGTAGGACTCAGGGCGATTTCACGCATCGGCACGCGAATATCGTCGCGGCTGCCGGTAATCCAGATTCGCGTTGAGTTGGGAAAGGCGGTGCCCTGCAGGGAATCGATAAACTGTTGTGCCTGAGCGCGCTGCTCGCGACGGTTCGGTTTTGACGTAGTAGACATAGCAATTTTCCAGTTAAAAGGGGAACGTTGCTTGTCCGGAGTTCGGAAGGAGTAACAGGATCGGCGCGCGCAGACCACACGACGCCGTACTGATGATGTTTACTCTTGTTCCCTTCGCAGGTTCTAACCTGATCAGGTTCCGCGGATCCCGAATGAACGGTCTCAGCCCTAAGGCACTCCGACAAGATGAATAAAAAGGTGTTTCAGGCGAACATGATCGCCTGAAAGCTAAACGGGCTTTGGCAGTGAAAACTTGCCAAAGCCCGTTTAGCATAAAAGGGCTGCTAAAGAATCACAAGCGATTTACAAAATGATAACTTATGCCGGACGGGCGATATCGCTTTCGTTGGCCGCTTCGGTGCGCACCAGCGCGTTATCCCATGCCAGCTGGATCAGTTTGTCTTCCAGCGTAAAGCGAATTTCCAACACTTCGCCCACTTCCGACAGCGCCTGCTGGAAGGAAACGCAGTTCTCATCGTTAATCGCCTGCTGCAGATAGCCGTCATAGAGCTGCATCAGACGTTCAGTATTTTTTTCCAGCGCCGGGTAGATCTGGGCAGCAGCGGTCATCGGGCTATCGCCGCTCATTTCGCTGACGATGCGCTCATAAATACTGAAATGACCTGCTGAAAGGTAATCCACCAGGGTGTGACAGAAGCTATCCAGCGCCTGCTCATCAAGCGTGGTTAACGAATCTTTGTTCGGCTTGATGCCAACCATATTGTAATAGGCCACCAGCAGCTGGCGGCGAGCGTTAAGCCATGAATCCACCAGTTCGTTACTGCCACCTACGCGCTCGGTGAGGATGTCTAACTGGTTAAACATATTGGACTCCATGTGAGTTATAGTTGTTGATCTACACACTTAACATCAGAACTTCAGCGTGCTTATCGACGCTAAGGATGACGATTTATATGCAACGTGAGATCTCAAGCGTAGACGCTGGATGGTGGATTGTCAGCCATGAACAAAAACTTTGGCTGCCGAATGGCGAATTACCGCACGGCAAAGCTGAAAAATGGGGTCTGGCGGGCAGCGAAGGTCGGATAATTGGCGAGTGGCTGGGCGAGACGGTCTGGCTGGTCTGCGCGTCGCGGCCGGAGAATATGGCATCGCTGCGCCAGCTTATCGATCAGGATGTGGGACTGTTTCAGCTGGCCGGACGCGGCGTGCAGCTGGCGGAGTTTTATCGCGCCCATCGCTGGTGCGGCTACTGCGGTCATGAGATGCATCCCGGCAAACGGGAATTCGTCTGCCTGTGCAGCCACTGCAACGAACGCTACTACCCGCAAATTGCGCCCTGCATTATCGTCGCGATCCGCCGCGGCGACGAAATCCTGCTGGCGAACCATGTGCGCCATCGCAACAGCATCTATACCGTGCTGGCGGGCTTTGTGGAGGTCGGGGAAACCCTCGAACAAACCGTGGCGCGTGAGGTGATGGAAGAGAGCAACATCAAGGTAAAAAACGTCCGTTACGTCACGTCGCAACCCTGGCCGTTTCCCCATTCGCTGATGATGGCGTTTATGGCGGAGTATGAGAGCGGCGAGTTAAAGCATGATGAGAAAGAGTTGCTGGATGCCGGCTGGTTCCGCTACGACGCCTTGCCGATGCTGCCGCCCGCAGGCACGGTGGCGCGCAGGCTGATAGAAGATACGGTTGCCTTATGCCGCGCCGGGGCGCAATGAGTGTTACACTACGCGCCTGTGATGGAGAGAGCCTGAAATGAGTGAACTGAAGAACGATCGTTACCTGCGCGCCCTGTTACGTCAGCCGGTGGATACCACGCCGGTCTGGATGATGCGACAAGCCGGGCGCTACTTACCGGAATACAAAGCCACGCGCGCGCAGGCCGGTGATTTTATGTCGCTGTGTAAAAATGCCGAGTTGGCTTGTGAGGTGACGCTACAACCCTTGCGTCGTTATCCGCTCGATGCGGCGATCCTCTTCAGCGATATCCTGACCATTCCTGACGCGATGGGGCTGGGTCTCTATTTTGAAACCGGCGAAGGACCGCGCTTCGCGCATCCGATCACCTGCCGCGCCGATGTGGATAAGCTGCCTGTGCCCGATCCGGAGCAGGAGCTGGGCTACGTGATGAACGCGGTGCGCACGATCCGTAAAAACCTGAAGGGCGAAGTGCCGCTGATCGGCTTCTCCGGCAGCCCGTGGACGCTGGCGACCTATATGGTGGAAGGCGGCAGCAGCAAAGCCTTCACAAAACTAAAAAAAATGATGTATGCCGATCCGGCTACCCTGCATGCGATGCTGGATAAACTGGCAGAGAGCGTTATTCTTTATCTGAACGCGCAGATTCGCGCCGGCGCACAGTCGGTAATGGTTTTCGATACCTGGGGCGGTGTGTTGACCGGCCGCGATTACCGCGAATTCTCGCTGTACTATATGCACAAAATTGTCGACAGCGTGCTGCATGAGAACGAAGGCCGTCGCGTGCCGATCACCCTGTTCACCAAAGGCGGTGGTCAATGGCTGGAAGCGATGGCGGAAACCGGATGTGACGCGCTGGGTCTTGACTGGACCACCGATATCGCCGATGCGCGCCGTCGCGTAGGTCACAAGGTTGCGCTGCAGGGCAATATGGATCCCTCCATGCTCTACGCGCCGCCGGCCCGTATCGAGCAGGAGGTGGATACCATCCTGCAGGGCTTTGGTCAGGGCAGCGGTCATGTGTTTAACCTGGGGCATGGCATTCATCAGGATGTGCCGCCGGAACATGCTGGCGCATTTGTCGAGGCGGTACATCGCCTGTCGCGCCCGTATCATCAGGAGTAATTATGGATATTGCGGCATTACGTGCCGAGCAATTGTCACGCGCTGCGGATGTAGTACGTGACGATGATTTCGATGTGCTGCCGCCGCGTTTTATCGCTGGCGCAGACGTGGGATTCGAGCAGGATGGCGAAGTGACGCGTGCCGCAATAGTGATCCTGGAATACCCCTCGCTGAAAATGGTGGAGCATCGCGTGGCGCGTATCGCCACCACCATGCCTTATATTCCCGGCTTCTTGTCGTTTCGCGAATACCCGGCGCTGCTTGCCGCCTGGGAGATGCTGGAACAGAAGCCGGATCTGCTGTTTGTGGATGGACACGGCATTTCCCATCCGCGCCGTCTCGGCGTTGCGTCCCATTTCGGTCTGCTGGTGGATGTGCCGACCATCGGCGTCGCCAAAAGCCGTCTGTGCGGCCGCTTTGCCGAGCTGGACGAAACGCCGGGATCGCGTCAGCCGTTAATGGATAAGGGCGAGCAGATTGGCTGGGTCTGGCGCAGCAAAAAGCGCTGTAATCCGCTGTTTATCGCCACCGGCCATCGCGTCAGTCTCGACAGCGCGCTGCACTGGGTAGAAAAATGTATGGGCGGTTATCGCCTGCCGGAACCTACGCGCTGGGCTGATGCCGTCGCCTCCAACCGCACCGCGTTTCAACGCTGGCAAAACACGCTTTAGCGCTGCCTGTCAGCGCCTTTTGCTGTACACTGCCGCCAGCCATTTCGATAAGAGTCAGCGTCATGTTACTTAACCCCATTCATTTGCGCCTCGAGAAGCTGGAAAGCTGGCAGCACGTCACTTTCATGGCCTGTCTGTGCGAGCGCATGTACCCCAATTACTGGGCTTTTTGTCAGCAGACCGGCTTTGCTGATCCACAGCTTTATCGCCGTTTGCTCGACCTGGTCTGGGAAACCCTGACGGTTAAAGACGCGAAGATTAACTTCGACAGCCAGCTGGAAAAGCTGGAAGAGGCGATCCCGGACGGCGACGCCTTTGACGTCTATGGCGTTTACCCGGCGATTGATGCCTGCGTGGCGCTGAGCGAACTGCTGCACTCTCGTCTGAGCGGCGAAACGCTGGAGCATGCTATTGAAGTCAGCAAAACCTCGATTACCACCGTTGCGATGCTGGAAATGACGCAGGCCGGGCGAGAAATGACCGATGATGAGCTAAAAGAGAATCAGGCGATAATTGATGAGTGGGACCTGCAATGGGAGATATTTCGTCTGCTCGCAGCCTGTGAAGAGCGGGACCTTGAATTAATAAAAGGACTGCGATCTGACCTGCGTGAAGCGGGAATCAGTAACATCGGTATAAATTTTCAGCAGTAAGGCGATAAAACGTGACTTCAGGCCCGAATTACCGCGCCTGGAGGCTTCACATCGGCCCCCTCTCTGGTCTACATTTGGGGGGCTGAAAATTGTGGCTATCGGTGCGTGCAGGCTGAAGAGTGCCTGAATATGGCTTTTCCCTCGCACTCGTTGCTTAGCAAGCGGTAAATACACTTTAAGGATAACTTATGAACAAGACTCAACTGATTGATGTGATCGCGGAAAAAGCGGACCTGTCAAAAACCCAGGCTAAAGCGGCACTGGAATCAACTCTGGCTGCGATCACTGAGTCTCTGAAAGAAGGTGATGCTGTGCAACTGGTTGGCTTTGGTACTTTCAAAGTGAACCATCGCGCTGAGCGCACTGGTCGTAACCCGCAGACCGGCAAAGAAATTAAAATCGCTGCGGCTAACGTACCGGCATTCGTGTCTGGCAAGGCACTGAAAGACTCTGTTAAGTAAGTCACCGCATAGCGGCAAGGTTTAAGAAGGGGGCGAATTCGCCCCTTTTGTTTGGGTGCCAGCCATGCTGAAAAAGAGACATTATCGCGCGCTCAGCCTGTTTATCGCCGCGCTCCTGCTTGCCGGTTGCAGTTCCACGCCGGATATTCCTGCCTTTACCGCCAGCGGCTATCTTGCCGATCGCGGTGCCGTACGCATCTGGCGTAAAAACGATGCCCATCAGGCAATCCACATTCGAACCGCCTATACGCCTTTTAACGGCGATGCAATGGAATTCAGCGACTACAGCTGGCGACAAGGCAAGCTGCTGAGCATTGAGCGCCATGTAAAAGGCGCGCAGCCAGACGACGTCACCTTACGTTTTGACGAGCAGGGCAGCCTGAACTTTATGCAGCGTCAGCTGGATGGACGACGTGAAGCGGTT
Organism: Pantoea osteomyelitidis; assembly: GCF_044342975.1. Classification (NCBI taxonomy): domain Bacteria; kingdom Pseudomonadati; phylum Pseudomonadota; class Gammaproteobacteria; order Enterobacterales; family Erwiniaceae; genus Pantoea; species Pantoea osteomyelitidis. Next base: position 30,048 of record NZ_JBGFSN010000013.1, read on the forward strand.
AATAGCGATGCGGTTGAGCTTTACACCTTTGATGCGCAGCGCATGTTGAATATCAGCGATGCGTTGTTAAGCGGCCGTGTTTTTCTGCATCAGGGCCACTGGCTGGGCGGCAGGGATGTACAGAGCTGTGAGGGAACACGCGTAACGCCTGACTTCGATGCGGATACGCTAAGCGCGCTGGCGCAACAGCAGCGCACCAGCACTTCGCCGCTAACAATCGCCTGGCTGGAAGCGCCGGAAGGGATACAGCTGTTGCGTGTCAGTCATGAGGATGATTGTAGCTGGCAGCCGCAGGAAGCGGACTTTTAACCGGGGCGAGAGGCGATAAAAAGGGGCGCCAGGCGCCCCTGATTGTTACTTGCGGTCGATAGCGCGATAGCCGATATCGGTACGGAAGAAACTGCCGTTCCAGGAGATATCTTTCGTCAGCAGGTAGGCGCGTTTTTGCGCCGCCGCCACATCTTCGCCCAGCGCCGTTACGCAGAGCACGCGTCCGCCGTTGGTTACCACCAGATCGTCCTGCATTTTGGTGCCCGCATGGAACACTTTGCCATCCGCAACTTCTTCTAACGGCAAACCATGAATCTGATCGCCGGTAGCGTAATCGCCCGGATAACCGCCAGCCGCCAGCACCACGCCAAGGGCGGGACGCGGATCCCATTCGGAATCTTTCTGATCCAGCTTGCCTTCGCAGGCGGCCAGGCAGAGCTCGACCAGGTCGGAGCGCAGACGCAGCATGATCGGTTGGGTTTCCGGATCGCCGAAGCGGCAGTTGAACTCAATCACTTTCGGCTGGCCCGCTTTGTCGATCATCAGACCGGCATAGAGGAAGCCGGTGTAGACATTGCCTTCCGCCGCCATGCCGCGTACCGTTGGCCAGATCACCTGATCCATCACGCGCTGGTGGATCTCATCGGTCACCACCGGCGCGGGAGAGTAGGCGCCCATCCCGCCGGTATTGGGACCGGTATCGCCGTTGCCGACGCGTTTGTGATCCTGGCTGGTCGCCATCGGCAGGACGTTTTCACCATCCACCATCACGATAAAGCTGGCTTCTTCGCCATCCAGAAACTCTTCGATAACGATACGGTGACCGGCATCGCCAAAGGCGTTGCCTGCCAGCATGTCCTGTACCGCCTCTTCTGCTTCTTGCAGGGTCATGGCGACGATCACGCCTTTCCCGGCGGCAAGGCCGTCAGCCTTGATCACAATCGGCGCGCCTTTTTCACGCAGATAAGCGAGCGCAGGTTCCACTTCGGTGAAGTTCTGGTATTCCGCCGTTGGGATATGATGGCGTGCCAGGAAATCTTTGGTAAAGGCTTTCGAGCCTTCCAGCTGCGCCGCTGCCTGGGTGGGGCCGAAGATTTTCAGCCCGGCCGCGCGAAACGCATCCACGACGCCAATAACCAGCGGCGCTTCCGGACCGACAATGGTTAAATCGATCTGCTCGCGCTGTGCGAAGCTCAGCAGGGCAGGGATATCGGTTGCGCTGATGGCGACGTTTTGCAGCGCTGGCTCCAGCGCAGTACCGGCGTTACCCGGCGCGACATATACCGTTTCCGCCAGCGGCGACTGGGCTGCTTTCCAGGCCAGCGCATGCTCACGTCCGCCATTTCCAATGACTAAAATTTTCATAGCTGTTTTCTCCTGGCGATTAATGACGGAAGTGACGCATGTCGGTAAAGATCATGGCGATGCCATGTTCATCGGCTGCGGCAATGACTTCCTCATCACGGATGGAGCCACCCGGCTGAATCACACAGGTCACGCCTACGGCTGCGGCGGCATCAATGCCATCGCGAAACGGGAAGAAAGCGTCTGATGCCATCGCCGAGCCTTTCACTTCCAGCCCTTCATCTGCCGCTTTGATACCGGCGATTTTAGCGGAGTAAACGCGGCTCATCTGACCAGCGCCGATTCCCACGGTCATATTGTCGCGCGCATAAACGATAGCGTTGGACTTCACAAACTTAGCTACCTTCCAGCAGAAAAGCGCGTCGCGCAGTTCCTGCTCGGTGGGCTGGCGTTGGCTGACCACACGCAGCTGGCTGGCTTCCACCATACCGAGATCGCGATCCTGCACCAGCAGGCCGCCATTAACGCGTTTGAAGTCGAGACCGGCAACACGCTCCTGCCACTCTCCGCAAATCAATACGCGAACATTCTGCTTGCTGGCGGTGATCTTCAGCGCGGCGCTGCTGGCGGCAGGCGCAATGATCACCTCGACAAACTGGCGGCTGATGATCGCCTGCGCAGTCGCTTCGTCCAGCTCACGGTTAAACGCGATAATGCCGCCGAATGCAGAGGTAGGATCGGTTTTCCAGGCGCGCTCATAGGCTTCGAGAATGGTGCCGCCGACGGCTACGCCACAGGGGTTCGCATGTTTCACGATCACGCAAGCCGGCTCGCTGAAGGCTTTAACACATTCCAGTGCGGCATCGGTATCCGCGATGTTGTTATAGGAGAGCGCTTTGCCCTGCACCTGCTGCGCGGTAGCAACAGACGCTTCCGTAACGTTCTCTTCTATATAGAAGGCAGCGTCCTGATGGCTGTTTTCACCGTAGCGCATATCCTGCTTCTTGATGAAGTTCAGATTCAGCGTGCGGGGGAAGCGGCCGGCAGGAGTTTTATCGTCGCTATGATAGGAAGGAACCAGACGGCCAAAGTAGTTGGCGATCATGCTGTCGTAAGCGGCGGTATGCTCAAAGGCTTTGATAGCGAGATCGAAACGCGTTTCCAGAGTCAGCGAATTCTCATTGGCGTCCATCTCGGCGATAAGCGTGTCGTAGTCGCTGCTCTTTACCACAATCGCTACGTCTTTATGGTTCTTGGCGGCGGAACGAACCATGGTGGGGCCGCCAATATCAATATTCTCAACGGCATCTTCTAACGAGCAGTTTTCGCGCGCTACGGTCTGGGCAAACGGATAGAGGTTAACGACCACCATGTCGATAGGCGCGATATCGTGCTGCGCCATAATGGCGTCATCCTGGCCGCGACGGCCAAGAATACCGCCGTGCACTTTCGGGTGCAGCGTTTTGACGCGTCCATCCATCATTTCCGGAAATCCGGTGTAGTCAGAGACTTCAGTCACAGGCAGACCAGCTTCTGCCAGCAGACGGGCTGTGCCGCCAGTGGAGAGCAGCTCGACACCGCGGCTGGAAAGCGCCTGAGCAAATTCGAGGATACCGGCTTTGTCAGAGACGCTGAGCAGAGCGCGGCGTACAGGACGACGTTGTTGCATGGTGGTTTTATCCCTTGGCTTTGTTTCGCGTAAATAAGAGCGTTACATCAAGCTTAGTCCTCTCTTTCCTTTATATAGGGAAGAAAAGCTTCAGGTAACGCCCCGAAAAGGGGCAGCCGTTACGTCGCGGGGCATTGTAGCGAAAACGTTTGCGTGATGCTCGCCTAAATTGCGCGTCGTCAGGAATGTGGATAACACTGTGCGTAACTGCGTATAAGGCGGGGTTTTGCTGTGGAATGCAGCGAACGGTTATTTTTGTTGAATTTAGCGGTTGCGCTTGCCGGACAACTCCCTATAATGCGCCTCCATCGACACGGAACAACGGCTTCACAGCCACCGGGTCAGAGGTTCAGGAAACGCTGAACCGCCGGAGAAAATCGCTGAAAAAAGTGATTGACTCTGAGGGAGAGTAGCGTAATATACGCCACCTCGCGACAGACGGTTAACCCGCTGGCCGCACCGCTCTTTAACAATTTATCAG
>NZ_JBGFSN010000014.1:0-3164 GCF_044342975.1 Pantoea osteomyelitidis
GTTCGGCATGGGGTCAGGTGGGACCACCGCGCTACAGCCGCCAGGCAAATTCTGTTTTCCCGCGCCGCCCCTTCAGGCCACGCCGGACTTATCCGGTGAACAAGCTGAACATCTCTCAAAAACGCCTCTGGCGTTGTAAGGTTAAGCCTCACGGGTCATTAGTACCGGTCAGCTCAATGCATCGCTGCACTTACACATCCGGCCTATCAACGTCGTCGTCTTCAACGTCCCTTCAGGACCCTCTGGGGGTCAGGGAAAACTCATCTCGGGGCAAGTTTCGTGCTTAGATGCTTTCAGCACTTATCTCTTCCGCACTTAGCTACCGGGCAATGCCATTGGCATGACAACCCGAACACCAGCGGTGCGTTCACTCCGGTCCTCTCGTACTAGGAGCAACCCCCCTCAGTTTTCCAGCGCCCACGGCAGATAGGGACCGAACTGTCTCACGACGTTCTAAACCCAGCTCGCGTACCACTTTAAACGGCGAACAGCCGTACCCTTGGGACCTACTTCAGCCCCAGGATGTGATGAGCCGACATCGAGGTGCCAAACACCGCCGTCGATATGAACTCTTGGGCGGTATCAGCCTGTTATCCCCGGAGTACCTTTTATCCGTTGAGCGATGGCCCTTCCATACAGAACCACCGGATCACTAAGACCTGCTTTCGCACCTGCTCGCGCCGTCACGCTCGCAGTCAAGCGGGCTTATGCCTTTGCACTAACCTCACGATGTCCGACCGTGATTAGCCCACCTTCGTGCTCCTCCGTTACGCTTTGGGAGGAGACCGCCCCAGTCAAACTACCCACCAGACACTGTCCCCACGCCGGATCACGGCGCCAGGTTAGAACATCAAACATTAAAGGGTGGTATTTCAAGGTTGGCTCCACGCAGACTGGCGTCCGCGCTTCAAAGCCTCCCACCTATCCTACACATCAAGGCTCAATGTTCAGTGTCAAGCTGTAGTAAAGGTTCACGGGGTCTTTCCGTCTTGCCGCGGGTACACTGCATCTTCACAGCGAGTTCAATTTCACTGAGTCCCGGGTGGAGACAGCCTGGCCATCATTACGCCATTCGTGCAGGTCGGAACTTACCCGACAAGGAATTTCGCTACCTTAGGACCGTTATAGTTACGGCCGCCGTTTACCGGGGCTTCGATCAAGAGCTTCTCCTTACGGATAACCCCATCAATTAACCTTCCGGCACCGGGCAGGCGTCACACCGTATACGTCCACTTTCGTGTTTGCACAGTGCTGTGTTTTTAATAAACAGTTGCAGCCAGCTGGTATCTTCGACTGGCTTCGGCTCCGGGAGCAAGTCCCTTCACCTACGCGCCAGCGTGCCTTCTCCCGAAGTTACGGCACCATTTTGCCTAGTTCCTTCACCCGGGTTCTCTCAAGCGCCTTGGTATTCTCTACCTGACCACCTGTGTCGGTTTGGGGTACGATTTCGTGTTACCTGGAGCTTAGAGGCTTTTCCTGGAAGCAGGGTATCAGTTACTTCACCACCGTGGTGGCTCGTCATCACGCCTCAGCCTTGAGACTCCGGATTTGCCTGGAGACTCAGCCTACACGCTTAAACCGGGACAACCGTCGCCCGGCTAACCTAACCTTCTCCGTCCCCCCTTCGCAGTAACACCAAGTACAGGAATATTAACCTGTTTCCCATCGACTACGCCTTTCGGCCTCGCCTTAGGGGTCGACTCACCCTGCCCCGATTAACGTTGGACAGGAACCCTTGGTCTTCCGGCGAGCGGGCTTTTCACCCGCTTTATCGTTACTTATGTCAGCATTCGCACTTCTGATACCTCCAGCAGACCTCACAGTCCACCTTCAGCGGCTTACAGAACGCTCCCCTACCCAACAACACTTACGTGTCGCTGCCGCAGCTTCGGTGCATGGTTTAGCCCCGTTACATCTTCCGCGCAGGCCGACTCGACCAGTGAGCTATTACGCTTTCTTTAAATGATGGCTGCTTCTAAGCCAACATCCTGGCTGTCTGGGCCTTCCCACATCGTTTCCCACTTAACCATGACTTTGGGACCTTAGCTGGCGGTCTGGGTTGTTTCCCTCTTCACGACGGACGTTAGCACCCGCCGTGTGTCTCCCGTGATAACATTCTCCGGTATTCGCAGTTTGCATCGGGTTGGTAAGCCGGGATGGCCCCCTAGCCGAAACAGTGCTCTACCCCCGGAGATGAGTTCACGAGGCGCTACCTAAATAGCTTTCGGGGAGAACCAGCTATCTCCCGGTTTGATTGGCCTTTCACCCCCAGCCACAGGTCATCCGCTAATTTTTCAACATTAGTCGGTTCGGTCCTCCAGTTAGTGTTACCCAACCTTCAACCTGCCCATGGCTAGATCACCGGGTTTCGGGTCTATACCCTGCAACTTAACGCCCAATTAAGACTCGGTTTCCCTGCGGCTCCCCTATACGGTTAACCTTGCTACAGAATATAAGTCGCTGACCCATTATACAAAAGGTACGCAGTCACCCCATAAAAGAGGCTCCCACTGCTTGTACGTACACGGTTTCAGGTTCTGTTTCACTCCCCTCGCCGGGGTTCTTTTCGCCTTTCCCTCACGGTACTGGTTCACTATCGGTCAGTCAGGAGTATTTAGCCTTGGAGGATGGTCCCCCCATCTTCAGACAGGATATCACGTGTCCCGCCCTACTCATCGAGCTCACAGAATGGGTGTCTTCGTGTACGGGACTGTCACCCTGTACCGTGCGCCTTTCCAGACGCTTCCACTGACACACAAACTGATTCAGGCTCTGGGCTGTTCCCCGTTCGCTCGCCGCTACTGGGGGAATCTCGGTTGATTTCTTTTCCTCGGGGTACTTAGATGTTTCAGTTCCCCCGGTTCGCCTCGCAACACTATGTATTCATGTTGCGATGATGCACTGAGTGCACCGGGTTTCCCCATTCGGGTATCGTCGGCTGTTGCGGGTCATATCCCCTTACCGACGCTTATCGCAGATTAGCACGCCCTTCATCGCCTCTGACTGCCAGGGCATCCACCGTGTACGCTTGTTCGCTTAACCTCACAACCCACAGGCGTTTTACGCATGCAGGATGCAGGTATTTGAGAGATCCCTGAATAACCTCGGCGGTTATTCATGATTTTCAATTTTCAGCTTGTTCCGGATTGTTAAAGAGCATAATA
>NZ_JBGFSN010000015.1:0-26837 GCF_044342975.1 Pantoea osteomyelitidis
GGAAGAGAAAATCATCGAGCTGGCCGGCCACCTGGATTCCTACATCCCGGATCCGGAGCGCGCAATTGACAAGCCGTTCCTGCTGCCGATCGAAGACGTATTCTCCATCTCTGGTCGTGGTACCGTTGTGACCGGTCGTGTAGAGCGCGGCATCATCAAAGTGGGTGAAGAAGTTGAAATCGTGGGCATCAAAGCCACTGCGAAATCAACCTGTACCGGCGTTGAAATGTTCCGCAAACTGCTGGACCAGGGTCAGGCGGGTGAGAACGTGGGCGTTCTGCTGCGTGGTATCAAGCGTGAAGAGATCGAGCGTGGTCAGGTTCTGGCCAAGCCGGGCTCAATCAAGCCGCACACCCAGTTCGAATCTGAAGTGTACATCCTGTCCAAAGATGAAGGCGGTCGTCACACTCCGTTCTTCAAAGGCTACCGTCCGCAGTTCTACTTCCGTACCACTGACGTGACCGGAACCATCGAACTGCCGGAAGGCGTTGAGATGGTGATGCCGGGCGACAACATCAAAATGGTTGTTACCCTGATCCACCCGATCGCGATGGACGACGGTCTGCGTTTCGCAATCCGCGAAGGCGGCCGTACCGTTGGCGCGGGCGTTGTTGCTAAAGTTATCGCTTAATTGCGATGACCTGAAGTGATCGGCTTCGCCGCCGATCACAGCATAAAAGAAGAGCACTCCGGTGCTCTTTTTTTATTTCTGCCTTTTGCAATTCTTGCCTTAATCCACACAAACTGCACGTTTGAAATAAAAACCATTCGCATTTACACTGTGATCAGAATTTGTACTGGAGTGCCTAAATGTACGTCTGCTTGTGTAATGCGGTTAGTGATAAAACCATTCGTGAAGCGGTTCGCCGCTACCAACCTAAATCTATCCAGCAGCTGCGCCAGTTGGTTCCCGTCGGAAAACAGTGCGGTAAGTGTATCCGTGCGGCGCGTGAAATTATGGACGAAGAGTTGCAGCACGCACCTCTGTACAAAGAGATCGCCTGAGAATACCCACAAAAAGGATCGCGTTTTTTTGACTTCTTTTTATCCGCATCTACGCTCTAATGAACTGCAAGCGGAGGAAGCAAAATGAAGGGCGATCCAAAAATCATAAGTCACCTCAATAAATTGCTGGGAAATGAACTGGTAGCGATTAATCAATATTTTCTTCATGCCCGTATGTTTAAAAACTGGGGGCTAATACGCCTCAATGATGTCGAGTACCACGAATCGATTGATGAAATGAAGCATGCGGATAAGTACATTGAACGCATCCTTTTTCTCGAAGGTATTCCTAACTTGCAGGATCTGGGGCGGCTGCGCATTGGCGAAGATGTGGAAGAGATGCTGCGTTCAGATCTGGTGCTGGAACTGGAAGGCGCTAAAGATCTGCGCGAAGCTATCTCCTATGCAGATAAGGTTCACGACTATGTCAGCCGTGACATGATGATTGAAATCCTTGCTGATGAGGAACACCACATCGACTGGCTGGAAACGGAACTCGATCTCATCCAGAAACTGGGCATTCAAAACTACCTCCAGGCGCAAATCAGAGACGAAGAGTAAGCGGCTGCTGCAGGATCATTACATACCATCCCGCTGCTGCCAGAAATGGACCAAACGGCAGCGGGACATCGTTACTCCACACTTTACCCGCCACGTAAAAAAACATCAGCATGCCAAAGGCCAGCAAAGCAGCGATCACGGCAATCGTCGGCAGCGCCTGCCAACCGCACCACGCGCCCAGCGCGGCAAACAGTTTCATATCGCCATAGCCCAGCCCCTCACGTTTGCGTAAAAAACGATAAAGAAAGGCCAGCAGCCAAAAGGTCAGGTAGCCGAGCAGGGCGCCGAGAATAGCATCGGACGGGGTTGGCTGAGATTGATGCAGACTGCATGTTAAGCCTGACCAAAGCAGGAGATAGGTTAGCGAGTCGGGAAGGCGCTGATAACGCCGATCGATATCCGCCAGTAACAGCAGCAGGCAGCTGTAAAGCGTGGCGCTGACCAACATCAGCGTTGAGGTAAACAGCGTCCCGTTAATGATAAAAATCAGCGCGCCGCTTAGCTCGAAAAGAAAGGGCTGTGCGGCGACAACGCGTCGGCAATAACGACAGCGTCTGCCTTGCGCAAGCCAGCTGACCAACGGTATTAACTCACACCAGCTGAGAGAATGCCCGCAACTATCGCAATGCGATGGCGGAAACCATAGCGAGCGAAACCATTGGGCGGCAGTAAGCGCAGGATAGTAGCGCTGGCTGACAAGAGAAAGAAAGCTGCCTGCAGCCGCGCCAGAGATAGCGAAACAGAGAAGAGTGAGCGTTGTTGATGGCATAAAAGCATTCCGCTGATAATCACGAGCCCAGTCTGTGACAAAGAAGGCGACGTCTCATCTGCGGCTTAGCTGTTATGGAAGCCTGATTCCGGTAAATGTCGCTACGATGCATGCCCGTACAAAAAACTGCGGCCTCGCTTCCGGCCAGGAATGCATATAACAAACGGTTAAAAACACAACACGGGTTGCTTCCTGAACAGATTTGCGTATAATGCGCGGGCCTGCCGATATTGGCCGGCGCGATTCGAGCAGAATCGCAGGCGACAGCGTGTTAGGTCGCCTGACAATACTCCCGATTGGGGAGTTATATGCTGAACGATTACACTCCCCCATCAATCGTAATGGGTGCGAGGAGTAATTCTTTTCGTTTATAAAATGTTTGGAGCTCTGGTCTCATGCAGAACCAAAGAATCCGTATCCGTCTTAAAGCGTTTGATCATCGTCTGATCGATCAATCAACCGCGGAAATCGTTGAGACTGCCAAGCGCACTGGTGCGCAGGTTCGTGGTCCGATCCCGCTGCCGACCCGCAAAGAGCGCTTTACCGTTCTGATCTCTCCGCACGTTAACAAAGATGCGCGTGATCAGTACGAGATTCGCACTCACAAGCGTCTGGTAGACATCGTTGAGCCGACTGAAAAAACCGTTGATGCTCTGATGCGTCTGGATCTGGCTGCCGGTGTTGACGTGCAGATCAGCCTGGGTTAATCAGGTCATCGAGCGATTGAGAGGTTGAAACAATGATTGGTTTAGTCGGTAAAAAAGTGGGTATGACCCGCATCTTCACTGAAGATGGCGTTTCTATCCCCGTCACCGTAATCGAAGTTGAAGCAAACCGCGTAACTCAGGTCAAAGGCCTGGAGAACGAAGGTTACCAGGCTATTCAGGTTACCACCGGTGCGAAAAAAGCAAACCGTGTGACCAAACCTGAAGCGGGTCATTTTGCTAAAGCTGGCGTTGAAGCTGGCCGTGGTCTGTGGGAATTCCGCACCGTTGAAGGTGAAGAATATGCCGTTGGCCAGAGCATCAGTGTTGAAATTTTCGCTGACGTTAAAAAAGTTGATGTCACTGGTACCTCTAAAGGTAAAGGTTTTGCCGGTACTGTTAAGCGCTGGAACTTCCGTACCCAGGACGCAACTCACGGTAACTCCTTGTCTCACCGCGTTCCGGGTTCAATCGGTCAGAACCAGACTCCGGGCAAAGTGTTCAAAGGCAAGAAAATGGCAGGTCAGCTGGGTAATGAGCGCGTAACCGTTCAGAGCCTGGACGTAGTACGTGTTGACGCTGAGCGCAACCTGCTGCTGGTTAAAGGTGCTGTCCCGGGTGCGACCGGTAGCGACCTGATCGTTAAACCAGCTGTTAAAGCGTGAGGAGCCAGGTAATGGAATTAGTAGTGAAAGACGCGCAGAGCGCGCTGACTGTTTCCGAAACCACCTTCGGTCGTGATTTTAACGAAGCGCTGGTTCACCAGGTTGTTGTTGCTTACGCAGCAGGCGCCCGCCAGGGCACTCGCGCGCAGAAAACTCGCGCTGAAGTGACCGGTTCTGGCAAAAAACCGTGGCGTCAGAAAGGCACCGGCCGTGCGCGTTCAGGTTCTGTGAAGAGCCCGATCTGGCGTTCAGGCGGCGTGACCTTTGCTGCGAAGCCGCAGGACCACAGTCAAAAAGTTAACAAAAAGATGTACCGCGGCGCGCTGAAAAGCATCCTGTCCGAACTGGTACGTCAAGATCGTCTGATCGTTGTCGAGACGTTCTCTGTAGAAGCGCCGAAAACCAAGCTGCTGGTACAGAAACTGAAAGACATGGCGCTGGAAGATGTGCTGATCATTACCGGTGAACTGGATGAGAATCTGTTCCTGGCTGCGCGTAACCTGTACAAGGTTGACGTGCGTGATGCAGCGGGTATCGACCCAGTTAGCCTGATCGCCTTCGACAAAGTCGTTATGACTGCTGATGCAGTTAAGCAAGTTGAGGAGATGCTGGCATGATCCGTGAAGAACGTCTGCTGAAAGTACTGCGCGCGCCGCACGTTTCTGAAAAAGCGTCTACTGCGATGGAAAAAACCAATACCATCGTTCTCAAAGTTGCTAAAGACGCGACCAAAGCAGAGATCGTTGCTGCTGTTGAAAAACTGTTCGAAGTAGAAGTGAAAGATGTGAACACCCTGGTCGTTAAGGGCAAGGTTAAGCGTCACGGACAGCGTATCGGTCGTCGTAGCGACTGGAAAAAAGCTTACGTCACCCTGAAAGAAGGCCAGAACCTGGACTTCGTCGGCGGCGCTGAGTAAGTCGGAGGAGAAAGACAATGGCAGTTGTTAAATGTAAACCGACATCTCCGGGTCGTCGCCACGTCGTTAAAGTGGTAAACCCTGAGCTGCACAAGGGCAAACCTTTTGCCCCGCTGCTGGAAAAAAACAGCAAATCCGGTGGCCGCAACAACAACGGTCGTATCACTACCCGTCACATCGGTGGTGGACACAAGCAGGCTTACCGTCTGGTTGACTTCAAACGCAACAAAGATGGTATCCCGGCAGTTGTTGAACGTCTTGAGTACGATCCGAACCGTTCTGCGAATATCGCACTGGTTCTGTACAAAGATGGCGAGCGCCGTTATATCCTGGCCCCGAAAGGCCTGAAAGCTGGCGACCAGATTCAGTCTGGCGTTGATGCTGCGATCAAAGCAGGCAACACCCTGCCGATGCGTAACATCCCGGTGGGTTCAACCGTACATAACGTAGAAATGAAACCAGGCAAAGGCGGTCAGATTGCTCGCTCAGCTGGTGCTTACGTGCAGATCGTTGCGCGTGAAGGTTCCTACGTTACCCTGCGTCTGCGTTCTGGCGAAATGCGTAAAGTCGAAGCTGACTGCCGCGCAACCCTGGGCGAAGTCGGCAACGCTGAGCATATGCTGCGCGTTCTGGGTAAGGCCGGTGCAACTCGTTGGCGCGGTGTTCGTCCTACCGTTCGCGGTACTGCGATGAACCCAGTCGATCACCCGCACGGTGGTGGTGAAGGTCGTAACTTTGGTAAGCACCCGGTAACCCCGTGGGGCGTTCAGACCAAAGGTAAGAAGACCCGTAGCAACAAGCGTACTGATAAATTTATCGTACGTCGCCGTAGCAAATAATTTTAGAGGATAAGCCATGCCACGTTCTCTCAAGAAAGGTCCTTTTATTGACCTGCACTTGCTGAAGAAGGTAGAGAAAGCGGTGGAAAGCGGTGACAAGAAGCCCCTGCGCACCTGGTCCCGTCGTTCAACGATCTTCCCTAACATGATCGGTTTGACCATCGCTGTCCATAATGGTCGTCAGCACGTTCCTGTCTTTGTTTCCGATGAAATGGTCGGCCACAAGCTGGGCGAATTTGCACCGACACGTACTTATCGCGGCCACGCTGCTGATAAGAAAGCCAAGAAGAAATAAGTAGGAGGAAGAGATGGAAACTATTGCTCAACATCGCCATGCTCGTTCTTCTGCTCAGAAGGTACGTCTCGTTGCGGACCTGATTCGCGGTAAGAAAGTGTCGCAGGCTCTGGACATTTTGACCTACACCAATAAGAAAGCGGCTGTACTGGTCAAGAAAGTCCTGGAATCTGCCATTGCTAACGCCGAACACAACGATGGCGCTGACATCGACGATCTGAAAGTCGCGAAAATTTTCGTCGACGAAGGCCCAAGCATGAAGCGCATTATGCCGCGTGCGAAAGGTCGTGCAGATCGCATTCTGAAGCGCACCAGCCACATTACTGTGGTTGTGTCCGATCGCTGAGACTCTGGAGACTAGCAATGGGTCAGAAAGTACATCCTAATGGTATTCGCCTGGGTATTGTAAAACCATGGAACTCTACCTGGTTTGCGAACACCAAAGAATTCGCTGACAACCTGGACAGCGACTTTAAAGTACGTCAGTTCCTGACTAAAGAACTGGCTAAAGCGTCTGTATCTCGTATCGTTATCGAGCGTCCGGCTAAGAGCATCCGTGTGACCATTCACACCGCTCGCCCGGGTATCGTTATCGGTAAAAAAGGTGAAGACGTAGAAAAACTGCGCACGGTCGTCGCGAACATCGCTGGCGTTCCTGCACAGATCAATATCGCCGAAGTCCGTAAACCGGAACTGGACGCCAAACTGGTGGCTGACAGCATCACTTCACAGCTGGAGCGTCGCGTGATGTTCCGTCGTGCGATGAAGCGTGCTGTGCAGAACGCTATGCGTCTGGGCGCGAAAGGTATCAAAGTTGAAGTTAGCGGCCGTCTGGGCGGCGCCGAGATCGCACGTACCGAATGGTACCGTGAAGGTCGCGTGCCGTTGCACACTCTGCGTGCTGACATCGACTACAACACCTCAGAAGCGCACACCACTTATGGTGTAATCGGCGTTAAGGTATGGATCTTCAAAGGTGAGATCCTGGGTGGTATGGCTGCTGTTGAACAACCGGAAAAACCGGCTGCGCAACCTAAAAAGCAGCAGCGTAAAGGCCGGAAATAAGGAGCGTCGCTGATGTTACAACCAAAGCGTACAAAATTCCGTAAAGTGCATAAAGGCCGTAACCGCGGTCTGGCGCAGGGTACGGATGTTAGCTTCGGCACTTTCGGTCTGAAAGCTGTTGGCCGTGGTCGTCTGACTGCACGTCAGATCGAAGCAGCACGTCGTGCTATGACCCGTGCAGTTAAGCGTCAAGGTAAGATCTGGATCCGTGTATTCCCGGACAAACCGATCACCGAGAAGCCGCTGGAAGTGCGTATGGGTAAAGGTAAGGGTAACGTGGAGTATTGGGTTGCCCTAATCCAGCCGGGTAAAGTCCTGTATGAAATGGACGGCGTTCCGGAAGAGCTGGCCCGTGAAGCCTTCAAGCTGGCAGCAGCAAAACTGCCTATCAAAACCACCTTTGTAACTAAGACGGTGATGTAATGAAAGCAACTGAGCTGCGTGAAAAAAGCGTTGAAGAGCTGAACACTGAGCTGCTTAATCTGCTGCGTGAGCAATTTAACCTGCGCATGCAGGCAGCATCTGGCCAGCTGCAGCAGACCCATCTGCTGAAGCAAGTGCGCCGTGATGTTGCGCGCGTTAAGACTTTACTGACTGAGAAGGCGGGTGCGTAATGGCCGATAATATCCGTACTCTGCAAGGTCGTGTTGTTAGTGACAAGATGCAGAAATCTGCTGTTGTTGCTATCGAGCGTTTCGTGAAACACCCGATCTACGGTAAATTCATTAAGCGTACGACTAAGCTGCACATCCATGACGAGAACAACGAATGCGGTATCGGCGACGTGGTGGAAATCCGCGAATGCCGTCCGCTGTCCAAGACTAAATCCTGGACGCTGGTTCGCGTTGTAGAGAAAGCGGTTCTGTAATAGAATCTGCCCTCTTTAAAACGAATGAACGGCTCGCAAGAGCCGTTCATTTTTTCTACCCATCTTTGAGAACCGGTGTTATAATGCCGCGCCCTCAATATGGGGCTTTTTAACGACCTGAGGTTTAGGTCCCGAAGTAGTAGTTGACATTAGCGGAGCACTAAAATGATCCAAGAACAGACTATGCTGAACGTCGCCGACAACTCCGGTGCACGTCGCGTAATGTGTATCAAGGTTCTGGGTGGCTCGCACCGTCGCTACGCAGGCGTCGGCGATATCATCAAAGTTACCATCAAGGAAGCAATTCCGCGTGGTAAGGTGAAAAAAGGTGATGTCCTGAAGGCGGTAGTGGTGCGCACCAGGAAGGGTGTTCGTCGCCCGGACGGTTCTGTCATTCGCTTCGATGGTAATGCATGCGTTATTCTGAACAATAACAGCGAGCAACCTATCGGTACGCGTATTTTTGGGCCGGTAACTCGTGAGCTTCGTACTGAAAAGTTCATGAAAATTATCTCTCTGGCACCTGAAGTACTCTAAGGAGCGAGCAATGGCAGCGAAGATCCGTCGTAATGACGAAGTTATCGTGCTTACCGGCAAAGATAAAGGTAAGCGTGGTAAAGTAAAAAATGTCCTGTCTTCTGGTAAGGTCATCGTTGAAGGTATCAACCTGGTTAAAAAACATCAGAAGCCTGTACCGGCTCTGAATCAGCCAGGCGGCATCGTAGAGAAAGAAGCAGCTATTCAAGTCTCTAACCTTGCAATCTTCAATGCGGCAACCGGCAAGGCTGACCGTGTAGGCTTTAGATTCGAAGACGGTAAAAAAGTCCGTTTCTTCAAGTCTAACAGCGAAACTATCAAGTAATTTGGAGTAGTACGATGGCGAAACTGCATGATTACTACAAAGACGAAGTAGTCCAGAAACTCATGACTGAGTTCGGCTACAATTCTGTCATGCAAGTCCCTCGGGTCGAGAAGATCACCCTGAACATGGGTGTTGGTGAAGCGATCGCTGACAAGAAACTGCTGGATAACGCAGCAGCGGATCTGGCAGCAATCTCCGGTCAAAAACCGCTGGTCACCAAAGCACGCAAATCAGTTGCAGGCTTCAAAATCCGTCAGGGCTATCCGATCGGCTGTAAAGTAACTCTGCGTGGCGAACGCATGTGGGAGTTCTTTGAGCGTCTGATCACCGTTGCTGTACCGCGTATTCGTGACTTCCGTGGCTTGTCTGCGAAGTCTTTCGATGGTCGTGGTAACTACAGCATGGGTGTACGTGAGCAGATCATCTTCCCAGAAATCGACTACGACAAAGTCGATCGCGTTCGTGGTTTGGATATCACCATTACCACTACTGCGAAATCTGATGATGAAGGCCGTGCTCTGCTGGCTGCCTTTGACTTCCCGTTCCGTAAGTAAGGTAGGGTTACTTCATGGCTAAGCAATCTATGAAAGCACGCGAAGTTAAGCGTGCAAAATTAGCAGACAAATTCTTCGCAAAACGCGCTGAACTGAAAGCGATCATTTCTGATGTGAACGCTTCCGACGAAGATCGTTGGGATGCCGTTCTGAAGCTGCAGACTCTGCCGCGTGATTCCAGCCCGTCACGTCAGCGTAACCGCTGCCGTCAAACAGGTCGTCCGCACGGTTTCCTGCGGAAGTTCGGGTTGAGCCGTATTAAGGTCCGTGAAGCCGCCATGCGCGGTGAAATTCCGGGTCTGAAAAAGGCTAGCTGGTAATTGTCACCAATTGAATCACGGGAGTAAAGACTGATGAGCATGCAAGATCCGATCGCGGATATGCTGACCCGTATCCGTAACGGTCAGGCCGCGAACAAAGTTGCGGTCACCATGCCTTCCTCCAAGCTGAAAGTGGCGATTGCCAACGTGCTGAAGGAAGAAGGTTATATTGAAGATTTCAAAATCGAAGGCGACATCAAGCCTGAACTGGAACTGACTCTTAAGTATTTCCAGGGCAAGGCTGTTGTAGAAAGCATTCAGCGTGTTAGCCGCCCAGGTCTGCGCATCTATAAGAAAAAAGATGAGCTGCCGAAGGTAATGGCTGGTTTAGGTATCGCTGTCATTTCTACATCTAAAGGTGTTATGACCGATCGTGCCGCACGCCAGGCTGGTCTTGGCGGCGAAATTATCTGCTACGTAGCGTAATCGGAGGAAAACATGTCTCGTGTTGCTAAAGCACCTGTCGTTGTTCCTGCCGGCGTAGAGGTAAAACTCGACGGTCAGGTAATTTCGATTAAAGGTAAAAACGGCGAGCTGACTCGTACTATCAACAATGCTGTAGAAGTTAAGCAGGCAGACAACGCCCTGACATTCGCTCCGCGCGAAGGTTTTGCGGATGGTTGGGCACAGGCAGGTACTGCTCGTGCGCTGCTGAACGGCATGGTTATTGGTGTTACCGAAGGCTTCACCAAGAAGCTGCAGCTGGTTGGTGTTGGTTATCGTGCAGCCGTTAAAGGCAACTCTGTGAGTCTGGCCCTGGGCTTTTCTCACCCGGTTGACCATGCGCTGCCGGCCGGCATCACTGCTGAATGCCCAACTCAGACTGAAATCGTGCTGAAAGGCGCTGATAAACAGCTGATTGGTCAGGTTGCAGCTGATCTGCGCGCCTACCGTCGTCCTGAGCCTTATAAAGGCAAGGGTGTCCGTTACGCCGACGAAGTCGTGCGTACCAAAGAGGCTAAGAAGAAGTAAGGTAACACTATGGATAAGAAATCTGCTCGTATCCGTCGTGCGACCCGTGCACGTCGCAAGCTCAAAGAGCTGGGTGCTACTCGCCTGGTGGTACATCGTACCCCGCGTCATATTTACGCACAGGTAATCGCCCCGAACGGTTCCGAAGTTCTGGTTGCTGCTTCTACTGTAGAAAAAGCTATCACTGAACAACTGAAGTATACCGGTAATAAAGAAGCCGCAGCTGCTGTAGGTAAAGCTATTGCAGAACGCGCAATCGAAAAAGGCATCACAGGTGTTTCTTTCGACCGTTCCGGTTTCCAATATCATGGTCGCGTCCAGGCACTGGCAGATGCTGCCCGTGAAGCTGGCCTTCAGTTCTAAGGTAGAGGTCTAAGATGGCACACATCGAGAAACAAGCTGGCGAACTGCAGGAAAAACTGATCGCGGTAAACCGTGTATCTAAAACTGTTAAAGGTGGTCGTATTTTCTCCTTCACCGCACTGACTGTAGTGGGTGACGGTAACGGCCGCGTCGGTTTTGGTTACGGTAAAGCGCGTGAAGTTCCGGCAGCGATCCAGAAAGCGATGGAAAAAGCCCGTCGCAATATGATTAACGTCGCGCTGACTGACGGTACCCTGCAGCACCCGGTTAAAGGTGCTCACACAGGTTCCCGTGTATTCATGCAGCCGGCTTCTCAGGGTACCGGTATTATCGCCGGTGGTGCAATGCGCGCCGTCCTGGAAGTCGCTGGAGTTCATAACGTTCTGGCTAAAGCCTATGGTTCCACCAACCCGATCAACGTGGTTCGTGCAACTATCGACGGCCTGGGCAATATGAAGTCTCCGGAAATGGTCGCTGCCAAGCGTGGTAAATCCGTTGAAGAAATTCTGGGGTAATCACGATGGCAAAAACTATTAAAATTACTCAAACCCGCAGTGCAATTGGCCGTTTGCCTAAGCATAAAGCCACACTGGTTGGCCTGGGTCTGCGTCGTATTGGTCATACCGTTGAGCGTGAAGATACGCCTGCAGTGCGCGGTATGGTTAACGCGGTTTCCTACATGGTTAAAGTGGAGGAGTAACAGATGCGTTTAAATACTCTGTCTCCGGCCGAAGGGTCTAAGCACGCAGCTAAGCGTCTGGGTCGCGGTATCGGTTCTGGCCTCGGTAAAACCGGTGGTCGTGGTCACAAAGGTCAGAACTCTCGTTCTGGCGGTGGCGTACGTCGCGGTTTCGAAGGTGGTCAGATGCCTCTGTACCGTCGTCTGCCGAAATTCGGTTTCACCTCTCGCAAATCAATGGTTACGACAGAAGTTCGTCTGTCTGACCTGGCGAAAGTGGAAGGCGGTATCGTTGACCTGAATACGCTGAAAGCAGCCAACATTATCGGTGTGCAGATCGAATTTGCGAAAGTGATTCTGTCTGGTGAAGTTTCTGCACCGGTAACGGTTCGCGGCCTGCGTGTCACCAAAGGTGCTCGTGCTGCAATCGAAGCTGCTGGCGGTAAAATTGAGGAATAAGTAGCAGATGGCTAAGCAACCGGGATTAGATTTTCAAAGCGCCAAAGGTGGATTCGGTGAACTGAAACGCAGACTGCTGTTTGTTATCGGTGCACTGATTGTTTTCCGCGTTGGCTCTTTTATTCCGATCCCTGGTATCGATGCCACTGTACTTGCCAAACTGCTTGAACAACAGCGTGGCACCATCATTGAAATGTTCAACATGTTCTCTGGTGGTGCCCTCAGCCGTGCTTCAATCTTTGCGCTGGGTATCATGCCGTATATTTCGGCATCGATTATTATCCAGCTGCTGACGGTGGTTCATCCGGCGTTAGCGGAGATTAAAAAAGAAGGGGAGGCTGGCCGTCGTAAGATTAGCCAGTACACCCGTTACGGCACGTTGGTATTGGGTATATTTCAGTCGATCGGTATTGCTACCGGTCTGCCGAATATGCCTGGAATGCAGGGCCTGGTGATGAATCCGGGCTTTGCCTTCTACTTTACCGCTGTTGTGAGTCTGGTTACCGGGACAATGTTCCTGATGTGGCTGGGCGAACAGATTACTGAGCGTGGTATCGGCAACGGTATCTCAATCATAATCTTCGCGGGTATCGTTGCGGGATTACCGCCGGCCATTGGCCATACCATCGAGCAAGCGCGGCAAGGCGACCTGCACTTCCTCCTGTTGCTGTTGGTTGCAGTTCTCGTATTTGCAGTAACCTTCTTCGTTGTTTTCGTTGAGCGTGGTCAACGCCGTATCGTGGTGAACTATGCAAAACGTCAGCAGGGTCGTCGTGTTTACGCTGCACAGAGCACACATTTACCGTTGAAAGTGAATATGGCGGGTGTTATTCCGGCTATCTTTGCTTCCAGCATTATCCTGTTCCCGGCGACGATAGCATCCTGGTTCGGGGGCGGTACCGGTTGGAACTGGCTGACAACAATTTCGCTGTATTTGCAGCCAGGACAGCCGCTTTATGTGCTACTCTATGCGACTGCAATCATCTTCTTCTGTTTCTTCTATACGGCGTTGGTTTTCAACCCGCGTGAAACAGCAGATAACCTGAAGAAGTCTGGTGCATTCGTACCGGGAATTCGTCCGGGAGAGCAAACGGCGAAGTATATCGATAAAGTAATGACGCGTTTGACCTTAATCGGCGCCTTGTACATTACTTTTATCTGCCTGATCCCGGAGTTCATGCGTGATGCGATGAAAGTACCTTTCTACTTCGGCGGTACCTCACTGCTGATCGTAGTGGTCGTCATCATGGACTTTATGGCTCAAGTGCAAACTCTGATGATGTCCAGTCAGTACGAGTCTGCATTGAAGAAAGCTAACCTGAAAGGCTACGGCCGTTAATTCAGGCGCTAGAGAAGTTACGGAGAGTAAAAATGAAAGTTCGTGCTTCCGTCAAGAAATTATGTCGTAACTGCAAAATCATTCGTCGCGACGGCGTCGTACGTGTGATTTGCAGCGCCGAGCCTAAGCATAAACAGCGCCAGGGCTGATTTTCTCACATATTTTTCTTGCAAAGTCGGGTTGAGCTGGCTAGATTAGCCAGCCAATCTTTTGTATGTCGATGCGTTTCCATTTGAGTATCCTGAAAACGGGCTTTTCAGCATGGGACGCATTTATTAAATCATAGGAGTGCATAGTGGCCCGTATAGCAGGCATTAACATTCCTGATCATAAACATACCGTTATCGCATTAACTTCGATCTACGGTATCGGCAAGACTCGTTCTAAAGCTATTTGCGCTGAAACGGGTATCGCTGAAGATGTTAAGATCAGTGAGCTGTCTGAAGAACAAATTGATCAGCTGCGTGATGCAGTTGGTAAGTTCGTTGTAGAAGGTGATCTGCGCCGTGAAATCACCCTGAGCATCAAGCGTCTGATGGACCTTGGTTGCTACCGTGGTTTGCGCCATCGTCGTGGTCTTCCGGTTCGCGGTCAGCGTACCAAGACCAACGCACGTACCCGTAAGGGTCCGCGCAAACCGATCAAGAAATAATCGGGGTGAGTAAATAATGGCAAAGGCACCAGTTCGTGCACGTAAGCGTGTAAGAAAACAAGTCTCAGATGGCGTGGCTCATGTCCATGCTTCTTTTAACAACACCATCGTTACCATTACTGATCGTCAGGGTAACGCGCTGGGTTGGGCAACCGCCGGTGGTTCCGGTTTCCGCGGTTCACGTAAATCTACTCCGTTTGCTGCTCAGGTCGCTGCAGAGCGCTGTGCAGAAGCCGTGAAAGATTACGGTATTAAGAACCTGGAAGTTATGGTTAAGGGTCCGGGTCCGGGTCGCGAATCAACTATTCGTGCTCTGAACGCTGCAGGTTTCCGCATCACTAATATTACTGATGTGACTCCGATCCCTCACAACGGTTGTCGTCCGCCGAAAAAACGCCGCGTATAACGCCCGTTTTTTAGGATAGTTGGAGAAAGAAAATGGCAAGATATTTGGGTCCTAAGCTCAAGCTGAGCCGTCGTGAGGGCACTGACTTATTCCTTAAGTCTGGCGTTCGCGCGATCGATACCAAGTGTAAAATTGAACAAGCCCCTGGTCAGCATGGTGCGCGTAAACCGCGTCTGTCTGACTACGGCGGTCAGTTGCGTGAAAAGCAAAAAGTTCGTCGTATGTACGGCGTGCTGGAGCGTCAGTTCCGTAACTATTATAAAGAAGCAGCACGTCTGAAAGGCAACACCGGTGAAAACCTGTTAGCTCTGCTGGAAGGTCGTCTGGATAACGTAGTTTACCGTATGGGCTTTGGCGCTACTCGTGCAGAAGCACGTCAGCTGGTTAGCCATAAATCTATCATGGTAAACGGCCGCGTTGTTAACATCGCTTCTTATCAGGTATCTCCGAATGATGTCGTAAGCATCCGTGAGAAAGCCAAAAAGCAATCTCGCGTGAAGGCCGCTCTGGAGCTGGCTGAGCAGCGTGAAAAGCCAACCTGGCTGGAAGTTGATGCGACTAAGATGGAAGGTGTATTCAAGCGTAAGCCTGAGCGTACCGATCTGTCTGCGGACATTAACGAACACCTGATCGTCGAGCTTTACTCTAAGTAAAGCTTAGTACCAAAGAGAGGACACAATGCAGGGTTCTGTGACAGAGTTTCTAAAACCGCGCCTGGTAGATATCGAGCAAGTGAGTTCGACGCACGCCAAGGTGACCCTTGAGCCTTTAGAGCGTGGCTTTGGCCATACTCTTGGTAACGCACTGCGCCGTATTCTGCTTTCTTCCATGCCGGGTTGCGCGGTGACCGAGGTTGAAATTGATGGTGTACTTCATGAGTACAGCACCAAAGAGGGAGTACAGGAAGATATCCTGGAAATCCTGCTCAACCTGAAAGGGCTGGCGGTAAGAGTTCAGGGTAAAGATGAAGTCATCATTTCTCTGAATAAATCTGGCATTGGCCCTGTGACTGCAGCCGACATCACCCATGATGGTGATGTCGAAATCGTCAAGCCGCAGCACGTGATCTGCCATCTGACCGATGACAACGCATCTATTAGCATGCGCATCAAAGTTCAGCGTGGTCGTGGTTATGTGCCGGCTTCTGCCCGAATTCATTCGGAAGAAGATGAGCGCCCGATCGGCCGCCTGTTGGTCGACGCTTGCTACAGCCCTGTAGATCGTATTGCCTACAATGTTGAAGCAGCGCGTGTAGAACAGCGCACCGACCTGGACAAGCTGGTCATCGAAATGGAAACCAACGGCACAATCGATCCTGAAGAGGCGATTCGTCGTGCGGCGACCATTCTGGCAGAACAACTGGAAGCTTTCGTTGATTTACGTGATGTACGTCAGCCGGAAGTGAAAGAAGAGAAACCAGAATTCGATCCGATCCTGCTGCGCCCTGTTGACGATCTGGAATTGACTGTCCGCTCTGCTAACTGCCTCAAGGCAGAAGCTATCCACTACATCGGTGATCTGGTACAGCGTACCGAGGTTGAGCTGTTAAAAACGCCTAACCTGGGTAAAAAATCTCTTACCGAGATTAAAGACGTGCTTGCTTCGCGTGGACTTTCTCTGGGCATGCGCCTTGAGAACTGGCCGCCAGCAAGCATCGCTGATGAATAACCGGATCGCAGGTTAAGGTTTCACTGAGAAGGATAAGGTCATGCGCCATCGTAAGAGTGGTCGTCAACTGAACCGCAACAGCAGCCATCGTCAGGCTATGTTTCGTAACATGGCTGGCTCTCTGGTTCGTCACGAGATTATCAAGACAACTCTGCCGAAAGCCAAAGAGCTGCGTCGCGTAGTTGAGCCGCTGATTACTCTTGCCAAGACCGACAGCGTAGCTAATCGTCGTCTGGCATTCGCCCGTACTCGTGATAACGAGATCGTGGCAAAACTGTTTAACGAGCTGGGCCCGCGTTTCGCGAGCCGTGCTGGTGGTTACACTCGTATTCTGAAGTGTGGCTTCCGCGCTGGTGACAACGCTCCGATGGCATACATCGAGCTGGTTGATCGTCCAGAAGCTCAAGCAGAAGCTGCTGCAGAGTAATTTGTAGCATCGTAAAAAACCCGCTTCGGCGGGTTTTTTATTGCCTTTTTTCTTCCGCTTCACATTTTCTCTCTTCCTTCGCTATGCTGAGCCTGATCTCATTTTACAGGAGGCGCTTATGTGGTTAATTGACCAGCTTGCTGAACAACATATCCTGGCCGCACAGGAAAAAGGCGAACTCAGTAATTTGCCGGGCGAGGGCGCGCCGCTGCATCTGGATGATGACAGTCTGGTTCCTGCTGAGCTACGCAGCGGTTATCGTATGCTGAAGAATGCCGGTTTTCTGCCTCCGGAACTGGAGATGCGCCGCGAAGCCGTAGAGCTCAACGACCTGCTACGTAACCTTGATCCGGAAGATAATCGCTATGCTGAGCAAAGCAAGCGGCTGGCGCTGCTGGAAATGAAATTACAGCAGGCGGGATTAAGCACAGATTTTCTGCGAAACGGTGATTATGCCGACGCGATTAAACAGCACTTCACGCAGGATAAATCCTGATATATCGTATTGATAACGGGCAAAGCGGCCTTACAGCATCCTGTAAAAAATAGTTTTGTGGAGCATGGAAATTCCGTCAGCAGCGATTATAGTTTTCCCGTCCATCACAGGAGATTAATAATGAAATACCAGCATCGAAAAGGGCAAATACGTGATAACGCGATAGAAGCCTTACTAAACGATCCACTGTTTCGACAACGCGTTGAAGTTAATCGGAAAGGCAAAGGCAGTTATCGGCGTAAAGAGAAGTATGCGAAAGGCGGTGAGCGGGAGGCCAGCGGTAAGAAACCAATCTTATCCCTGGCCTTCTGCTTTATCAGCAGCAAAAAAGCCGCCTCATTGGGCGGCCTGGATGAATCAAACCTTGGTGTTTTTCTCTTTTAACAGATCGCGGATTTCAGTCAGCAATACCTGTTCCGCAGAAGGTTTTGGCGCCGGCTTTTCCACTTCTTTTTTCTTATGCAGCTTGTTCATCAGCTTGATGGCGATAAAAATCGCAAAAGCGACGATAATGAAGTCGAATACTGCCTGAATGAAAATGCCATATTCCATCACTACCGGCGGCGTAGCGCCTTCAGCCGGTTTAAGGATCCATCGGAACTGCTTAAAATCCACCCCACCGATCAATAATCCTAACGGCGGCATAATAATGTTTGCCACCAATGAAGAGACGATTTTGCCAAATGCCGCGCCGATAATCACACCGACCGCCAGATCGACGACGTTACCGCGCATTGCAAAATCACGAAACTCTTTGAAAAAACTCATTGTTGTCTCCTTGCCGCTATGAATGCTTAAAGTCTAACAAACCTTCGGGCATTTGCCATAAACACAACGGATTTAGGCGGTTTAACACAGCGAGGCGAGCAGTTATCGGACAGCGAACTGCCCGATCGCTTACAGGAAGAAAGGGCTGGGCTGGAACAGGCGCTCCACGTCCGGCACAAACTTTTTGTCGGTGAGAAACATAATGACGTGATCGCCTTGTTCGATACGCAGATTGTCGTTAGCGATCATTACATCATCCCCACGTACCACGGCACCGATAATGGTACCCGGCGGCAGCTTAATATCGTCGATCAGACGGCCAACAACGCGCGATGTGGTTTCATCGCCATGGGCGATCGCTTCGATCGCTTCGGCAATCCCGCGTCGCAGTGAAGAAACGCCTACGATATCTGCTTTTCGCACATGACTTAACAGGGCGGAGATAGTGGCTTGCTGCGGCGAAATAGCAATATCGATCACGCTTCCCTGTACCAGATCGACATAGGCGCGGCGCTGGATCAATACCATCACTTTCTTGGCACCCATCTTTTTCGCCAACATTGCAGACATGATGTTGGCTTCATCATCATTGGTAACGGCAATAAACAGATCTATTTGATCAATATGCTCTTCAGCCAGCAGTTCCTGATCCGAGGCATCGCCATAAAAGACGATGGTATCCTGCAACAGTTCAGCCAGTTCGGCGGCGCGCTGGGGATTGCGTTCGATTAGCTTAACGCTGTAATGCTTCTCCAGCCGCTGTGCCAGACCAAAACCGATATTACCGCCACCTACCAACATGATGCGCTTATAGGGTTTTTCCAGCCGCTGCATTTCGCTCATCACAGCCCGAATATGCTGGCTGGCGGCGATGAAAAAGACTTCATCCCCCGCTTCGACGATAGTCGATCCTTGCGGACGAATCGGGCGATCCTGGCGAAAAATCGCTGCAACCCGGGTATCAATGTGCGGCATATGTTCACGCATAATTGAGAGTGGATTACCGATCAGCGGGCCGCCGTAATAGGCTTTCACTACCGCCAGGCTGACTTTACCCTCCGCAAAGTTAACGACCTGTAGCGCGCCGGGATACTGGATAAGGCGATGAATACTGTCGATAACTAGCTGCTCGGGCGAAATCAAATGATCGATTGGCACCGCTTCCGGAATAAAAAGCTTATCCGCATCCCGCAAATAATCAGCGGCACGAATGCGCGCGATGCGGTTAGGCGTGTTGAACAAGGAATAGGCGATCTGACAGGCGATCATATTGGTTTCATCTGAGTTGGTCACGGCAACCAGCATGTCCGCATCTTCAGCGCCAGCCTCGCGCAAAATGCGCGGGTGCGATCCGTGCCCTTGTACCACGCGCAGATCGAACTTGTCCTGCAGATGGCGCAGACGAGAAGAGTCGGTATCAACCACGGTGATATCGTTGTTCTCTCCCACCAGGTTTTCCGCAAGGGTTCCGCCGACCTGACCTGCACCCAATATGATGATTTTCATCGCTTATATCGCTTATATGTTTTTAGCTCGCGCTATTTTTTTAACAGCTTTGCGTAAAAGAAGCCATCGCCGCCCTCGATTTCAGGAAAGACCTGCCAGCCATTATCTGGCGCGCCGGCCAGCGGCAGCGGAATCGCATCTGAATGACGACTAAGGAAGCCGCTAATTTGCTGCTGGTTTTCCTCTGGCAGGACAGAGCAGGTGGCATAAATCAGCGTTCCGCCGCTTTTTAAGCGTGGCCAGACAGCATCGAGAATGTCACGCTGTAATGCCGCAAGCTCGGCGATATCACTGTCGCGACGCAACCATTTGATATCGGGATGGCGACGAATAACGCCGGTTGCTGAACAAGGGGCATCCAGCAGGATACGGTCAAATTGCTGGTGGCCGCACCACTGTTCCGGATAACGCCCGTCACCCTGTACAACTTCAGCCTGCATACCGAGACGTTGAAGATTTTCATTTACACGCTTCAGGCGCTGCGCATCCACATCAACGGCCATCACCCGCGCATCAGGCGCGATTTCAAGAATATGCGTGGTTTTTCCACCGGGAGCCGCGCAAAGATCGAGTATCGACTCGCCATCCTGCGGTTCCAGCAGCAGCGCGCAGCGCTGCGCAGAGAGATCCTGCACCGTCACCCATCCCTGATCAAAGCCGGGAAGCTGAGTTACCGCAGCGGGCGCGTCGAGGCGCAACGCATCACCGGCATTGTCAGCGATAAACGCCGCTTTGCCTGTCTCTTCCAGTAACGCCAGCCAGGCATCGCGGCTGTGATGCTGGCGGTTAACGCGTAGCCACATCGGCGGTCGTTGGTTGTTCGCTTCGACAATTTGCTGCCATTGCGTCGGCCAGGCCCGCTGTAAACGCTGCAGCAGCCAGTTGGGATGAAGATAACGCTGAGGCGCCTGATCCAGTTCAGCGATTAAGGTCTCCTGCTGACGCTGGAACTGTCGTAGTACGCCATTAATTAAGCCTTTCAGGCTGCCGCGCTTCAGCACTTCGGCGCCCTCTACCGTTTCCGCCAGCGCGGCATGAGGCGGGATACGCGTATGCTGCAGCTGATAGAGACCAACCATTATCAAATAGTGCAGCACGCGCTGCTTGCCGGTCATCGGGCGTGCCATCAGTTTGCCAATCAGCGCTTCAAGCTGAGGCAGGGTGCGCAATACGCCGAAACAGATCTCCTGAAGCAGGGCACTGTCTTTATCGGAAAGTTTTTTTTGCGCGCCGGGCAGGACAGCATTCAGCGACTCGCCCTTATCCACAACCCGTTCGATCAGTTGGGCGGCCAGGCTGCGAAGGTTAGTCTGTTTTTTCATGGGCTATCGTCATCAAACAAAAAAGCCCGGACAATGTCCGGGCTGGGAAATCAGGCCAGAACGGCGCCGGGAGTAAACCATTCACGACGGGAGTTAAGCAAATCCTGTACGGACATCGCTTTTTTGCCAGCCGGCTGAAGCAGTTCCAGATTCAGAGCGCCCTGAGAGGTCGCTACCTGAATGCCTTGCTTATCTGCCTGCAGGATTTCACCGGGCCGGGCGTCAATATGCGGCAATACGCTTGCCTGCCAGACTTTCACCGGCTGATCTTCAATCAGGAAATAGCTGACCGGCCAGGGATTAAAAGCGCGAATGCAGCGCTCGAGCTGAGCGGCAGAGAGCGTCCAGTCAAGACGCGCTTCTTCTTTGCTGAGCTTCTCAGCATAGGTTACCTGCGATTCATCCTGTTTGATCGGCTGCGCCTGACCGGCGGCCAGCTGCGCCAGCGTAGCGAGCAGACCCTCCGGCCCCAGCTCTGCCAGTCTGTCGTAAAGCGATGCGCTGGTATCTTCAGGCGTAATCGGGCAGGCCAGTTTATAGAGCATGTCACCCGTATCCAGGCCGACATCCATTTGCATAATAGTCACGCCGGTTTCGCTGTCGCCAGCCCAGAGCGCACGTTGAATAGGCGCTGCGCCGCGCCAGCGGGGCAGTAATGAGCCGTGTACGTTGATACAACCGAGCCGGGGCATCGCAAGCACTGCTTGCGGCAGGATCAGTCCGTAAGCCACAACAACCATTACGTCGGCCTGCAATTCAGCAACCAGCTGCTGGTTCTCTTCCGGCCGCAGCGATTTTGGCTGAAAAACCGGAATATCGTGCGCCTGCGCCAGTACCTTCACCGGACCTGGCGTCAGCTTATTGCCGCGGCCTGCCGGACGATCGGGTTGCGTAAAGACGCCGACAATCTGATGCTCAGAAGCGATCAGCGCGTCGAGGTGACGCGCTGCAAAGTCAGGAGTTCCGGCAAAAATAATTTTTAAGGAATCAGACAAGGTTATCCCTCACTTTATCGATCAGGATTCACGCGCGTTCATACGCGCCAGTTTTTCCAGTTTCTGCTTGATGCGCTGACGCTTGAGCGGCGACAGGTAATCAATAAAAAGTTTGCCATCAAGGTGATCGATTTCATGCTGGATACAGATCGCCAGCAAACCATCCGTTTCCAGCTCGAAACTTTTACCGTCACGGCCTAACGCGCGCACCTTAACGCGCTCGGCACGCGGCACAAAAGCGCGCTGTTCCGGAATAGAGAGACAGCCCTCTTCAATGCCGGTCTCGCCGCTTTTTTCCAGTAGTTCCGGATTAATCAACACCAGCCGCTCGTCACGGTTCTCCGAAACATCAATAACAATCACACGCTGATGGATATCCACC
Source organism: Pantoea osteomyelitidis (assembly GCF_044342975.1). NCBI lineage: Bacteria > Pseudomonadati > Pseudomonadota > Gammaproteobacteria > Enterobacterales > Erwiniaceae > Pantoea > Pantoea osteomyelitidis. Next base: position 21,858 of record NZ_JBGFSN010000015.1, read on the forward strand.
TGCGTTGCCGCAAGGCCAATGCCCTCTTCGGCATACATGGTTTCGAACATATCATCGACGATACGCTGAATATCTGCATTCACTTCTTTTACCGGTGACGCGATTTTACGAAGGCGCTCGTCAGGAAAATGTAATACCTGCAAAACTGACATAAATTTCCAGATCTGTATTCGTTTAAGAAAAGATTACTAACTCATATTGTAGACTTTTTGGACCTTGATTGACAGCATTGCCAGGCACTATAGAGCGGGTGTAACAGGGATTGTTGAATGGAAAAAACAGAGCTGTGGCTGCGTTTGTCAGCCGTCAGGGGGATCGGCAGTAAACGTCTGATTAATAGAGCGGAACAACTACTGGCTGCCGGTAGCATCGGAGATAAGCAGCTTGCCGTCTCAGGCTTTGATGAAATGCAACGAAAACAGTTCTGGCAGCTCTCGTCGCGGGAAACGGAACAGGTGCAACGCTGGCTGGAACATGAGAATCACCATCTGATTAACGCTTTGGATACGCGCTATCCATTGCCGCTCAGGGAGATTGCGCGTTTTCCTCCGTTGCTCTACGTTTGCGGCGATCCTGCTTTGTTAACCACGCCACAGATTGCGGTGATCGGCAGCCGTCACGCCTCGCACTATGGCCGCCAGTGGGGCGAATACTTTACCCAGGCGCTGGCGCTAAGCGGCCTGACGGTTACCAGCGGGCTGGCTCGCGGCATTGATGGCGTGGCCCATCGCGCGGCACTGGAAGTCAATGGCAAAACGATCGCGGTTTTGGGCAGCGGCATGCAGCAGCTCTATCCGAAACAACATTATCAGCTTGCGCAGGAGATTGTTGAAAAAGGCGGGGCGATTATCTCTGAATTTCCGCTTTCGACGGCGCCGCATGCGCTTAATTTTCCCCGGCGCAATCGTATTATCAGCGGCTTAAGCCAGGGCGTGCTGGTGGTGGAAGCTTCATTGAAGAGCGGTTCGCTGGTGACGGCACGCTATGCGCTGGAGCAAAACCGCAACGTTTATGCACTGCCGGGCGCGTTGGGCAATAGCGGCAGTGAAGGGGGGCATTGGCTAATCCAGCAGGGCGCAATGCTGGTGGCGCATCCTCACAATATTCTGGAAGATTTGTATAGCGACCTTAAATGGCTGCCTTTTACACAGTCAGAAGCAATATATTCTCCAGACAGTGATGATGTTCCATTGCCATTTGCCGATGTGTTGGCTAACGTAGGTGATGAGGTTACACCTGTTGACGTCGTCGCTGAACGTGCCGGCCAACCTGTGCCAGTTATCTCAGCCCAACTGCTGGAGCTGGAGTTAGCAGGATGGATCGCAGCTGTACCCGGCGGCTATGTCCGATTGAGGAGGGCATGCCATGTTCGACGTACTTATGTACTTGTTTGAGACTTATATCCACAACGAAGCTGAAATGCGCGTTGATCAGGATAAACTGACTGATGACTTAACCGATGCCGGTTTTCATCGTGAAGATATTTATAATGCGTTGAACTGGTTAGAAAGACTGGCAGATTATCAGGACGGCCTCGTCGCACCGATTCTGCTGGCAAACGATCCGCTCTCAATGCGTATCTACACGGAAGAAGAGAATCAGCGTTTAGATGCCGAATGTCGTGGCTTCCTGCTGTTCCTGGAGCAAATTCAGGTATTGAGTCTGGAAACCCGCGAGATGGTTATCGAACGGGTTATGGCGCTGGATACGCTTGAATTCGATCTGGAAGATCTCAAATGGGTTGTGCTGATGGTGCTTTTTAACATCCCCGGATGTGAAAATGCCTATCAGCAGATGGAAGAACTACTTTTCGACGTCAATGAAGGTATGCTGCATTAAGTTTCTCTTCATGCATCTGTCACTATGAGCAAAACAGCACTCTTCGCTGTACGTAAACACGAACCCTGCCCCGCCTGCGGGGCAGAATTAGTAATACGTTCCGGCAAACATGGGCCTTTTCTTGGCTGCGCAAACTATCCCGAATGTGACTATATTCGCCCGCTGAAAAGCCAGGCGGATGGACACATCGTTAAGGTATTAGAAGGACATCCCTGTCCTGTATGCGGCGCTGATAAGGTGTTGCGTCAGGGACGTTACGGTATGTTTATTGGCTGCGGCCAGTATCCTGCCTGCGAATATACCGAAACCATCGATAAGCCGGATGAAACGGCGATATCCTGTCCGCAATGCCGGCAGGGTAAACTGGTGCAACGACGCTCGCGCTATGGCAAAACCTTTCACGCCTGCGATCGCTATCCCGATTGTCAGTTCGCTGTGAACGCCACGCCGGTCGAGGGTGAATGTATACACTGTCATTTTCCTCTGTTAATTGAGAAGAAAACCGCGCAGGGAGTTAAACGTTTCTGCGCCAGTAAAAGCTGCGGCAAAGCTGTCGCGCTGGAGAAATAGATAACGTTATGGAAAATCAACACGCCCCTGGCTCGTTGGCGTATTGCGTAGAACAACTGCAACAACAGTCAGTGATTGCTTATCCCACAGAAGCCGTATTTGGACTTGGATGCGATCCGGATAGCGAAAGTGCTGTTATGGCCTTGTTGGCCTTGAAACAGCGCCCGGTTGAAAAAGGGCTTATTCTTATTGCCGCCGATTATGCGCAGCTCGAACCTTACGTGGCTGACCGGGAATTGTCGATTATCCAGCGTGAGCGGATGTTTTCTCACTGGCCTGGTCCGGTCACCTTTGTTGTGCCTGTACCGCCCCACACGCCGCGTTGGTTAACCGGTCGTTTCGATTCTCTGGCCATTCGCGTTAGCGATCATCCCGATGTGCAGGCGCTCTGCCGCGCTTTCGATAAACCACTGGTTTCCACCAGTGCGAATCTCTCTGGCGAGCCACCTTGTCGTTCAGTAACAGAAGTTCTTGCACAGTTCGGCACAGATTTTCCGGTGCTTCATGGTGAAACCGGCGGCCGACTGAATCCCTCTGAAATTCGCGATGTGATAACCGGCGAGCAGATTCGACAAGGGTAATAAATGGAACATTTTGCGGTTTTTGGCAATCCCATCAATCACAGCAAATCGCCGTTGATTCATCGCTATTTTGCTGAGCAGACCGGGATAGCCCATCAATACGGGCGTGTTTGCGCGCCGCTTGATGGTTTTGCACAAGCGATTAGCGATTTTTTTGCCCGTGGCGGTGAAGGCGCCAACGTGACATTGCCGTTTAAACAGCAAGCCTGGGAATTTGCCGATGAGCTAAGCGAGCGGGCAGCAATGGCTGGCGCGGTGAATACCCTAAAAAAAACAGCGGGTGGCGACATTCTTGGCGACAATACCGACGGCATAGGTTTGCTCAGCGACCTGAAACGCCTGAGTATGATCAAGCCGGACGATCATATTTTGCTGGTGGGCGCTGGCGGTGCGGCACGGGGCGTCATCCTGCCGTTGCTTTCACTGGGATGTAGTTTAACGCTGACGAACCGCACGCGTGCACGAGCTGACGAACTGGCGCAGCTGTTTCAGCATAGCGGTACTATCCAGGCGCGCGGGCTTGACGAACTGGCAAACCAGCATTTTGCTCTGATCATCAATGCCACCTCCAGCGGCGTCGCTGGCGATGTGCCAGCGCTGCCGGATGCGCTGATTCATCCTGACACCCGCTGTTATGACATGTTCTATCAGGCGGAACTTACGCCCTTTTTGTTATGGTGCCAGACGCAAGGCGCGCAGTCGCTGGCAGATGGTTTAGGCATGTTAGTCGGGCAGGCTGCTCATTCATTTCATCTCTGGCATGGCATAATGCCCGCTATTGCTCCGGTGATTGCACAGTTAAAGCAGGCTATACGGTCATGAATCAGGCCATTCAGTTTCCCGATCGTGAAGAATGGGATGAAGCAGGGCAGGCGATCTGTTTTCCTGCCCTGGCGAATGGTTTGAGCCTGACATGCGCTATTCATACTTCAGCTCTACAGACCCGATTTGGAGAAGGCGAAGCGTTGGCGCTGTTTATTGCTCATCGCTGGGATCTGGAGGAAGAAGCTGAAGAGCTGATCCGCAATCAACAGGAAGATGCTCAGGGCTGGGTTTGGCTTTCCTGAGCCAGATACTCATTTTTCCAGCTGACATAGTTATTGGCGGAGTAGCGTAAACCTTCGATCTCCTGCTCCGTCAAAGGCCTTACTTGTTTAACCGGGCTTCCCAAATAGAGATAGCCGCTTTCCAGCCGCTTGCCTGGCGGTACTAAGCTGCCAGCGCCAATCATCACATCGTCTTCTATAAACACGCCATCCAGTACGATAGAGCCCATGCCAACCAGAACGCGGTTTCCTATGGTACAGCCATGCAGCATAGCTTTATGACCAACCGTTACCTCCTCACCTATGATAAGAGGATACCCTGCGGGGTTGGCTGCGGATTTGTGAGTGACATGCAGTACGCTGCCATCCTGAATATTACTGCGCGCGCCTATCTCTACCTTATTCACATCACCACGAATGGCAACCAGCGGCCAGATGCTGACATCATCGCCAAGTACGACATCGCCAATCACAACGCTGCTGGCATCTACCATGACGCGTTTTCCTGATTGGGGCGTCATCTGTTTAAAAGGGCGTAATGCGGCAGACATGATCGTTTCTCCTGTTAAATGATCCCTTCAGATTGCTGCGAATCTGTACAGCAGACAAGCCATTTTGCTTGCGATCGCTCATGATCTCAGCAGAATGAATGAAAACTCGCCATATGAAAGAAAAGATCGAAAAAAGGCTTGTGCAATAAAATCGGATCCCTATAATGCGCCTCCACTGACACGGAACAACGGCTTCACAGTCACCGGGTCAGAGGTTCAGGAAACGCTGAACCGCCGGAGAAAATCGCTGAAAAAAGTGGTTGACTCCGAAGGAGAGTAGCGTAATATACGCCACCTCGCGACAGACGGTTAACCCGCTGGCCGCACCGCTCTTTAACAATTTATCAGACAATCTGTGTGGGCACTCGCAGGATTGATATCAGAGCCTCCGGG
>NZ_JBGFSN010000016.1:0-5333 GCF_044342975.1 Pantoea osteomyelitidis
GTTCAGGAACACGATGATGTACGGAACGCCTACCTGACGACCCAGCAGGATGTGCTCACGGGTCTGCGGCATCGGGCCGTCAGTCGCAGCAACAACCAGGATAGCGCCGTCCATCTGAGCAGCACCGGTGATCATGTTTTTCACATAGTCAGCGTGGCCCGGGCAGTCAACGTGCGCGTAGTGACGGGTCGGGGTTTCATACTCAACGTGAGAAGTGTTGATGGTGATACCACGAGCCTTCTCTTCCGGCGCGTTATCGATCTGATCGAACGCACGAGCCTGGCCACCGTATTTCTTGGACAGAACGGTGGTGATTGCTGCAGTCAGGGTGGTTTTACCGTGGTCAACGTGACCGATGGTGCCCACGTTTACGTGCAGTTTGTTACGTTGAAATTGCTCTTTAGCCATCGCTTGTCCCTCTAAGACACGGATATATCAAAGATATCATCACATCAACCAGGCGGTGCCTGACTGTTTGGTTTTACAGAGAGAGAATCAGGAGGGAGATAAAGGAAATGGTGCTGATACCCAGAATCGAACTGGGGACCTCACCCTTACCAAGGGTGCGCTCTACCGACTGAGCCATATCAGCACATTTGGAGCGGGCAGCGGGAATCGAACCCGCATCATCAGCTTGGAAGGCTGAGGTAATAGCCATTATACGATGCCCGCATCCTGGAACTCGGCTACCTGTTCTTTCTGTAGCTTATGAATAATAAAAGAAGAACCCTTATTATTCGAGCCTGTCAGATTACCTGACCGACCTTGACTGCGCCTTTGCTCAGTCTGAATGTGGGGTGAGGAGTTAGCGTCTCACCTGCCAGATGCCTGCTTTCGCATCATCTGACCTCAACCAGGGGGTTGAGATGGTGGTGGGAGAAGGATTCGAACCTTCGAAGTCTGTGACGGCAGATTTACAGTCTGCTCCCTTTGGCCGCTCGGGAATCCCACCTACTTGATTGGTGCCGGCTACCGGAATCGAACTGGTGACCTACTGATTACAAGTCAGTTGCTCTACCAACTGAGCTAAGCCGGCATCAAGTGACGCGCATTCTAGGAAGTGCGGGTGCAGGATGCAACAAAAAAATGAGCAAAATCGCCTCTTCGCCTACTATTTGTGCAATTCTTCGCAGTTTACTGGAATTGTGTAGAAAAAACGCCCGATCATGGTGATTTTTTATCCAGTAATAATGTCGCTTAATCCTTTATCCTGTTCTCTGTTTCCGGCGCTGTTGCCAAAGAGGAATAAAATTTCCTGCCGGATACAGGCTTTTGCCATTTCAATAACCAATCTCAGGCCGTCCACCCTGTGCAAAGCGTTGTCCCTCAGAGAATGTTTACTGCAAAAGGCTTACCTCGGGTTAGCCTCAGGACGAGGTCTCAAGCCTCTGAGCCACAAGAAAATGTGGGCACGGTTACGAAAGCGGACTCGCATCTATCTTTTTGCTTCTTTTTAACGCCGCACTGGTGTTAACCTCCTGCCCATTGTTCCCCGTAAATTTTCCTTATGATGTGCAACTGAGTTCAACGCATCGCTGTATGCTCTCTGCTGCAACATGTTGATGAGCCTGGATTTGCTGTCAGATGCATACTTATGAGTAAATCAAATACATCACTGACCACGCCTTATCTACAGTTCACCCGTGCGCAATGGGCTGCGCTGCGTAATTCCGTGCCGATGACGTTGACAGAAGAAGAGATTACGCAACTCAAAGGGATCAACGAAGATCTCTCTCTGGAAGAGGTGGCAGAAATCTACTTGCCCTTATCGCGTTTGCTGAATTTCTATATCAGCTCTAATGTGCGTCGTCAGGCGGTGCTGGAGCAATTTCTCGGCACCAATGGACAAAGGATTCCCTATATCATCAGCGTCGCCGGTAGCGTTGCCGTGGGTAAAAGCACCACGGCGCGCGTGCTGCAAGCCCTTCTCAGCCGCTGGCCTGAACATCGCAAGGTTGAGCTAATCACTACCGATGGCTTTCTTCATCCTAATGCCGTTCTGAAAGAACGCGGATTGATGAAGAAGAAAGGCTTCCCGCAATCTTATGATATGCACCGGCTGGTGAAGTTTGTTTCCGATCTGAAATCAGGCGCAAAACAGGTTACCGCACCGGTTTACTCTCATCTGAGCTATGATGTTATCCCGGACGGCGATAAAGTCGTACAGCAGCCGGATATCCTCATTCTTGAAGGTTTAAACGTTCTGCAGAGCGGCATGGATTATCCCCATGATCCTCATCGCGTTTTTGTTTCGGATTTTGTCGATTTTTCTATTTATGTTGATGCGCCAGAGGATTTGCTGCAAAGCTGGTACATTAATCGCTTCCTGAAGTTTCGTCAGGGCGCATTCAGCGACCCCGATTCCTATTTCCACAATTATGCCAAACTTTCTGAGCAGGAAGCCGTTCAGATTGCCGCCAGCCTGTGGAAAGAGATTAACTGGTTGAATTTACAGAAAAATATCCTACCGACGCGCGAACGTGCCAGCCTGATTATGACCAAAAGCGCTAATCATGAAGTGGAACGAGTGCGACTGCGGAAATAATCTGAACAGTAAAAACCAGGACGTTTAAATAATTTTGCGCCATCGGCATCAAAGCAAATTTTATTTTCGCATTGCTGGCTTATTTATATTTTCGGGATAAGCGGCATAACCTCAAAATAAATGCGGTTTGCAGCAAAAGGTCGCGGAATGCTATGGCCTGACAGGCTCAGGCCTTATTTCCATTCTTAGCGCACGTTTACTGAGGACGTAATGAAATCTCGCCACCAACCCAAGATTTGATTTCACCCTCCTGTTCCAGCAACAGCCCACCCTGCTTATCCACGCCGCGTGCGATACCATGTACTTCTCGCTCGCCCATAATCAGCTTAACCGGGCGATCGATAAAATTATCCAGCGCTGGCCAACGATCGATAAAGGGTGTAAAGCCCTCCTGCTCAAACTGCGACAGCGCCTCACGCAGACGATTTATCAAGCGAGCAGCCAGCTGGTTACGATCGATTTTGACACCCGCCTCCTGCAGGTTAATCCAACCCTGGTTAACTACGGATTCGTCTGGCGTACGCATCGAGAGATTAATGCCTGCGCCAATGACCAGCTGCGCCGCATCACCGGTTTTTCCCGTTAGCTCAACCAGAATACCGGCCAGTTTGCGATCGTGCAGGTAAAGGTCGTTAGGCCATTTTACGCGCACATCTTTCGCACCCAGCTCCTTTAACACTTCCGCCATCACGATACCAATAACCAGACTCAGCCCCATCGCCGCAGCAGGCCCCTGTTCCAGCCGCCAGTACATCGACATATAAAGGTTGGCGCCAAATGGAGAAAACCACTGCCTGCCGCGTCGTCCGCGTCCTGCCTGTTGATATTCAGCAATACACGCGTCGCCGGAATTCAGCTCTGCCATTCTCTCCAACAAATATTGGTTGGTAGAATCGATAACCGGAATAACTGCCAGATGAGGGTGATGCAACTGCGCCAAAATTTCAGTCTCGTTCAGCAGCTGTACAGGAGCCGGTAAGCTATATCCTTTACCCGTTACGGTATAAACATCCAAGCCCCAGCCTTTTAACGTCTGGATATGTTTGTTGATGGCTGCGCGGCTCATGCCCAACGTCGTACCCAGTTGCTCGCCAGAGTGAAACTCGCCGTCTGAAAGGATCGATACCAGTTTTAGCGGGATACTATGGTCTTTCATGAAATTACCTCAACCGCGTTACATTCGCCCTGAGCGCCAACAAATCGCACTTCAGGCTCCAGCCAGACGCCAAATTTATCGCCTACACGCTGACGCACGTAATGTGCCAACGCCACAATGTCTTGTGGTGTGGCGTTCTCTTCGTTGATAAGTACCAGCGCCTGTTGGCGATGAACCGCAGCGCCGCCAATGCGATGGCCCTTGAGCTGGCACCGATCGATCAGCCAGCCAGCCGCGAGTTTTACTTCGCCATTGGTTTGTGGGTAGCGCGGTATATCAGGCCAGCTATCTGACAGCAGATCCATGTGTTCTGCGCTGATAAGAGGGTTTTTGAAAAAGCTGCCGACATTGCCCGTCACGCGCGGATCGGGCAATTTACTTTTACGCATCTGGCAAACTGCATCAAACACCTCATGCGCAGTAACGGTTGCCGGATTGAGGCGGGTAAGTTCGCCGTAGGTTAATACCGGCTGCCACTGTTTATGCAGTTTCAAACCAACCGCTACAATAGCGTAGCCCTGCTGATACTGATGTTTAAAGATGCTGTCGCGATAGCTGAACTGACACTCGTCCTGATACAGCCGCTCTGTCTGCCCATTCTGTAAACGCAGAACATCTACGTACTCACACACATCCTTCAACTCAATGCCATAGGCGCCAATGTTCTGGATCGGCGCAGATCCGACGAGGCCCGGAATTAAAGCAAGATTTTCCAGACCAGGAATACCCTTTCTCAGCGTGGTTTCGACCAGCTGGTGCCAGTTTTCGCCTGCACCAATATGGAGATGCCAGCTTTCATATTTTTCTGTAATTTCAACGCCTTTAATACGGTTGACGACGACCGTACCAGCAAAATTTTCGAGAAAAAGTACGTTGCTGCCTTCACCCAGCAATAAAAAAGGTTTATGGGTTTGCTGGCTCGCTTGCCAGGCCTGCGTAATAGCTTCTGGCGTATCGGCAAGCACGATGGTGTCTGCAGCGACATTCATACCCAGGGTGTTGAAAGGTTTTAACGAAGAGTTTGGGCTGGACATTTCACGGCCTTAACGAATTAAACTGCGCGTAGTTTACCCTATCAGGTCAGGCTTGTTTGGATGATTTCGTGATATTGGCAATAGTGTGATGGCGAGATAGCGGCTTTTTTATGCGGCAAATTTTATCAGCAAATACGAAAAAGCCCCGTACGTCAGTACGGGGCTTCGTCGCGATTTGATGCCTGGCAGTTCCCTACTCTCGCATGGGGAGACCCCACACTACCATCGGCGCTACGGCGTTTCACTTCTGAGTTCGGCATGGGGTCAGGTGGGACCACCGCGCTACAGCCGCCAGGCAAATTCTTTGTGCTCTGTCCTGTGTCTTTTACGCTCTGACTGTGTTGGCCGCATTCGCGTCACTCAGTCACATACTTCAGTATGCTCCTTCGTGCCGTCTCATTTGCCGCCTTGTCACAGCGTAAAATCCTTCGGACTTTAATCCGCAAAACAAGCTGAAATTCTCTCAAAAAACGCCTCTGGCGTTGTAAGGTTAAGCCTCACGGGTCATTAGTACCGGTCAGCTCAATGCATCGCTGCACTTACACATCCGGCCTATCAACGTCGTCGTCTTCAACGTCCCTTCAGGACCCTCTGGGGG
>NZ_JBGFSN010000017.1:0-2220 GCF_044342975.1 Pantoea osteomyelitidis
GCCATTAGCAGGTCTGGTGCGTTAATTCATAGTGGTGATGTCAACCGATATAGTTTTCAAAGAACAATTTAATCCGGTGACATAAAATGCCATTTGAGAAATCACACAAGGTTTCCCTTTGATTTCCTCACGTCTGCCCTGGGCCAGTAAATTACAGCTTTTTGAGCATACATATGCCGCAGCCGTCGTGCCCTGTCTCGCCCATTTTCTCAGCGTAACGAAACCCAAAGGCTTCGTACAGGCGGACCGCATCCTTTAACTCGTCGAGGGTTTCGAGATAACAGGACTGGTATTTCATAGCAGTAGCCTGAGCAAGAATGAATGCGATCATACGCCTTCCAAGCCCCATGCCTTTTACGTCGCGGCTGAAATAGAGTTTCTGCATTTCGCAGATCCCTGTTTCACCTGGAAGCGGGGCGAGACCAGCTCCTCCAACAATTATCCCCCTGGCTTCAGCGACCCAGTACCCCCTTCCGGGTTGGTTGTAAACCTCGCTTAAACGTTCAAGCTCCGGGTCATGCAGGCTGACTCCCTCAAGGTGGTCGATTTTATTATCCCTGAAGCTGTTGCGAATGATTTCAGCAACAGCTGCATTATCTCTGGCCTCGATCGGCCTGAAAATTATTCCCGCTTCACGCTGCCTGCGTGCATTGTGTAAGCTTCCGGCAAAGCAGGTGATGGTATCAAAAAACACCTTTATCTCGTCTTCAGAAGAGGATGCGAGCGCTTCTTCAGTAAATCTGTCGGCATTTTCCTCGAGGGACATTAGCCGTTGCTTTCCTGACGCGCTTAACCGGAAAGTTGACGCTCTGCCATCCTGATTATCATGTTCTTTTGTCAGATATCCCATCTCAGTCAGGGCGCGAAGCGTTCGGCTCATGCTTGGCTTTTCCACACAGAGTTTTGTTGCCAGTTCTGTTGCGCCTGAAGGCTTGCTGTTCAGTTCAATCATGATATGGCTCTGAAGAGGAGATAACTCAGTTCCGCTGGCTTTACGGCCGAGCATGCCCAGCTCCCTTACCATGTCGCGCATGGCTGCACGAAACTGGCGTATTTCATTTTTGTTCATTTATCCGGCCTGATTAAAATTTTCACAGGGATGATACACAATGTAGTTAACGGTGTTAACTACATTGTGTATCATGACTGACCAACTGCATGCCGGGTAATGATTTTTATAATGTCGTTAACGTAAACCAACAGAGCCGGAATGAAGCTGTTAAAGCTTTAAGTACAGCAAGCAATCAACACCCAAAAAAACTATCAGGGATTATAAAATGGACATAAGTATCCGGACGCCCCTTATCCACTCTCTTCCTTTAAGCCAGCAAAGCGGATGCAATATCTGGTTAAAAATGGAGTCTTCGCAGCCTACGGGTTCATTCAAGCTCAGAAGTGCAGAGAAAATATGCTGCCACTACGCCAGTAAGGGGGTTAAGGGCTTTGTCAGTTCATCGGGCGGGAACGCCGGTATCGCGGTGGCGCACAGTGGCCGCAGACTGGGTTTGCCGGTGACGGTTGTTGTCCCTGAAACCACCCCGGCGCGCGCCAGACAACTTATTGAAATGGAAGGTGCAAGGCTTGTTGTGCATGGGAAGGTGTGGAGTGAAGCCAATGATTATGCTCTTTCACTTGTGACGGATGAAATCGTCTACGTACATCCCTTTGATAATCCATTACTGTGGGAAGGCATTAGTACGATGGTCGATGAAGTCATCAGCGAGGGACTGCGCCCGGATGCTGTTATCCTGTCAGTTGGGGGTGGCAGCATGTTATCCGGCATCGCGCAGGGACTGGAAAAACATCAGCTCGGTCATATTCCGGTTTATGCCGTTGAAACTCACGGAACTGCTTCCCTTAACGCCTCGCTTAATGCCGGTAAGCTGGTACGTCTGGATAAGGTCAGCGGCATAGCAACGACGCTGGCCGCCAGTCAGGTATGCGAAAATGCTTTTAATGTGGCCAGCCGTATGAACGTCAAAAGTATGCTGGTTTCTGACCTGGAGGCGCTGAATGCCTGCCGACGCTTTCTGGATGACCATCGGGTGCTCATTGAACCGGCATGCGGCGTGTCTCTCTCACTCTTGTACGAGCACAAAATCAGGTTTAACCCTGCTAATAATGTACTGGTAATTATTTGCGGCGGGGCATCGGTCACGCTGGAAGGGATAAAATGACGTGGCAGCAGCCGCGTTGAATGAACGTGATGAACGCTGGATG
>NZ_JBGFSN010000002.1:0-238075 GCF_044342975.1 Pantoea osteomyelitidis
CCTGACCCCATGCCGAACTCAGAAGTGAAACGCCGTAGCGCCGATGGTAGTGTGGGGTCTCCCCATGCGAGAGTAGGGAACTGCCAGGCATCAAATTGCGACGAAGCCCCGTACTGACGTACGGGGCTTTTTCGTATCTGAGGATCGCTCATCATGCCTGAGCGAGGCGTTAAACAGGCAAAGCAATTTGTTTTCTTTGTTTCAAAAAGCCGGTCCGCTTCACATTTTACCTGCCTGATAATTCAACATGCTTCCCGCATCACACCTGTAGCTGCTTTACTCAACTCTTTAACGCTGCTTATCAGCATGGATAAAAGAGGTCAGGTATATGTCAGATGCACTCAATTCAGCAAATAAGCCCGCCCCAGAGACGCCAGCAGTAAGTAAAAAACGCATTTGGGCTATAGTCGGCGCTTCGTCCGGGAACCTGGTCGAATGGTTCGATTTTTATGTCTACTCTTTCTTTTCCCTCTACTTCGCACACGTTTTTTTTCCCAGCGGCGACAACACCACCCAACTGTTACAAACCGCCGGCATATTTGCTGCCGGATTTCTGATGCGTCCCTGTGGCGGCTGGCTGTTTGGCTATATTGCAGATAAGCATGGACGGAAAAACTCCATGCTTATCTCAGTATGCATGATGTGTTTCGGCTCGCTGGTGATTGCCTGCTTACCCGGTTACGCCACTATCGGCATCGCTGCACCGATCCTGCTACTACTGGCACGCATGTTTCAGGGATTATCGGTCGGTGGAGAATATGGCACCAGCGCAACCTATATGAGCGAAGTCGCGCTGGAGGGGCGCAAAGGTTTTTACGCCTCCTTCCAGTACGTCACCTTAATCGGCGGACAACTGCTGGCGGTATTGACGGTAGTTATTCTGCAACAGGTCCTTAGCGATGAAGCGCTCCGTAGCTGGGGCTGGCGTATACCCTTCTTCCTCGGCGCAGTATTGGCCATTGTCGCGCTTTGGCTGCGTCGCTCGCTGAATGAAACCTCAGATAAACGCAGTCGCGAACATCGGGACGCGGGAAATATCTCCAGTCTGTTACGCAACCATTCCCGTGCATTCCTGATGGTGCTGGGCTTTACCGCGGGCGGCTCGCTCAGCTTCTACACTTTTACCACCTATATGCAAAAATATTTGGTGAACAGCGCCGGAATGGATGCGAAGACGGCAAGCGGTCTGATGACCGCAGCTTTGTTTGTCTTTATGCTGATTCAACCGCTGATCGGGGCGCTTTCCGATAAAATTGGCCGTCGTGGATCGATGTTAATTTTTGGCGCTGGCGCGGCGCTTTGTACGGTGCCGATTCTGACACTGCTGCAAAATACCGAAAGCGGCTGGCTCACCTTTTTCCTGATTATGCTGGCGTTGCTGATCACCAGCTTCTATACCGCAATCAGCGGCATCCTTAAAGCGGAAATGTTCCCGCCGGAAGTACGGGCGCTGGGCGTCGGACTCTCTTATGCAGTCGCGAATGCGATTTTTGGCGGCTCGGCAGAATATGTCGCGCTGTTAATGAAGAAGCTGGGAATGGAGAGCAGCTTCTTTTGGTATGTCTCAGCAATGGGCGCAGTGGCGTTTCTGGTTTCGCTGATGTTGCATAAGAAAGGCAAGGGCATACAGCTTTAAACAACCCGAAAAGTAAAAAGCCCCTTACGGGGCTTTCTTTAAAGGATACGGCTGATAAGCCTGTCGATGCGAATGCGACGTAACCGACGAATCAGCTTACGCACCTTCGCGGGATAATCAGCGATACTTTCCAAATCGCGAAAATGCTTCACAACCGTGGTATGGGTACGAATCAAAGCCAGCTCTTTTTCACGCTGCTCAGCGAGTTGCTGCAACGGATCGTGGATCAGCACCGCATTTTCCAGATCGAGACGCCATGCGCGTGGATTAAGGTTATTGCCGGTAATCATCATCCACTCCTCATCCACCCACAGCCCTTTCAGGTGATAGCTGTTATCGCCATCTTTCCACAGGCGCACCACGAGCTGACCGTTATTGACGTAATACTGCAGACGGCTCAGAAAGCGACGCAGGTTAATCTCATACAGGTAGGGCAGGGCGCCGATAATTTTAAAAGGCTGATCGGGTGGAATGTAGAAGTCGTTGGCTGTTTTATCGCCCACGATAATCTCTACCTCTTTCCCCTGGCGCAGCAGGTGAATGATATTACGCACCAGAATGGCGGGCAGGTTAAAGTAAGGCGTGCAGAGCGTCAGCTTGCGTTCGGCACAGGGCATCAGGTGGAAGATAGTCTTATTCAGCAGGCTACGCTTGCCCAAACCCACCAGCGGCGTCACTGTCAGTTCTTCATTGTGACCATCGCCAGCGAACTGGTAGTTAAAACCACGCAGGTCCTGACGGAACTGGCGCGTCTCATTTTTGATCTCAGGGCTGGAAGGGCGCTCGGCGCGATCGAGACGGTTAACCGCTTCGGCCTGTTTCAGGTTAGCGCTGATCCACTCATACATGGTATCGGTCAACCTGGCGTTACGAATCAGATGATAACGGTCGTAGCGATATTTATCTTGCTGATGCAGATAAACATCATTGAGGCTGGCGCCGCTGTAAAGCAGCGTGTCGTCAAGGATAAATCCTTTCAGATGCAATACGCCCAGCGCTTCGCGGGTATTTACCGGAATGCCATAAACCGGGATAGCGATATCCGCATATTGGGTCGCCATTTCACAATACCAGTCGGCGTTAGTTACGCCTCGGGCCGCGCCAATTCGCCCGCGCTGCGCGCGATGCCAATCCACCAAAATGCTGACGTCCAGCTCAGGGCGCGCCTGCTTTGCCGCGTAAAGCGCATTCATGATGCTGCGCCCACCCTCATCGTTCTCAAGATAGAGCGCCACGACGCAGATCCGTTTTTCCGCTGCGGCAATCTTTTCCAGCAGGGTCTGATGAAATTCAGCCGGTGAATAAAGCGTCGATATATCCGCCACAGATTGTGACAGTTTAGGCAGCTGCGCGAGGTGTTGTTGGTGTTTATTGCGCTTAAATTTAGACAACATCACAGTGCGCTTCTTCTCTGTTCATTGCATGGCCTTTTGCCATCAAATCATGGTCCTAACGTTAAATAGTAACATCAACCGGCCAAATCATGGCGTTTTTTACCTTTCTCTACAAGGTTAGCTGATGTCGTTACGAAGAGGTAAGTTCAGGCTGACGATTCCTTCATCCATTTGAATATCAACGTTAAAATTTAGCTTGCGCGCCAGGGTTATCATGCCGCGATTATTTGGCATGGTGATACCGTTTAATTGTTGCAGACCGTGATCGCGCGTATAGCGGATCATCTTTTCCAGCAACCGTCGCCCCAGGCCGAGGCCTTTGAGATCCGAGCGCACCAGTACCGAAAACTCCGCATCGACGTTATCAGCATCGGAGATAGCGCGCGTCACGCCAATGATCTCCGGCTCGCCCGCCAGATCGCGCACCGCGACGATCGCCATTTCCCGGTCATAATCGATCTGCGTCATATTCGCCAGATCCTCATGGGTAAACTCACTGATTTCGCTGAAATAGCGATAGTAAAGATCCTCTTTGGTAACACAGGCAATAAACGCACGCAGCAGAGGCTCATCTTCCGGTAGAATCGGGCGGAACAGACAGCGCTGCCCATCCTTCAGCTCTACCTGCTCTTCAAGACGCTGCGGATAAGGACGTATCGCCAGACGCGCTTCGTTATCGCCGTCAAAAGGCGCAAGACTCATGGTGACGTCCAGCAGGGTAAATTCGTTGCCTGTTGCCAGCAGTGGATGAATATCGAGGCGCTGGATTTCGGGACAGTCAACGATCAGGTTAGAGACCTGCACCAGCAGCTGGCTGAGCGCGGCGACATCAAGCGGGAAAAGCGCGCTGCGGCTGCGGATTTTGCCGCTCTTGATCGCCTGAATCACCAGATAGCGCGCCAGCGTCATATTCAGCGGCGGCAGCGCGACGGCGGCCTGCTGATCGGCCTGCCACTCTATGCCGCCTTCACCCAGCAGAATTACCGGGCCGAACAGCGGATCCTGTTCTACTATCACGCGCAGTTCCTGCGCCCCGGCACGGTTCGCCATGCTCTGCACCAGCAAACCCTGAATACGCGCCTGCGGCAGCGCCAGCCTGACGCGATCGATAATGGCGTCGGCGGCCTGCTGAACCTCCGCTGGCGTACGCAGATAAAGCATCACGCCCTGCACATCCGACTTATGCGCGACGTCCGGCGAGCGCAGCTTCAGCGCCACCGGATAGCCAATTTGTCCGGCGATATGTACCGCTTCCGCGCTGTCGTTAGCGATCCAGGTTGGCAGCGTTGCCAGACCATAAGCCTGCAATACTGGCTGTACCTCATGCGTATCCAGCGTGCGGACGCCATCCGCCAGCGCCTGTTGCAGCAGCTGGTGCGCCTGCGCGCTGTCCTGCGTCAGGCTCGCGGGCAACGCCGGAGTTTCGCGGAGCTGCTTCTGGTTACGACGATACTCTACCTGATGCATAAATGCCGTAACGGTGCCTTCCGGCGTGCGCCAGGTAGGAATGCCCGCCTGAGTAAAAGCCCGACGCGCCGCTAGCGAGGAGAATTCGCCGCACCAGTTGGTGAGTAGCGTAACCTGCTTCGCGCGCGGATGGCGGGCGATGGCGCTGATAAGCTGTTCCGCCGTTTCGGTGGCGGGCGCCACGGCGCTGGGTGCATGAATAATCATCAATGCATCGAGATCATGACTGTGAAGCAGCGTCTCTACGCAGGCCACGTAACGCTCTGGCGTGGCATCATCTTTTAGATCGATAGGATTGCCGCCGCCCACGCCCGCTGGCAACAGGCTTTCCAGCGCGGAGAGCGTTTCCGCGCCGAGCGTCGCCAGCTTCCCGTTGCGGGCGTAGAGCGCATCCAGCGCCAGTGCGGCAGGCGCAGCGCCGTTGCTGACGATCATCAGCCGTTCGCCGCGCAGCGGACGCATATGGCTGAGGGATTCCACGGCGGAAAAGAGTTCATGGGTGTCCTGCACGCGCAGCAGACCGGCGCGCTGAATTGCCGCATCCCAGGCGGCATCCAGCCCGTTATGAGTACCCAGTAGCGCCTGCGCCTGACTGCTGCGTCCGCTCTTGATCACCAGAATCGGCTTATTGCGCGAGGCGCTGCGCGAGGCGGAGACAAAGCGCCGGGCGTCGCTGAGTTGTTCAAGATAAAGCAGGATAGCGCTGGTTTTGCCGTCGCGGGCAAGGAAATCGAGCAGATCGTCAACATCGATATCCAGGCTGTCGCCCAGCGAGATAAACCATGAAAACCCTAAATTGCGCTGCTGCGCCCAGTCGAGAATGGTATTCGATACCGCCGCCGACTGGGAGATAAAGGCTAGTCGGCCTTTCTCAATCGGCACCGGCGAGAAGCTGGCATTCAACCCTTGCCAGGGCGCGAGCAAACCAAGGCTGTTAGGCCCCAGCAGACGGATCTGCCAGCGGCTGGCGCAGGCTTTCAGCTCTTCAAGCTGGCTGGCGGGCGCGGAAAGTATGATGCAGGCCTTACAGCCTTTTTCCCCGAGCTGCTGCAACAGTTCGATGTTACGCCGCGCATGGGTACAGATCACCGCCAGATCGGGAGCAAAGGGCAGACTGGCGACGGTGGGCCAGGCGAGCACGCCGCTTACCGCTTTATATTTCGGCGTGACGGGCAGCACGGGACCGCTAAAGCCGCCAGCCAGCAGGTTACGCATCATCAAATAACCGGCGCGCCCGGTTTTTACCGAGGCGCCAATCACCGCAATGGATTTAGGTCGTAACAGCGCTTCCAGTCCGCGTTGGCTCATTTCCCGCTCCCTCACAATAAAATCAGGATGAGTTTACCTGTTTTCGCCGCTTGTTTCCGTGAGATGCGCAGGATGATGGGGCTTGCCCGCCAGATAACGCTGACGGAACAGTAAAAAGTGCGCGAAAAGCGCTTCCGAGGCGGCAGTGTCGCCAGCCTGCGCCAGCAGCGCAGCGGCGACCTCGGCAGTACAGTGCTGGCCTTCGCCGTGTGCTTCACGCAGCGTGTAGCGCGAGGGCGTGGTGACGTTGACCGACATCACCGGCAGCGCGTCCAGCCACGGGCTTTTACGAAACATTTTGCGCGCTTCGGTCCAGGTGCCGTCCAGCATGATAAACAGAGGCGGCTTGCCTGTTGTGGGCGGGCTGTTCAGCACCGGGCGATCGGCATCGGCGTAGGCGGCAGGAAACACCACCACCGGCTGATAATCCGCGTTCAGAACCGTTTGCAGCAGCGCGGGATCCGGCTCGGTGCGCGACCAGCCAAACGCCAGCGTATCCGGCAGGATATCGGCGATCAGACGACCGGTGTTGCTCGGCTTCATCGGTTCGGTATCAAACATGACCAGGCAAAAGCGACTGCGCGCCAGCTGGGGCTGAATCGTAGGACAGAAACAGAGCTTTTGCGGCAGTAGACAACCCTGGCAGCGAAGGACGCGATTGCCGCGGGCGAGAAACGGACGGGTGGCACGGGCGAGACGTTGCGCGCGCAGGCGCAGGACGGCGTTATCAGACATAGCACTCGGTACGCGAAAAAACGCCAGTGTAATCGAATCGGGCGGGAAAGGTAATACGGCCAGCAGCGAGCTGGCCGTCAAACATCAGAGCGATTCATCCAGCCATTCGGTAAATGGCGCTTTCGGCATCGCGCCGTTCAGCATATCAGCCAGTTCGCCTTTCTTAAACAGCATAATGGTGGGAATACTGCGGATGCGGAAGCGGGCGCTCAGAGCAGGTTCCGCTTCGGTATTCACCTTGATAAAACGGATCTGGCCCTTACGTTCCTGCGCCACCTCTTTAAACACCGGCGCGAAGTTAACGCACGGGCCACACCAGGGCGCCCAGAAATCGACCACCACCGGCAGATCGTCCTGCAGGTATTTATCCAGTGTCTGGGCGGTAGCGCTGGTTACTTCGCCATCAAACAGCTCGCTGCCGCAGCGGCCACATTTCGCTCCGTCGGCAACGCGCGCTTCGGGAACGCGGTTGGTTGCCTGACAGGAGGCACATACCGTATTCATATACACCTCTAAAATAAGACTGTGTCACACAGAGTAATGTTGACCATTATGAAAGGGTGATCAGGCAGGCTCAATGTGGATTACCCGATAGGTACAATAGTTGATAGCTTAGCGCCAGGACATAAGGTAATCTGCGCGCTCTCAATGCAGGAGGAACAGATGAACGACGAATTTAAAGGCAAAAGCGGCAAGGTAAAAGTGATGTATGTACGTGGCGAGGAAGAAAACCGTTCGCGCGGACAAAATCCTCGTACCGGGAAAGGAGGCCGTCCAGCTGCGCGCCAGGAAGATAATCGTCGTTCTGGTGGCCGCCGCAATGACGACAGCGCGCGCAAACCCCCGCGTGGCGCCAGCGAGTCTCCCTGGCGCACCGTTTCGCGCGCGCCGGATGATGAAAACAAGCCCGATCATGGCGGCATCAGCGGCAAAAGCGTCATCGATCCGGCGCAGATTCGCCGTCAGCGTATGGAAGAGACGCGCGTCTATGGCGAAAACGCCTGCCAGGCGCTGTTCCAGAGTCGTCCGGAAGCAATTGTTCGCGCCTGGTTTGTGCAGAGCGTGACGCCGCGTTTCCGTGATGCGCTGCGCTGGCTGGCGGCCAACCGCAAAGCTTATCATGTAGTGGATGACGCAGAGCTGGCGAAAGCGTCCGGGACCGAGCACCATGGCGGCGTCTGCTTCCTGATCAAAAAGCGCATGGGCATGGCGGTCAGCGAGTGGCTGGCGCAGGCCGGAAGCAAAGATTGCGTGCTGGCGCTGGAAGATGTCAGCAACCCGCACAATCTCGGCGGCATCATGCGCAGCTGCGCACACTTTGGTGCGAAAGGGCTGCTGGTTGACGATGCTTCGTTGCTGGAGTCTGGCGCGGCAGTGCGTACCGCAGAAGGCGGCGCCGAGCACGTTCATGCCATCAGCGGCAGCAGCTTTGCTGAGGGGCTGGCGGAGTTCCGCAAAGCAGGTTACACCATCGTCACCACCTCCAGCCACAAAGGCACGCCGCTGGCTGAAGCGGTACTGCCGGAAAAAATGGTGCTGGTGCTGGGGCAGGAGAGTGAAGGGCTGACCGACACCACCTTCCAGCAGGGCGACATGAGCCTGTCGATTGGCGGTACCGGCAATGTCGAAAGCCTGAACGTTTCCGTCGCGACCGGCATTTTGCTTGCCGAATGGTGGCGTCAGAACGCATAAAAAAACGGGCCTGTGGGCCCGTTTTTATTGATAAAGCGCCTGAGTTACCCTTACGTTGGGATTGCCACTCAGTGCGCGCCGCCGCCGCCGCTGCCGGAACCAAAAGGTGGACGGGCAAACCAGATCATCACCAGCAATACAATAAATATCCCGGCAGAAAGCCAGAAAATCTCATTGGCGGAAATAATCAGCCCCTGATTGGTAATCTGCTGCGCGATATACGCCGACGCCTGCTGGTGCGTCATTCCTATATCTTCCAGCTGCTTATACATCTGCTGCGCATCAGGGTTAAACGGCGTCACCGATTCGCTGAGATAGCTATGGTGCATCGACTCCCGATTGGTCCAGAGTGTGGTAGTGATCGAGGTGCCAATCGAGCCTGCCAGCGTACGCACAAAGTTCGACAGGCTTGACGCCGCCGCCAGACGCTGCGGTGGCAGGCCGGACAGCGTAATGGTGGTGAGTGGCATAAAGAAGCAGGCGATGGCGAACCCCTGGATAAACTGTGGCCAGGCGGAAGCGCCAAAATCCATGCCCGGTTCAAAGGTGTAAGCGCGCCAGTAAAAGCAGACGGCGTACATAATAAAGCTGAACGTTACCAGACGGCGCATATCGATCTTATGGGCAAAGCGACCGATGATGGGCGACAGGATCACCGGAATGATGCCCACCGGCGCCGAAGCCAGCCCGGCCCAGGTGGCGGTATAGCCATACACCTCCTGCAACAGCTGCGGCAACAGTACAATGGAGCCAAAGTAGAGCATGTAGGCCAGGCTTATCGACAGGCAGCCGATGGTGAAGTTGCGCGATTTGAACAGCGACAGATCCACGATCGGATGGTCATCGGTCAGCTCCCACACCAGCAATACCACCAGCGACACCACGGCTATCACCGTCAGGACGATAATCTCCGTGGAGCTGAACCAGTCCAGCTCTTTCCCGCGATCCAGCATCACCTGCAGGCAACCGATACCGGCCACCAATAGCACCAGCCCGACCACGTCGATAGGGCGAGATTCTGTCTGGGTTTCCCGGCCTCGCAGGGTTTGCAGCGTTAACGCCACCACCAACGCGCCGATGGGAACGTTAATAAAGAAGATCCAGCCCCAGTGGTAATTGTCGCTGATCCAGCCGCCCAGAATCGGGCCGCAGATCGGGGCGACAATTACCGTCATCGCCCAGAGCGACAGCGCAATGCTGCGTTTAGCTGGCGGATAGTTGTTGAGCAGCAAACTCTGCGACAGCGGGATCAGCGGACCGGCCACCACGCCCTGAATGATGCGGAAAAAGATCAGCATCGTCAGGTTTTCCGACATGCCGCATGCCCAGGAGGCGATGGCAAACAGAATGGTCGCCCAGGTAAACAGCTTTACTTCGCCGACGCGCTTCGCCAGCCAGCCGGTAATCGGGATGGAGATCGCGTTCGCCACGCCAAAGGAGGTGATCACCCAGGTGCCCTGCGAATTCGAGGCGCCGAGGTTACCGGCAATGGTCGGGATCGCCACGTTAGCGATTGTTGAGTCCAGCACCTGCATGAACGTCGCCAGCGACAGGGCGATGGTCATCAGGACCAGCTGGGTGCCCTCAAGCGGTTTTTGTGCCATTACAGCCTCCCGCCTTATCAGCCTGCGTTGGCACGGACGATATCAGAAATCATCTGGTTTACCGGCGCCAGATCGATCGCCAGCGCATTGCTTTCATAGGCCGCCCGTTGACGCACGGTGGTGGCCAGCACGCTGCCCTCTTTGCTGGTGGTATCGATCTTCACCAGCGTCGAGAGGCCGATACGCAGCGGATGCTGCGCGATATCCTGCGGGTCCAGCTCGATACGCACCGGCAGACGCTGAACCACTTTGATCCAGTTACCGGTGGCGTTTTGCGCGGGCAGCAGCGAGAAGGCGCTGCCGGTGCCCATATCCAGGCCAACCACTTTGCCGTGATAGACCACATCGTCGCCATAGATATCGCTGACCACGGTTGCGGACTGACCAATACGCACGCCCGCCAGCTGAGTCTCTTTGAAGTTGGCATCAATCCAGAGATCTTTCGCCGGCACCACCGCCATCAGCGGCGTAGTCGTGTCGATCTGCGCGCCGACCTGCACGCTGCGGCGTGACACGTAACCCTCCATCGGGCTGCGAATATCGGTACGCTGCAATGCCAGCCAGGCGTCACGCAGCTCCGCCGCGCTCTGCTTGACCGCAGGCTGGTTTTCCAGCGAGGTGTTGAGGATCATCGCCTGATTGGCATTATATTGCTGCACCGCCACGTCAAGCTGAGCTTTGGCGGTGGCAACCGCGTCGCGCGCGTGCTGCAACTCTTCCCGCCCAATCAGGTTCGCCGCGCCGAGCGGCTCGCGGCGCTTGAGATCCGCCTCCGCCTGCTCAAGGGCGGTTTTCTGTAAATCAATTGTCGCCTGGTACTGTTTGTTGTTGATCATCAGCTGATGGGTCTGACGCACGCTGGTGGCCAGCGCCGTCTGCGCCTTCTCAAATGCCTGTTCGGCATCGGTTTTATCCAGCGAAACCAACACATCCCCTTTTTTCACATAGTCGGTATCGTCAAACCACACTTTATTAACGCTGCCCGACACCTGCGCCATCACCTGCACCTGGTTACCGGCAATATAGGCGTCATCCGTTTCCTGGAAGTGACGCAACACCAAAAACCAGTAAGCCAGATAAGCAATACCGATTAGTACAAACAGAATCGCCAGCACGCTCAGAATAACTTTGCGCTTTTTCTTTTTGTTGTTGGCTGGCTGTTGCGGGCTTTGCGCCTCCGCAGTTGCACTCATGTTCTTCTCCACGTTTTCCATTTTGTCGGGCTGCATCACTCCATTGACACGGAACCCGGGTCGAAAAAAGCCAGCGTGTAAACGCTGGCCTGATAAAAAGGGGGATAAAAATAACGGTTTCGCAGGGTGATTGTGTCGCAGTTCTTGCTATTAGCGAGAAAGAGAAGCGATAAGTTGATCTTCGTCCATTTTATCCAGACGGTTAAGTAACTTGCGCGTCAAGCCTTCCAGCTGCGCCTTCTCATCATGGGAGAGCGACGACCAGAGATACTGCAGGCTCTGATGCTGCGGCGGCAGCAGCTGGCGCAGGAATTCGTTGCCCTTTTCGGTCAGATGCAGATGCAGGCAGCGGCGATCGTTATCGCTTTCACGGCGTTCAATCCAGCCGCGCTTCTCCAGCTCATCGGCAATACGCGTGGCATTGGTGCGCGACGAGCCGAGCGCCGCGCTCAGTTCAGAAGGCTGAATGCTCTGGTTTTCCTGCGCGTCCAGGGTGATCAGCGCCATAAACAAGGTTTCGTTAATTCCCTGCGCCTTGAGCATCTTGTTGCGGTTATCCAGCAGTTTACCCTGCATATGCATGCAAAGACGCGTCAGCATGATCTCCTGCAACGGGAAATCTTTATGACGATTTGCACGGATGTTCAGCATCTGCTCAATGGGAGTAAACGAACTTTCCATCTAAAAAAACCTCACTGGTTGCTACAGGTATAATAACGATGCTGACGTAATGAGCGTAGACGCTTTCCCAACGGGAGGTTGTCTGGACGGTCACATTGTCATCATCGAGCGTTCCAGGTCTTTCCGTAACCCTGGGCGTGAAACCCGCGCTCGCTGCGTGGTACGGCTGCGCAGGGCGCCTCATGATTTACCGCCTGCGAAACGTTTCATTTTCTGGATTATTTCACAGGTAAAAATAACGATAGTGAATAAGTGCTCTGCTAACAATAACAAACTCATTCAATCGTTAACAGCCCGATGGTCCTGATTACACGTCTCTTTACGTTTTTTAAACGCTTTCGCGCCGATAGCCGCGCCACCAGGCCAGCAGATTCAACAGCGTCATCACCGCGCCGGTGGCGCAAACGCCATACCAGCCAGCGAAATGGTAAGCGCTGGCCGACGCCAGCGAACCCACGGCTCCGCCTATAAAATAGCTGGTCATGTAACCGGCAGTAAGACGGTTACGCGCCTCGGGCATATGACGATAGATCACGCTTTGATTGGTGATATGAACACCCTGAACTGCCAGATCGAGCAGCAAAATACCCGCAATCAGCGCAATCAAACTGTGCGCACCGGCGGCAGTGGCGATCCAGGAGAACAGCATAATCAGCAGGCCAAGGCTGGTAGTGAGTTTCGCTTTGCCCTTGTCCGCCAGCGCGCCCGCCTGCCGTGCGGCCAGGGCCCCGGCAGCGCCGACCAGGCCCAGCAGGCCAATCTCACCTTCTGAAAAGTTATAGGGCGCCGCAGCCAGCAGAAACGCCATTGAAGTCCAGAGGATGCTGAAATTGGCAAACGACAGGCAGCCGATCAGCGCGCGCATACGCAGCACCGGATTTTCTGCATAGAGGTGGAAAATCGAGCCAAGCAGCTGCGGATAATTCAGCGGTATCGATTGCTTATAGCGCGGCAAAAAGCGCCACAGCGCCAGCGCCATCAGCACCATCAATACGCTGGCGACCCAATAAACGGTGCGCCAGCCGCCCAGCTGCGCCAGCGCGCCCGCCGCGGTACGCGCCAGCAAAATGCCCAGCAGCAGACCGCTCATCACGGTACCGACAACTTTGCCGCGTCTTTCCGGCGCGGCGAGCGTGGCTGCCAGCGGCACCAGCATCTGCGCCACTACGGAAAAAAGTCCGGTTACGATGGTGCCCGCCAGCATCATCCACAGCGAGGTTGAGGTTGCCGTGACCACCATACCGCCCGCCGCCAGCAGGCTCATTGAGACGATCAGCCCGCGCCGCTCCAGCATATCGCCCAGCGGCACCAGCAGCAGCAAACCGCAGGCGTAGCCGAGCTGAGCGGTGGTCACGATAAAGCCAGCCTGATTGACCGAAAGATGAAAAGTATGGGCAATGGTAGCCAGCAGAGGCTGCACATAATAATTGCTGGCGACGGCCAGGCCGGTAGCGACCGACATTAAAGCGACGAGGGCAGGATTCAGACCCTGACGGGAAGCGTTCATAGGAGAGTGCAGGCGTGAATAGTCATAATCCGGTAATAATAACCTAAAAAACTATTTCTCTGTTGCGTTACTTCACAGGACAAACCAGTAAGCGTTTGTTAACAGTTATGGTTAAACAGGAGGGCCAAAAAAAAGAGCGGCCCGGCCGCTCTTGCTTTTAGTAAAAAAGATTTATTTCGCCGCAGCCAGCGCGTCGTTTACCCACTTATCAAACTGAGCCTGATGCGCTTTGATCCAGCCGTCAACGTGGCGGTTGATATCTTCTTCAGAAGACTGACCGGAATGCATAAATGAGTTTTGCGCATTGATATCCGCAAGCGGCAGCTTCATTTCAGAAAACAGCTTCGCCGCCGCCGGGTTTTTCTCTGCCCAGGCTTTGTTCGCCACGATATGCATGGAATTTACCGGGAAGCCGTAGTTAGCGCCGTTGGCCAGTTTGGTATCGATACCTTTCTGCTTGCCCGGCAGGGAAGAGAAGGGCACCTGTAGCCAGACCACATCTTTGCCCGGCTTCAGCACGTCGCTCACCCAATAAGGCGTCCAGGTATAATAGAGGATCGGCTTGCCCTGTTTGTAACGGGCAATGGTATCGGCGATCATCGCTGAATAGTTGCCCTGATTATGCTCGACGGTGTCGCTCAGACCGTAAGCCTGAATCTGATGATTAATCACTGCTTCGCAGCCCCAGCCAGGGGTACAGCCGGTGAGATCGGCTTTGCCGTCGTTGTTGGTGTCGAACAGTTTCGCCAGTTTGGGATCTTTCAGCTGGGCGATATTGGTGATGTGATATTTTTCGGCGGTTTTCTTATCGATCAGGTAACCCTGCGCGGCGCCGCTGACATATTCACCTTTGCGATAGAATTTTTCATCGCCGCCAGCTGCGTTATACATATCGTCATGCAGCGGCTTCCAGTTGGTGGCAATAAAAGTACCGTCGCCAGCGGCAATGGTGGTGTAGCCCACGTTGTAGTCAACTTCGCTCGGCTTATCGACGGTATAGCCCAGTTTCTCCAGCGCGCGGCTCACCAGCAGCGTCTGGAAGGTCTCTTCGGAGATGGTGCTTTGCACCGGTTTTACCGTAATGCCTTTTCCTGGCAGATCCGCGGCGGAAACTTGCGTTACGGCGAGCGTCGTAAAGGCGGCGGCAATGAGAGCTGTCTTGCGCATAGTCATTCCTTATTTTTACTGTTGCGGCGGGAGCGGGCGGCCCGGAGCCGCCCGAAAAAATTACTTGTTGCTGAAGGGGCGTAACAGCAGGCCCAGCGGGCCGCTGTGATACCAGTTGCGGTTACCGCGGCTGCGGCTGTCCCGGCCCACTGACTGCGTCAGGCGGTCGAGTATAATGGCGAGGATCACAATGCCCACGCCGCCGACGGTCGCCAGACCCATATCCAGGCGGCCAATGCCGCGCAGCACCATCTGGCCGAGACCGCCGACTGCGATCATCGAGGCGATCACCACCATCGACAGTGCCAGCATCAGCGTCTGGTTCACGCCCGCCATGATGGTGGGCATCGCCAGCGGCAGCTGCACTTTAAACAGCATCTGACGCGGGCTGGCGCCAAAGGATTCGCTGGCCTCGATCAGATCGGCAGGCACCTGCTTAATCCCCAGAATAGTCAGACGCACAATCGGCGGCAGGGCGAAGATGATGGTCACTACCACACCCGGCACGTTACCGATGCCGAAAAGCATCACAATCGGCACCAGATAGACAAAAGCGGGCGTGGTCTGCATCGCATCCAGCAGGGGACGGATAATGCGCGCAGCGCGTTCACTGCGCGCCAGCCAGATGCCCAGCGGCAACCCGATGATGATGCAGAACAGCAGGGCGGTCAGCACCAGCGCCAGCGTCACCATCGCCTGCGACCAGGCGCCGATCGCGCCAATCAGCACCAGCGAGATCAGCGTCGCGACGCCCATGCCGAGGCTGGAGAGCTGCCAGGCAATTAGCGCGAACACCAGAATCGCTACCGGCGCGGGCATACCCAGCAGTAATTGCTGGAAGGCGCTGAGAATGTAATCCACCGGTACGCGAATGCCCTGAAAAAGCGGACGGAAATGGCTGACTACCCAGTCGATACCCTGAGTAACCCAGTGGTCGAGCGGGATCAGCTTTTTGTGAAACGGGTCCAGCAGGTTAAAGTGCTGCGGCTCAGGAGCGGGCGCGCTGTTTAACCAGTCGCTGCTGCTGGCGGCGGCATCATGACCGGCGGCAGTGGGAGTTGAACCCCATGCGTCAGCGCTGCCGCTGTCAGCGGGCGTAGCCGCGCCGGTGGACCAGGGATCGCTGCTGCTGGCTGTGGCATCGGCTGCGGGTTGGGTCGTCGCGGGCTGCGCCGGTGCAGAGGCGGTATCCCACGGATTGGTTGCGTCTTTACTCATTGCTTGCCCCCTCACGGTCTAAAGCGCGTAACAACATGCTTTTCGAAATGATGCCGATATAGTGATTCTCTTCGCCGACAACCGGCACCGCACAGGGCGCCTGCGCCACATGGGAAAGGAGATCGTTCAGTGAGGTATCGGCGGCAACCGCGGCAGGGGCCTCGAGCAGAGCGCCATCGAGACCTTCGCCCGCGGCGAGGGCAGCCTTCAGCGAGTCGGTAGAGACCACGCCGACAAACTTCTGTTTTTCCAGCACGTAGCCGAACTCGCGATCTTCATCCTGCAACAGCTTGATAGCGGAGCGCGGACCGAAGCCGGAAGCCTTACGGATCAACGCGCCGGCGCTGCGGCGGGCAATATCTTTCGCGCTGAAAACGTGGCTGATATCCACGCCGCGGAAAAAGGTGCGCACATAGTCGTTGGCCGGATTATTCAGAATTTCATCCGGTGTGCCGATCTGTACCACTTCGCCGCCCTGCATAATGGCGATTCGATCGCCAATACGCATCGCTTCATCGAGATCGTGGGAAATAAATACAATGGTGCGCTGATGTTTCGCCTGGAGTTTTACCAGCTCATCCTGCATTTCGGTACGAATAAGCGGATCGAGGGCGGAAAAAGCTTCGTCCATCAGTAAAATATCGGGATTAATGGCCAGCGCACGGGCAAGTCCCACACGCTGACGCATACCGCCCGAAAGTTCATCTGGATAAGCGTGAGCATAATTTTCCAGTCCCACCTGACGCAGCGCATCCAGCGCTTTTTCCTGACGCGCCTGTAGCGGCACGCCCGCTAATTCCATGCCGAAAGCGGTATTATTCAATACCGTCATATGCGGCATCAGGGCAAATGACTGAAATACCATACTGATCTTATTTCGCCGCACTTCACGCAGTTCGCTTTCCGATATTTTGGCAATATCGACGCCATCAATAATAACCTGGCCGCGTGTCGGCTCTATCAGACGATTGAGAAGGCGAACCATGGTTGATTTTCCTGAGCCGGATAATCCCATGATGACAAATATCTCGCCTTCTTCAATGGCCAGACTGGCGTCCTTTACCCCGAGCGAAAGCCCGGTTTTCTCCAGTATTGCTTCCTTGCTTTCGCCGCGCTCAATATATTTAAATGCGCGGTCCGGATTATCTCCAAATACTTTATATAAATTCTTTACTTCAAGTTTAATCGCCATGCAGTAATTAAATCCTGGTTAATGGTGGGGCTCTTTATATTTATTTGTCGTTCCGGTTGAAATTAAACGGCCTATACCGTACCACACTGAGATTATCTGACAACCCTTGACAGGGATATTAACCCGGCAGGGTAGGCGCCGAATCACGGGAATTTCCAGTGCTCACAAGGGATAAGCGGGAATAAATTTTGCTGCGCGCCAGGGTGGAATTTCTGCCGTTTCGCTCGTTTTACGAAGAAATCACGCAGAAAAGATCACGCTTTGTCGGCAAAAAAAGCGCAGGCGCTAGCGGATTAATGGCGGAAATAGCAGAGTGAGAAATCAGGAGTTGGGCGCGGAACAGCAGAATAAACAGGATAAAATAACGGGCCTGTTCAGGCCCGAAATAAAAGGATTAAAAATCCCAGTCTTCATCTTCGGTTTCTACCGCTTTCCCCATCACATAGGAAGAGCCGGAACCGGAGAAGAAATCATGATTTTCATCCGCATTGGGGGAGAGGGCAGCGAGGATCGCCGGATTCACCGTGGTCAGTTCTGCCGGGAACAGCGCCTCATAGCCGAGGTTCATCAGCGCTTTATTGGCGTTGTAGTGCAGGAAGGCGGTGACCTCTTCCACCCAGCCCACATCGCCATAGAGCGCCTCGGTATAGGCCAGTTCGTTTTCATACAGCGCCATCAGTAAATCGTAAGCGAACTGCTGTAGCTCCTCGCGACGGCCATTATCCACTTTTTCCAGTGCTTTCTGATATTTGTAGCCGATGTAATAGCCATGAACCGCTTCGTCGCGAATAATCAGGCGGATTAGATCGGCAGTGTTGGTCAGCTTGCCACGACTCGACCAGTACATCGGCAGCCAGAAGCCGGAATAGAACAGGAATGACTCAAGGAACACGCTGGCGATTTTCTTTTTCAGGGGATCGTTTTCGCGGTAGTGCGCCAGGATAATATTGGCTTTGTTTTGCAGCGGCGCGTTCTCTTCGCTCCAGCGGTAAGCCGCGTCCACATCGCTGCTGTTGCAGAGCGTGGAGAAGATCGAGCTGTAGGAGCGCGCATGTACCGCCTCCATAAAACTGATATTCGACAGCACCGCCTCTTCGTGCGGGGTTTGCGCGTCGCTCATCAGGCCCGGCGCGCCAATCACGTTCTGGATGGTATCGAGCAGCGTCAGGCCGGTAAACACGCGGATAGTTAACTGCTGCTGCTGGCGGTCCAGCGTCTGCCACGCCGGCAGATCGTTGGAGAGCGGCACCTTTTCCGGAAGCCAGAAATTAGTGGTCAGACGGTTCCACACTTCCAGATCTTTTTCATCCTGGATACGGTTCCAGTTAATCGCCTGAATCTGTTTTAGCTGCATCATAATCTTCGCTTCGTGGTTATAAGGCGCAGGAGACGCAGCCCTGCACTTCGGTTCCCTGCAAGGCCATCTGGCGCAGGCGGATGTAATAAAGGGTTTTGATCCCTTTTTTCCAGGCGTAAATCTGCGCCTTGTTGATGTCGCGCGTGGTGACGTCATCGCGGAAGAACAGCGTCAGCGACAGCCCCTGATCCACATGCTGCGTCGCTTCAGCGTAGGTATCGATAATCGCTTCCGGGCCAATCTGATAGGCATCCTGGTAAAATTCGAGATTCTCATTGGTCATAAAGGGCGCCGGATAGTAGACGCGACCGGTTTTCCCCTCTTTACGAATCTCAATCGGCGACACGATGGGATGGATGCTGGAAGTCGCATGGTTGATATAGGAGATTGAGCCGGTGGGCGGAATCGCCTGCAGGTTCTGGTTATAGAGACCGTGCACCATCACCGCCTCGCGCAGCTGACGCCATTCGTCCTGGGTGGGCAGCGCAATGCCCGCATCGCTAAACAGCTGCGCCACGCGCGCGGTGCGCGGCTGCCAGGGGCGATCGATATACTTAGCGAAATAGTTGCCGCTGGCGTACTGCGACTGCTCAAAGCCCGCAAAGCGCTGCTGACGCTCCTGGGCGATCAGGTTAGAAGTACGCAGCGCGTGGAAAGTGACGCAGTAAAAATAGAGGTTGGTAAAGTCGAGCGCCTCAGGCGATCCGTAAACAATACCTTCCCGCGCCAGATAGCCATGCAGGTTCATCTGGCCGAGACCAATAGCGTGCGAGCGGCGATTGCCTTCCGCTACTGAAGGCACCGAAACGATTTCGCTCATGTCGGACACCGAGGTCAGGGCGCGCACTGCTACCTCTACCGTTTGCGCCAGATTGCGCGAATCCATCGCATGGGCGATGTTCAGCGAGCCGAGATTGCAGGAAATATCTTTGCCCACGCGGCGATAGCTGAGGTCGTCGTAATACTCGCTGGCGCTGTTGACCTGCAAAATCTCCGAACAGAGATTGCTCATGTTGATGCGACCCTGAATCGGGTTGCTGCGGTTCACGCTGTCCTCATACATGATGTAGGGATAGCCGGACTCAAACTGAATTTCCGCCAGCGTCTGGAAGAAGTCACGCGGCTGGATAAAAGTTTTCCGGATACGATCGTCAACCAGCATCTCTTCATATTTTTCACTGATGCTGATATCGCCAAACGCCTGACCGTAGATGCGCTCCACGTCATAGGGTGAAAACAGCGCCATCTCGCGATTCTGTTTCGCCAGCTGGAAAGTGATATCGGGGATCACCACGCCGAGCGACAGGGTTTTGATGCGAATCTTCTCGTCAGCGTTTTCCCGCTTGGTATCAAGGAAGCGCAGAATATCGGGATGATGCGCATGTAGCCAGACCGCGCCCGCGCCCTGACGCGCGCCGAGCTGGTTCGCATAAGAGAAAGCATCTTCCAGCATCTTCATCACCGGGATCACGCCGGAGGACTGATTTTCGATGCGCTTAATCGGCGCGCCCGCTTCACGCAGGTTAGAGAGCAGAAACGCCACGCCGCCGCCACGTTTGGAGAGCTGCAGCGCCGAGTTCACCGCCCGGCCAATCGACTCCATATTATCTTCAATGCGCAGCAGGAAGCAGGAGACCAGCTCGCCGCGCTGCTGTTTGCCGCAGTTCAGAAAGGTAGGTGTGGCGGGCTGGAAGCGTCCGCTGAGCATCTCCTGTAACAGCGCACGCGCCAACACCTTATCGCCCTGAGCCAGCGTCAGCGCCACCATGCAGGCGCGCTGCTCAAAGGTTTCCAGATAGCGCTTGCCGTCAAAGGTTTTCAGCGTGTAGCTGGTGTAAAACTTCCAGGCGCCGAGGAAAGTATGAAAGCGAAAGCCAAAGGCATCTGCTTCATCATGCAGTTCGCAGACGAAGCTGAACGGATAGCGATTCAGCGCCTCCGCTTCGTAATAGCCTTCCGCCACCAGATAGCGCAGACGCTCCGCCGCCGAGGAAAAAGGCACGCTGTTGGGCTGCACATGTTGCAGAAAAAACTGGCGCGTCGCTTCATGATCCTTTTCAAACTGGATGCGCCCGCTGGCGTCATACAGGTTCAGCATGGCGTTCAGGGCGTGATAGTCGAGCGTCGCGCTGCTCAGGGTCTCTGTCGTTGCCAAAATTGGGTCACTCCCGCTTTTACGTTGGCGATATCGTCGGCGGTTCCCATCAGCTCAAAGCGGTAGAGATAAGGAACCTGACATTTTTGTGCAATGATCTTGCCGGCGAGGCAAAAGCCTTCGCCAAAATTACGGTTACCCGCAGCGATAACGCCGCGAATCCCGCGTCGGTTGGCTTCGTCATTGAGAAACTGGATCACCTGTTTGGGCACCGCGCCGCGGCTTTCGCCGCCGCCATAACTCGGAACCACCAGAATATAAGGTTCTTCGATCTGCAAACGTTGCTTGCTATCCAGCGGAATGCGGCGCGCCGGCAGACCCAGACGGGTGATAAATCGGTGCGTGTTTTCCGACTGGCTGGAAAAGTAGACCAGTGGAAACATGGGTTAATCTCCGGCAGCGGCGAGCTGACGCAGGCTGGCAATCTTGTCGGGGCGAAAGCCGCTCCAGTGCTCGTCATCTGCCATCACCACTGGTACCTGGCGGTAACCCAATGATTTCAGGCGATCTACCGCTTCCGGCTGGGCGTCGAGATTGATCAGCTGATAAGCAATACCGTTACGGTCCATGGCGTTTTTAGTGGCGTTGCACTGGACACAATTATCTTTGGTGTAAATAATAATACGCATGATTCGTATTTACCTTAGGTTGTCTGATAAGGTTGCACGATACGAAGCGTTTTGCCCTTGCTGCTGGCTTCGTCCCTGCCCACATAATGGGATGTGGTGATGTGCTAAATACTAGATGTAGTGTTCCGGGAATTCAAGCATACCACATATAGGGTTTTTATCTGATAAGTCGTCACAAGCGGCGGAAGCCAGCTATCATGGGCGCTGACGGGAAAAAGCAGTTTTGTAAAGATGGAAAAAACAGCCGGGGCAGGAAGAAAAGCGTAAAAAAGCCCCGCAAAAAGCGAGGCTGTATAGTGTCGCCTGGAGCTTAGCGGCGAGAGATCAGCAGCGCACCGAGCACAATCCCGACGGCAGCGCCAATACCCACCACTTGCCAGGGTTTTTCCTGCACATAAGCGCCGACCTGATGGCCTGCATCGCGCGCCGCTTTGGTAACGCTGTGTCCGTTCAGTCGAGCGCGAGTGCTTTTCAGCAGCGTTTCCGCCTGGCTGCGCGCCATTTTCGTCTCATCCTTCGCTCCGCTACCCAGGTTTTTCAGCAATGCTTCGAGCGAATCAGCCAGTTCATTTACGTTGTGCTGCATATCAATGTCATCGTTTTTATGCGTTCTGGTAAACATTTTTCGCTTCCTTTTAATTTTAAACGTAATACTTAGTGTAGTAGAGGAAAAACGAAACGCGGGTGCGGGCGGGGCTTTGAGGAAAATTCCGAATGTACCGACCAGCGTGCTGTTGTAAGGTTGCGGGGCTTTAGAAGACTGAGAGGATCGAGCATGTATTTAAGACCGGATGAGGTAGCGCGCGTACTGGAAAATGCGGGTTTTGAAATGGATGCCATTACGTCTAAAACCTACGGCTACCGTCGTGGGGAGAATTATGTCTACGTCAACCGTGAGGCGCGTTTGGGACGTACCGCGTTGGTGATCCATCCAACGCTGAAAGAGAGAAGCCTGAACTTTGCTGAGCCTGCTTCAGAAATGAAAACCTGCGATCACTACACGCAGTTTCCGCTTTATCTGGCCGGGGATTCGAAAGAGCATTACGGTATCCCGCACGGCTTCAGCTCGCGCGTCGCGCTCGAGCGTTATCTACAGGGCCTGTTCGGCTAGCCTTATCCGCCCCGTTTTGCGGGGCCCTCCGCCTGCAAAATCCTTCTGTCTGTTATCCGGAGATAAAGAGTGCTGCATAATGCTGTTGCCGATGCGTTATCTCATTACGGCACGCTAATCCTCGATGGC
Organism: Pantoea osteomyelitidis; assembly: GCF_044342975.1. NCBI lineage: Bacteria > Pseudomonadati > Pseudomonadota > Gammaproteobacteria > Enterobacterales > Erwiniaceae > Pantoea > Pantoea osteomyelitidis. Next base: position 22,176 of record NZ_JBGFSN010000002.1, read on the forward strand.
GCTCTGGCGACGGAGCTGGAAGCGCGCGGCTGCGATCTGGCCGACAGGCTCTGGTCAGCGAAAATCCTGCTGGAACAGCCGGAGCTGATTTATCAGGTGCATTACGACTATTTTGCCGCAGGCGCGCACTGTGCTATTACCGCCAGCTATCAGGCGACGCCGCAGGGATTTGCCGCGCGTGGCGTAAATGAGGCGCAATCGCTGGCGCTGATTCGTCAGAGCGTGCAGCTGGCGCAGCGTGCGCGGGATGATTATCTGGCGCGGCAGGGCAGCGCGCAGCCGCTGCTGGTAGCCGGTTCAGTAGGTCCTTACGGCGCATACCTGGCCGATGGTGCAGAGTATCGCGGCGATTACGCGCTGCCGGAAGCGGAGATGATGGCGTTTCATCGGCCACGCATCCAGGCGCTGGTCGATGCCGGAGCCGATCTGCTGGCCTGTGAAACTCTGCCATCATTTGCTGAGACGCAGGCATTGGTTAAGCTGTTGGCGGAATTTCCTGCCCTTACCGCCTGGTTCTCCTTTACTCTGCGCGACGCCCGACATATCAGCGACGGAACCTCGCTGGCGGAAGTCGCCGCGCTGCTTAACGCCAGCGCGCAGGCGGTGGCGCTCGGGGTGAACTGCGTGGCGCTTGAGAGCGTCACGCCCGCGCTGCAACAGCTCCAGAGGCTGACCCGCAAACCGCTGGTGGCCTATCCGAATTCCGGCGAAATCTACGATGCGCAGAGCAAAACCTGGCGTCCGGCCGCCTCAGGCTGCACGCTGCACGATCGGGTTGTTGCCTGGCAGCAGGCGGGCGCGCGCCTGATTGGCGGCTGCTGTCGCACCACGCCGCAGGAGATCGCGGCACTTGCCCGTGATTGTCAACCGCAATAAGCCACTGAAAAGGGGCGATCATAGCCCGATTGCGGCGAGTGAAAAGCAGGCGGGGGCAGTTTACACTATCCGTTCTGACCCTTAAGCGGATTTCCTGATGAAAAAGCCTGTTCTGGCCCTGATTGCCATGATGTTGCTCAGCGGCTGCGCCACTATCGTCGGCTCGGAAAGCCAGTCGGTGCGCATCGACTCTCTTCCCAGGGGCGCGCGTTTTACCGTGCAGGATGAGAGCGGACGTGCCGTGGCGGAAGGCTATACGCCGCAGACGGTAGAGCTGGATAAATCCACCGGTCGCTATTTCGGCAAAAAACAGTATCAGGTGATGCTGGAAAGCCCCGGCTACGTGCCGTTAACGCTGCCGCTGGAGACCCGTGCCAACCTCTGGTATCTGCTGGGCAATATTCCGCTCGGCGGTTTCCCCGGCTGGCTGCTGGTCGATCCCTTTAACGGCGGCATGTACAACATCGAGCCGGAGCACCCACAGCCGCATCTGAACCCGGTAGGCGCGCGCGGCGGCTGATAAGCCAGCGTTGATTCCGTAATATCATTGCGCGGTGGGTTTTACCATGCCGCCGGTGGTGCGGTATTTATCCAGATACTGATGCTGGAAAATGCACATGCGAATGGTGTTACGGTACTCGCCATTGATAAAAAATTCGTGCTTCAGCACACCCTCAATTTCAAATCCCAGCTTGCTGTAGATATGGATCGCTTTCTCGTTTTCCTGATCGACGATCAGGTAGAGCTTATAGAGATTCAGCACTGAAAAACCATAATCCATCGCCAGCTTGGCCGCCTGGCTCGCCAGACCCTTTCCCTGATGCGTCGGATCGATAATGATCTGAAACTCCGCGCGGCGGTGCACATGGTTGATCTCCACCAGTTCCACCAGGCCCGCTTTCTGGCCGTTATGCTCCACCACGAAGCGCCGCTCGCTCTGGTCATGGATATGTTTGTTATAGAGATCGGAGAGTTCAACGAAGGCTTCATAAGGTTCTTCAAACCAGTAGCGCATCACGCTGGCGTTGTTATCCAGCTGATGCACAAAGTGCAGATCTTCCCGCTCCAGCGGGCGCAGTTTTACCGTCATAGATAATTCCTTGTAACCGGGCAGTGTCGCGAGTATAGCCTGTTTGACGCAGCGGCGCGTAGCGCGCACCAGTCTGGCGAAACGCACGCTTTCAGCGCCCCGTGCTGGTGCGAGACCAGGCTTGCGGTTTGTTTGCACGCCGTCACGCCCTTCACAATGATATCTGGCACAGCCATTGCTTAACTTGTATAGATAAGACTATACAACCGGTGTTTTTCATCACCTTTTAGCAGGAGTGGAAGATGGGTAAGCAGCAGATCAGGCAGACGGTATGTGCGTTAACAGTAGCGGCAGCATTAAGTTCGGCGTTTGCTGCACAGGCGGAAGAGACAAAAGTCGCGATTGGCATCTCAGGCTGGACCGGCTTTGCTCCGCTCACGCTGGCGGACAAAGCAGGCATTTTTAAAAAGCACGGGCTGGATGTGGATGTGAAGATGATCCCGCAGAGCAGCCGCCATCTGGCGATCGCCTCCGGCACGGTGCAGTGTGCCGCCACCACGGTTGAAACCTATATCTCCTGGAACGCAGCGGGCGTACCGATCAAGCAGATCGTCCAGCTGGACAAATCTTACGGCGCCGACGGGCTGGCGGCGCGCAGCGGCATTGCCAGCGTGAAAGATCTGAAAGGCAAAACCGTGGGGGTAGATGCGCCCGGCACTTCGCCTTATTTCGCGCTCGCCTGGATCCTCGATAAAAACGGCATGTCAATGAAAGATGTCCGGCTGGCGACGCTTTCGCCGCAGGCTGCCGCCCAGGCGTTTACCGCCGGGCGTAACGATGCCGCCATGACTTATGAACCCTATCTCTCTGCGATCCGCAACCAGCCGAAAGCGGGAAAAATCATCGCCACCACTCTCGACTACCCGATGGTGATGGATACTCTCGGCTGCACGCCCACTTTCCTGAAAGAGAATCCGCAGGCGGCGAAAGCGTTAGTGGAAAGCTATTTCGATGCGCTGGAGATGATCAAACAGCAGCCGGATAAATCCAATGAGATCATGGGCGCGGCGGTGAAGTCGAGCGGCAAAGAGTTTGCCGAATCCGCCAGCTATCTGCGCTGGCAGGGGCGTGAAGAGAACAAAAAGTTTTTCAGCGGCGAGATTGAAACCTTCAGCGATGAGGCGGGCAAGCTGTTGCTGCGCGCCGGTGTGATTCGCAAAATGCCTGACGTGAAAAGCCTGTACGACGCCAGCTTTGTGCAATAACGGAGGGCGCAATGGAAATGAGTAAAAGCCAACCCACATCACCCCCGAAGGCGCTGCCTGACGCGCCGGTACGCTGGCATAATCCGCTGATGGTGCCGCTGAAAAGCGTCTCTACCGGCTTGCGTATCGGCCTCGGCGTCGCTTTCTTTGTGCTGTTTGTGGCGGTATGGGCAGTGGTCACGCTGGGCGGCATGGTGTCGCCCACTTTCCTCGCCGATCCCGTCACCATGGTCAAAGAGGGGATGCTGCTGTTCAGCGATTACAACTTCGCTAACGATATCGGCATGACGGTGATGCGCGTGCTGTCGGGCTTTGTGCTGGCGGCGATCATCGGCGTGCCGCTCGGCATTATGATGGGCGCTTACAAAATGTGGGAGGCGTTTCTGGAACCTTTCGTCTCCTTCTGTCGCTATCTGCCCGCCTCGGCCTTTGTGCCGCTGCTGATCCTCTGGGCAGGCATCGGAGAGATGCAGAAGATCCTGGTGATCTTTATCGGCTCCTTTTTCCAGATCGTGCTGATGGTTGCCGTCACGGTCAGCAGCGCGCGGCGCGATCTGGTGGAGGCAGCCTATACGCTCGGCTGCAGCAATCGTTCCATCGTGCGGCGCGTACTGATCCCCGGCGCGGCGCCGGGGATCGCCGAGCTGCTGCGTCTGGTGCTCGGCTGGGCCTGGACCTATGTCATCGTGGCGGAGCTGATCGGTTCTGAAAGCGGCATCGGCCATATGATTGTGGACAGCCAGGCGCTGCTGAATACCGGGCAGATTATCTTCGGCATCATCGTGATCGGCTGTATCGGCCTGATTTCCGATTTTTTGTTCAAAGTCGCCAACCGGCGTCTGTTCGCATGGAGCAACCTGTAATGCAGCAGAGCAAACTCAATGTGCGCGGCGTGGAGCGCGTCTTTACCGGGCCGAAAGGCGAGCAGACCCAGGCGCTGCAACCGATTCACTATCAGGTTGAGGAGAACGATTTTATCACTATCCTCGGTCCCTCCGGCTGCGGCAAATCGACGCTGCTGCGCATTATCGCCGGCCTCGACGCGCCAACTCGCGGCGAGGTATGGCTGGACGGCGCGCCGGTTGACGGGCCGGGCGCCGACCGCGGCATGGTATTCCAGAGCTACACGCTGTTTCCCTGGCTGACGATAGAGGAGAATATTCGCTTTGGCCTGCGCGAACGCGGTATCAGCGCGGCGCAGCAGAAAGAGCGCAGCGATTACTATATTCAGCAGGTAGGGCTGCGCGGTTTTGAACAGCACTATCCGCGCCAGCTTTCCGGCGGCATGCAGCAGCGCACCGCCATTGCCCGCGCGCTGGCTAACGATCCCAAAGTGCTGCTGATGGATGAACCTTTCGGCGCGCTGGATAACCAGACGCGGGTGATGATGCAGGAGCTGTTGCTGTCGGTGTGGGAGCAGTCGCGCAAAACCGTGCTGTTTGTCACCCATGATATTGATGAAGCGATTTTCATGGCCAACAAGGTGGCGATATTCAGCGCCCGGCCGGGGCGCATCAAGCAGGAGGTGCCGGTCAGCTTCAACCTGCATCGCGACTACACCATCAAAACCTCGCCGGAATTTATGGCACTGAAGGCGGAAATCACCGAATCGATTCGCAGCGAGACGCTGCTGACAATGGCGCACTAAGCCGCAGGTTTTTTGCCATATAGACGCCAAGCGGATCGTTGCCGTAGGGCGGAAAGGGGGCGCAGCGCTGATAGCCAAGGCGCTGGTAGAGCCGGATAGCGCTGTGGTGATGCACGCCGGTTTCAAGGCGCAGCAGGGTGATTTCCGCCTGCTGCGCCTGTTGCTCAATGGCAGCGATCAGCTGTTCCGCCAGCCCCTGCCCGCGATATTCCGGCGCGACGAACATCCGCTTCAGCTCGCCGCAGTTCTGCGGCTGGAGCAGCAACGACACACAGCCTGCCGCACGCCCCTGCGCATCGCGCGCCATCAGTAAAATCAGCTCATCATCCTGTAACGCCGCGAGATCGGTGCAGTATTGGCTTTCAACCGGATAAAGGGCATTTTGCCAGCTATCCAGCGCCTCGATCAACGTGGCGGCGCAGGGAGAAAAGGGTTCGGGTTGAATCGAAAACACAGCGGCCTCGGTAAGTAATGAAAGAAACCATTAACTTACTGAAGCGAAACGGCATTGAAAACCTGTTTTTTGCTTTCGCCGGTGCGCAGCGAGCGCGCACCGGCGTTGCGGGGTTACGCCTGTCGCTGCTCCACAATGCGGCCCTGAGCCATACGCACCGCCCGATCGCACATATGATCGATAACGTCGGGATCGTGGCTCACCAGCACCATGGTTAAACCATCCTCGCGCTTGAGATCGTTCAGCAGGTTAAGGATCTCTGCCTGTACCGACATATCGAGCGCCGAGGTCGGCTCGTCCAGCAGCAGGATCTTTGGCCGCAGCAGCAGGGCGCGTACAATAGCGACGCGCTGGCGCTGACCGCCGGAGAGCTGGTGGGGATAACGATCCGCCATTGTGGGATCCAGCCCGACATGACGAAACGCCTCATCAATACGCCGATCGATATCCGTTTCCTTCAGCAGTTTCAGCGGCTCCGCCAGCGTGCGGCGCAGGCGGTGACGCGGATGCAGCGAGGCGTAGGGATCCTGAAACACCATTTGCACATCGCGGCGCAGTGGGCCGGTGAAGGGTTTGCCCGGCGCGACACGGGTACCGGCCAGCGTCATGTTGCCCTGCCAGTGTGGATTCAGCCCGGCCATCACCCACAGCAGCGACGATTTACCGCAGCCGGAAGGCCCCACCAGACCAAAGCACTCCCCGGCTCCGACGCTCAGCGAGACATCATGCACCACGGTACGCAGCTCATAGCCCTGTTTATGGGCGACATTAAGTTTGCTTAATTCAATCACGCGTCCCCTCCAGCGCGGCACGATCCAGTACCGGCAACGGCTCACCGTGCGTGGCCTTGCTGGGACGGCAGGCCCAGAGCGTACGCGTATAAGGGTGAGTGGCACGCGGCAGCTCGGCGGCAGGCAGCGTATCAAGCAGACGACCTTTGTACATCACCATCACGCGTTCGCAGTGCTCGGCCACCTGTTGCAGATCGTGGCTGATCAGCAGCAGGCCCATGTTGCGCGCCTCCACCAGATGACGGATCAGTGCCAGTACCTGATCGCGCATGGCGTGATCGAGGGCGGAGGTTGGCTCATCGGCTATCAGGAAATCGGGATCGGTAATCAGGGCGATAGCCAGCATCACGCGCTGACCCATACCGCCAGAGAGCTGATGAGGATAGCGCTTCATCAGCTGCTTTGGATCGGGCAGGCCCACGGCATCAAGCATCTCGCATACTTTTTCCCGCCGCTCGGCGCGGCTCAGCTTGCGGTGCAGAATCAGCGGTTCCTCCACCTGCCAGCCAATGGTACGGGTAGGGTTCAGGGCATATTTCGGATCCTGCATCACCATCGCCACGCGATTGCCGCGCAGCTGACTCCAGGCGCGTTCAGGCATTGAGAGCGCATTCTGGCCCGCCACCTGTAAGCGGTTTGCCTGTAAATGCAGCGCGGGCGAGAGCAGGCCCATCAGCGAGCGGGCGGTAAGAGATTTGCCGGAACCGGACTCGCCCACCAGCGCCACGCGCTGGCGGTCGATAGAGAAGCTGATGCTATCCACCAGCAGCGCATCATCGCTGCGGATGCTCAGGGCATCGGCAAGAAGCAGAGGACTATTTTGCATGTCGGGTATCCAGTCGATCGCGCAGGCCGTCGCCTGTGAGGTTAAACGCCAGGCTGGCAAAAAGAATCGCGCCGCCGGGCGCGGCGGCGACCCACCACTGGTCGAATATCACCTTGCTGCCTTCCGCCACCATGGATCCCCATTCAGCGGTGGGGGGTTGTACCCCCATGCCGAGAAAGCCGAGGCCGGCGGCGGAGAGAATAATACCGCCGAGGCTGAGTGCGGCGCGCACCACGGCGGTCGGCATACAGAGCGGCAGAATATGACCAAACATCAGGCGCAGCCCGGTGATGCCCTGCATACGCGCGGCGGCCAGATAGTCGCTGCGGCGCAGCGCCAGGGTTTCCGCCCGCGCCTGACGGGCAAACGGCGGCCAGCTGGTGAGCGCCAGCGCCAGCGCGCCGTTCAGCAGTCCTGGACCGAGGATCGCCACCAGCGCCAGCGCAATCACCAGATTGGGCAGCGAAAGAAAGATGTCGGTGATACGCATCAGCACGCGTTCGGTCCAGCCGCCGAGATAGCCCGCCGCGATGCCGATCAGCAGCCCCACCGGGATGGTCAGAATCAGGATCAGCGACACCAGCAGCAACGTCGGGCGCGCGCCGTAGATCACGCGCGACAGCAGATCGCGACCAAAGCCGTCGGTGCCGAACCAGTGCAGCGCTGACGGCGGCAGCAGGCGGCTCGACATGGTCTGTGCATTGGGATCCCACGGGGCCAGCAGCGGAGCAAACAGCGCCAACACGATCAGGATTCCAACCAGCGTCAGGCCCACCGCCAGCGAGGTGACGCGACGACGACGACGGCGCGGCTGTACGGTTTCGAGTTCAGAAAGATGTTGCGTCATCGGGTTCTCGGATCGGTTAACCAGGTTAAGGCATCCGCCACCGCATTCAGCAGAATGAAGCAGCCGCCAATCAGCAGCGTGGCGCCAAGAATGGCGGGCACGTCGGCAGAGAAGAGCGCGTTGGTCATGTAGCGTCCCACGCCCGGCCAGGCAAACACGGTTTCCGTCAGCACCGAGCCTTCCAGCAGCGTGGCGTAGGAGAGGGCGATAACGGTAATCAGCGTGCCAAGCACGTTGGGGAAGATATGACGCAGCAGGATGCGGCCACGACCTGCGCCTTTGGCGCGCGCCAGGGTGACATACTCTTTGCTGCTCTCTTCCAGCAGCGCGGCGCGCAGCAGACGGGTAATGCCCGCCATCGCCAGCAGGCCCAGGATCAACACCGGCAACCAAAGGTGGGCGATGGCGTTGCGGAACATCTCAGGATCGCCCGACAGCCAGCTGTCGATCAGCACAAAGCCGGTTTTCGGCTCCATGGTATAGATCCAGATATCATCCAGCCGCCCCGGCCCGGCGGACCAGTGCAGCACGGCATAAAACAGCAGCAGCCCGAGCAGACCTAACCAGAACACCGGCACTGAATAGCCGAGCAGGGAGATCAGGCGCGCCAGATTATCGACAATGCTGCCCGGCTTCCAGGCCGCCAGTAATGCCAGCGTCACGCCGAACAGCGCGGCGAAAATCATGGCGCAGCTTGCCAGCTCGATGGTGGCGGGGAAGGTACGCATCAGATCGCCGCTCACCGGCTGATTGGTCAGGCGCGAAACGCCGAGATCGCCACGCGCCAGATGCTCTATGTAGTGCCAGAACTGCATGATTACCGGCTGGTCGAGGCCGAGATCGTGGCGCACCTGCGCATAGGTCGCCGCACTGGCGTGATCGCCGGCGATCTGCTGCACCGGATCCACCGGCGAAAGGTGCGACAGCATAAAGGTAAACGCCAGCAGGCCGAGCAGCGTGATCAGCAGCGAAAGCAGGCTGGTCGCCAGTCGCCCGGCGCGACGCCAGAATTGCCGGGCAAGCCCGGCATCAGTGGCAGTAGCCGCCATTATTTTGTGACCTGCGCGTAATAGACCATGTCCGGGTTAATCCCCTGCACGTAGCCTTGCAGATTGTCGCGCAGGGCGATCAGGTTACGCGCCTGCAAACCAATCACGTACGGCGAGCTTTTCAGGATTTCGCGCTGCAGATTCTGATACATCTCTACGCGTTTTTTACTGTCGCTCTCGGCGGTGGCCGCCAGCACCTGCTTGTTCAGCTCCGGCGTATGCCAGTTGGAGCGCCAGGCCAGAGTGGTGTTGCCGTTTTCCGGGTTGTAGGCAAAGGTGGAGGCGTTGGTGTTGGGATCGAAATAGTCTGCGCCCCAGGCGTTCAGATGCGCCTGATATTTATGCGACTTCACGTTAGCGGAGATTTCCGAGCTGAGGCCAGGAATCAGATCCACCTTGACGCCGCCTTTGGCGAAGCTCGCCTGCAATGCCTGCGCAATATCGAGGTAGGGCGGCTGATTGCTGGTGGAAAGGGTAAAGTGAACGTTTTCCAGACCGGCCTGTTTCAGAATCGCTTTCGCTTTTTCCGGATCGTACTGGTAAGGGGTTTCGTCCAGCGCGCCGAGGAAGCCTTTCGGCAGGAAGGTCTGATGAACATCAAACTGGCCCTTCAGCAGATCGTTCGCAATGCCTTTATAGTCGAACAGATAACGTGATGCTTCCCACAGCGCCGGGTTTTTCAGCACAGGATTGGCATCGACATTGAACTGCATATAGTAGAGCGAAGCCATCGGGATCGCTTCGGTCTTGACGCCCGCCTTGCCTTTCAGCGCGGCGATCTGGTCCGCACCAAGGTTGCGTGCGATATCGGCATCGCCCTGCTCCAGCAGCAGACGACGCGCCGCCGGTTCCGGAACGTTTTTGATCAGAATATTTTTCAGCTTCGGTGCGCCGCCCGGCGAGGTGGGGTTCGCGCTCAGCAGCACGACCTCATGCAGCACCACTTTACGGATCTGGTACGGACCGCTGCCGGCGGAATGGGTCGTCAGCCACTGGTTGCCCAGATCGCCTTTCTGTTCATGCGCCATCACCGTTTTTTCATCGAGAATCGAGGAGACGGGGGCAGAGAGCAGGCTGAGTACAAAGGTCGGGCTGAGATCGGCGCTCCAGCCGATCTGCACATGATTGTCATCAACCTTTTTCATAAAGGTATCGACATTATCTTTATTCCAGCCCAGCTGGGTCAGGATAAAGGAGGGATCCAGGTTCAGCTTCACCACGCGTCCCAGTGAGAAAATCACATCTTCCGGGCGCAGCGGGTTGCCGGAGGCAAACTTCGCATCCTTACGCAGCTCGAAAATCAGGCTGCGGTTATCGCTACCGGCGCGCCATGAGGTCGCCAGCGTCGGCTTGAGATCCACCGGATTTTGCGGATCGGACTGGACCAGACGCTGATAAATATTGGTAAAGGCCTGCATTGTGGTCAGCTCGAAACCTTTCGCCGGATCGAAACTGTCTGCGTCATCGGTAGACTGGGCTATCACCAGCGTATCTTTCGGCGTGGCGGCATGAAGAGAGAACGCCGCTGCCAGCGATAGAGCCAGCAGGGAGGGAATTATTTTTTTCATGGAATTTCCTTGCCTTAAATAGTGGTGCGAGTTTACGGAAGGCCTTTAATTAAGAATAGTCGAATTCCGGCTATGCATATGCTCAAAAGATATAAGCATCCGATTACGGTTATAAGGCTGTTAATCGCAGGGCTGGCCTTAGCAAATTATTAACGGTTTACCTGAAGTTTGTCGCGAACTGCGACGACATTATGGGCAGTTTTATGTTTATTGATTGAAATCTGTTCAGAATAATGCTGAAAACCAGGCTTAATATGCATTCCTGGCCCAAACTTTTCTCCTCTCAGCCACACTTAGAGCAGGAGGACGCTTATGTTCAAAATCATTCATTCTCTTTTTGCCAGCCCGGAAAGATTTTTAAATATCATCAGTCATGGCGATATTCAGGACGCCATTGCCGACGGCGATCGCATCATTATTGATGAAGATGGCAATGCCATGGTGAATACGCATAATCAGGCCGTGCAGGAGGATTTTGCCCGCCACGTTGCGGCACTGAGGAGGGCATAACATGGCAACCGCCATCTTTATGGTTCTGATGGTTTGCGGGTACTGGTATGCCAGCCGTGACCTTTCCACGCGCTTAAAATTCAAACGCACCTTTGGCTGGGACGTTTACTTTCTGGTGGCGCTCTACGGCTGTATTTTTGTTCTTCAGGGACTTATTGCCACCGGCTTGCTCTGGAGCCTGCTGCTGCTTATCTCCACGATCCTGAACCATACCCCGTTGGGCGACGGCCACTATCATAACTATCAAATAGATTTTATGACCGGTAGCTTTCTTGGCGTGCAGGGACCGGTGATGACGATGCTGAGCTTTACCATTCTGATCTGTCTTTACCGTTCCAACTGGGCGAAAAGCGCACGGCTGGGCAGCGCTGAACGCCGCGAGCTGTATAAATATTTGACGCGCGCCAACGGTGTGGAAGGCATTCTTTATGAATGTATGGAAGAGGGTGAGCTGGCGTGGGTAACGCTAAAGTCACAGCGTATTTATATCGGCATGATCCAGACCGCCAGCTTCGACAGCGGCAACACCAGTAACATCGTGCTGATTCCGATGCTGAGCGGCTACCGCGATGAAAGCACCCTGGATCTGCATGTGGAGCATAATTACAGCGCCTGGTATCACGATCACAACATCTCGCTGAGCTCGGATGAGGTAAATGCGCTCGCCTTTCGCAAGGTGATCATGCTCGATCAGATCGAAAGCCTGTCGCTGTTCGATCCGGCCAGCGAGATGGCAATGCCGCTGAGCCGGGAGAAGCAGTAACGCCACGGGCTTTTGCTACGCTTACTTTTTTATCTGATAGAGCCGTTATGCATCGCAGGGCGTGTATCGGTACGGGCAACGCCATATTAGCCCTGACGTTAATGTCGTCCTCTTCCCGCGCGGAAAGACCGCTGTTTAGCCAAAGCGGAAGGGGGCAGACATTCTTAAACTGGCGGCGATGCCAAAAGATACCGTTGATGTTCTGCCTTGCCCCAATGACGGCAGCGGCAAAATAATTGCAGAATGACTCAACGCTTTTCGTCGTGTTGAGGGTTCTGCTGTAAAAAATGGTAAGCTGCGCCCAGCATACCCGAATCATTACCGTACGTGGCCGTATCTAAATCAATATCTAAGCCGAACCATTCCAGATGGAATTTAATCTCTTCCAGGAATTTTTCCCGCGCGGTAATTCCGCCGCCAAAGAAAATACATTCCGGGTCAAAAATATGCGCCAGGTTATAAATGGCTGCGCAGATATCCTGATAAAAGGTTATAACCAGTCGGCTGCAGACAGGATCGCCGTTATCGTATTTTGCGAAAACATCTTCGCCGGTTATTTCTTCTTCAGGAATTCCGCTTTGCAGACTGTAATATTCTCTTAAAGAACTCATGGTGCAGGTTCTGTCCATGGTGTAATGACTGATGCTGTCGCTGGCGGGACGAGAAGTTAACAGGCGACCAAATTCTCCGGCGCTGTAATTTTTACCATGAACCAGCGCATTATTACAGAAAACCGCGCCGCCTACGCCTGTACCAATAGTGATCATTAAAAAGTCAGCCATATTTTTTGCTTTGCCGAGCCAGCGTTCAGCCAGTAAAGCGCAATGGGCGTCATTTTCTACCGTGACGGGAAGCGAAGCGCGTTCTGTGAGCCACCCGACAATATTGAATTGATCAAAATCTCTTACCGTCCCGCCCATGGAAATCGAGCCATTGCCGGGATCGACATGGCCGGGAACACTGATGGCAATGCCTTCGCACTCGGGATTGTCATTAATCCATTGAAGAATTTTATCTAATATTTCTGAGCCTGAGCTTTGTAGAACTTCAGACTTCTCTTTTTTCAGGATTTCGCCTTGATCGGTGATAACCCCCATTTTTAACGATGTGCCGCCAATATCGAAAGCTGCCAGCTTCATGTGATTACCCTTGATGGTTTGAACGTAAGGTTTGAGTATAGTCGGCGGGTGTTTATAGGGGTTTTTGTTGTGAAAAATAAATTCCAGCCAGTCAACAGGATAGATATTTGTGAAGTTTAATGAGTTAAAGAATATTAAGATAAAGAAAGGTAAAGAAATGGTCGTGTAATTAATAGAGCAGAGGAAATAAAGATTTTAAGTGCAGGCAGATTACAAGTGATGGATGCCTTTCTTTTATTGTCAGTGAGTTTTTACTTTGATCATAAAATAAAAAAGGCCGCGATTGCGGCCTTTTTTATAAAGATGACGAATTACTCAGTGACTTTCTTTTTCAAAGTAGCTGCACCTTCTTTCGTCTTATTCCAGCCTTTCTCAGTACCTTCTTTGGTTGCATCCCAACCTTTTTCAGTACCTTCTTTGGTTTTGTGCCAGGTCTTTTGCGTGCCTTCGCTGGCTTTACTGCTCAGGTTGTTGCTTTTCCCTTCAGCGGCGTGTTTGGATTTGAGTTTCATTTCCTCGCCCTGGTTTTGTGCCTGATGCAGTTTTTCCTTTGCAGTGTTCGCTCCTTCATGCGCCGTGGCAACGGTATCGTCTGTTGCGTGTGTGGTTGCGGCAAAAACCGGAGATGCCAGCAGAAGTGCAGATAATGCCATCACTGTTTTTTTCATAATATCCTCGTCAAACCTTATCAGTGCTATGAACTTAGTTTAAGCATGGCACGGCCTGGAGCATGCTGCCTTAGGAATAAACCGTAAATGGAGGGTTGGGGTTTGTAGGGAATGGGGATTTGTCTTGCAGCATGTGGCTCTTCTGAACGCGGATGGGGGAAGACACAAAAAAGCCCGCAGGGCTTGTGCCGTGCGGGCTTCCAGGACTTCTGCGGATGGCACTGGAACCATCTTTGAAGAATTTTGGTGGAGCTGGCGGGAGTTGAACCCGCGTCCGAAATTCCTACATCCTCGGTACTACATGCTTAGTCCAGTCTTTACATTCGCTGGCCAGCTGCGGACGGACACGCCACTGACAAACTAGCCTGATTAGTTTTAACGCTTCAACCCCAGGCAGGGCATCCACGCGATCTCTTTTGGGTTTGACCTCTCTTGATCCCCGTCCTAAGAGCGGAGGCTAGGGAGAGAGGGCTCTTAGCAGGTTATTAAGCTGCTAAAGCGTAGTTTTCGTCGTTTGCGACTATTTTTTTGCGGCTTTTTAACGAGGCCTACCGCACCTCGGCATGCACCTTGGGTTTCGCGAATCCCGTCGAATCCAGAATCAGCCCCAAGAACGATCAAGCATAACAAAAAACAATAAATGAATCCAGCGTTTAACGACCGGCTTTCTTCATGATGCGCGCTTTATCAACCTGCCATTCGCGCTCTTTAATGTCAGCGCGCTTGTCATGCTGCTTCTTACCTTGCGCAACGCCGATCTTGATCTTACACCAGGCGTTTTTCCAGTAGAGAGAAAGCGCCACGACGGTATAACCCTCACGATTTACGCGGCCATAGAGCGAATCGAGTTCGCGCTGGTTAAGCAGCAGTTTGCGGTTACGCGTGGGGTCGCACACCACATGGGAGGACGCCACCGCCAGCGGCTGAAACGTTGCGCCGAAAAGGTAAGCCTCACCATCACGAAGCAGGATATAACTGTCGCTGATATTGGCTTTGCCGGCACGGAGTGATTTGACTTCCCATCCTTGCAGCGCAAGCCCCGCTTCGAACTCTTCTTCAATGAAGTATTCATGACGGGCACGCTTGTTCTGAGCAATGGTGGCGGAACCGGGTTTGTGAGCTTTATTCTTTGTCATAGTACGGTTTATTTTACATCACTTGGGCGGTTATGGCATCCCCTGTCCAGCGGGACGATGAAAAACTCGCTATTCTAACACGCCTGTAAAGGTAAGGAATTTTAGTTTGATCGCTGAAAATGGTATCATTCAGCGGTTTTGTGACGAACAGGAACCATTATGGCCCAGATTAGTCGTTCTGCACTTGTCCCTTACAGTGCCGAACAGATGTACCAGCTCGTGAATGATGTGGATGCTTATCCTGAATTTTTACCAGGCTGTACCGGAAGCCGCGTGCTTGATGCTTCCGATAACCAGATGACCGCATCCGTCGACGTTTCTAAAGCCGGTATCAGCAAAACATTTACTACGCGTAATACCCTCACTGACAATCAGAGCATTCATATGCAGTTAGTGGATGGTCCGTTCCGTAAGCTGACGGGTGGCTGGAATTTCGTCTCCCTGGGAGATGACGCCTGCAAAGTTGAGCTGAGCCTTGAGTTTGAATTTACCAATATGCTGGTTGAGATGGCATTCGGACGCATCTTCAAGGAATTAGCTAACAGCATGGTGCAGGCCTTCAGCCAGCGCGCAAAAGAGGTTTATCGTGCCTGAGATTGTTGTTGAGGTCGTGTATGCGCTACCGGAAAAACAGTATCTGCGCAGCGTAAAGCTGGAAGAGGGTAGTACGGTTGAGCAGGCGATAAGAGCTTCAGGTTTGCTTGAGCTACGTCGCGACATCGATCTCGCCAGCAATAAAATCGGCATCTACAGCCGTCCGGTGAAATTAAACGACCCCCTCGCAGATGGCGACAGAGTGGAAATTTACCGGCCTTTGATTGCCGATCCCAAAGAGATGCGTCGTCAACGCGCTGAGCGCTCGGCCAGTAAAAAATAATCGCCACTTAGCTCACTGTAGAAAAACAAAAGGCGCCGTCCGGGCGCCTTTTATATGCAGCCTGAACTCAGCCCTGAGAACCGGATAAGTTCGCTTTGTTGTCGATATGGGTCAGCACGCCGTTGCTGTCAAACGTCAGGGTCAGCGTCTGCTGTTTTACACGCTCATGGCCCGGCTCTTCGCGGAAAACGTAGTACCAGACGTTGCTGCCAAAGGGATCACGCATCATTGGCGTGCCCAGCGTGTAAGCTACCTGTTGCTGCGTCATACCGGTATAGAGTTTCGACACATCACTGGCAACCAGATAATTTCCCTGATTGATATCCGGACGATAAACCACACGCTCAAGAGTGGAACATCCGGCGGTCATCATCAGCATTACCACTGCCGCAGCAGTCAGCGTTTTACAGCGCATCTATTACATTCCTTTTTTGGGGCCAAACGCCTGTTGGCAGGCTGTTTTTATGCCATCAAATTCTGAACTCTGCCTGCGGCAGGCTTTATTATTCAGGCGATATAAGTGCCGATGATAATAAACCTTTTCGCTATTTGAAACCTCTACAGAGCATGCATATGACCACAAAGCGGGAAAAAAGTGCGTTATCAGGCCGCTAAAAGTTCTTTGGCGTTGGCCAGCGTATTGCGCGTCACTTCGCTGCCGCCCAGCAGACGCGCCAGTTCCTGCAAGCGCGCCCGTTTGTCCAGCGGCTGCATATGTGTTTCAGTCATGGCGCCATCTGTCTCTTTACTGACGAAGAAGTGCTGATGGCCGCAGCCAGCAACCTGCGGCAGATGCGTAACGCACATAACCTGCGTTGATTCGCCCAGCTGGCGCAGCATTTTTCCTACCACCGCCGCGGTAGGTCCGCTGATACCCACATCCACTTCGTCGAAGATCATTGCCGGCGTTTCCATTTTTTGCGCCGTGATAACCTGAATCGCCAAAGCGATGCGCGACAGCTCGCCGCCCGACGCCACTTTGCCCAACGGCTGCAGCGGCTGGCCGGGGTTGGTGGTAACGCGGAAATCGATGCGGTTCGCGCCATCTGCCGTAAGCTGGTCAGGATTGAAAGCCACATCGATGGTGAGACGACCATGCGGCATGGAGAGGGTGCGCATGCTCTCCGTAATCAGCGTTTCCAGCTCGCGGGCGAAGTGCAGACGCTGCTGGTGCAGCTGTTCCGCCGTGCCGAGCGCCGCCAGATAGTGCAGGTTAACCTGCGCCTGCAAGCTTTCCAGATCGCTTTCATGCTGCGTCAGCTGTTCAGCTTCCGCCAGCAGTTGCTGATGCAGAGCGGGCAAGCCTTCCGGCGTGACGTGATGTTTACGGGCCAGCGCAATTTGGCGGGAAATGCGTTGCTCCAGCTCATACAGACGATTCGGATCCAGATCCAGTCGATCGCAGTAGTGGCGCAGCTCATCACTCGCTTCACTCAGTTGAATCGAGGCTTCTTCCAGCAGGTTGAACACGCCGCTGAGCTTATCATCCATAGAGATCAGTTCAGAGAGCATCTGGCGCGCGCTGTAGAGCAGGCTTTGCAGGTTGCTCTCGTCGCCATCGGCCAGAATCTGCAATGCCTGTTGGCTGGTGGAGAGCAGCTGTCCGCTGTTCGCCAGTCGTTTGTACTCTTCGTCGATCTGTTCATATTCGCCCGCCAGCGGGGCGAAGTCGTTCAGCTCTTTTAATTGGTATTGCAGCAGCTCGCGGCGCGCTTCACGCTCCTGGGTAAGCTGCTGATGTTGAGCAAGCGCACGGCAACTCTGATGCCACGCCTGATAACGATCGCGCATTAGCTGCGTCAAATCGTTCCTGCCGGCATAGGCGTCCAGAAGATGTTTTTGGTGATCGGCTTTCAGCAACAGCTGATGGGCGTGCTGGCCATGAATCTGAATCAGTAACTGGCCCAACTCGCGCAGCTGCGAGAGCGGGACCGCAGTGCCGTTGATAAAGCCGCGTGAACGACCATCAGCGCTGATAACCCGACGCAACAGGCACTCATTGCCTTCGTCCAGCTGGTTTTCTTCCAGCCAGCGTTGAGCGGAAGGAGAGGTTTTGAGCTGAAAGCGCGCGCAGATATCCGCGCGGCTGGCACCCTGACGCACCATATCGGCCTCGGCGCGGCCGCCCAGACAGAGGCCAAGCGCGTCAATAGCGATCGATTTACCTGCGCCGGTTTCGCCGGTAATCGCTGTCATACCGCGTTGAAAATCGATTTCCAGTTCGCGCACGATAGCAAAGTTACTGATTGTCAGTTGTGCCAGCATTTATTCACCTGTATGAAAAAACAGATATGGTTTTTCATACAGTATAAACTGGTTTTTTATCCAGTAAAGAGGCTGGATAGCTTTTCAGAATAATTTTTTGGACCAACTGAGCTTCGAGCTTAGCGTATTGAAGTAACTGTAATTTTTAGGATGGATCAGGTTCAAATGGTCCTGGCTACGCCGAATCAGCACATCTTCTCCTTCCTGAATTGGCAGGGCAATTTGACTGTCGCAGCTGATCTCCAGATCGCTACGGCGGGAGGAGAAACGCAGACGGATGGTGCTGCTGCTATTTATCACCAGCGGCCGCGCAGAGAGCGTATGCGGGAACATGGGAACCAGTACGATAGCATCCAGCGACGGGGTTAAAATCGGCCCGCCGGCAGAAAGCGAGTAGGCCGTTGAGCCGGTAGGCGTCGAGATAATCAGGCCGTCGGAGCGCTGCGAGAAAGCGAAAATCTCGTCAATATAGACTTCAAACTCGATCATATGCGCGACTTTGCCCGGATGCAGCACCACTTCGTTAATGGCGCTGCCGATGCGCGGCGAGCAGGTATCTTTACACACCTGCGCTTCCAGTAAAAAACGACTCTCCGCCAGGTATTCGCCTTGCAGTACATCATCCAGCTGCTGCTGCGCGTTATCGGGATCGAGATCGGTCAGAAAGCCGAGGTTGCCGCGGTTAATGCCAATCACTTTAATGTCATAACGCGCCAGAACACGCGCCGCTCCCAGCATATTGCCATCGCCGCCCACCACCACCGCCAAATCGGCGCGTTGACCAATTTCCGCCAGCGTGCCGGTTTCAACATGCTGCAGCGCCAGCTCATGGGCGATTTGTTGCTCTACAATCACTTCATAGCCTTTGGCGGTAAGCCAGCGGTAAAGCATCTCATGCGTGGTTAACGCAGTGGGATGACGTGGATGACCGACAATGCCAATGCAGTTAAAGTGTTTGTTCATTTAGCGGGTATTCCTCATAAGCCAAAATGGCCAGGCAATGTGATGGGTTCCCTTGAAACCGTCAAACCGATCCCCATAATAAGCGAACCAGCGAGATGAATGTGCAAAACGCGGAGAAATTCATGAGTAGTAAAGAACAGAACACCCCTAACGAGCAAGTCTCAGAAGAAATTCAACAGGAACAGCAGCAACATGATGATGCGGAGACCGTCGCTGAGGTGGATCCGCGCGATGAACGCATCGCCCAACTGGAGGCGGAGTTAGCCCAGGCGCAAACCGGCGTGCGCGATGCACAGCTGCGTGCTCAGGCAGAAATCGAAAACATCCGTCGCCGCAGTGAAATGGATGTGGAGAAGGCGCATAAATTTGCGCTGGAGAAGTTCGCCAACGAGCTGCTGCCGGTGATCGATAGCCTGGAGCGCGCGCTGGAAGTGGCTGACAAAGAGGATCCTCAGCTGGCCGCAATGATTGAAGGTATCGAGCTGACGCTGAAGTCGCTGCTGGGCGCCGTGCGTAAGTTTGGTGTCGATGTGGTCGGTGAGACGAACGTCCCGTTCAACCCGGAAATTCATCAGGCGATGTCGATGATGGAGTCTGAAGATGTTGCGCCGAACCACGTGATGATGGTTATGCAGCGCGGTTATACTCTGAACGGCCGTCTGCTGCGTCCTGCCATGGTTGCGGTGGCAAAAGCGAAAGGCTGATTGCCTTCAGGCGACACTTTTTTATGCAAACGGCCACGTGAAGACGTGGCCGTTTGCATATTGCCGTCAGGCGGGTTGCGGCAGGGTTGGCGTCCAGTCGATCGGCTTTTCTCCCGCCTTTTCTAAAATCGCATTGGTCTGCGCGAAGTGCTGACAGCCAAAAAAGCCGCGATGCGCGGAAAGTGGGGAAGGGTGCGGCGCCTGTAAGACGTGATGACGCTGGCGATCGATAATGCTGCCTTTCTTCTGCGCATGCGATCCCCAGAGCAGGAACACCACGCCTTCACGGTGCGTATTGATGGCCGAAATCACATTATCGGTAAAGGTTTCCCAGCCGAAGCGCGCATGAGAATGCGCTTTGCCTGCCTCCACGGTTAACACTGTATTCAGCAGCATTACCCCCTGTTTTGCCCAGCTTTCGAGGAAGCCGTGATCGGGGCGCTGAAAATCGGGAAATTCCTGCTCCAGCTCTTTATACATATTTTGCAGAGAAGGGGGCACCGGCACGCCAGGCAGCACTGAAAAAGCCAGACCATGCGCCTGTCTCGGTCCGTGATAGGGATCCTGTCCGAGTATTACCACCTTCACATCACTCAGTTCGGTTAAGCGAAACGCATTAAACACATCCTTTTGTGGCGGATAAACCGTGACGCCGGAGGCGCGTTCATCCGCAACCAGCTTCAGCGTTTCGATAAAGTAGGGTTTTTCTTTCTCTTCGGCCAGCACATCGTGCCAGGTTAGCTTATCAGCCATGCTCAACTCCCTGCGTTGGTAACCTGTCTAGCTTAGCGTTTCCTGCGACAGAGCAAAAATTTAAAAAATAGTTGAATAAATAAATAAAAGTTTTAACAGGAAAGATGCGTTTTATCAAAGGCTTGTTGAGACGTCTCCGATAGCGATTAATTTTCGTTGATATATGTCAAAGCGCCTGCTGAACAGGGTTGTTATACCAAGGCGGCAATGTGAATCCATCAAGAACGCTGCATGGATCGTGCAGCGTCACGCCCCGGAGGTAATGTATGATTAGCGGTATCCAGATAACCAAAGCACGCAATGCGGATCTTCTCCACTCATTCTGGCTGCTGGATGATGAGAATGCAGAAGCGCGTTGCGTATGCGCTAAAGCTGGTTTTAAGGAAGATCAGGTCGTGTCGCTGCGCGATTTGGGCGAGATTGAATATCGCGACGTGCCGCTGGAAGTGAAACCACAGGTACGCGTGGAGGGCGGACAGCACCTGAACGTCAACGTGCTGACTCGTGAAACGCTGGAGGATGCGGTGAATCATCCGGAGAAATATCCTCAGCTCACCATTCGCGTTTCCGGCTATGCGGTACGCTTCAATGCGTTAACGCCGGAACAGCAGCGTGATGTGATTAGCCGTACCTTTACAAAGACGCTGTAACAATTTGCCTGTCAGGCGCTGCGGCGCCTTTTTTCCGTGTGGTTTAAATCCTGCACAACCTGAAAATGCATTTTAACAATTAATAATCAATGGATTAAGTAAAGATAAAACCAGCGCGATGAGTGAGATGGCCTCGTAACGGAAGTTCACAGGCTTTATGGCTGCTGTTTTACTTTTTCATAACAAAAGTAAAAAAAATCGCCCCGTCTGAGGCGATTTTTTTGTTACGGCGCTGAATTATTCCGCATTCTCTTTTGCGCTGTCCGTGGCGCTTGGCTTGCGGCGTTTACCAATGTTTTTGGTATCCCGGTGGCGTTTCTTCACACGCGGTTTTTCCGTTTCGCTCTCTTTCTTCTCTTTCCGCTTCGCAAGGGCCTTTTTCGACGGTTTCCCGGTGGCCTTCTCACTTGGTGCGCGCGTGGACGGACGCAGCTCTTCAATGACGCGTGCCTTCAGCGGCTCGCTGATGTAACGGCTGATCTTGCCGAGCAGCAGATGATCGTGCGCTTCTACCAGCGACAGCGCAGTGCCTTTGCGGCCTGCGCGCGCCGTACGCCCGATACGGTGCAGATAGGTATCGGCCGTGCGGGGCATATCGAAGTTAAATACGTGGCTCACGTCATCAATATCGATACCGCGCGCCGCGACGTCTGTCGCCACCAGCACATTAACGCGGCCCTCAACCAGACGCTTAATCGCCTCGTTGCGCTTTACCTGCACCATCTCGCCTTCAAGGTAGCTGCAGCGAATACCCGCTTCATGCAGCCAGCTAACCAGCTCATGCAGGCGCTCACGCTTACGCACAAACACGATGCAGCGCGTCACGTCCGGCTGTTTCAGCAGATGCACCAGCAGCCGGGTTTTATGCTCGAGGTTGTCGGCACGGTAATACCACTGCTGGATTTTTTTGCGTTCGCGGTTGCTGGGCGTGGCTTCCACCTCAACCGGTTCGTTCAGCAAACGCTCCGCGAAATCCTTGATGTTTTCGCCTTCCAGCGTTGCCGAGAAAAGCAACGTCTGTTTGCGCCAGCGCGTTTCCGCTGCGATGGTTTCAATATCCTGAGCAAAACCCATGTCCAGCATGCGGTCAGCTTCATCAAGGATCAGCGTCTCCACCGCGCGGCAGTCAAAATTTTCTTCTTTGATGTACTGAAGCAGGCGGCCAGTCGTCGCAACCACGATATCCTGGTTTTCACTGAACACTTCCGCGTGGTTCATGTAGGCGACGCCGCCGGTAATGGTGGCGATGTCGAGATGGGTATGGCTGGCCAGTTCACGCGCCTGGTCAGCTACCTGCATCGCCAGCTCGCGGGTAGGCGTAAGAATCAAAATACGCGGCGGCCCCGATTTTTTACGCGGAAAATCGATCAGATGCTGTAATACCGGCAGCAGATAGGCGGCCGTTTTCCCCGTACCGGTAGGTGCCGAACCCAGCACGTCACGCCCCTCCAGCGCGGGCGGAATCGCAGCGGCCTGAATGGCGGTTGGGCGCGTGAAGCCTTTATCCTGCAGAGCATCCAGCAGGCTTTCATCGAGTTCAAGTTCGGAAAATGTGGTTACGGTCATGGTCTACCTCAGTTTGGGGCGCTGATTATAGACAGAACGAACATAATCTTCATCTGTTTGTGCATTATCCTGGCGATTAGCAGCCCGTTCCGCCAGGACGATTTGACCAGACAGTGTAATCTTCATCGTGTCACGTTACACTGAGTCGCCGCTTTCCGGCAGATGAATATGTAATGGTTGCAGAGTATGACGCAAGCTGATTTATCCCCACGCCCTCCGTTAAAAAAGAACGGTTTTACTTTTAAGCGCTTTTTCGTGGCGCATGACCGCTGCGCCATGAAAGTCGGCACCGACGCGATTCTGCTCGGGGCCTGGGCACCGGTCGCTAATGTTAAACGCGTGCTGGACATCGGCACCGGCAGCGGGCTGATTGCGCTAATGCTGGCGCAGCGCACGCCGGAATCGGTGAGTCTGGACGCCATTGAGCTGGATCCCGCCGCCGCCGCTCAGGCAGAAGAGAATGTACAGGCTTCGCCCTGGGCGCAACGTATTCAGGTCTGGCCGCAGGATATCGTCGCCTGGACGGAAACGTGCGAAAAACGCTATTCGCTTATCGTCAGCAATCCTCCCTATTTTGCCGCCGGCGTCGAATGTGCAACGCCCGAGCGCGAAACGGCGCGCTACACGGGCGCGCTGGATCATCAAACGCTGCTGCGCTGTGCAGGCATGCTGATTGAAGAAGAGGGCTTTTTTTGCGTGGTGTTGCCGGAAGCGATCGGCAACGATTTTATCGCTCTGGCGCTGGCCGACGGCTGGCATCTGCGTTTTCGCACTGATGTGGCAGAGTATGCGCATCGCCTGCCGCACCGGGTACTGCTCGGTTTCTCGCCCCGTGAAGGAGAAACCTTACTGGAGCGTATGGCGATTCGCGGGCCAGACAAAAACTATTCTGAAGCCTGGTGCGGCCTGACCCGCGATTTCTATCTCTTTATGTAGTGGTCGGGCGTCAGCACCGTAGGCAGCGATTGCGGCGCCGGATGCGGATAATCAAGAGTGAAGTGCAGCCCGCGGCTCTCTTTGCGCGCCAGCGCGCTGCGCACGATCAGCTCCGCCACCTGCGCCAGATTTCGTAGCTCCAGCAAATTATTGGAGAGGCGGAAATGGGCATAATACTCATCGATTTCCTGCTGAAGCAGGGTAATGCGCCGCAGTGCGCGCTCCAGACGTTTCGTCGTACGCACAATCCCGACGTAGTCCCACATAAACAGGCGCAGCTCATGCCAGTTATGCTGAATCACCACGCATTCATCAGAATCATCCACACGGCTTTCATCCCAGGCGGGCAGAGATTGCACCGCTTCGGTTGCTGGCAGACGCTGATGGATATCCTCTGACGCGGACCAGCCATAGACCAGGCACTCCAGTAGCGAGTTAGAGGCCATGCGGTTTGCGCCGTGCAGGCCGGTGTAGCTCACTTCGCCAATGGCGTAGAGAGCGTCAACATCGGTGCGCCCATGCCGATCGACCATCACGCCGCCGCAGGTGTAATGGGCGGCGGGCACCACGGGAATCGCGTCTTTGGTCAGATCCAGACCAAAGGTCAGCAGCTTTTCGTAAATCATCGGAAAATGCGCGCGAATAAAGTCGGCGGGCTGATGACTGATATCCAGATACATGCACTCCACGCCCAGGCGCTTCATCTCATGATCGATAGCGCGGGCGACGATATCGCGCGGTGCCAGCTCGGCACGCTCATCAAACTCCGGCATAAAACGCGTGCCGTCGGGACGCTTCAGCCAGGCGCCTTCGCCGCGCAGGGCTTCCGTCAGCAGGAAATTGCGCGCCTGAGGGTGGAACAGGCAGGTGGGATGGAACTGATTAAATTCCAGATTAGCGACGCGACAGCCAGCGCGCCAGGCCATGGCGATACCGTCGCCAGAAGCGACGTCAGGATTGGTGGTGTACTGGTACACTTTCGCCGCGCCGCCGGTCGCCAGCACCACGGCTCGGGCGCTACAGGTTTCCACCTGTTCTTTATTACGGTTCCAGATCCATGCGCCTACCGCGCGCCGCGCGCCCGGCAGACCCAGCTTATCGGAAAGAATCAGGTCAACGGCGTTGGTACGCTCAAGGATACGAATGTTGGGATGGCTCAGCGCCTGGCTCACCAGCGTGGTTTCCACTTCCCGCCCGGTGGCGTCGGCGCTGTGCAGAATGCGGCGATGGCTGTGACCCCCTTCCCGGGTCAAATGGTAGCGCTGTTCGCCATCTGCCTGGGTTTCTTTATCAAAGGCGACGCCATGATCGATCAGCCACTGCACGCAGTGACGCGCGTTGCTGGCGATAAACGACACCGCCTCGCGCTCGCAGAGTCCGGCGCCCGCTATCAGCGTATCTTCAATATGAGATTCGATGCTGTCCGTTTCATCAAACACGGCGGCGATGCCGCCCTGAGCATAGAAAGTCGAGCCTTCATTGACCGGGCCTTTGCTGAGCACGGTGACCTGATAATGCTGCGCCAGGCGTAACGCCAGCGATAAACCCGCTGCGCCGCTGCCCACGATCAATACGTCGCACTGATAATCGGGAAATGAGGTCATGATGTTTAATTTACTAAACAAGTGGTCTGCTGAGCATAAGCGCTAAGCCCATCGGTGTGAAGTATTTTGAACAAATTTGCGGCTTCCGATTGAGCGAAAAGTGGCTGTTTGCAGTAGTATCAGTGTGTTAGCCGCTGTAATGCAAAAGCGCTGTTTGCTATGTGAAACTTTATCCGACGTTCAGGATTTAAAGATGAAAAAGCCACTGGCATAAGGTACTCTGCCTGCGATTGGGCGCTCAACACAGCCGCACCGCAGTGAGCGCAGCGGTTACACAGAGTCAGAATGAACAACAATGGGTGTAACACCCCGGTGCAAGAATTATCAGGGCGTAACTGAACTTCAGTTAACAATGCAACTCTAAGCGCATACTTGCTCAAAAAGTTGAGATGTTCTGGCGGTTCAATTTACGCGTGGAGAAAAATTTGGGGAGACATTACCTCGGATGAGCGAGCAGTTAACGGATCAGGTTCTCGTTGAACGGGTGCAGAAAGGAGATCAGAAGTCATTCAATTTACTGGTGATCCGATACCAGCATAAAGTGGCGAGCCTGGTTTCGCGTTATGTCCCTTCAGGCGATGTGCCTGATGTAGTTCAGGAATCATTTATTAAAGCGTATCGCGCACTGGAATCGTTCCGTGGCGACAGCGCCTTCTATACCTGGCTGTATCGCATAGCTGTGAATACAGCAAAAAATTATCTGGTTGCCCAGGGGCGTCGACCGCCATCCAGCGATGTGGATGCGATTGATGCGGAAAATTTCGAAAGTGCCGGTGCACTCAAAGAAATATCGAACCCTGAGAACTTAATGTTGTCTGATGAATTGAAACAAATCGTCTTTCGAACCATTGAGGCGCTTCCTGAGGATTTACGTATGGCAATCACCCTCAGAGAACTGGATGGTCTGAGCTATGAAGAGATCGCCGCTATTATGGATTGCCCGGTAGGTACCGTTCGCTCACGTATCTTCCGCGCACGAGAGGCTATTGATAATAAAGTTCAACCGCTTATCCAACGTCAGTGATAACGGCTACAGGAAGGGTACTGAGGCATGCAGAAAGAAAAACTTTCCGCTTTAATGGATGGTGAAACTTTAGATAACGCGCTGCTGTCGGCGTTATCAAAGGATGCAAATCTTCAAAAAAGCTGGGAAAGCTACCATCTTATCCGCGATACCATGCGTGGCGATGTGGGTGAATTCCTGCATTTCGATATCTCCGCACGGGTTGCCGCTGCTATCGAACAGGAACCTGCACGTAAGGTGACTGAGCTGATCGCTGAAGCGCAGCCTGCGCCGTCCCGCTGGGAGAAAATGCCGTTCTGGCGCAAAGCGCGTCCCTGGGCAGCACAACTCACGCAGGTTGGCGTGGCGGCCTGTGTTTCACTGGCGGTGATTGTGGGCGTACAGCATTACAATCAGCCTGTCGGCAGTAACGCGCCTGCGTCAGAAGCGCCGGTGTTTAATACGCTGCCGATGATGGGCAAAGCGTCACCGGTCAGCCTTGGCGTGCCTTCTGATGCGTTTGATACCAACAGCGCCAATCAGCAGGTGCAGGAGCAGCGTCGCCGGGTTAACGCTATGCTGCAGGATTATGAGCTGCAACGTCGCCTGCATTCCGATCGTTTACAATTCGATCAGGACGCGCCGCAGCAGGCGCAGGTGCAGGTTCCGGGTAATCAGTCGTTAGGAACTCAGCAGCAGTAATGAAGCAACTTTGGTGTGCTGTCAGCCTGTTGGCAGGCAGCCTGCTCTGGTCATCTACCGCCCCGGCTCAGACTTCTGCCTCCGGGGCGTTGTTACAGCAGATGGAGCAGGCCAGCCAGTCTCTCAATTACGAATTCGCCTATATCAACGTCTCTCGCCTCGGCATTGAATCACTGCGTTATCGTCATGCGGTAATCGATAACCGTATCTATGCGCAGCTGTTGCAGATGGACGGGCCGCGCCGTGAAGTGATCCAGCGCGGCGGCGACATCAGCTACTTTGAGCCGGGCCTTGAGCCTTTCTCATTGCCGGGCAATCACATCATCGATGCCTTGCCTTCGGTCATCTACGCTGATTTTTCCTCCCTTGCCAATGATTACGATTTCATTCCCGTAGGCCGCGCGCGCATCGCCGATCAGATGTGCGAAGTGCTGCGCATTGTGTCGCGAGACGGTACCCGCTATAGCTACGTGGTCTGGCTCGATGTGGATACCAAATTGCCGCTGCGTATTGACCTGCTGGATCGCGACGGAGAAACGCTGGAGCAGTTCCGCGTTGTCAGTTTCGCTGTCGATGAGGGAGTGCGCAACCTGATGCAGGGAATACAAAAGGCCAATCTGCCGCCCTCGCTTTCCGTGCCGGAAGGGGACAAAGTCTCGCTGGACTGGAAGCCGGGCTGGTTGCCTGCCGGCATGAAGGCGATATCGCAAAGCCGTCGGCAGATACCGGCGATGAACAAAACCGTCGAGTCGCGCCTGTACAGCGATGGGCTGTTCAGCTTTGCCATTAATATCACCACGGCTGATAAAAGCAGTGTAAACCAGACATTGCGCACAGGACGTCGTACGGTGCAAATCAAAGTCAGCGATAATAAGGAAATTACCGTGGTAGGCGAACTGCCTCCCTCCACGGCGAAACGCATCGCCGACAGCATTGATTCAGGTAGCCAAAAATGATGAGAGAATGGGCCACAGTGGTGGCGTGGCAAGATGGCATCGCCACTTTACATTCGGAAGCGAAAACGTCCTGCAGCAGTTGTTCAGCGCGTAAAGGCTGTGGCAGCCATATGCTGAACAAACTTGGTCCAAAGGATGCGCATGTGATGCAAATCCCCAGCGAGAAGCCGTTGCAGCCGGGCCAGCGGGTAGAGCTGGGCATCAGAGAGAGCAGCCTGTTAGGTTCGGCCTTGCTGGTGTATATGACGCCGCTGTTCGGTCTGTTTGTGGTTGCCGGACTGTTCCAGATGCTGTTTCATACCGATCTGGCTGCGGCCAGCGGCGCGTTGCTGGGCGGTGTGGGCGGCTTTATTCTGGCCAAAGGGATATCCACGCTGTTCGGCGATCGCGAAGCTTTTCAGCCGGTGATCCTGAACGTCGCGCTGCCGCCTGACCTTTTGCGCGTCGAAACCGAAGCCTGATCCTCTTTTGGACCGCACCGACTGCGGTCCTGTCCGTTCTCTTACCCGCTGAATTCTGTTGCGATTACGCGGTGTTCCATTCTTTTATGCAAGACGTTAACAGTGTAATATGCGTCGTCATTAATGAGGCTGACAGGATTGTGGGTAAAGAGCGATCTTCCTGAATGTGTCTGTGCTCAGGTTCTCAACTGATTTTCTACGTGAAGATATCCATATAAATGAAGCACATAAGAAATTTCTCCATTATCGCGCATATTGACCACGGCAAATCCACGCTTTCTGACCGCCTGATTCAGATGTGTGGCGGCCTGAGCGACCGCGAAATGGCTGCGCAGGTTCTTGACTCTATGGATTTGGAGCGTGAGCGCGGCATTACTATTAAAGCACAGAGCGTGACGCTCGATTACCACGCGAAAGACGGCGAAACTTACCAGCTCAATTTTATCGACACGCCCGGACACGTTGACTTCTCTTATGAAGTATCCCGCTCGCTGGCGGCCTGTGAAGGCGCGCTGCTGGTGGTCGATGCCGGTCAGGGAGTGGAAGCGCAAACCCTGGCGAACTGCTATACGGCGATGGAGATGGATCTGGAAGTAGTGCCGGTTCTGAACAAAATTGACCTGCCGGCCGCCGATCCCGATCGCGTTGCCCAGGAGATTGAAGATATCGTTGGTATCGATGCCGCCGACGCGGTGCGCTGCTCGGCGAAAACCGGCGTCGGCGTTCCCGACGTGCTGGAACGCCTGGTGCGCGATATTCCGCCGCCGGAAGGCGATCCGGAAGGTCCGTTACAGGCGCTGATTATCGACTCCTGGTTCGACAACTATCTCGGCGTGGTTTCGCTGGTTCGTGTGAAAAACGGCACGATGCGTAAAGGCGAAAAGATCAAGGTGATGAGCACCGGTCAGACCTACAATGCTGACCGTCTCGGCATCTTTACGCCGAAGCAGGTGGATCGCAATGAACTGCGCTGCGGCGAAGTAGGCTGGCTGGTCTGCGCCATCAAAGATATTCTCGGCGCGCCCGTGGGCGATACCCTGACCGGCGCTAAACTTTCCGCTGATAAAGCGCTGCCGGGCTTTAAAAAAGTGAAGCCTCAGGTGTATGCCGGCTTGTTCCCGGTCAGCTCAGACGATTACGAAGCTTTCCGCGACGCGCTTGGCAAGCTGAGCCTGAACGACGCATCGCTGTTCTATGAGCCGGAAAGCTCTACCGCGCTGGGCTTTGGTTTCCGCTGCGGCTTCCTTGGCCTGCTGCATATGGAGATCATCCAGGAACGTCTGGAGCGCGAATACGATCTTGATCTGATCACCACGGCGCCAACCGTGGTGTATGAAGTGGAAACCACCAGCGGTGAAACGGTGTATGTGGACAGTCCGTCCAAGCTGCCGCCGCTGAATAATATTGAAGAGCTGCGTGAGCCGATCGCTGAGTGTCATATGCTGTTGCCGCAGGAGTATCTGGGCAACGTCATCACCCTTTGCATCGAGAAGCGCGGCGTTCAGACTAATATGGTTTACCACGGCAACCAGGTGGCGTTGACTTACGAGATTCCCATGGCGGAAGTGGTGCTCGACTTCTTCGACCGCCTGAAGTCAACCTCGCGCGGTTACGCCTCGCTGGATTATAACTTCAAACGTTTTCAGACCTCTGACATGGTGCGCGTCGACGTACTGATTAACGCTGAACGCGTCGATGCGCTGGCGCTGATCACTCACCGTGACAACTCGCAATATCGTGGCCGCGAACTGGTGGAGAAGATGAAAGATCTGATCCCGCGTCAGCAGTTCGACATTGCGATTCAGGCGGCGATCGGCAACCACATAATTGCTCGCTCAACCGTAAAACAGCTGCGCAAAAACGTTCTTGCCAAGTGCTATGGCGGTGACGTCAGCCGTAAGAAAAAACTGTTGCAGAAACAGAAAGAAGGTAAGAAGCGAATGAAGCAGGTCGGTAACGTTGAGCTGCCGCAGGAAGCGTTCCTTGCCATTCTGCATGTTGGCAAGGACAGCAAATAAGGATACCCAATGGCTAATATGTTCGCCCTGATACTGGCGATAGCAACCCTGATTACCGGCATTCTCTGGTGCATCGATCGCTTTAAATGGGCGCCGGAGCGCCGGGCAAAGCAGGCGGAAGCACAGGCGCAGACCGGCAACACGCTGGACAGCAAGACCCTGGCGAAAGTGTCAGCGCAGCCGGGCTGGATTGAGACGGCGGCATCGGTGTTTCCGGTGCTGGCGGTGGTGTTTATCGTGCGCTCGTTTGTTTACGAGCCTTTTCAGATCCCTTCAGGTTCAATGATGCCGACGCTGCTGATCGGCGATTTCATCCTGGTGGAGAAGTTTGCTTATGGCATTAAAGATCCCATTACGCAAACCACGCTGATTCCTACTGGTCATCCGCAGCGCGGCGACATTGCGGTATTTAAATATCCGAAAGATCCCAGTCTGGACTACATCAAGCGGGTGATTGGTCTGCCGGGCGATAAGGTGAGTTACGATCCTTACAGCAAAACGCTGACGATAATCCCGAATTGCGCGCAGGATCAGGCGTGTAATAAAGCGCTGGCGGTGACCTATTCCGACCTGCAGCCGAGCGACTTTATTCAGACCTTTAGCGGTTTTGACGGCAATGAGAGCGGCAATGGTTTCTATCAAGTCGCTCAGGGCGAAACGATGCGCGGCGGCCTGCGCTTAGGCGCACGCAAAGAGACGCTGGGCAGCGTGACCCACAATATTTTGCTGGTCAATGAAGCGCAAAGTCAGGCCAGCATGTATTATCAGCAGCCGGGACAGCCGCAGGCCACCTGGATTGTGCCGCAAGGGCAGTACTTCATGATGGGCGACAATCGCGATAACAGCGCCGACAGCCGCTACTGGGGCTTTGTCCCGGAGAAGAATCTGGTCGGTAAAGCGGTCGCTATCTGGATGAGTTTTGATAAACAAGAAGGCCAGTGGCCTACCGGCGTACGCTTAAGTCGTATCGGCGGCATTCACTGATAAAACGCCCGTTTCGGCGGGCAACACGGTTGGCTTCCTGCGGGGAGCCACTGCACACGAAACAGAACGTGTTGGATCCTCAGCCCTGTTTCGTATGCAGAGTTAGAGACGCAAAAAAACTGGAATCGCATGAACCCCATCCTCATCACCAAGCTGCAGCGCAAACTGGGCTACACTTTTACTCATCCGGAATTGTTGCAACAGGCGCTGACGCACCGGAGCGCCAGCAGTAAACACAACGAGCGTCTCGAATTTTTAGGCGATTCTATCCTCAGCTATGTGATTGCCAATGCGCTCTATCATCGTTTTCCCCGCGTGGACGAAGGCGATATGAGCCGGATGCGCGCCACGCTGGTGCGCGGCAACACCCTGGCGGAGATGGCGCGCGAGTTCGACCTTGGCGAATGTTTGCGCCTTGGGCCGGGCGAGCTGAAAAGCGGTGGTTTTCGCCGCGAGTCGATTCTCGCGGATACCGTGGAGGCATTGATTGGCGGGATTTTTCTCGACAGCAATATCCAGACGGTAGAGAAATTGATTCTGGACTGGTATCAGTCCCGCCTGGAGCAGATAAGTCCCGGCGATAAACAAAAAGATCCCAAAACCCGACTGCAGGAATACCTGCAGGGACGCCATCTGCCGCTGCCCTCCTATCTGGTAGTGCAGGTACGTGGCGAAGCCCATGACCAGGAGTTCACCATTCACTGTCAGGTGAGCGGCATGGCTGAACCGGTAGTGGGCGTAGGCTCAAGCCGCCGTAAGGCGGAACAGGCAGCCGCCGAACAGGCGCTGATCAAGCTTGGGCTCGAATAAGCAAAACCGCAGCGCCTGAACAGGCGCTGATTAATTCAGGACTCGAATGAGCGAACACGTTACCTATTGCGGCTTCGTCGCGATTGTAGGCCGACCCAACGTCGGCAAATCCACCTTACTGAACCAGCTTCTGGGGCAGAAGGTGTCGATCACCTCGCGTAAGCCGCAGACCACGCGTCATCGCATTATGGGCATTCATACCGAAGGGGAATATCAGGCAATCTATGTCGATACCCCTGGTTTGCACATTGAAGAGAAGCGCGCCATTAACCGCCTGATGAACCGCGCGGCCAGCAGCTCTATCGGCGACGTTGAGCTGGTTATTTTCGTTGTGGAAGGCACCCGCTGGACTGCCGACGATGAGATGGTATTGAACAAGCTGCGTGATGGCAAAGTGCCGGTGCTGCTTGCCATTAACAAAGTGGATAATATTCAGGATAAAAGCATCCTGCTGCCGCATATCCAGTTCCTCAGCGAACAGATGAATTTCCTTGATGTGGTGCCGATCTCGGCGGAAAACGGCAAGAACGTTGATGCTATCGCCACTATCGTGCGTAAGCGGCTGCCGCAGGCGGATCACCATTTCCCGGAAGATTATATTACCGATCGTTCACAGCGCTTTATGGCCTCCGAAATCATCCGTGAAAAACTGATGCGTTTTCTCGGCGCCGAGCTGCCTTATTCCGTGACGGTGGAGATCGAGCAGTTCGTTACCAACGAACGCGGCGGCTACGATATCAATGGCCTGATCCTCGTGGAGCGCGAAGGGCAGAAGAAGATGGTGATTGGCAACAAAGGGGCCAAAATCAAAACTATCGGCATTGAAGCGCGTAAGGACATGGAAGAGATGTTCGAAGCCAAGGTGCATCTGGAGCTTTGGGTGAAAGTGAAATCGGGCTGGGCAGATGATGAACGTGCGCTGCGCAGTCTGGGCTATGTAGACGATCTCTGATTTCATGGAAGGCTGGCAACGCGCCTTTGTGCTGCATAGTCGCCCTTACAGCGAAACCAGTTTGCTGCTGGATTTTTTCAGCGAAAGTCATGGCCGCGTGCGGGTACTGGCGAAAGGCGCCCGCTCACGACGCTCACAGCTGAAAGGCGCTTTGCAGCCTTTTACCCCGTTGCTGGTGCGCTGGAGCGGACGTGGCGAAGTGAAAACCCTGCGCAGCGCCGAAGCGGTTTCGCTGGCGCTGCCGCTGAGCGGCCTGACGCTCTACTGCGGGCTTTACGTCAACGAGCTGCTCTCCCGCGTGCTTGAGCAGGAAATTCCCTTCTCCGAACTCTTCTTTGATTACCTCAACTGCATCCAGGCGCTGGCGGCCGGCAACGGCACGCCGGAACCCGCGCTGCGGCGCTTCGAGCTGGCGCTGCTGGGACATCTGGGGTATGGCGTCGATTTCCTGACCTGCGCCGGCAGCGGCGAACCGATTGTCGATGCCATGACCTACAGTTACCGGGAAGAGAAAGGGTTTATCGCCAGCCTGGTGGTCAATAACCGCAGCTTTACCGGACGCCAGCTGCGCGCGCTATGGGAGCGCGAGTTCCCGGATGCCGACACCCTGCGCGCCGCCAAACGCTTTACCCGCATAGCGCTTAAACCCTACCTGGGGGGCAAGCCGCTCAAAAGCCAGGAGCTGTTTCGTCAGTTTGTACCGAAAAAACGCGCCGATACGCCCGTTGACGATACGTCCGCTGAATAGTGGTCGTACCGGATGCAGGGCCGGAGAATGTACACTGCTCATTACTACGGAAAAGAGGTGAGGATTGTCATGGCTGAGTTGCTGTTAGGGGTCAACATTGACCACATTGCTACCGTGCGTAACGCACGCGGCACGAATTATCCCGATCCGGTGCAGGCGGCGTTTATCGCTGAGCAGGCGGGCGCCGACGGCATTACCGTACACCTGCGCGAAGATCGCCGTCATATTACCGACCGTGATGTCCGCATTCTGCGTGATACCATCCAGACGCGTATGAATCTGGAGATGGCGGTGACGGACGAAATGGTGGGTATCGCCTGCGATATCAAGCCCCATTTCTGCTGCCTGGTGCCGGAGAAGCGTCAGGAAGTGACCACCGAAGGCGGCCTCGACGTGGCGGGCCAGCAGGAGAAGATCAATGCGGCGGTGAGGCAGCTGAGCGAAGCGGGCATTCTGGTTTCGCTGTTTATCGATGCCGATCACCGTCAGATTGAAGCCGCCGTCGCCAGCGGCGCGCCCTATATTGAAATCCACACCGGTGCCTATGCCGAGGCGGAAGAGGGGCGGCCACGCGCGGCCGAGCTGTCGCGTATTCGTAAAGCCGCAACCTTTGCCGCCAGCCTCGGGCTGAAGGTCAATGCCGGTCACGGTCTCACCTATCACAACGTGCTGCCGATCGCGGCGCTGCCGGAGATGCATGAGCTGAATATTGGCCATGCCATTATTGGTCGTGCGGTGATGAGCGGCCTGGCGGACGCGGTGAAAGAGATGAAGCTGCTGATGCGGGAAGCGCGTCGCTAATGGCGATTCTTGGCCTGGGCACCGACATTGTTGAAATTGAGCGTATCGCCGGCGTGATTGAGCGCTCCGGCGACCGTCTGGCGCGTCGCGTGTTGAGCGAGGCAGAGTGGCGACAGTATCAGGTCCATCAGCAGCCGGTGCGCTTTCTGGCAAAACGCTTTGCGGTGAAAGAAGCGGCGGCAAAGGCCTTTGGCACCGGCATTCGCGGCGGACTTGCCTTCAACCAGTTCGAGGTCTATAACGACGCGCTGGGCAAACCCGGCCTGCGCTTCTTCCAGCACGCTGCTGAGGTGGCGCAAAAGCTCGGGGTGAAGTCGGTGCACGTTACCCTGGCGGATGAACGGCATTACGCCTGCGCCACGGTGATTATCGAAAGCTGAAGGTGCAGGCTGACAATCTTTGTCGGCCTGCTTTAGTGATGCAGCACCACAAACTTTTCCCACAGCGCGTCACGGCTCTCGCGATGCTGCGGATCGATAATGATAGTGTTATCGATGGGGCAAACGCTCTGGCAGGTGGGGACGTCATAATGACCCACACACTCGGTACAGCGGCTGACGTCAATCTGGTAGATCTCCGCGCCCAGCGAAATCGCCTGATTCGGGCATTCTGGTTCACACATATCACAGTTAATGCATTTAGCGGTAATCAGCAGCGCCATGGCGGTCACTCAATAACATCAGAAAAGGCGCGGGTATTATACGCAGCTCTGTTGCTCAGACCAATTTTTTCACCAGCGCCTCGCTGTGACGAATATGGCTGGAGGCGCGCTCCGGATCCTGCTGTACCAGCGCCATAAACAGCAGGTCCGTGAGCGCCAACTGCGCGGTGGTCGAGGAGATCGCCGCGCTGCGCGTGCTTTGCTCTTCCGCCACGGTATAAAGCGAATGGTTGGCGCACTGTTGCAGCGTATTGGGGGTAAAGCCGGTAAAGGCCACCACATGGGCGCCAGCGCGCACCGCTTCCTGCGCCGCCAGATTGATTTCACGGCGTTCGCCGGTATAGGAGATGGCGAGCAGCACATCGCCAGGTTTCATCGCCTGCACGCTGGCCAGCAGGGCGTGCATATCCTGTTCCGCTACGGCGTTAATGCCGATCTTCATCAGCTTCCAGGAAAAATCTTTCGCTACCAGCCCCGACGCGCCGATGCCCACCAGCAGGATGCGCTGGGCGCTCTCCAGCAGGCGCAGCGTCTCGCGCAGCTTCTCTTCGCTGTTGATATCCAGCGTGGCGCGAATCGCCGACTGCTTCTCAGTAAACAGCTTTTCGCCCACTACCTTTAGCGAATCGTCGCTGAGAATATGGTTATGTACGGTAATCGCATCTTTGTCCGTTAGCGATTCGCTCAGCGCCAGCTTCAGCGCAGGAAAGCCTTTATAGCCCAGCTTCTGGGCGAATTTCACTACGCTGGACTGGCTGACGCCAGACTCTTCCGCCAGCTTTTGTGAACTGAGATGGCGCGCCCGATCCGGCTGAGAGAGCAAATAGTCCGCCAGCCGACGCTCGTTGAGCGCCAGGCGAGGATAGAGTTGGCGAATACGCAGCAATGAACTCATGCCAGGTCCTTTTCCGATAAGCTTCTTGTGGGCTAAACAGTGATCCATCCGGAACGCAAGGCGTACTGAGAGGAAGCAGGCGTCTCCGGTTGAGGAAGAATAAACAATTCATCTGGCATTGTAGTCACTGGAATTAAAAATGACACGCGCCGCCGCCGCGGAGATGGCTACACTTGTACTGCACAGGGGTAATGACAAAACAAGGAGCGCTGTTTGACAAAGGGTACGCAACGACGGGTAGTATTTTTCGATCTCGACGGCACGCTGCATCAGCAGGATATGTTTGGCACTTTTATGCGTTACCTGCTCTGGCGCCAGCCGCTTAATCTGCTGCTGGTCGTGCCTCTGCTGCCGGTTATCGGGCTGGGCCTGCTGATCAAGGGGCGCGCCGCGCGTTGGCCGATGAGTCTGCTGCTCTGGTCGATCACGTTTGGTCATAGCGAGCGCCGTTTGCTACAGCGCGAGGCGGCTTTCGCCAGCTGGTTTCGCCAGCGCGTCACCGCCTTTCCGGTGGTGCAGCAGCGTCTTACCGATTATCTCAGCAGCAACGACGCCGATGTCTGGCTGATTACCGGTTCGCCACAGCCGCTGGTGGAGCAGGTCTACTACGACTCGCCTTTTTTGCCGCGGGTAAAACTGATCGCCAGCCAGATGAGGCGTGGTTTTGGCGGCCGGGTGCTGGCGATGCGCTGTCTGGGACACGAAAAGGTGGCGCAGCTGGAGGAGAGGATCGGCACGCCGCTACAGCTCTACAGCGGCTACAGCGACAGCAAGCAGGACAACCCGCTGCTCTTTTTCTGCCAGCATCGCTGGCGCGTTACGCCGCGCGGAGAGCTGCAGCAGCTGGAATAAGGCGCTGATGCCCCTTCGATTCTGGCGACTGGCCCGCTATAATGCGCGGCTTTGATTTTTACCGGAGTCGCTAACGTGGTTGAACTCAATGATGAATACTGGATGCGTCATGCGCTCAGGCTGGCCCGCGTCGCCTGGGAGCAGGGCGAGGTGCCGGTGGGTGCGGTGCTGGTCCAGGGCGATCGCGTTATCGGCGAAGGCTGGAACCGTCCCATCGGCCAGCACGATCCTACCGCTCATGCGGAAATCATGGCGCTACGCCAGGGAGGGAAAGTGCTGGAAAACTATCGTCTGCTGGCTACCACGCTCTACGTGACGCTGGAGCCTTGCGTGATGTGTGCCGGTGCCATGGTGCACAGCCGCATCACGCGCCTGGTGTATGGCGCGCGCGATGAGAAAACCGGGGCGGCGGGATCGTTGATCGATGTGCTGGGCCACCCGGGGATGAATCATCAGATCAGCATAGAAGAGGGCGTGTTAGCCGAAACCTGCGCGGCGATGCTCAGCGACTTTTTCCGCATGCGCCGCGAGCAGATCAAGTCGCTGCGCCAGGCGCAGCGCAGCAGTTAATTCATGGCGATCTCCGGCTCGACCGCCGGATAGCCTTTGCCCAGCTCCGCTTCTGATGCGGCGCGCTGGGCGATCTTTCTCTCCTGCTCCTGCAGATAGCCCACCAGACTCACCTGATACTTACGGATATTCTCCACGTAGTTATAGGCTTCGTGGCCGCGTGCGTAGCCGTAGGTGGTCTGGCTGTAGTAGCGCCTCTGGCTCAGCATCGGCAGGCGCAGCTTCACGTCTGCCCAGCTGTCAGGATTGCCTCCCTGCTTTCCGGTGAGCTTGCGCGCGTCCAGCATATGGGCGTAACCCATATTGTAGGCGGCGAGGGCGAACCAGATACGTTCATCGTCCGGCACGCTGGACGGCACTTTCTCCATCATGCGTTGCAGGTATTCGCTGCCGCCGCGAATGCTCTGCTCGGGGTCGAGGCGATCGTTGACGTTCAGGCTGTCGGCCGTGTTGCGCGTCAGCATCATCATGCCACGTACGCCGGTGGGGGAGGTTGCTTGCGGATTCCAGTGCGACTCCTGATAGGAGATCGCCGCCAGCAGCTGCCAGTCGATGCGGCTGGCATATTTTTCAAACAGCGGCTTGATGTCGGGCAGCGTGCTGTCGATAGCGTGCAGGAAGGTGCGCGTATCTACATAGTCAAAGGTGCCGACGTGGCCGAGATATTTCTCTTCCAGCCGCGCCATGGCGCCTTCTTCCCCCATGCTATTGAAGAAATCGAGCATCGCGGCGTTCATGCTGTCATCTTCACTGCGCGGCATATACCAGGTTACCGGCTCTTCGTCTGTGATATCAAACGCCACCGCCAGCTGCGGATGGATACGCTGCAGCAGACCAATGGTCACGGAGTCCCCAACGGTGTAATCAAGCTTGCCGTCGGCGACCGCTTCCAGCAGCGCTTTCGGCGCGAGGTCGGTGGAGATCGCCCAGTCGAGATCGGGATACTGATTCACCTTGATGCTGCGCAACGAGGAGAGATACGCCGAGCCGGAGGCGACCGTGAGACGGCCTTTAAGATCGCCGAGATTTTTCGGGCGCGGCTTATCCACGCGGTAAACCAGCTGTTGCGAGACGGAATAGTAACTCGGGCCGGTTTGATAACGCGCCAGCCTTTCATTGTTATAAATCAGGCCCGCCGCCAGCACATCTGCTTTGCCATCATCCAAATCATCGAACAGATCGCTGAGATTAGGGCGCACGGTTACCTGCAGTTTCACGCCCAGGTAATCGGCGAAGCGCTTTGCCAGCTCATAATCCATACCGGCCGGGTTTTTATTGATGGTGTAGTAAGTCAACGGGGAATTAATGGTACTGATACGCAGCACTCCCCGTGATTTTATCTGTGATATCGCATCTTGCGCACCGCCATACCAGGGAATCGATGGCCACAGGGCCAGCGCGAGCAGTGCAGTAATAAGACCGATAAAAAGATAATTAAGTTTCAGGCGTTTCAAATAGTTATCTCTCTCTGGCTCTCAGGCGTCTGTCTTTATAAAGGCAGTATTGATCTTTTTTTCATTCCCGGAGCGAGGGGCATTTTGCGCAACAAACTGGACCAGAGCAACTTATATAGCAGCTTCTGCGCGTTTTTCAGGCTAATACCTGTGCTGAGAAATTCTGCGCAAACGGTTTCGTAACGGATGCTGTTTCTCTATAATACCGCCCGTTTTCCCTGTTGCGCCCAAAGAAGCGTCGCCCGGCGCTCTGACGAGAGATTTTTAATGATGGAAATTCTGCGTGGTTCGCCCGCTCTGTCGGCATTTCGTGTTAACAAACTGCTGACCCGCTTTCAGGACGCTCATCTGCCGGTGAGTGATATTTACGCCGAGTACGTCCATTTCGCCGATGTCAGCACCGCGCTGAATGCTGAGGAAAAAAACCGCCTGCAGCGTCTTCTTAAATACGGTCCTTCTCTCGCGGAACATGCGCCACAAGGGCGCCTGCTGCTGGTTACGCCGCGTCCCGGCACTATCTCTCCCTGGTCATCCAAAGCCACCGATATTGCGCATAACTGCGATCTGCCGCAGGTACGCCGTCTGGAGCGTGGTCTGGCGTTTTATGTTCAGGCGCCAGAGCTGGATGAAACGCAGTGGAGCGCGCTGGCCGCCTTGCTGCATGACCGCATGATGGAAACCGTATTCAGCGACTTGGCGCAGGCTGAACAGCTGTTCGCTCATCATGAACCGCAGCCGCTGAAAAGCGTGGATGTGCTGGGTGGCGGACGTCAGGCGCTGGCGCAGGCAAACAGCGCGCTGGGCCTGGCGCTGGCCGATGATGAAATCGACTATCTGCTGGACGCGTTTAAAAAACTGGGGCGCAACCCGAACGACATTGAACTCTATATGTTCGCCCAGGCGAACTCCGAGCACTGCCGTCATAAAATCTTCAACGCCGACTGGATCATCGACGGTGAAAAACAGCCGAAGTCGCTGTTCAAAATGATCAAAAACACCTTCGAGCAGACGCCGGATCATGTGCTTTCCGCCTATAAAGATAACGCGGCGGTAATGGAAGGCTCTGAAGTGGGGCGTTTCTTCGCCGACGGCGAAAAGGGCATCTACGACTTCCATCAGGAAGCGGCGCATATCCTGATGAAAGTAGAAACCCATAACCATCCCACCGCAATTTCACCCTGGCCGGGGGCCGCTACCGGTTCCGGCGGCGAAATCCGTGATGAAGGCGCGACCGGACGCGGCGCCAAGCCAAAAGCGGGCCTGGTGGGCTTCTCGGTGTCCAACCTGCGCATTCCTGGCTTCGAACAGCCGTGGGAAGAGGATTTCGGCAAGCCGGATCGTATCGTCAGCGCGCTGGACATCATGACTGAAGGTCCGTTAGGCGGCGCGGCGTTCAACAACGAATTTGGTCGTCCGGCGCTGAACGGCTATTTCCGTACCTATGAAGAGCAGGTCAACAGCCATAACGGCGTAGAGCTGCGCGGCTATCACAAGCCGATCATGCTGGCGGGCGGCATCGGTAATATCCGCGCCGATCATGTGCAGAAAGGCGAGATCACCCCAGGTGCGAAGCTGATCGTACTGGGCGGCCCGGCGATGAACATCGGCCTGGGCGGCGGAGCGGCCTCTTCTATGGCGTCAGGCCAGTCGGATGCCGATCTCGATTTCGCATCGGTACAGCGCGATAACCCGGAAATGGAGCGTCGTTGTCAGGAAGTGATCGATCGCTGCTGGCAGCTGGGCGAAGAGAACCCGATTCTGTTTATCCACGACGTGGGCGCGGGCGGTCTGTCAAACGCCATGCCGGAGCTGGTCAGCGACGGCGGTCGCGGCGGACGTTTCAACCTGCGCGATATCCTCAGCGACGAGCCGGGTATGAGTCCGCTGGAGGTCTGGTGTAACGAATCACAGGAGCGCTATGTGCTGGCGGTCGCGCCGGAGAAACTGGCGCTGTTTGCTGAGCTGTGCCAGCGCGAGCGCGCGCCTTATGCCGTAATCGGTGAAGCAACTGAAGAGCAGCATCTCTCACTCTCCGACAGCCATTTCGACAACAAGCCGATCGATATGCCGCTCGACGTACTGCTGGGTAAAACGCCGAAAATGACCCGCGACGTCACCACGCTGCAGGCGAAAGGCGATGCGCTGCTGCGTAACGACATCCAGCTGGAAGAAGCGGTGAAGCGCGTGCTGCATCTGCCGACCGTGGCGGAAAAAACCTTCCTGGTGACGATTGGCGACCGTACCGTGACCGGCATGGTCGCGCGCGACCAGATGGTCGGTCCGTGGCAGGTGCCGGTAGCCAACTGTGCGGTGACTACCGCCAGCCTGGACAGCTATCACGGCGAAGCCTTTGCCCTGGGCGAACGCGCGCCGGTGGCGCTGCTCGACTTCGCCGCCTCAGGCCGTCTGGCGGTGGGCGAAGCGCTGACCAACCTGGCCGCCACGCAGATCGGCTCGCTGAAGCACGTTAAGCTTTCGGCGAACTGGATGGCGGCAGCCGGTCATCCGGGCGAAGATGCGGGTCTCTATGCTGCGGTGAAGGCGGTGGGCGAAGAGCTTTGCCCGGCGCTGGGCATCACCATTCCGGTGGGCAAAGACTCTATGTCAATGAAAACCCGCTGGCAGCAGGGTGATGAGCAGCGTGAAATCACCGCGCCGCTCTCGCTGGTGATTACCGCATTCGCACGCGTTGAGGATGTGCGGGCCACCGTAACGCCGCAACTGCAACCGCAGCAGGAGAATGCGCTGCTGCTAATCGATCTCGGCAAAGGTCATAACACGCTGGGCGCAACGGCGCTGGCGCAGGTTTACCGTCAGCTTGGCGACAGCCCGGCCGACGTGCGCGACGCACATCAGCTGGCGGGCTTCTTTAATGCCATCCAGGCGCTGGTGGCCGAGGGCAAACTGCTCGCCTACCATGACCGTTCCGATGGCGGCTTGCTGGTTACCCTGGCAGAGATGGCCTTTACCGGTCATTGCGGTATCGAAGCGGATATCGCGACGCTGGGCAACGATGCGCTGGCCGCGCTCTTTACCGAAGAGCTGGGCGCAGTGATCCAAATCAATGCGGCGGATCGCGCGGCGGTTGAAAACGTGTTTGCTGAGCATGGTCTGGCGGATTGCGTTCATCTGATTGGTCAGGCGGTGCAGGGCGACCGTTTTGTGATTCGCTCCGGCGATAAAGCGCTCTATAGCGAAAGCCGCACCACGCTGCGTACCTGGTGGGCGGAAACCACCTGGCAGATGCAGCGCCTGCGTGATAACCCGGTCTGCGCCGATCAGGAACATGAAGCGAAAAAGGATGACAAGGATCCGGGCCTGAACGTGCATCTGACCTTTAAACCAGAAGAAGATGTGGCTGCGCCGATGATCGCCACCGGCGCGCGTCCGCAGGTTGCCGTGCTGCGTGAGCAGGGCGTTAACTCGCACGTTGAGATGGCTGCCGCCTTCCACCGTGCCGGCTTTACCGCGGTCGACGTGCATATGAGCGATCTGCTGGCGGGGCGTCGCGGCCTGGACGATTTCCATGCGCTGGTCGCCTGCGGCGGCTTCTCCTACGGCGACGTGTTAGGCGCCGGTGAAGGCTGGGCGAAATCAATTCTATTCAATACCCGCGTACGCGACGAGTTTGAAAACTTCTTCCATCGTCCGCAGACGCTGGCGCTGGGCGTCTGTAACGGCTGCCAGATGATGTCTAATTTGCGCGAGCTGATTCCGGGCAGCGAACTCTGGCCACGCTTCGTGCGTAACCAGTCTGAGCGTTTTGAAGCGCGCTTTAGCCTGGTGGAAGTCACGGCCAGCCCGTCACTGCTGCTGGACGGCATGGCGGGTTCACGTATGCCGATCGCCGTGTCGCACGGTGAAGGCTTTGTAGAAGTGCGTGACGGCGCGCATCTCGCCGCGCTGGAAGCGAAAGGCGTGGTCGCGCTGCGCTTCGTGAACAACTACGGCAAGGTCACTGAAACCTATCCGGCCAACCCGAACGGTTCGCCAAACGGGATCACGGCGGTGACCAACGAGAGCGGTCGCGTAACGATTATGATGCCGCACCCGGAGCGTGTTTTCCGTACCGTCAGCAACTCCTGGCATCCGGCCGAGTGGGGCGAAGACAGCCCGTGGATGCGTATTTTCCGCAACGCCCGTAAACAGCTGGGCTAAGCCTGAACAGGCGATGAAAAGGAGGCAGCGATGCCTCCTTTTTTATTGTTAACGGGATAGGGGTTCGCTCCAGGCTGGACTATATGCACGAACTCCCCGTTTAGTCCGACTACCGCGCCCGTTCAGGTAACTGTT
This sequence comes from Pantoea osteomyelitidis, assembly GCF_044342975.1. Taxonomy (NCBI): domain Bacteria; kingdom Pseudomonadati; phylum Pseudomonadota; class Gammaproteobacteria; order Enterobacterales; family Erwiniaceae; genus Pantoea; species Pantoea osteomyelitidis. The sequence continues at coordinate 65,224 of NZ_JBGFSN010000002.1, forward strand.
CTTTTAAGCCCTGTCCTGATTGATTCGGCGCTGAACCCGCCTCGGCGGGTTTTTCGTTTCCGGGCACGAGACTGCTCACAGAATGAAAAGGATCACAATCCAGATTTTTAAAAAAATTCGCCGTTCCCTTTCCCGAAAAACCACACTATCATCATGGTTTATTAACCATCAGGGATTGATGTAATGCAGAGAAAAAACTGGCTTCTCCTTCTTTTGGTGCTGGTCACGCTGACGCTCACCGGCTGCGCGGCCATGAGGCCCGATGACATGCTGGCCGGTGACGTCGGCGCTTATAACCACACCGCGAAAGGCATCAACAGGTTTACCGTGAACGGGGCAGGGGCTCCCGGCATGAACCCCTATGGCGAATCCGGAGGCGCATGCTGCATTGCCTACCCCGCCACCTGGACGCCGGGACTCAAGGCCCGTGTCGAATGGGAGGCAGATCCTAATCCTCATGAAAGAATCCCCAGGGTAAAACAAGGGGCAGGGTTCGAACCTGAAGCCTACGCCCGTCATGCGGCAAAATATCAGCGCTTTATCCGGATAGTGGACATTCCCCGCCCCGGCCCCGGAGGCACCTGTGGTATCACCGTCCACTTTTTACCCTGCGATCGGGTGGAGGTCACCCAGTCGTGCCTCGATCCCGGCCACCCTGACAGCCCGATAAAATATCCCCGCAAGATGAAGGAACCCGCCACATGCCCACGCTCATAACCCAGCCCGCCAGCGCTCCGCCGCCGTTTCCTCCGGAACCAGGCGACCGTCGTAAACTGACGCCCGAAGCCGTGATAAAAAACTACAGATGCCTTACGCAGGAAGAGCGCGACTACCATACTCAGAAGTGTGTAGAAGCCCGGTCTCGTGGGGTCTATACATGCAGCAAATGTCTTCATATCAGCCTGTTCTTTGACGGCACCGGCAATAACGAAGAGAACGATACCAACACCGCCATGCCGCCGCACCCAAGCAATATTGCTAAGCTCTATCACGCCACACCGCAGAACAGAGAAAGAGGTTATTATAATTACTATATGCCCGGCGTCGGCACTCCCTTCCCCAAGATTGGCGAGCTTGATTACGACAGCATGGGGCTGGCAAATGCGCTCGGCGGAGAAAACCGCATCAACTGGGCGCTGCTGCGTCTGGTCGACGCGCTTATACACACCCTGAGCGGTGGCAAGCTCGATGACGAGGTGGCAAAAAAAGAGCTGGTCAGCATGACCGCCCACCTGCCGTTCTCGGGTGAGGTGCCGCGCCGCCTCGTCATCAACCACCTGCTTTCGCCGCTGAGCGGCAAAGTTAAATACCACAAGCCCACGCTGCTCGGCATTAAGCTGTTTGTTTATGGTTTTTCACGCGGCGCGGCCGAGGCGAGAACCTTCGTCAACTGGCTCACCCAGCTGCCGCCCCCGCAGGAAAATGGCCAGTACCCGCCCGTCACCCTGCTCGGGCTCCCGTCACCGTCGAGTTTCTGGGGATTATCGATACCGTGCCGTCCGTTGGCCTGCCCAATCTGGTGCCGGGCTTTAACGGCCATCAGGGCTGGTCTGACAATAGCCAGCACCTGCCGGACGAGGCTGTTTTCCCGGGCTTTGTTAAACGCTGCGTGCATCTGGTTTCGGCCCACGAACAGCGTCAGTGCTTCCCGCTCGACTCTGTGCGCCGCGCCGACGGACGCTATCCCGCGTACGCCACGGAAGTTATTTACCCCGGCGTCCACTCCGATCTCGGCGGCGGCTACCCGCCCGGCGAGCAGGGTAAAGCCTCTTGCGACGTCAGCCTGCTGCTCTCACAAATCCCGCTGCATGACATGTACGCCGCCGCCTTTGAGGCCGGGGCGCCGCTCGCCATTTTGCCGGAGTACATGCCCGAACAGCTGGCCCCGCTGCTCTCTTTTCGGACGTTTCCCTCAGGATTTGAGGAAGAGTTTAAGCTCAGCCCTGAACTGATCGCCCGGTTTAACGCATGGCGCACCACGCTGGGAATGCCGTCTGAAACCCCACCGGTGCAGCCTGACGGCTATCACCCCGTCAGGCTGGCCGCCGGTCTTGAGCACCTCGTGCGTGAACAAATGGGCTGGCTGACCGCGTGGCGCATTGGCCGCTACGGCAAGAACACCTACCTCACACAGCCGTTTTATCTGCATCAGGCGCACGATGATGAAGACCCGCAGGTGTTAAAAGCGAGTCAGGATGCCTGGAATGATGAATAGCGAAAGCGGCGACGCGCCCGGATGCACAAAGGTGGGGAGGAGATACAGGGGCTGCCCGACTACGATCCCAAAACCGAGCAACGCCAGACCCGCGAGGCCGCCGCAGAATTTCAGGCTGACTATTTCGGCTGGAGTCGGGATCATAATTCTTGGCAACAGTTGGTGCTCGACACCATACCCGGCCACGCCGTGTATCTGATGCGCAACCGTGACCGTAAAACCGAGTATGAGGAGATGAAGCGCAACGGTGAGCGCCTCTTCTCTCGGCTCTACCGGGATAAAATGGGGTGGGAAACCCACGACCCGACCGGGAAGCTTATTATGGCGTTGTTCGACGATCAGGTGCATGACTCCCGTGCATGGTTTATGCGCGAAAGCGGCGTAAAACAGCGCGAAATGTGGGCCGGATACTTCCTCTACCGGCTGATTTATTTTGGCCAGACGACCAGCCGCGAGCTGTCGCTGGTCTCTGTGAATCATCAGCTGGTCGGTACCGGTATGGTACAGGGCGGCGTTACGGTAAAACAGCGGGACGAGACTGCTACCGGAGAGGCGCACCCTGAACGGCTGTTTATTGCCATGAATGGCGCGCCAGTGGTTTCCGAACCCGGCGCACAGACGCTATGGGCACCGTCAATCCATGCGCCCGCGCTGGCCGAATCTCAAAAAGAGGTCATCAGGGATAAAATGTTCGAACACGCCAAACAGATGATCGCGGAACGCTGGGCCTGACCCTTGTTACCCTAATGGTGGGCCGTTATGTCCGCCTCTATCTGGCCCTGGTCGTCGCGGCACTCAAGCAGTCGCTAGTGCTCGTTGTCCGCTGGCAGCATGTCATCAATTGCCGACACTGTGCGGTTTTTGGTGTCTCTGAATGGAGACACTTATCTGTTTGAAAGTTAAGGATTATATTTTTATCTACTTATGGTGTTGCAAAATGGCGACAATTTTCCTGACCAAAGGGTAAAAAAAGCAAGCCTGTATGGCATTTTTCTGAGTAAGCATTTGAAAAACAAGCTTAATATAAAAATGGCACAGAAGTTGCTTATAGAAAAGTGCTGCTCATTCTCCTGTTTATGATTGCCCTGCATTAGCGGACAAGAGCTCATAAAAACTGAATGACGCACAAAACGGTGCCTGCCGTCCACCAACCGATAATCGCTTGCTTCGCAACGTTATCAAGCATCGGGCGCAACGTTGAGTTAGGCACCACCTTTTTCTGCGCGAGGCATCAGGCGTCGCGTTAACGGCAGGCCACAGGGCCTGCCGTTTTCATTTCTGCCTCTTTCATCCCGCGATGGAGTTCGCTAGCATCAAGCCTGCGTTTACAACAGGAACCGGCCGCGTGAAAAGATGGCGTTTATTCCCCCGTTCGCTGCGTCAGCTGGTGCTGATGGCTTTTCTGCTGGTGCTGCTTCCGCTGCTGGTGCTCGCCTGGCAGGCATGGGAAAGCCTCTCAGCGCTGAGCGAGCAGGCGGCAAATACCAACCGCAATACCTTTACCGACGTGCGGCGCAGCGAAGCGATGGCGCGCACGGCGCTGGAGCTGGAGCGGAGCTACCGACAATATTGCGTGCTGGGCGATGCGACCCTGGCGCGCCTCTATCAGACCCAGCGCATGCGCTACAGCCAGATGCTCGCCACCCACGCGGCGCGACTGCCGGAGCTGGCCGCCTTTCGAACGTTGCAAATGCTTTTACCCCAGCTTGATCCCATCAGGTGTGACAACGGCAATCCCATAAGCAGCGTTTCTGACGCGCTGGAACGCTTCTCCGCCACCAATACCCAGATGGTGCAGGAGACCCGTGAGTTTGTTTTCTCCCGTGGCCTGCAGCTACAGCGCGAGATAGCCGAACGCGGGCAGTTTTTCGGCTGGCAGGCGCTGATTCTGTTTCTGATCAGCCTGGCGCTGGTGCTGCTGTTTACCCGCATGATTATCGGTCCGGTGAAAAGCGTGGAGCGTATGATTAATCGCCTCGGCGAAGGGCGCGCGCTGGGGCAGAGCGTGGCGTTTCGTGGTCCGCGCGAGCTGCGTTCACTGGGACAACGCATCGTCTGGCTCAGCGAACGTCTCGCCTGGCTGGAGACGCAGCGCCATGAGTTTTTACGTCATCTGTCGCACGAGCTGAAAACGCCGCTCGCCAGCCTGCGCGAGGGAACGGAACTGCTCGCCGACCAGGTGGCTGGCCCGCTGAATGCCGATCAGCAAGAGGTGGTCGCCATTCTCGACAGCAGCAGTCGTCATCTGCAAAGGCTGATCGAACAGCTGCTGGAGTACAACCGCAAGCTGGCGGATGGCCCGACGCAGCTTGAGCCGGTCGATCTGCAAGTGATTATCGATATGGTGGTCAGCGCGCACGCCTTACCGGCGCGCGCCAAGATGATGCATACTCATGTCGATCTGCCGGTGAAGCATTGCCTGGCGGAACCCGCGTTGCTGATGCGCGTAATCGATAACCTCTATTCCAACGCCGTGAACTACGGCAGCGAATCCGGTAACATCTGGCTGCAGAGCCAGCGGAAGGGCGAAAAGATATGGGTTGAGGTGGCAAATACCGGCACGCCTGTTGCGCCAGAAGAGCAGGATATGATTTTTGAACCTTTTTATCAGGGTAGTCAGCAGCGCAAAGGGTCGGTAAAAGGCAGCGGGCTGGGGCTGAGTATCGCCAAAGATTGTATCCGTCGCATGCAGGGCGATTTGCAGCTGGTCAGCCATAAAGAGGCCGACGTCTGTTTTCGTATTGAACTGAATATCACAGCCGGGAACGCCTGATACATGAAATTACCGTTAATCTCTGTCGCGCTGAGCGCCTGTGCCTTGCTGCTTAGCGCCTGTAGTCAGCCCTCTGTGGCGACGCCGGTGTTATCGGACAGCGCGGTGCCGGAACCTGAGGTAAAACTGCCCGATTATCTGGCCGTGGCCTGCGCCGACGTCTGGCAGGTGGACAATCCCACGGCAATGAGCAATCCCCTGTACTGGCTGCGCGCCATCGACTGCGCCGAGCGTCTGTCGCCGGCACAGGCGCGGGCGGAAGCGCATCGCTGGCCGGTGGAAGGCTGGGCGAGCGCCTTTAAGCAGGGCATCCTGCTGGCGAACGGCAACGTTACGCCGCCCGAGCGCCGGGGGTTTGTCGATACGCTGGACAGCTACAGCAGCGAGTTTCCGGGCGCGGTACGCCCGCTGATTCAGCTTTGGCGCAGCCATCAGGCGGCCCAGCTGGATCTCTCAGAGTCACGTTCGCGCTATGCGCATCTGCAACAAACCAGCGATGGCGAACTGGATACGCTGCGTCGACAGCAGCAGCAGCTGACGCAGGATCTGGCCGATAAGCAGCGTAAGTTGGAGCGTCTGACCGATATTGAACGCCAGCTCTCGTCGCGTAAATCGCCGGATGTTCCCGATAGCTCCCATGCCGCCCCGTCGGATGCCTCTGGCGCAGCGGACGGTAACAGCGTACAAGATGAGGATCGGTAATGGTAAAACAGGCTGCCCGACTGCTGTTAGTGGATGACGATCCGGGCCTGCTCAAGCTGTTGAGCATGCGTCTTAGCAGCGAAGGTTTTCAGGTGATCACCGCGGCCAGCGGCCCGGAGGCGTTGCGCCAGCTGCACAAAGAGAAGGTCGATTTGGTGATCAGCGACCTGCGCATGGATGAGATGGATGGTCTGGCGCTGTATGGCGAAATTCAGAAATTCAATCCGGGCCTGCCGGTGATCATCCTCACCGCGCACGGCTCGATACCGGATGCCGTTTCCGCTACCCAGCAGGGGGTATTCAGCTTTCTTACCAAGCCCGTGGATCGGGATGCGCTCTATAAGGCGATCGACGAGGCGCTGGCGCAGCGCGCCCCGGCCAGCGATGAACGCTGGCGCGAAGCTATCGTCACGCGCAGCCCGCAGATGCTGCGGCTGCTGGAGCAGGCGCATATGGTGGCGCAGTCGGACGTCAGCGTGCTGATTAACGGGCAGAGCGGCAGCGGAAAAGAGGTGCTGGCGCAGGCGATTCACGCCGCCAGTCCGCGCGCGGGCAAACCCTTTATCGCCATCAACTGCGGCGCCCTGCCGGAACAGCTGCTGGAGTCGGAGCTGTTCGGCCATGCCAAAGGCGCCTTTACCGGCGCGGTGAGCGCCCGCGAGGGGCTGTTTCAGGCTGCGGAGGGCGGTACCCTGTTTCTGGATGAGATCGGCGATATGCCGCCGACGTTGCAGATCAAACTGCTGCGCGTTTTGCAGGAGCGCAAGGTGCGGCTGCTGGGCAGCAACCAGGATTTGGCGATCAACGTGCGCATCATCTCCGCCACCCATCGCGACCTGCCTAAGGCGATGGAGAAGAAAGAGTTTCGTGAAGATCTCTACTACCGGCTCAATGTCGTCAACCTGAAGATTCCGGCGCTGCGCGAACGCGCGGAAGATATTCCGCTACTGGCGAATCATCTGCTGCGTCAGGCGGCGGCGCGCCACAAACCTTTTGTGCGCAGCTTTTCCGTGGATGCGATGAAGCGGCTGATGGCCGCCAGCTGGCCCGGCAACGTTCGTCAACTGGTTAACGTGATTGAGCAGTGCGTGGCGTTGACCTCGTCGCCGGTGATTGGCGATGCGCTGGTGGAGCAGGCGCTGGCGGGGGAAAGCAGCGTGCTGCCGACCTTCGTCGAGGCGCGCAACGCCTTTGAGCTGAACTATTTGCGCAAGCTGTTACAGATGACCAAAGGAAATGTCACAAATGCGGCGCGTCTGGCTGGACGCAACCGCACCGAGTTTTATAAGCTGCTGGCGCGCCATGAACTGGACGCCAGTGATTTTAAAGAGTAGCTTTCTGCCGCAGCGGCGCTTTCTGGTCGCTTAAATGGCGTAAAGCAGGGTATTTGCCTGTTTTCCCGCTAAGATGCGCCTTCAGCCTGCGACACCGCCGGGAGCATTTATACTATCAGTTATCCATCCGGCCACGGAGGGAATGAGAAAAGGATCTGTCATGAAAAAGATCGATGCAATTATCAAACCATTCAAACTCGACGATGTGCGCGAGGCGTTAGCGGAAGTAGGCATCACCGGGATGACGGTGACAGAAGTAAAAGGCTTTGGTCGCCAGAAAGGGCATACTGAACTCTATCGCGGCGCCGAATATATGGTCGATTTTCTGCCTAAAGTAAAAATCGAAATGGTGGTCGGGGATGATATCGTCGATACCTGCGTGGAAACCATCATGCGCACTGCGCAGACCGGCAAAATTGGCGACGGCAAAATCTTTGTGTTTGACGTTGCGCGCGTGGTGCGTATCCGTACCGGCGAAGAAGACGAAGAGGCGATCTGAGGATCGCGAGAAAAAAAGCCCGCTGCGATGACCGCAGCGGGCTTTTTTATTTCAGGCGATAAATTTACAGCCCCTTATGCGGGCCAAATACTTCATAATGGATGTTGCTGGCATCGATACCCGCATCCAGCAGCTGGCGCGTAACAAATTGCATAAAGGCCAGCGGGCCGCAGAGATAAAACTGGCGGTTCTTTTCCTGCAGTTGGGCGGAAACCGCTGCCAAATCCATCAGACCCTGCACATCATAGCGCCCGGCATCCTGAGCGCCCGGCTCGCGATACCAGATATGCTGCGCAAAGTGGCTTAGCTGGCTTCCCGCCTGCGTAACCTCATCACGAAACGCGTGCTGTTCGCCGGTTTCGGTGGCGTGCAGCCAGTCTACCTGCGCGGGATGCTGCGTCTTGACCAGCGCATGCAGCATCGCCAGCATGGGCGTTAAGCCGACGCCTGCGGAAATCAGCGTTACCGGCATCTCCGGCTGCACCTCAAGGAAGAAGTCGCCTGCGGGCGCCGCCAGCTCAAGGATATCGCCCACTTTGGCGCGGTCATGCAGCCAGCCAGAGACGGTGCCCTGTGCATCGCGCTTCACCGCGATGCGATAGCGCTGGCCGTCAGGCAGTTGAGTCAGTGAATACTGACGTATCTGCCGGTTAGCGAAGCCTTCTGGCTGTAGATAGACCGCAATGTACTGTCCCGGCAGAAAGTCAGCCACCGGCTCGCCATCTGACGGCTCGAAGGTGATGCTTTTGATCACGCTGCTCTGCAACTCGATCGCGCTGATACGGAACGCGCGTGTGCCACGCCAGCCGCCCTGTTTCGCTTCCGATGACTGATAAATCGCCTCTTCACGCTTGATAAACACATCGGCCAGCACGCCGTAGGCCCGGCCCCATGCCGCCAGCACCTCGTCGCCCGGATTGAGCAGCTCTTTGATGGTCGCCAGCAGATGCTCGCCGACCACGGCATATTGTTCAGGCTGAATATTCAGGCTGGTATGCTTCTGCGCGATTTTTTCTACCGCTGGCAGCAGCACCGCCAGGTTCTCCAGATTGCTGCCGTAGGCGCAAATGGCGTTAAACAGCGCTTCACGCTGATTGCCGTTGCGCTGGTTATTCATGTTAAAGACGTTTTTCAGTTCCGGATGGTGGCTGAGCAGACGGTCATAGAAATGGGCGGTGAGTTGAGGTCCAACCTGAGCAATGGCGGGCAGGGTGGATTTCACAATGGCGATGGTTTGGGCGTCGAGCACAGTTGCTCTCCTTAAGATTGCGCAAAGTTGCATTTTAAATGCATCTTATATCCACCGTTGCGGCGTGTAAATATGTGATTGATGTTTTAACAGAATAAAAACGCTCAGAAAAGAAACGATAATGAAATAATCTGAAGCTGAAGCTGAAGAAAAATCCGGGCGTCTGAGGGTTGCAAAAAAGCGTAAAAAACCCTTGCCGCCGCGGTGCCAATCGTTTGCGTAAAAAGAGGGTTTTCCGGCTACCGTCCCCTGACAAAACGGTTTACACTGTTGCCCTTCGCCCTTACCGGGGCCAAAACTGCCGTTTAAGTTAGCTGAGTCAGGAGATGCGGATGTTAAAGCGTGATATGAACATTGCCGATTATGATGCCGAGTTGTGGCAGGCGATGGAGCAAGAAAAAGTGCGTCAGGAAGAGCACATTGAACTGATTGCTTCTGAAAACTACACCAGCCCACGCGTTATGCAGGCGCAAGGTTCACAGCTCACCAATAAATACGCCGAAGGCTATCCAGGCAAACGCTACTACGGCGGTTGTGAATATGTTGATATCGTTGAGCAGCTGGCGATCGATCGCGCCAAAGAACTGTTCGGCGCCGATTACGCCAACGTGCAGCCGCACTCGGGTTCTCAGGCTAACTTTGCCGTTTATACTGCGCTGCTGCAGCCGGGCGATACCATTCTGGGGATGAACCTGGCGCACGGCGGTCACCTGACTCACGGTTCGCCGGTCAACCTCTCCGGCAAGCTGTATAATGTGGTGCCTTACGGCATTGATGAAACCGGAAAAATCAACTACGACGAGCTGGCTGAGCTGGCGCAGACTCATAAGCCGAAGATGATCATCGGCGGCTTCTCTGCCTACTCCGGCGTGTGCGACTGGGCAAAAATGCGTGAAATCGCCGACAGCGTTGATGCCTGGCTGTTCGTCGATATGGCGCACGTTGCGGGTCTGGTCGCCGCTGACGTCTATCCGAATCCGGTGCCGCATGCTCATATCGTGACCACCACCACCCATAAAACCCTGGCAGGTCCGCGCGGCGGCCTGATCCTGGCGAAGGGCGGCGATGAAGATCTGTATAAAAAACTGAACTCGGCAGTGTTCCCTGGCGGCCAGGGCGGCCCGCTGATGCATGTGATTGCCGGTAAAGCGGTAGCGCTGAAAGAAGCGATGGAGCCGGAGTTCAAGGTTTACCAGCAGCAGGTGGCGAAGAATGCCAAAGCAATGGTTGAAGTATTCCTGGAACGCGGCTACAACGTGGTTTCCGGCGGCACCCATAACCACCTGTTCCTGCTGGATCTGGTAGACAAAAATCTCACCGGTAAAGAAGCTGACGCCGCGCTGGGCCGCGCCAACATTACCGTGAACAAAAACAGCGTGCCGAACGATCCAAAAAGCCCGTTCGTGACCTCAGGTATCCGCATCGGTACCCCAGCAGTGACGCGTCGTGGCTTCAAGGAAGCGGAAGTGCGCGAGCTGGCCGGCTGGATTGTCGACGTGCTGGATAACATCAATGATGAAGGCACCAGTGAACGCATCAAGCAGAAAGTGCTCGATATCTGCGCACGTTTCCCGGTTTATGCCTGATTGCATTTTTGCTCAGGCGAAATGATGTAAGAAGAGTGGCGAAGGCCACTCTTTTTTTTGCCTGTGCGAAGTCGCGACTATTGTCGGAGGGATAATGGCAATACGTTCTGCTTACTGGCTCGGTCTGGGCTACTTCACCTATTTTTTTTGCTACGGCATTTATCTGCCATTCTGGAGCGTCTGGCTCAAGGGCGCCGGTCTGGATGCGGAAAAGATCGGCTTGCTGCTGGGCTGCGGCATGGTCGCCCGTTTTGCAGGCAGCCTGCTGATCGCTGCTCAGGTCAGGAATCCTTCGCAGCTGGTGACGGCGCTGCGTTTGCTGGCGCTGATGACCTGCGTGTTTGCCGCGGGTTACTGGCTCGAACAACAGTGGCTCTGGTTGCTGCTGGTTATCGTGGGATTTAACCTCTTTTTCTCGCCGCTGGTGCCGCTCAGTGATGCGTTGGCCGCGACCTGGACGCAGCAGATCGGCCTGGTTTACGGACCGGTGCGGCTCTGGGGATCGCTGGCGTTTGTCATCAGTTCAGCATTAACCGGTATGCTGGTGAGCGCTTTCTCTTCTCAGGCTATTCTGGCACTGCTGTCGCTGGGCTTGCTGACGATGCTGGCCGGTATGCTGCTACAACCCGCCACGCTGCCGCAGGGCAACGCCCGGCAAAGCGCGACGGGCGGCTGGCAAGCCTGGAGCGCGCTGTTGCGGGAGAATGCGGTATGGCGTTTTATGCTGTGCGTGACGCTGTTGCAGGGCGCGCACGCCGCCTATTACAGCTTCAGTGCCATCTACTGGCAGGATGCGGGCTATTCCGCCAGCGTGGTCGGCTATCTCTGGTCGCTGGGCGTGGTGGCGGAAATCATCATTTTTGCGCTGAGCAACCGGCTGTTTCATCGCTGGCGCGCACGGGATCTGCTGCTGCTTTCCGGCATCTGCGCCCTGGTGCGCTGGGGTCTGCTGGGCGCTACCACGGCGCTGCCGTGGTTGATCGTCGCGCAGATTCTGCACTGCGGCAGCTTTACCGTTTGCCACCTTGCCGCAATGCGCTTTATTGCATCACGCCAGGGAGCTGAGGTGATCCGGTTGCAGTCCATTTACTCTGCGCTGGCGATGGGAGGCGGCATTGCGTTGATGACGATGATTTGCGGCCTGCTGTTTTCCCAGCTGCACGGACACCTGTTCTGGGTGATGGCGATTGTGGCTTTGCCTGCGCTGTTTCTGCGTCCGCGTGCAAGTTAAGACTCCAGCAGAATACGAATGCGCTGTTGCTGATTTTCGCTGAGCGGCAGCTCGGCGTGGATCAGCGGTGGCGAGTAGAGGGGAAGCAAGGTGGCGTAAGGGGTGATAATCAGCGCTATCTCGTGTGGCGCCCCGTGCGTCTGAAACGCCTGAATATCCTGATATTTGATATTGATCGGCATCAGCGTCATTTCCCGTAGCTGCTGCTCAATATCCTGTTCCAGCTGGGCGTTATCCCCGGTCAGCAGCAGCACCTGCTTTTCGTGCAGCGCATTTTCCTGCATCAGCCAGGCGCCAAAGATCACGGCAATCAGGCCCGTTTCTTCCGCTGAAAAACAGATGGCGAAATCGCGTTCAAAATCTTCCAGCGCTTCACGGGTGGTTCGCAGCAGGCGCGGATAGAGGCGCGTCACCTCCAGCGTCAGGCTGTTATCAATGCCGATGCTGAAATGGCAGCGGTCCAACGCCTGCGCCAGATGGGTGTAAAGCTGATGCTGCAGGCCCGTTTTATCATTTAACTTCATACCGGATAAAAATTCGAAGCGGGCGATCAGCTGCCGGATGGCTTCCATCAGGCGCAGCTCACAGGCATGACGGATTGTCGCCGCAGCAGGCGCATGAATGATGCTGAACAGTAGCGTCCAGAAGTCGGTTTCGCTGGCGTCGGGCGCCAGATGGCATCGCTTTCGCCAGTGCTGGATCACATCCTCCGCCGCAGCGCGTTCAGCTTTCTGTAGCAGCCACTGCCGCTGCCTCTCATTGAACAGCGCCGGCTGGCGCTGGCACAGACCATACTTCATGAAAATTTGCAAAAACAGCCGGTCATGCGGGGTAAAGTTACGTTCCAGCCGCAGGCTGCAATGCATGATCAGCGCCTGCAAATTGGTTTCGTCATAAAGCGCTTTTTCAATTTTCAGTACTTTTAAACGCTGGCGCAGCGCCGGCGTGAAATGTCGGCAGACAAAATCTTCGGACAGGCGCAGGCTGCGCCGCAGCCAATGCAACAGGCAAAGCCGTCTGTCCAGTTCGGTGCCATGGATGCGGAAACTGCCATCAACCATTTGATGCAGCTCCAGCTGATGATAGCGCTGTATCTCGTCGCCCACATCCGCGATATCCTGTCGGGCAACGGCAGGCTCAACGCCATTAATCTGGCAGAGCTTATCGAGCGTGAGCGCGGGAGCAGGCAGAAACAGCAGCAGTAAAAGATGGCAACGACGCTGAGACCGGCTGAAGAGTGGTGCTGTAAGTGGAGCAGAACTCATCGTCGTGATTCCGTCAGGTCATTTCTGAACTAAGAATAGCTAATTCTTTTCTCAGTTCCTTTGCCGCAGCGGCACTTTTGCTCAGAGGTTTAAAGCGGGTCACAGAATTTTTACTGCCAGTGGATTCACGAACTGAGAATTGTTACCTTATAACATTATGAAACGTCCTTTTTTACTACTTTTACTGCTGCTGACGACGACAAAAGTTTTGGCACATCCTCATAGTTTTATTGCTATGCAGACGCAGCTGATAACAAATGGCGACAGGCTGACCGGATTAAAAATGACCTGGACTATGGATGAGATAACCTCTGCCGATCTGCTTTATGACGCTGGCGATGCCAAACCTGGATCAGAAGTCTGGAAAAAACTGGCCGCAGAAGTGATGGCGAATGTGCTGGGCCAGCACTACTTCAGTGAATTCTGGCATGGGGATAAGCGGGTTAAATTCCTCAATCTGCCGAAAGAGTATCACCTTTCACGCAGCGGCCCGAAAGCGGTGCTGGAATTTATCCTGTCGCTTGCCGAGGCGCAGCCGTTGGCCGGACAACGTTACCGCTTCCTGACCTTCGATCCCACGTACTTTGTCGATATGTATTATGACAACGCCGGGGCGCTCTCTTTATCCTCCTCACAACAGTCGCGTTGTCAGCTCGACCTTCACACGCCAAAACCCAATGACTCGCTGAAGCAGTATGCGCTGTCGCTGGATAAAGCCGATGCGCCGCCTGAAGAGATGGATTTAGGCCGCCAGTTTGCCCAAACGGTGATGCTGACATGTCATTGATCACTCTGCCCGATCGCGGACGCCGTCTCTGGCCGCTCTGGCTGATGGCGCTGATGATGGCCGGAAGCGCGCTGCTTCTCTGGCAATTCTGGCCGCAAATTTTGCTGCAAAGCGTGTTGTGGCAGAAAGATCTTCATCAGCAGATGACGCAGCTACTGCAGCAGGTGGCGGCACAGCCTGGTCAGGCGGGCTTTTCGCTGATGTTGTTCAGCCTGGTGTATGGCGTGCTGCATGCGCTGGGGCCGGGACATGGCAAAGTGGTGATCGCCACTTTTCTGGCGACCCATCCCGCCCGCTTGAAAACCAGCCTGAAGCTGACGCTGCTGGCGTCGCTGTTGCAGGGGGGCGTGGCGATTGCGCTGGTTACCCTGATGCTGGTGATTCTGCAAACCTCTTCACGCCAGCTTCATCTGAGCAGCTTCTGGCTGGAAAAAGGCAGCTATCTGTTGGTGATGGCGCTGGGGGCATGGATTGGCTGGCGTGCGCTGCGAATGCTGCGGCAGATGGCCGGTTCGTCGCCAGGTTCACGCATTCATACGCTCAGGCCCGACCATCATCACGATGAACAATGCGGCTGCGGGCATACGCATGTGCCGGGAGCGCATCAGGTTGCGCAGGCTGTAAGCTGGAGAACCCAGGCGTTAGTGGTGGCATCGATGGGATTACGTCCCTGTTCCGGCGCCATTATGATGTTGCTGTTTGCCAGGGTAATCGACGTTTATCTGTGGGGCGTGGCGTCAGCACTGGCGATGGCGTCGGGCACGGCCCTGACTGTTTCCGCTATCGGCCTGTTGGTGCAGCGTTCACGCGCGCTGGCGCTGCGGTTGAGCCAAAAGAGCGGGCGTGGCGCATGGCTGCGTATGCTGAAACCGCTGTTAATGCTGATCGGCAGCCTGGCATTGATGACGGCTGGTCTGCTGCTCTGGCAAAGCGCGCAACCCATAATAAGCGGAGGCCTCCGCGCTTTTGGCTAATTTAATCGCAGCGGCAAACTTATTTCCCGCTGCGATTAAATATCCCGATTTTTCCGCTGCGCTTTTAATTATTTTTGTGAATACTGCTTTTCTATTTTGCCGCTTTGCTGGAGAAAGTCCTGTTCTCTGTCTACGATGATAATAACCCAATGAAACATCATCTCTACCGGGTGAATAAATAAGAACGCGTCATCGAATATTGCAAGGAGAATATAATATGCCTGAAACCTGGACTAATAACGGAGCAACTGAAACAGTCGTCTCCCGAGAATCACACGGATTGCCGCTTAAGCGTATTTCCTGGAGCGCCGTATTCGCTGGTGTAATTTGCGCACTCGTCGTGCACATTTTACTGACTTTGTTAGGTACTGCGATTGGTGCCACAACAATCGACCCAATGGAGGAAGGTAATCCGCTGCAGCACCTGGGGACCGGCGCGCTGGTCTGGACGGGCATTGAGATGCTGATCGCGATGGCGGCAGGTAGCTACATCGCCGGGCGTTTGGCCCAGCGGGAAGGCGCGCTGCACGGCCTGTTAATGTTTGGTATCAGTACGCTGATTACTATCTGGCTGGCGGTATCTTTGATCAGCAGTGTGGTCAGCGGCACCATGAATGTGTTAGGCACGGGCTTTCAGGCTATCGGCAGTGGTATTTCCGCAGCCGCGCCAAGCGTAACGCAAATGGCGAAAGATAAACTGCAGGAAAATAATATTAATCTGGATGATTTACAAAATGAACTGGAAACGACGCTGCGTCAAACCGGCAAGCCGGAATTGCAGCCGCAGAATTTACAGAATGATGTAAATAACGAAGCGAATAATGCGCAAAATCAGGCGCAAAATACCGCCAGTCATCCACAAACTGCTGATACTGATTTAACAAAATGGATCAGCGGCGTAATGAATCGTCACGCCGATACTTTACAGGCGGTTGACCGTGACGCATTGAAAAATATCATCAAAGCGCGTACCGGAAAAAGCGATCAGGAAGTGGAACAGATCGTAACGCAGACCGAGCAAAGCTATCAGCAGGCGATGCAAAAATATCAGCAGCTGAAACAGCAGGCAGAGCAGAAAGCGCGTGAAGCTGCCGATCAGGCTGCGGCGGCTACCGCAAAAGCCAGCTGGTTCGCCTTCTTTATGATGATTATCGAAGCGATTCTGGCCGGTGTGATGGGTATGGTGGGACGTCGTACTCAGCCGCGTCAGGTACTCACTAACGAGCGCCGTTAAGTTAAACTGCGGCAATAAAAAAAGGCGGAGCAATCCGCCTTTTTCTTTGCCTGCAACTTAGCGCTTCAGCGCTTCGCTCAGTTCATCACGCATGTTCGCCAGCATGGCTTTCACCACGCGCGGATTACCTGCCACCAGGTTGCCTGAATGCATGTAGCCGTGGCCGCCGGTAAAATCAGTCACCAGACCGCCCGCCTCACGCACCAGCAGTTCGCCGCCAGCAAAATCCCACGGCTTCAGACCGATCTCGAAGTAGCCATCTACGCGACCCGCCGCCACATAGGCGAGATCCAGCGCTGCAGAGCCGGTACGACGGAAATCGGCGCACTGGATGAACAGCTTGCTGACCAGGTTGATATAGGCAGCGGAATGCTGTTTGGCTTTGAACGGGAAACCGGTGGCGAGAACAGTACCATCAAGATCGCGGGCGTTGCTGCCGCGCAGACGATAACCATTCAGCTGTGCGCCCTGACCGCGCGCGGCGGTAAAGAGTTCGTTACGCATAGGATCGTAAACCACCGCCACTTCGGTGCGGCCTTTGATGCGCACAGCGATAGAAACGGCGAAATGGGGCAGACGTTTGATAAAGTTGGTGGTGCCATCCAGCGGATCGATAACCCATTGAATATCCTGATCTTCGCCCGGCAGTTCACCGCTTTCTTCGGTGATAATCGTGTGCTGCGGGTAAGATTTACGAATTACTTCGATAATCAGGCGTTCTGCGTCGCGGTCAACATTAGTAACGAAGTCGTTGCTGCCTTTCTGGCTCGCTTCGACGGCGTCCGGGGTTTCGTAGTTTTTGGCAATTAAATTTCCGGCCTTGCGCGCGGCGCGCACGGCAATGTTGAGCATCGGATGCATCGGTATCTCTCGCTGGATGTTAAAGAACGGGGAAAACGGCGCGGAGTATAGCAGCGCGCGCGCCAAATGTCCTGCTTTTATGTTAGCATGCGCAAAATCCTTATCTGGCCGTCTCTCAATTATGCTGCAAAATATCCGTATCGTGCTGGTGGAAACCTCACACACCGGCAACATGGGCTCCGTTGCCCGCGCTATGAAAACCATGGGCTTAACCAACCTTTATCTGGTCAATCCGCTGGTGAAGCCCGATTCCCAGGCGATCTCGCTGGCTGCCGGCGCCAGCGATGTGATTGGCGACGCAAAGATTGTCGACACCCTCGACGAAGCGATCTCCGGCTGTAGTCTGGTGGTCGGTACCAGCGCCCGTTCACGTTCGTTGCCGTGGCCGATGCTTGACGCGCGTGAATGCGGCGTGAAAAGCGTTGAAGAGGGCCAGCAGGCGCCGGTGGCGCTGGTATTTGGCCGCGAGCGCGTCGGTCTCACCAACGATGAATTACAGAAATGTCACTACCACGTCGCTATCCAGGCGAATCCTGAATACAGCTCGCTCAACCTGGCGATGGCGGTGCAGATCATCGCTTACGAAGTGCGTATGGCCTGGCTGGAGGCGCAGGAACAGCAGCAGGCGAAACCGCAGTATGGCGAATCGCCTTATCCGCTGGTGGACGATCTGGAGCGCTTCTATCAGCATATGGAACAGATGATGCTGCGCAGCGGCTTTATTCGCGAAGGCAATCCGGGCCAGGTGATGAGCAAGCTGCGTCGTCTCTATACGCGCGCCCGTCCGGAGCGGGATGAGCTGAATATCCTGCGCGGCATGCTCGCCTCGTTTGAGAAGCGCAAAGACGAAAAATAAGCGCGTGCTGACGGCGGCTATAGTTGACTGTTTTACCTGGTTAAATAGTTGAGTGTTTTACCAGGTTAAATAGTTGACCAAAACACTCGGGAATGTCAGACTTGCGACCATCTTTTGTTAACCTCCGACAACCGGAAGATCACCGAGGTCGTACGCTATGAGACTGACATCCAAAGGACGTTATGCCGTTACCGCCATGCTTGACGTTGCGCTTCACTCCCACCAGGGGCCTGTGCCGTTAGCTGATATTTCTGAGCGTCAGGGCATTTCGCTCTCGTATCTGGAACAGCTCTTTTCTCGCCTGCGTAAAAATGGCTTGGTTGCCAGCGTACGCGGTCCGGGCGGCGGCTATCTGCTGGGTAAAGATGCCGCCGCCATCGCGGTCGGCGCGGTGATTACCGCCGTGGATGAGTCGATTGACGCCACCAAATGTCAGGGCAAAGAGGGCTGTCAGGGCGGCGAGCGCTGCCTGACTCATGTGCTCTGGCGCGATCTCAGCGAGCGCATCAGCGACTTCCTGAACAATATCACCCTCGCAGAGTTGGTGAACAATCAGGAGATCCTGGATGTCGCCGACCGTCAGAACAGCAACGACAATCGTCGCTTCCAGAACACCCGCGTGCAGGAAACCATCAACGTTAATCTGCGCGCCTGAGCCTGACGTTCTCGCCTTTCCTGTTAAGCGGGCAGGGCGGGAAAATGATATAAAATCGCGTATATTTGTTTGTTATACGGAGCTTAAGCGCAATGAAATTACCGATTTATCTGGATTATGCTGCCACGACGCCGGCCGACCCGCGTGTGGCGCAGAAGATGATGCAGTATCTTACTCTGGATGGCACCTTCGGTAACCCCGCTTCTCGCTCGCACCGCTTTGGCTGGCAGTCTGAAGAGGCGGTGGACGTTGCGCGCAATCAGATTGCCGAGCTGGTCGGCGCCGATCCGCGTGAAATTGTTTTTACCTCCGGCGCGACGGAATCTGACAATCTCGCCATTAAAGGCGCTGCCCGCTTTCATCAGCAGAAGGGCAGACACATCATCACCAGCCAGACCGAGCATAAAGCGGTTCTCGACAGCTGTCTTCAGCTGGAGCGGGAAGGCTTTGAGGTCACTTATCTGGCACCGCAGGCTGACGGCATTATCAATATGCAGGAGCTGGAAGCGGCGCTACGTGACGATACCGTGCTGGTCTCCATTATGCATGTGAACAATGAAATCGGCGTGGTGCAGGATATCGCCGCTATCGGCGAACTGTGCCATGCCCGCGACATTCTGTTCCATGTTGACGCCACGCAAAGCGTAGGCAAACTGCCCATCGATCTCAGCCAGCTGAAAGTTGACCTGATGTCCTTCTCCGCCCATAAGCTTTATGGCCCGAAAGGCATCGGCGCGCTTTATGTGCGTCGCAAGCCGCGCATTCAGCTGGAAGCGCAGATTCATGGCGGCGGTCATGAGCGCGGCATGCGCTCCGGCACGCTGCCGGTTCATCAGATCGTCGGCATGGGTGAAGCTTACCGCATTGCGAAAGCGGAAAGAGAAGAGGAGATGGCGCGCTTGCGCACGCTGCGCGACCGTTTGTGGCAGGGCATCAGCGAGCTGGATAATGTTTATCTCAATGGCAGTCTGGCGCACGGCGCAGCCAATATCCTTAACGTCAGCTTTGATCACGTCGAGGGCGAATCGTTGATTATGGCGCTGAAAGATCTGGCGCTTTCTTCCGGCTCCGCCTGCACCTCCGCCAGTCTGGAACCCTCCTACGTGCTACGTGCGCTCGGCATCCGCGATGAGCTGGCGCACAGCTCCCTGCGTTTCTCTCTCGGCCGTTTTACCACGGAAGAGGAGATTGATTACGCTATCGCGCTGGTGCAGAAATCCGTAAAACGTTTGCGTGAACTGATGCCGGCGGGCGGCCAGCGTTAAGGCTAACCGGCACGCGTTATTCCGATTTTACCCACGGGCCAGAATGCTATTCTGGCCCGTTTTCGATCTGATAAAGTACGATGCTCTGATAAAGATCGGGAAGCGGATAAAATTCCCGATGCAATTCTGTTAGTTTGGCTGGATAAATATCAAGAACGCATACGGAGCCACGCGATGACAACACAAACGATGAATATTACGCTCAGTACCCAGGCCGCCGATGCGCGCTGGGGCGAAAAAGCGATCCTGACCAGCAATGATACTGGCATGACCATCCACCTTAGCGGCAGCGAGCCGCTGAATACGCTGCAACGTGCGGCGCGTAAAATAGATGGTCAGGGCATTCGTCATGTCGCCCTGAGCGGCGAAGGCTGGGATCTGGAGAAAAGCTGGGCTTTCTGGCAGGGCTATCGCGGCCCGAAAGGCAAACGTCAGGTGAGCTGGGCGCCGCTCAGCGATAACGAACAGGCTGAGCTGGATCGCCGTCTGAAAATTATCGACTGGGTGCGCAACACCATTAACCTGCCGGCAGAAGAGCTGGGGCCGGAGCAGCTGGCGCACAGCGCGGTGGATCTGATCGGCGACGTAGGCGGCCAGGCGGTAAGCTACCGCATCACTAAAGGCGAAGATCTGCGTGAGCAGGGCTACATGGGGCTACATACCGTGGGCCGCGGCTCTACGCGCGCGCCAGTGCTGCTGGCGCTGGATTTCAATCCCTCCGGCGACGAAAACGCGCCGGTTTACGCCTGTCTGGTGGGTAAAGGCATTACCTTCGATACCGGCGGCTATAGCCTGAAGCAGAGCAGCTTTATGGACTCGATGAAGTCCGACATGGGCGGCGCGGCCACCGTGACCGGCGCGCTGGCGCTGGCGATTTCCCGCGGGCTGCAAAAGCGCGTGAAACTCTATCTTTGCTGCGCCGACAACATGGTCAGCGGCAACGCCTTTAAGCTGGGCGACATCATTCGTTACCGCAACGGCAAAAGCGTTGAGGTAATGAACACCGACGCGGAAGGGCGTCTGGTGCTGGCGGACGGCCTGATTGACGCCAGCGCGCAGCAGCCGGAATTGCTGATCGACGCGGCAACCCTGACCGGCGCAGCGAAAACCGCGCTGGGCAACGACTATCATGCGCTGTTTACCTTTGACGATGTGCTGGCGCAGTCGCTGATGGGTAGCGCGGCCAGCGAAAACGAGCCGTTCTGGCGTCTGCCGCTGGCGGAGTTTCATCGCAGCCATCTGCCCTCTAACTTCGCCGATCTCAATAACATCGCCAGCCCGGCGCACGCGGCGGGTGCCAGCAGCGCGGCGGCGTTCCTGTCGCACTTTGTGGAAAAATATCATCAGGGCTGGCTTCATATCGACTGCTCCGCCACCTACCGCAAAAGCGCGGTGGATCAGTGGGCAGCGGGCGCAACCGGGCTGGGTGTGCGTACCCTGGCGAACATGCTGCTGAAATAATTCTCGCTTACAACGGCAGGGGCTGCGGCGCCTGCCCTGGTTTGGATGTAAAAAGTATATGAACCGTCTTGAAGAGTTACTTAAGCTGGCGGCGACCGAACCGGCTCACCGTCCGGAGTTTTTTCAACTGCTGTTAGAGGCTGACGTCTGGATTCCGGGCGAGAGCACCGCCGGGCAGCTGGATGCCAGCACGCCGGTGGATTTGCAACACTGGGAAAAAGAGGATGGCACCAGCGTCATTCCTTTTTTCAGCTCTGAGCAGGCGATGGCGGAGGCCACCGGCGATGAGCAATCTTATGTCAGAATGCCGGTGCGCACGCTGTTTGAAATGACGCAGGGAGAAACGCTGTTTCTCAATCCCAAACTGCCGACGGGAAAAGAGTTTTCCGCTGCCGAAATCGTGTATCTGCTGGGCGACGCGGGTAACGCGTTGAGCGAGCAGACGGTGCTGGAGGGCGGTCAGGCGCTACTGCTGTCGGAAGTGGCCGAACCGCCCGCGCAGATGATCGACTCGCTGACGCAGCTGTTCAGTAAATACAAGCAGGTGCGCCGCGCCTTTGTCGCCAGCATCAGAGAGCGTGCGGAAGAGCAGCCGAATCTGTTGATTGGCATCGAAGCGGATAGCGATATCGAGGCGATCATTCAGGCGGCGGGCAGCGTTGCGACCGATACCTTACCTGACGATGCCCCGATCGATATTTGCGAAGTGGTGGCTGAAGATCGTGGTATCAGCCACTTTTTTACGGCGCACATCACGCCGTTTTATGAACGCCGCTGGGGCAGCTTCCTGCGCGATTTTAAAGGCAGCCAGCGTATTCTTTAATTATTCGCTGACTGCGGGCTTTTCGATGGGCAGATCGTCACGGCTGCCCCATTCGCTCCAGGAACCGTCATACAGCGTCACGTTGCGCGCACCCAGCGTCGTCAGCGCCAGAATCACCACCGCCGCCGTAACGCCCGATCCGCAGCTGGCGACCACCGGCTTGCTGATATCTATACCTGCATCCGCGAAGAGCGCGCGCAGTTGCGCCTCCGGCTTCAACTGACCCTTCTCCACCAGCGCGTTCCAGGGCATATTCAGGCTGCCGGGAATATGCCCGCGCAGCAGACCCGGACGCGGCTCGTCGACTTCCGCATTAAAGCGATTGGCTGCGCGCGCATCAACAATCTGTTCCGCGCCCTCATGGCTGATAAGCAGCACGTCGGTGAGTCTTTTGACCAGGCTGCTGTCATAACTCGCTTCAAACTCCGCTTCCGGCAGCGTGACCGCACCGGTAGAAACAGGCAGCTCCGCCGCTTTCCACGCCTGTAGCCCGCCCGCCAGAATCGAAACCCGCTCAACGCCAAAGGCGCGCAGCATCCACCAGGCGCGCGGCGCGGAGAACAGGTTGCCTTCGTCATAAACGATTAAATGCTTATCGCTGCTGACGCCCAGCTCGCGCATGGCGACGGCAAAGGTCTCAGCGCGCGGCATCATGTGCGGATAAGGGCTGGTATGATCGGAGAGGGCTTCGATATCGAAGAAGGGCGCGTCGGGCAGGTGACCCGCCAGATATTCAGCGTTGATGTCACGCGATGCTTCCTGACCGGACGGCAACATGCGCGCATCAAGAATCTGGATATCCTCATCGTACTGGTGTTCTGCCAGCCAGTCGGCAGTGACAAAAAAAGGAGACGGCATATCGACCTCATTATCAGGGGTTTTCGCTGAGTGTGGGCGATTCTGGCTGCAAGCTCAACCGTAATCGTGGCGGGCATAAGTGAAAATCTGATTTACGCGCGCCGCCGCCAATTTTTCCCGCCAGCATTTATTCTGGCGACGGTTGACCTTACGCAAGACATTGACGCGAGAACGATCATAATTTTTTAATAAATTACTGAATTGCCAATAGGCAAGGGCGCGCTGGCCCCCTATAATCGGCGCCGTTTCAGGGCCGGTATAACGATGAATTGTCATGTGTTGCTGTAAAAGTGAGCATGGCAGTGATAACCATCCGGCTTCATTCGGAAGTCAAGACAGAGGTTAATATGACTATTGAACGTACTTTTTCCATTATTAAGCCGAACGCAGTCGCAAAAAATGTAATTGGCGCTATCTACAACCGTTTTGAAAGCGCTGGCTTCAAAATCGTTGGTGCTAAAATGCTGCACCTGACCAAAGAGCAGGCTGAAGGCTTCTACGCGGAGCACAAAGGCCGCCCGTTCTTTGATGGTCTGGTTGAGTTCATGACCTCTGGTCCGGTTGTGGTTTCTGTTCTGGAAGGCGAAAACGCCGTTCAGCGTCACCGTGATCTGATGGGCGCGACCAACCCGGACAACGCGCTGGCCGGTACGCTGCGTGCTGATTACGCTGACAGCTTCACCGAGAACGCGACCCACGGTTCCGACTCTCAGGAGTCTGCGGCGCGTGAAATCGCCTACTTCTTCGGCGAAAACGAAGTCTGCCCGCGTACGCGTTAATTTTCAGCGTTGCCCGCCTGGCCGCGCAGGTTTACACATTAATTACGTCTGCACGGCGCTGCACCCTGGCATCAGGCTGAAGATGTTGTACAATTATGCGCCCTCGTTGAGTCTGCTCGGCGAGGGCGTTGTTTTTTTCTATTCTTAACCAGAGCCATAACGTGTAATAACGAGGCCAGAGAACATTATGTCCGAACAGATTGTGACGCCGTCGTCCGCATCCCCCGTGATGGTTTCCCCCAAAAGCGAAAAAATTAACCTGCTGGATCTTAATCGCCAACAGATGCGCGAATTCTTCCTCTCGCTGGGCGAGAAGCCGTTCCGCGCCGATCAGGTGATGAAATGGATCTATCACTACTGCTGTGATGATTTCGAGCAGATGACCGATATCAACAAGGGGTTGCGCGCCAAGCTAATGCAGCTCACCGAGATCCGCGCGCCGGAAGTGGCCGAAGAGATGCGTTCCGCTGACGGCACCATTAAATGGGCGATCCGTGTCGGCGATCAGCTGGTGGAAACGGTGTATATCCCGGAAAACGACCGCGCCACGCTTTGCGTCTCCTCGCAGGTAGGCTGTGCGCTGGAGTGTAAATTCTGCTCGACGGCGCAGCAAGGCTTTAACCGTAACTTGCGCGTATCCGAAATTATCGGCCAGGTGTGGCGCGCGGCGAAAATCATCGGCGCGGCAAAAGTTACCGGCCAGCGTCCTATAACCAACGTAGTGATGATGGGCATGGGCGAACCTCTGCTCAACCTGAACAACGTGGTGCCGGCAATGGAGATCATGCTGGACGACTTCGGTTTCGGCCTGTCGAAACGTCGCGTGACGCTGTCTACTTCTGGCGTGGTGCCGGCGCTGGATAAGCTGGGCGATATGATTGACGTGGCGCTGGCGATCTCTCTGCATGCGCCTAACGACGCGCTGCGCGATGACATTGTGCCGATCAACAAAAAATACAATATCGAAACTTTCCTCGGTGCGGTAAAGCGCTATATCGCCAAGTCCAACGCCAACCAGGGCCGTGTAACCATCGAGTATGTGATGCTGGATCATGTCAACGACAGCACCGACGATGCGCATCAGCTGGCTGAACTGCTGAAGGATACGCCATGCAAAATCAACCTGATCCCATGGAACCCCTTCCCTGGCGCGCCTTATGGCCGCAGCTCAAACAGCCGTGTGGATCGTTTTTCAAAAGTATTAATGGATTACGGTTTCACCACCATCGTGCGTAAAACGCGCGGAGATGATATTGATGCCGCCTGCGGCCAGCTGGCTGGTGACGTTATCGATCGCACCAAGCGTACGCTGCGGAAAAAAATGGCAGGTGAGCCAATATCTGTGAAGGCGCTCTGAAAGCTGAAGCCTGCGGGTTTTCCGCAGGCTGTGCCCGTGTCAGGCTTGCCGTTGAGCAAGTAAGAGAGAGCATTCTGACATTCAGGGAGGAAGTATGGGTAAAGGATTACCGTGCGTTTTACTGGCTTTATTTGTTGTAACCGGGTGTGTCAGCAATTCCCCGCGCCGGGAGATGGCGGAGGTGCGTTTGCAGTTGGGAATGCACTACCTTGCCCGACAGGATTACCCGGCCGCACAGCGTAACCTGCTGCGCGCTGAACGGGCCGCGCCGCATGATTATCGTGTGGCGCTGGCGCTGGCACGACTGTTTCAGGCGCAAAAAGACGACCCTGAAACCCTGCGCTACTATAAACGGGCGCAGGCGCTGGCACCGACAAATGGCTACGTTGCTAACAATTACGGTGCGTTTCTCTGTGCTTTAGGGCAGTATGATGAAGCGCATCAACAGTTTAACCGGGCGGCGGATACGCCGGAGCCGGGAGCCGATAGCGATGCGCTTGAGCTGTCAGGCTATTGTTATTTACAGTCGGGCTCGTTAGCGGCAGCGAGGCAACAGTTGCTTGCTGCGCTGGCAGCAGATCAGGATAAAGGACCATCCTTGTTGAAAGAGGCCGAAAGGCGCTATGAAAGGAGAGAGCTGGCAACGACGCAGCTTTTGTTAGAGGTATATCATCACTGGCTTCCTGCCACTGCAGAGAGTCTGTGGTTAGAGATTCGTTTCGCTGCCCAACAGAACCATGTTGCTGACGTAATACGTTATGGCGACCAGTTGGCGCGAAGTTTTCCACAATCGATACAGTACCAGCGTTATTTAGCTAATGAATACTGAAGCCACTCAAGATAAAACTGCAGTACATTCCACAGGTGAACGCCTGCGTCTGGCCCGTGAGCAGATGGGGTTAACCCAGCAAAACGTTGCTGAACGCCTGTGCCTGAAACTTTCCACCGTGCGGGATATTGAGGAAGACAAGTCGCCCGCCGATTTGGCATCGACCTTCTTGCGTGGTTATATCCGCTCCTATGCCCGTCTGGTGCACGTTCCTGAAGATGAACTGCTGCCGATGATGGCGAAACAGGCTCCGGTGCGTGCCGCCAAAATTGAGCCAATGCAGAGTTTTTCGCTGGGCAAGCGGCGCAAGAAACGCGACGGCTGGCTGATGATTTTTACCTGGCTGGTGATTTTTGTCGTGATCGGCTTAACCGGCGCCTGGTGGTGGCAGAACCATAAAGCCTCCCAGGATGAGCTGGTATCGATGGCTGACCAGAACGGCAGCGGCGACGATAACAGCCAGTCAATCCCGCTGACCGGCAGCGACCCGGCCAGCGACAACGCGGCGCCGCCTGCACCCGATGACAGCAGTGCCGTCGCTCCCGCTGACAACGCCGCGGCGAACAGCGCGCCGACAGCCAGCGCCAACAACGCTGCTGCGGCCAACAGCGCTGCGGCGCCTTCCGCCGTAAACAACGCAGTGGTCTCTCCCAGCCAGGCGCCGGTTGATGCGGGCGCAAGCAACGCTGCCGCGCCGGTTGCCAACGGCAACACGCAGCTGCCGGTCGGCAATGCCGCGACCACTCAGCCAGCCAGCGATCCTAACGCGGTAGTGATGAACTTCAATGCTGACTGCTGGCTGGAAGTCACCGATGCTACGGGTAAAAAACTCTTCAGCGGATTGCAACGCAGCGGTGGTAAACTGAGCCTGGCCGGTACCGCGCCTTATCGTCTGAAAATCGGCGCGCCCACTGCGGTTCAGATTCAATATCAGAACCAGCCTGTTGATTTAAGTCGTTTTATCCGTAATAACCAGGTTGCTCGCCTGACGTTGGGTGCGCAATAACGCCGTATCGCGTCCCCGGGCAATTGTGGAGAGAAAATATGCATAACGAAGCACCCATTATCCGTCGCAAATCAACCCGGATTTACGTCGGCAAGGTGCCAGTCGGCGACGGTGCGCCAATCGCCGTTCAGTCGATGACCAACACCCGCACCACCGACGTGCAGGCGACGGTCAATCAAATCAAAGCGCTGGAGCGCGTCGGCGTTGATATCGTCCGCGTTTCGGTGCCGACCATGGATGCGGCGGAAGCGTTCAAACTGATTAAACAGCAGGTGAACGTCCCGCTGGTTGCTGATATCCATTTTGACTACCGCATCGCACTGAAAGTCGCCGAATATGGCGTCGATTGCTTACGTATCAATCCGGGCAACATCGGCAATAACGAACGTATCCGCCAGGTGGTGGATTGCGCGCGCGACAACAATATTCCGATCCGTATCGGCGTTAACGCCGGTTCGCTGGAAAAAGATCTGCAGGAAAAGTATGGCGAGCCGACGCCGCAGGCGCTGCTGGAATCGGCCATGCGTCATGTGGATCATCTTGATCGCCTCAACTTTGATCAGTTCAAGGTCAGCGTAAAGGCGTCAGACGTGTTTCTGGCGGTGGAGTCCTATCGTCTGCTGGCGAAGCAGATCGATCAGCCGCTGCATCTCGGCATCACCGAGGCGGGCGGCGCGCGTGCCGGCGCGGTGAAATCCGCTATCGGACTGGGTCTTCTGCTCTCTGAAGGCATTGGCGATACGCTGCGTATTTCGCTGGCGGCCGATCCGGTGGAAGAAGTGAAAGTCGGCTTCGATATCCTGAAATCCCTGCGCATTCGCGCGCGCGGCATCAACTTTATCGCCTGTCCAACCTGTTCACGCCAGGAGTTTGACGTGATCGGCACGGTCAATGCGTTAGAGCAGCGTCTGGAAGATATCATCACGCCGATGGATGTCTCTATCATCGGCTGCGTGGTCAATGGTCCGGGCGAAGCCACCATCTCCACGCTCGGCGTGACCGGCGGCAACAAGAAGAGCGGCTTTTACGAAGATGGCGTGCGTCAGCGCGATCGGCTCGACAATGACGACATGATCGACCAGCTGGAGGCGCGTATTCGCGCTAAGGCCATAATGCTGGATGAAAGCCGCCGCATCAACGTGCAGCAGCTGGAAAACTAATGGACGGCGCGTGGCAGCACGCGTCACTTTTGTGATTGAACCTGTGCGGTTTCATCCTCATAAGGTATGATGCCGGACAGGTTTTTTTGTATTAAGAGATTTTAACGTGGCGAAGAACATTCAAGCTATTCGCGGGATGAATGATTACCTGCCTGCGGATACGGCCATCTGGCAACGGATTGAAGGCACTCTCAAACAGGTTCTGGCCAGCTACGGCTACAGCGAAATTCGTTTACCTATCGTCGAGCAGACTCCGCTGTTTAAACGCGCCATTGGTGAAGTCACCGATGTGGTCGAAAAAGAGATGTACACCTTTGACGATCGCAACGGCGAAAGCCTGACGTTGCGTCCGGAAGGCACCGCGGGCTGCGTGCGCGCCGGTATTGAGCACGGTCTGCTTTACAACCAGGAACAGCGCCTGTGGTATATCGGCCCGATGTTCCGCTATGAACGTCCGCAAAAGGGCCGCTATCGTCAGTTCCATCAGATGGGCGTCGAGGTATTTGGCCTGCAGGGACCGGACGTTGATGCCGAGCTGATTATGCTGAGCGCGCGCTGGTGGAAAGCGCTGGGTATCGCCGATCACGTTCGTCTTGAGCTTAACTCCATCGGCTCGCTGGAAGCCCGCGCCAGGTACCGTGATGCGCTGGTGGCTTTCCTTGAGCAGCATAAAGAGAAGCTGGACGAAGATTGCAAACGTCGCATGTACAGCAACCCGCTGCGGGTGCTGGACAGCAAAAATCCCGACGTTCAGCAGCTGCTGAATGACGCGCCGACTCTGGGCGACTATCTGGATGACGATTCGCGCGAGCACTTCGCGGGCCTTTGCGCGCTGCTGGACGATGCCGGTATCGCCTATAGCGTCAACCAGCGTCTGGTACGCGGCCTCGATTACTACAACCGCACCGTATTTGAATGGGTAACCAACAGCCTGGGCGCGCAGGGCACCGTTTGCGCCGGTGGCCGTTACGATGGTCTGGTTGAACAATTAGGCGGTCGCGCCACGCCCGCCGTGGGTTTTGCCATGGGAATGGAGCGTCTGGTGCTGCTGGTTCAGGCGGTTAACCCGGAATTTGAACCCACGCGCATTGTTGATGTCTATGTTATCGCTTCCGGCCAGGGCGTTCAGTCGGCCGCGATGCAACTGGCGGAAAAACTGCGTGATGCCGCGCCGGAGCTGAAGTTAATGACCAACTTCGGCGGCGGTAACTTCAAGAAGCAGTTTGCCCGCGCGGATAAGTGGGGCGCACGCGTCGCCCTGATGCTGGGTGAAAATGAAGTGAACGCTGGCCAGGTAGTGGTGAAAGATCTGCGCACTGGCGATCAGCAAACGCTGGCGCAGGCGGACGCCGCTGCTGCGTTGCGCACGCTTCTGAACTGAGCGTCGCGCAGCTACGACCATTGAAAGGAGAAGGATTGCGTGGAAGTTTACAGCAATGAAAACGAACAGGTTGATGTGCTGCGCCGTTTCTTTGCCAATAATGGCAAGGCGCTGGCGGTAGGCCTGGTCATTGGTATCGCCGCACTGGGCGGCTGGCGCTACTGGGCCAGCCATCAGGCGAACTCGGCAAAAGAGGTTTCAGCGCGTTACCAGCAGCTCACCGGCGCGATGCAGGCTGACAAGCCGCAGACGCTGGAAGCAGTGGCGCAGTTTACCAGCGAAAACAGCAATACTTATGGTGCGCTGGCCGCGCTCGATTTAGCGAAACAGTATGTTGACGGAAATCAGCTGGATAAAGCGGCCGTGCAGCTGCAAAGCGGCCTGAAAGATACTAAAGATGCCAATCTGCAGGCGGTACTTAACCTGCGTCTGGCTCGCATTCAACTGCAACAGAATCAGGCGGATGCCGCGCTTAAAACCCTTGACGCTGTCAAGGGTGAAGGCTGGACGGCCATTGTGGCGGATATCCGTGGCGAAGCGCTGCTGAGCAAAGGCGACAAGCAGGGCGCACGCGATGCGTGGAGCAAAGGCGTCGCTTCAGACGCCTCTCCGGCGCTGAAACAGATGATGCAGATGAAGATGAATAACTTAAGCTAAGCCAGTCAAGAGAGAGCGCATGGAATTACGTAAATACCTGCTGCCGGGGCTGATTTCAGTCACTTTGCTCAGTGGTTGTTCGCTGTTTAGCGGCGAAGAAGATGTGGTAAAAATGGCCCCGTTGCCTCAGGTGGAAAATCAGTTTACTCCTAAGGAAGCGTGGAGCACCTCAGTAGGCGATGGCGTCGGCGATTTCTATTCGAATCTGCATCCCGCCTGGCAGGAAGGCACCGTGTTTGCCGCCGATCGTTTTGGCGTCGTAAAGGCGCTGGATGCGGCGGACGGCAAAGAAAAATGGAAAGTTGATCTCTCTGAGAAGACCGGCTTTTTCTCGAAAAACCGTTCTGCAATGCTTTCCGGCGGCGTGACTGCCGGCGGCGATCGTATCTATATCGGCAGCGAACGCGGTCAGGTCTATGCCCTGAACAGCAGCGATGGCAGCATCGCCTGGCAAACCAGCGTGGCGGGCGAAGCGCTTTCCCGTCCGGTTGTCAGCGACGGCCTGGTGCTGGTGCATACCAGCAACGGCATGTTGCAGGGGCTGGATCAGAACAGCGGCGTGGTGAAGTGGAGCGTTAACCTGGATATGCCTGCGCTGTCATTGCGCGGCGAATCCGCACCGGCCACTGCATTCGGCGGCGCCATTGTCGGCGGTGATAATGGTCGCGTCAGCGCCGTGATTATCAATCAGGGCCAGCTGATTTGGCAGCAGCGTATCTCTCAGCCGAGCGGCGCGACGGAAATCGACCGTCTGAGCGACGTGGATACCACTCCGGTGATCGTTAACGGCGTAGTGTATGCGCTGGCCTACAACGGCAACCTGACGGCGCTGGATCTGCGTTCCGGTCAGATTTTGTGGAAGCGTGAAATTGGCGGCGTGAAAGATCTGATTGTCGATGCGGGTCGTATCTATCTTGTCGATCAGGATGACCGCGTTATCGCCCTCAATGTGGACGGCGGCGTGGCGATCTGGCGTCAGAGCGATCTGCTGCACCGCAACCTGACGTCGCCGGTGCTCTACAACGGTTATCTGGTCGTCGGCGACAGCGAAGGTTACCTGCACTGGATCAATACTGACGACGGCCGTTTCGTGGCTCAGCAGAAAGTTGACAGCTCAGGCTTCCAGACGGAACCGGTGGTGGCTGGCGACAAGCTGCTGATCCAGACAAAAGATGGTGAGGTCTATGCGATTACCCGCTAAGGGGTAAGCGTTTTTTAGCGAATATCCACACCGTTTCAACGGCTCCTGATGTTCAGGGGCCGTTTCGTTTTTATTCAGGCATGATATTCTTTGCGCCTTCAGCCTGAACTCTGCGGCCTGAGCCGTTATAATCACGCCATTCGGGCGATTAATTATTAATTGAGGCAAGTGTTATGGTACCTGTGGTCGCGCTGGTTGGGCGTCCCAATGTGGGGAAATCCACGCTGTTCAACCGTTTAACGCGCACACGTGATGCGCTGGTGGCGGATTTTCCCGGACTGACTCGCGATCGCAAATATGGTCGCGCCGAAGTGGAAGGGCGCGAATTTATTGTTATCGATACCGGCGGCATTGACGGTGGCGAAGAGGGCGTGGAAACACGCATGGCGGAGCAGTCGCTGCTGGCGATTGAAGAAGCCGATGTGGTGCTGTTTATGGTGGATGCGCGTGCCGGCCTGATGCCTGCGGATCAGCAGATCGCTCATCATCTTCGCTCCCGTCAGAAACCCACCTTCCTGGTTGCCAACAAAACCGACGGCCTTGATGCTGACTCCGCCGTTGTGGAGTTTTACGCGCTGGGCCTGGGTGACATCTACTCTATCGCCGCTTCCCATGGCCGCGGCGTAACCAGCCTGCTGGAAACCGTGCTGCTGCCGTGGATGGACGAGCGCGATCCGCAGCCGCTGAGCGAAGAGGATGAAAACGAAGCCTACTGGGCGGCGCTGGCAGCGGAAGAGAACGGCGAGACGCTGGAAGAGGAAGAGGAAGAGGAAGAGTTCGATCCTACCGGCCTGCCGATCAAGCTGGCGATTGTTGGACGTCCCAACGTAGGTAAGTCAACGCTGACTAACCGTATCCTCGGCGAAGATCGTGTGGTGGTGTATGACATGCCGGGCACCACGCGCGACAGCATCTACATTCCGATGGAGCGTGACGAGCGCGAATATATTCTGATCGATACGGCGGGCGTGCGTAAGCGCGGCAAAATCACCGATACGGTAGAAAAATTCTCCGTCATCAAAACCCTGCAGGCGATTGAAGACGCTAACGTGGTGATGCTGGTGATCGATGCGCGTGAAGGCATCTCCGATCAGGATCTGTCGCTGCTCGGCTTTATCCTCAACAGCGGACGCTCCCTGGTGATTGTGGTGAACAAGTGGGATGGCCTGTCGCAGGAGGTGAAGGATGAGGTGAAAGAGACCCTCGACTTCCGCCTCGGCTTTATCGACTTTGCCCGCGTACACTTTATCTCCGCGCTGCATGGCAGCGGCGTCGGCAACCTGTTTGAATCGGTCACCGAAGCGTACGACTGCTCCACCAAACGTGTTAACACCTCAATGCTGACCCGTATTATGCATATGGCGGAAGAAGATCATCAGCCGCCGCTGGTGCGCGGACGCCGCGTGAAGCTGAAATATGCGCACGCCGGTGGTTATAACCCGCCGATTGTGGTGATCCACGGCAACCAGGTGAAAGATCTGCCGGACTCCTACAAGCGCTATCTGATGAACTATTTCCGCCGCTCGCTGAACGTGATGGGTACGCCGATTCGTATCCAGTTCAAAGAGGGGGAGAATCCGTTTGCCGGAAAACGCAACATGCTGACGCCAACCCAGCAGCGCAAGCGTAAGCGCCTGCTGTCACATCTGAAGAAAAATAAACGTTAATCAGTGAGGGCCAGTTTGGCCCTCTTTTTTTGCACAAGGGAAGTTATGGATTGGGAAACCTGGCGCTTCGCCTTTGGCGTAACTGTGCCAAATCTGCTGTTGTTAATGTTGGGCGTTGTTCTGCGCCGCTTCCGTTTACTCGAGGATTCCTTTTGCGACGGTGCCACGCGGCTGGTGTTTAATCTGGCTTTACCCTGCCTGCTTTTTTTCAGCGTTGCCACTGACCACACCTCGCTAATGAGTAATCTGCCGCTGGCGCTTTATGGTGCCGTGGGCACGCTGTTAACGTTTTTATTGCTGGAGCTGGCGGCGCCGCTGCTGGTAAAAAATCCACGCGAGCGCGGAATCTTTGTGCAGGGCGGCTTTCGCGCCAATAGCGCGATTGTGGGTATCGCCTATGCGTCCATGGCTTACGGTAACGAAGGCGTCGCGGTAGGATCGCTATTTATGGCGGCAACGGTAATTCTGTTTAATGTGCTGTCAGTGATTACTCTGACGCGCAGCCTGAGCGGTGGCCGTCAGACGGCGCCGGGTTTGCGCGCCATCCTGCGTGGTATCGTGACCAACCCGCTGATTATCGCGCTGGTAGTGGGTCTCGCCTGGAATTTTTCCGGCTGGTCCATTCCGCAACCGGTGATCAAAACGGGCGGCTTTCTCTCCGGCATGGCCCTGCCGCTGGCGATGCTCTGCGCCGGGGCCAGTCTCGACTGGCGCATGATGTTTCGGACCAGCAACACGGCAATCTATGCTGCCGTAGCAAGGGTGCTGGTGGTGCCGGTGCTGCTGACCTTGGGCGGTGCACTCTGCGGTTTTCGTGGTGTGGCGCTGGGCGTGATGTTTTTGTTCTCCGCCACGCCGACGGCGGCAGCCAGCTACGTAATGACGCGCGCAATGGGAGGCAATGCCACGCTGGCGGCGAACATCATCGCCATGACCACCGTTGGCTCCTTCTTCACCACGGCGATTGGCCTGTTTGTATTGCGCTCGGCAGGCATTATTTAGGCGATCTTTGTGCCATCTTGCTGCGCGAAATGTCAGTTGTCGCCCGGACGAAGGAAACTTTTGTTAATACTTATTGATTTATAAGCGCTTATTTCAACAATTGTAGCGTAAATGCTATTACTCAGTAATAAATGCGTTATAAATGTTCACACCCGGATGTACCAAATGGTACAATCGCGCCGCTTTGCGGGCAGAAGGTGCGAATTTTCCTGGTTTCTTCTCCCGCATTGAGTCCATCACGGACATTGTCCGTACCAATGTGTTCTGGAATAAAGCTGTAGCAGAAGTGTTCCCGGCTCAGGCGTGGCGGCATTTCTATGACCGGACTTTGACAGAGGTTCCGGTCATGGGCGCTTTATTCGTTCAGGAGAGTTTTTATGGCTGAAACAAAAGCCCGCGCCTCAAAAGGGTTAGGCATAGGGTCTGTACTGCTGGGACTGGTGCTGCTCGCCATCGGTCTGTTTTTCGTCATTGGCGGCGGTAAGTTAGCCTCCCTCGGCGGCAGCTGGTACTTCTTGATTGCCGGTATTGTTACCGTGCTTTCCGCGATTCAGTTCTTCCGCCGCAAATCTTCAGCGGTTGTCCTGTTCATTCTGATGTTCGTCGGCACCCTGATTTGGGCGCTGGCGGAAACCGGTCTGGATTTCTGGGGGCTGGTATCGCGCCTGATGGTTCCGGCAGGAATGATGCTGCTGGCCTTCATCATCTGGCCTGCGTTGCGCAAGCGCGAAGGCAAAGCGCCGTTGGCGAAAATCTCTTACGTGCTCTCTGCGGTTATCGCCGTGGGTATGCTGGCAACCATTGTACAGATGTTTCAGCCGCATCCTGTCGTCGCCTTTGACGGCAAAGAGTTGCCGCTGGTGCCGGTAGACAAAGCGAAAGAGCAGAAAAACTGGGACAACTACGGTAACACGCCGGGTGGCAGCCGCTTCGTGGCGTTGGATCAGATTACGCGTGATAACGTGAGGGATCTAAAAGTTGCCTGGACTTTCCATACCGGCGATACCCCGGAAAGCCCGACCGGCAATGGCGCTGAAGATCAGCAAACGCCGCTGCAGGTGGGTAATACCCTCTATCTCTGTACGCCGCATAACAACGTGATTGCAGTGGAAGCGGATACCGGCAAGCAGCTGTGGAAGCATGAAGTGAATGCCCAGGCTGAAGTCTGGAACCGTTGCCGTGGTCTCGCCTACTTTGATGCCACCAAGCCGCTGACGCAGCCAACCCAGCCGGGTTCAACGCCGGTGCCGGCGCCGGCTCTGGCGGCCAATGATGCCTGCCAGCGTCGTCTGTTGATGAACACCATTGATGCGCGTCTGATCGCGATTAACGCCGACAATGGCGAGCTGTGCCAGAACTTTGGCGACAACGGCGTGGTGAATCTGAAAGCGGGCCTCGGTGACGCGCAGGATCCGAAATATCAGCTGACCTCAGCGCCGACTCTTGCGGGAACTACCGTGGTGGTGGGTGGCCGTGTGGCCGATAACGTTCAGACCGATATGCCGGGCGGCGTGCTGCGTGGCTTCGATGTGATTACCGGTGCCATGCGCTGGGCGTTTGACCCAGGCAATCCTGATCCGAACGCGAAACTTCAGCCGGGCCAGAGCTTTGCGCGCAGTACACCGAACTCATGGGCGCCGATGTCCTACGATCCGGCGATGAACACCGTGTTCCTGCCGATGGGCAGCTCCTCGGTTGACCTGTGGGGCGCAAACCGCACGCCGCTGGATCATAAATATGGCGCTTCTATTCTCGCTCTCGACGCCACTACCGGCAAAGAGAAGTGGGTATATCAGACCGTTCATAACGATCTGTGGGATTTCGACCTGCCGATGCAGCCGAGCCTGGTTGATTTCCCAATGAAGGATGGCACGACCAAACCTGCCGTCGTTATTGGTGGTAAGACCGGCATGATCTTTGTGCTGGATCGCGCAACCGGTAAGCCGCTGACCAAGGTTGAAGAGCTGCCGATGCCACAGGGCCAGATCCCGAACGAGCAGTACACTAAAACGCAGCCGCACTCTACCGAGATGCCGCAGATTGGCAATCAGACATTGAAAGAGTCGGATATGTGGGGTGCCACGCCGTTTGATCAACTGGTATGCCGCATCGCCTTTAAATCTATGCGTTACGACGGCCTGTTCACCGTACCCGGCACCGACAAGTCGCTCAGTTTTCCGGGCTCGCTCGGTGGCATGAACTGGGGCGGCATCTCGTTCGATCCGACCCACCAGTATATGTTTGTTAACGATATGCGTCTCGGCCTGTGGGTGCAGATGATTCCGGCCAATACCGACGCTATTTCACGCGGCAGCAATGGCGGTGAAGCGATCAACACCGGTATGGGCGCGGTTCCGCTGAAAGGCACGCCGTACGCAGTGAACAAAAACCGCTTTATGTCGCCGCTGGGGATTCCGTGTCAGGAGCCGCCGTTCGGCACGCTCTCTGCCATCGACATGAAAGCGCGCAAAATCGTCTGGCAGGTGCCGTTAGGCACGGTGCAGGATACCGGTCCGTTTGGTATCAAGATGCACGTACAGATGCCGATCGGGATGCCTTCGCTGGGCGGCACCATGGCAACCCAGGGCGGGCTGGTGTTTATCGCCGGTACACAGGATTACTATCTGCGCGCCTTTGACTCTTCAACCGGTAAAGAAGTGTGGAAAGCGCGCCTGCCGGTGGGCAGCCAGGGCGGACCGATGAGCTATGTCTCACCGAAAAACGGCAAGCAGTACATCCTGATCTCGGCAGGCGGCGCGCGTCAGTCGCCGGATCGCGGTGATTATGTGATTGCTTACGCCTTGCCTTAAGCCAGGAAAAGGCCGATGAAAATCGGCCTTTGTTTAAAAGGGCCGAAACGTTCGGCCCTTTTTTATTGTCTGCTTTCTGCTACTCTCCGTCCCGCCAGAGCGTCTCCAGCTCCGGCGGCGCTACCTGTTCCGGAATCAGAATCACAATCGAGCCTGCTTCCTGGTGCGTGGCGTAGGTTATCTGAATACGAAAATAGCGCTGGTCGCCGCGTCCGGCGCTGCTGCCTTTTCCCTGCGGCTCACCGAGCGGCATCGCCTGTTCCAGCACGGCGCACACCCGCTGTTTTTGCGGCTGCGGCAGCTGGGCGAGGGTAAAACGGCGCTCCGGATTCAGCTTCGGAATCCAGGCGAAACCGCCTTCACGCGCCACTTCCACGATAGCATCGTCGGTCAGTTCAGGGATGGGGGTCATAACACGCCTACCTCTTTCCAGGCCTGCTCAATCGCCTGGCCAACGGATTGATTAAATCGCTGCTGGCCGTGACGAATGGTGAACTGAGCAAAGGTTTTGAAATCGGCATCCTGCGGCAACTCTTTGTCGCAGACGGTATCGTACCAGGCGTGACCGGCCAGCTCCCAGGCGTAACCGCCCAGCGCTTTCGCCGCAAGATAAAAGGCATGGTTAGGAATGCCGGAATTCAGATGCACGCCGCCATTATCTTCGCGGGTTTCAATGTAGTTATCCATATGCGCCGGCTGCGGATCTTTTCCCAGCATCGGATCGTCATAGGCGGTGCCCGGCGCCGCCATCGAACGCAGCCCAACGCCATGGATGCCTTCCGCCAGCAAGCCTTCGCCAATAATCCAGTCCGCCTTGTCGGCGCTCTGCTTCAGATTGTACTGTTTCACCAGCGAGCCGAAGACGTCTGAGATCGATTCATTCAGCGCGCCTGCCTGTTCAAAATAGATCAGCCCGACTTCGGTCTCCGTCACGCCATGAGACAATTCATGAGCAACCACGTCGATAGCGATGGTAAAACGATTAAAAATCTCGCCGTCCCCGTCGCCAAATACCATCTGCTGACCGTTCCAGAAGGCGTTCTGATACTCCTTGCCGTAATGTACCGTTCCCAGCAGCGCCAGACCCTGATTGTCCACTGAGTTGCGCTGATAGATCTGCCAGAAAAAATCGTAAGTCACGCCAAGGTAATTCCAGGCTTCTTCCGCCGCCACATCGCTATTGCCGGACTGACCCTCTTTACGAATCAACGTGCCCGGCAGGTTTTGTGTGTTTTGCGTATCATAAATTTCTCGTTCAACGTGACCCGCAGCCGCGGTATGCGGCGCAACAGGTTTCTGCCAGTTTTCCGCCATCAGATGCTGAACGTGTGTCAAAGTGCGTCGCGCATAATCCTGCTGATGACCCGAGCCATTCGTGATGATGTTGCGCAGCATATAGGGGGGGACAATGCTGTAAGGCATACCAGACTCCTTGGCACGATAAATGTGCCAAAAAGTATAGTTAACCTCTATGGGTTATGCTTTGCGACGGCGCGCTTTTTGCGGCGTGATTTGGGTGACCTGGCTCTCGACCCAGCCGTCGTCCAGCCGTGTGCGCAGCAGATCGCCGGTATGCAGCTGAGCAGTTTTCTTCACTACCTGACCATCGCTGGCGGTGGTAACGCTGAAGCCGCGCGCCAGCGTGGCCAGCGGACTTACGCCTTCCAGCTGCGCCGCCAGCGTGGCGAAACGCTGCTTATCCTGGTTGAGCTGTTTGTCCATCGCCTGCTGCAAACGGTAGCGCTGCTGCTGCAACTGCTGCTGAGATTGCCAGATGCGCCCCTGAGGCTGCTGCGCCGCCAGACGCTGCGTCAGGCGTTCTTGCTGACGCGCGGCGCGGCGCAGACGCTCTTCCATCGCCTCATCCAGCCTGCGCTGCAGGCGGAACAGCGCGGTCTGCTGACGCGCCAGGCGCAGCTGTGGATGCTGCTGTTGCAAACGATGATTCAGTCGGGTAAAGCTGCGCTGCTGGCGGGCAAGGTAATAATCCATCGCCATCTCCAGCCGCTGCTGTTGCGACTGTAGCTGGCGCAGCAGCTCAACCTGGTTGCGGCTTACCAGCTCCGCCGCTGCAGAAGGCGTCGGCGCGCGTAGATCCGCCACGAAATCGGCGATGGTGACGTCAGTCTCGTGGCCCACGGCGCTGACGATCGGGATGCGGCTGGCGAAAATCGCCCGCGCCACACGCTCATCGTTGAAGCTTGAGAGATCCTCCAGCGAGCCGCCGCCGCGTCCGACAATCAGCACATCGCACTCTTTACGCAGATTCGCCAGCTCAATGGCGCGCACGATCGCCGCTGGCGCGTCGGCTCCCTGTACGGCGGTGGGGTAGATCACCACCGGCAGCGAAGGATCGCGGCGATGCAGCACGCGCAGCACATCATGCAGCGCCGCGCCGGTGGCGGAGGTGATCACGCCGACCTGCTGCGCCGGATCGGGCAGCGGCTGCTTGTGCTGCTGCTCAAACAGACCTTCCGTCGCCAGCCGCGCCTTCAGCAGTTCGAACTGCTGTTGCAGCAAACCTTCACCCGCCGGATGCATACTCTCAACAATCAGCTGATAGTCGCCGCGCGGCTCATACAGGGTAATGGTGGCGCGCACCAGCACCTGCTGTCCATGCTGCGGACGAAAGCTGACGCGTCGGTTGCTGTTGCGGAACATGGCGCAGCGCACCTGCGCGCCGTCATCCTTCAGCGTGAAGTACCAGTGGCCCGACGCGGGCTGAGTAAAGTTAGAGATCTCCGCGCTCAGCCAGACCGATCCCATCTCTTTTTCCAGCAGCTGGCGCACCGTGGTGTTAAGACGGCTGACGGTAAAAATATTGGCGATTGGCGGTAGCGACATGTGATGAGGATCAAATAATAAATCAGAGGGTTAATTAACCGATACTACATGGCTGGCACAGGGGATCAAGACTTTTCCTGAAAAAAAGCTGGAGGCAATCGATTACGCCCTGTATAATGCCGCGGCAATATTTTATCTGTTCTCATTCACCTCCAGGTTGAGATATTGCCATGCTAAGAATCGCTAAAGAAGCCCTGACATTCGACGACGTTCTGCTCGTTCCCGCTCACTCCACCGTTCTGCCTAACACGGCCGATCTCAGCACCCAACTGACGAAAAACATCCGTCTGAACATTCCCATGCTCTCCGCTGCAATGGATACCGTGACCGAAGCGGGTCTGGCTATTGCGCTGGCGCAGGAAGGCGGCCTTGGCTTTATTCACAAAAATATGTCGATTGAGCGCCAGGCGGATGAAGTTCGCAAGGTGAAAAAACATGAGAGCGGCGTGGTCACCGAGCCGCAGACCGTTCTGCCGACTACCGCGCTGAGTGAAGTCAAAGCGCTGACCGAACGCAACGGTTTCGCCGGTTACCCGGTGGTGAATGCGGATAACGCGCTGGTAGGCATTATCACCGGTCGTGACGTGCGTTTCGTCACCGATCTAAGCCTGCCGGTTTCTGCCGTGATGACGCCGAAAGAACGTCTGGTCACGGTGAAAGAGGGCGAAGCCCGCGAAATCGTGCTGCAAAAAATGCATGAAAAACGCGTGGAAAAAGCGCTGGTGGTGGACGACAGCTTCCATCTGCTTGGCATGATCACCGTAAAAGATTTCCAGAAAGCAGAACGTAAGCCTAACGCCTGTAAAGATGCGCAAGGCCGTCTGCGTGTAGGCGCGGCGGTAGGCGCAGGCGCCGGTAATGAAGAGCGCGTCGATGCGCTGGTCGCTGCCGGTGTCGACGTGCTGCTGATCGACTCCTCGCACGGTCATTCCGAAGGCGTGCTGCAACGTATTCGCGCAACTCGCGATAAATATCCTGACCTCGAAATTATCGGCGGCAACGTGGCAACCGGCGCAGGCGCGCTGGCGCTGATGGAGGCGGGCGTGAGCGCAGTGAAAGTGGGTATCGGTCCTGGCTCCATCTGTACCACCCGTATCGTTACCGGCGTGGGCGTGCCGCAGATCACCGCCGTTTCTGACGCGGTTACCGCGCTGGAAGGCACCGGCATTCCGGTTATCGCTGACGGCGGCATCCGCTTCTCAGGCGACATCGCCAAAGCGATCGCTGCGGGCGCATCCTGCGTGATGGTCGGCTCAATGCTGGCCGGTACGGAAGAGTCGCCGGGCGAGATCGAACTCTATCAGGGCCGCTCATTTAAATCCTATCGCGGCATGGGCTCGCTGGGCGCGATGTCCAAAGGCTCCTCCGATCGCTACTTCCAGACCGATAACGCCGCCGACAAACTGGTGCCGGAAGGTATCGAAGGCCGCGTCGCCTATAAAGGCCGCCTGAAAGAGATCGTGCATCAGCAAATGGGCGGCCTGCGCTCCTGTATGGGCCTGACCGGCTGCGCCACTATCGATGAGCTGCGCACCAAAGCGGAATTTGTGCGTATCAGCGGCGCCGGCATCTCTGAAAGTCACGTTCACGATGTGACCATCACCAAAGAGTCGCCGAACTACCGCATGGGATCGTAATCCCGTAAGATTTACCGCCCGGCAGCCGCCGGGCGATTTCATTATCAGTCTACCGCCCTGGAAGTGCCTTAATGACGACGGAAAACATTCATAAACACCGCATTCTGATTCTCGATTTTGGTTCTCAGTATACGCAGCTGGTTGCGCGCCGCGTGCGCGAGCTGGGCGTTTACTGCGAGCTATGGGCGTGGGATGTCACCGAAGAGCAGATTCGCCAGTTCAATCCGAACGGTATTATTCTCTCCGGCGGCCCGGAAAGCACCACCGAGCAGAACAGTCCACGCGCGCCGGAATATGTGTTTAACGCGGGCGTGCCGGTGTTGGGCGTCTGCTACGGCATGCAGACCATGGCGATTCAGCTGGGCGGCAAAGTGGAAGGCTCCAGCGAGCGCGAGTTTGGCTATGCGCAGGTGGAAGTCGCCAACGAAAGCGCGCTGATCCGCGGTATCGAAGATGCTATCAGCGACTCCGGCAAGACGCTGCTGGATGTCTGGATGAGCCACGGCGATAAAGTCACCGCCATTCCTGCGGGCTTCGTCACTGTCGCCAGCACCGAAACCTGTCCCTTCGCCATCATGGCAAACGAAGAGAAGCGTTTTTACGGCGTGCAGTTCCACCCGGAAGTGACGCACACCCGTCAGGGCCTGCGCATGCTGGAGCGCTTTATTCGCGATATCTGCGAATGTGAAGCGCTGTGGACGCCAGCAAAAATCATTGAGGATGCGGTAAAACGCCTGCGCGAGCAGGTCGGCAATGACAAAGTGATCCTCGGCCTCTCCGGCGGCGTGGACTCATCCGTTACCGCCATGCTGCTGCACCGCGCCATTGGCGATCGCCTGACCTGCGTATTCGTCGATAACGGCCTGCTGCGCCTGAACGAAGCGGAGCAGGTGATGGATATGTTTGGCGATCACTTCGGCCTGAATATCGTCCACGTCGCGGCCGAGATGCGCTTCCTGAACGCGCTGGCGGGCATTGACGATCCAGAAGCCAAGCGTAAAACCATTGGCCGCGTCTTTATCGAAGTGTTCGATGAAGAAGCCAGCAAGCTGACCGACGTGAAATGGCTGGCGCAGGGCACCATTTATCCGGACGTGATTGAGTCTGCCGCCTCGGCGACCGGCAAAGCGCACGTGATCAAATCGCACCATAACGTGGGCGGTCTGCCGAAAGAGATGAAGCTGGGGCTGGTTGAACCGCTGAAAGAGCTGTTCAAAGATGAAGTGCGCAAGATTGGTCTGGAGCTGGGCCTGCCGTACGA
This sequence comes from Pantoea osteomyelitidis, assembly GCF_044342975.1. NCBI lineage: Bacteria > Pseudomonadati > Pseudomonadota > Gammaproteobacteria > Enterobacterales > Erwiniaceae > Pantoea > Pantoea osteomyelitidis. Next base: position 107,443 of record NZ_JBGFSN010000002.1, read on the forward strand.
CATGCTTTATCGTCATCCGTTCCCCGGTCCGGGGCTGGGCGTGCGCGTGCTGGGCGAAGTGAAGAAAGAGTATTGCGACCTGCTGCGCCGCGCTGACGCGATCTTCATTGAAGAGCTGCGTAAAGCGGATCTTTACAACAAGGTCAGCCAGGCATTCACCGTGTTCCTGCCGGTGCGTTCGGTAGGCGTGATGGGCGACGGTCGTAAATATGACTGGGTGGTTTCGCTGCGTGCGGTAGAAACCATCGACTTTATGACCGCGCACTGGGCGCATCTGCCCTATGACTTCCTTGGCCGCGTTTCAAACCGCATTATCAACGAAGTGAACGGCATTTCGCGCGTGGTTTATGACATCAGCGGCAAGCCGCCGGCGACGATTGAGTGGGAATGATCCCTTAGCCTCGCTAATCCCCAACGCCTCTGCATCAGGCCATCAGCTTTTGCTGGTGGCTTTTTTATGGGTAATTTCTCGTCAACGGCAGGAACGCCTCTTTTTTAAAAGTACGCTTGCGCCGGATGTCGTCTGGGTTGATGATGGAACGCTCAGCTTCAGCCCGCAGAGCGGCGAAAGCCGGTTGTTGGCTTGTGCAAAAAAGCATAACGACCTTCTTGCCCAGGCGCACAAAGGCTGAAAATCGTCGCTAAACCATCATCCAACATGCTTTATCGCCAGTTAAATCGCGAGATTGACTGGCGATTTTCTGTGTTACCAACGGGGGAACCCGCAAAAAGATGATCTCTCTGAAAGTAATCTGTATCGCTTTTCTCTGTATCCTGCTGCTCTCGCTGGGGCAAAGCCTGGCGCAGGCCACCCGCAGCGGCGAGCTGAGCGGCCAGGGCTGGTGGTCGGCGCGCCGCGATTCGGCAGGCATCGCGCCCGATCCGGTACGCTTAAGCAATCTCGCCATTGTTCAGGTCTATGTGGCACCTACCTACGGCTGGAAAGGGGTGGTCGCGGTGCATCCGTGGATCATCTTCAAGCGGGCAGGAGAAACTCAGTACAATCGCTATGAAGTGGTGAGCTGGGGCAGCAAAGAGGTGATTCGTCGTAACTATACGCTGCCTGATGGCTACTGGTACGGCGCGAAGCCACGGCTGTTGATCGAGCATCGCGGCGCAGTGGCGCAGGCGATGATCCCAAAAATCGAGGCGGCGATTAAGAGCTATCCCTGGCCGCAGACCTATCATGCCTGGCCTGGCCCGAACAGTAATACTTTCCTGGCGCATATCGGGCGCGAAGTGCCGTCGCTGAAGCTGGATCTGCCCGCCAATGCCATTGGCAAAGATTACCGCTCGTTATGGCATCCGATTGGTCTGTCGCCCTCAGGCAGCGGCATTCAGGCGTCGATTCTGGGCGTGCTGGGCGTGACGCTGGCGAAAGAAGAGGGAATTGAAATTAATGTGCTCGGGCTGAATCTCGGCGTGGATTTTTCCCCGCTGCGTTTGCGTTTGCCTTTTATCGGCGGGCTTGGCGGCGACAACTTGCAAAAGAACAATAATCCGGACGGACAGAGCGGAGAGTAACGGCTGACCGAAAAGCGCCCCGTCGCGGCGGGGCAGCTGAAACATCTCAGCAGACGCCGAAATCGCCATCTTCGTGATAGAGATTGACGCTGTCGGCTGAGACTTCTATCTCTTTCTTTGCCACATCATCCACGCGCGCGCACCAAAGCGTATCGCCTGCCACTCGCAGCACCAGCATTTTAGGCCCACCGGTTTTCAACTGTACAAAATCATCAGGTTTAAACATGCTTTTCTCCTGGTTTTCAGGCCATTATTGGCCAGAGTTCGCTCGCAAAGCGCTGAGCGGCATTGCTGAGACTACCCTGAATGGTGCCGCAAAAAAATCGTTGCCAGGCCGAGGAAGATAAAAAAGCCGCCGGTATCGGTAATCGCGGTAATCAGCACGCTCGATCCCACAGCGGGATCGCGCCTGAGTTTAGTCATCACCAGCGGGATAAGCACGCCCATCAACGCCGCCAGCAGCAGATTCATTACCATCGCCAGCATCATCACGCCGCCCAGCGCCAGGTTGTGATACATCAGCCAGGTCACCAGGCCCATAATGCCGCCCCAGAACAGACCGTTCAGCAAAGCGACGCCCAGCTCGCGAAAAATAAGAAAGGAGAAGTTACCTGGCTCGACCTGATGCAGCGCCAGCGCGCGCACGATCATGGTGATGGTCTGGTTGCCGGTATTGCCGCCGATACCGGCTACGATAGGCATCAGGGTGGCGAGCGCCACCAACTGCGAAATCGTCTCTTCAAACAGTCCGATAACCCGGGAAGCGATAAAAGCGGTACAGAGATTTACCGCCAGCCACGTCCAGCGTTTACGCACCGCTTTACGCACCGGCGCGAACACATCCTCTTCCTGACTGATGCCGCCCATTTTACGGATGTTGCTCTCGTTCTCTTCGTTAACCAGATCGATCACATCCTCAATGGTGACGCGGCCAATCAGCTTGCCCTGCGCGTCGATCACCGCCGCAGAGATCAGGTTATAGCGTTCAAACGCGCCAGCGGCATCTTCCGCCTTGTCGTTGAGCTGAAAGGTAGTGGGGCGCGTGTTCATGATCTGTTCCACGCGCGTTTCCGGCTGATTCATCAGGATATCGGTCAGCATCAGCTCGCCCAGCAGCTGATTGTTTTTATCGGTAATAAACAGCTTATCAGTGCCTTCCGTTATCGCTTTCTTCTGACGCAGAAAGCGCTGCACCGTAGCCAGTGTGACGTCAGCGCGCACGGTGAGGATATTAAAATCCATGATGCGCCCGACGCGATCGCGGTCGAACTGCACCACGCTCAGCACGCGAGCGCGCTGGCTGGGATCGAGCGAGGAGAGCAGCCGTCCGGTCAGATCGCGCGGCAGATAGCGCGCCAGCCAGACCTGCTCGTCGATATCGAGCGGTTCAATGGCGCGCAGGATATCCCGGTCGCTCATCTCTTCCGTCAGGCTCGCCCAGACCGTTCCTGAAGCCTCGACCAGCACACGGCCGCGTCGTGCGCCAGGAATCAGCCGCCACAGCGCCTGGCGCTCCTCTTCAGGTAGCGCCTCCAGAATATCGGCCAGGTCGGCGGCGTGCAGCTGGCTGATATCTGCTTCCAGCGCGGCACGATAACCGCTGTTTTTCTGCCGTTGATCCGCCGTGCGCTCTACGGGTTTTTCCAGCAGCTCATCCACCAGCTGCGGCTCGCTGAGCAGCAGCGTCAGGATACGATGGCGAGTTTCACTTAAGCGTTGAGCGTGAGACGCAGACATAACGGTTCCTTGTGTCTGTTAGCAACACGAGGAAGTGTAGCGGTTCGGCTGAAAAGCGGTGCGAAAAAGAGGTCGTCTTCAGGCAGGCAACTTATTGATCAGCATAGCGCAGCTGCTCAGCCGTTAACGCATGTCGGCTGTGGTGGTGATGGTTATGGGTGCAGAGGCGGTTTTCTTTTGCTGTTGGTGCTCAATGGCGCCGGGGATGGTAAAAATCAGTCGGCCTAAAAGAATGATGAAGCTGATCAGTAAAACGATACGGGTCATGGTACCGGTTTTTTGACGTCTTCGGACGGGCATGGCGCTGTTCACGCGATTTTTTTCCTGAAATAACCCAAATGGGCGATAGCAACATTTAGACACAGACGGCGGATGAAATCAATCGCCGGATGAAAAAATGAGCAACTTTTGTTTGCGCGTTTTTTCGCCGGATGGCAGAGGCCGTTTATCAAAACGGCCTTATGATGTTAGTAGCTGGCTTTTTGCGCCAGCAGCGTGGCGAACCGGCAGTTGATGCGATTGCCATTCTCATCTTTTCTATGCAGCTGTCCCACATGCTCGTTGTACTTAACGATATGCCAGTTGCGATAGTAATGGCTCAGCTCGCCCGACTTAAAGGTAAAAGAGAAATTGATCGGCGCAGGGAAATCGTCGGTGCTCATGGCCGCGACGATCAGGTTATAGCCATATTTCGCCGTGCAGGCCTGCATATCTGCGATCAGCTGCGGAATAGTTTCCGGCTGCAAAAACATCATCACCACCGTCGACAGCACAAACTCGTAAGCGCCGTTGAAGCGCGTCTGGTTGAGATCGCGCAGTTCAGTGCGAATATGCTGCAAGCCTTCCTGTTCGATAATCTGATTCAGACGCGCCAGGCTATCGGGATTATGATCCCAGGCGGTAACGTCAAAACCGCGCTGATTAAGGAACAGGCTGTTGCGTCCGCTGCCGCAGCCGAGATCCAGCGCCTTGCCCGGCGTCAGCAGCGGCAGGGCGGCCAGCACTTCGGAGTGCGTTGGCGTCAGCCCATATTTTTCACTGAAGTTAGTTTCGGTATTGGTTTGCATCATAACCTGTTTAACAGGGCGGCACGCGCCGCCCCGTCTTTACTCCTCTTCTTCCAGCATTAGCTTCCAGCCGGTCACGTCGCTCCAGTAACCCTGTTCACGCTCAAGGTCGAGCTGCACAAGATTGTTCTGGCTTAAATAGCCCGCCGGAAAGGTAAGCGTCCAGTGCCCGTCATCGGTGGCCAGGCGCAGCGACTCCGGACGTGAGGTGGCCTGGCGTTGATTATTCAGCAGCGTGCCGAGCCGCAGCAGGAAAACCAGCGGCAGAAACTGCTTTTTCTTAAACAGCGTAAAGCGCGGCATCTCTTCCAGCTTGATCGCTTTGCGGTGAAAGCGCACCAGGGTAGCGAGCAGCGTCTGCTGATCCTGGTTAAAGCCCGGCATATTGGAATTTTGCAGGATATAGGAGGAGTGACGTTGCAGGCCGCTGTGGTTGATGGTCAGCCCAACTTCATGCAGCAGCGCCGCCCATTTCAGCAGCGCGGCCAGCTGCGGATGAGCCTGCTTTGCGTTTTGATCGCGCCACTGATTATAAAGCTCCTCAGTGGTTTCCAGCACGCGCCGCGCCTGGTCGCTGTCGATGGCGTAGTGGTTTGCCAGGCTTTGTGCCGTGCGGCTGCGAATATCCTGATGGCGAAAACGGCCCTCCATCTCATAGAGCACGCCTTCACGCAGCGCGCCGTCAGAGAGACGCAATTCGCGAATCGCCAGCGCGTCAAACACGCCGCACAGAATCGCCAGGCCCGGCACAAACACCGCCTTGCGCTCTTCTGACAGGCCAGGCAGGCTCAGCGCGGAGAACGATTTGTGTTTAATCATCTCATCGTAGAGCTTATCCAGCCGCTCCGGCGTAATCAGCTTCTCTTTCTCGCCCATCGCCAGCAGCACTTCGCAGGCGGCTTTGATGGTGCCAGAAGCGCCTAACGCATATTGCCAGCCGTGCAGCCGGTATTGCCAGGCCAGAGTTTCCAGCTTTTGCGCCGCCGCAAGACGGGCGCGCCGAAAGTTTTCCCGGTTGATCTCGCCGCCCGGAAAATAGAGGTTAGCGAAGCTGACGCAGCCCATGCGGCGACTTTCCACCAGCTGCGGTTCGAAATCTTCGCCAATCACCAGCTCGGTTGAGCCGCCGCCAATATCGATCACCAGCTTGCGGCCTTTTTCCGGCTGGGTATGTTCCACGCCCATAAAGATCAGACGCGCTTCTTCATGGCCGGAGATAACTTCGATAGGGTAGGGGATGACATCCGCCGCGCGCTGCAAAAACTCTTCAGCGTTCACGGCCTGACGCAGCGTGTGGGTGCCGACAATGGTGACGTTAGTCGGGCTGAAGCCCTGCAGACGCTCGGCAAACAGCGTCAGGCAACTGAGACCTCGCTGAATCGCCTCTTCGCTCAGGCGATTACCGGCGTCCAGACCGTCAGCCAGATGCACCCGCTGCTTGAGTCGCCCCAGCACCTGCATTGCGCCATCGACCACCCTGGCAATCACCATGTGAAAACTATTTGAACCGAGGTCAATAGCAGCAAATTCCTGCGGTTTGGGCGTACTCTTATGAGAAATTGGCATAGGAATTATTCAGGTTGTTCCAGTTGCTTGATGTAATCGTAAATGGCCAGCTGCGAACGCACCTTACGGCGGTTCCCGCGCTGCACATAGCGATTGCTCAGTTCTTTATCCACGACACGAGCCTTTACCGTATCACTGAACAGAATGGCGATGATATCCAGTATGCGCTGTTTCAGACGTGGGTCGAGTATCGCCACGGCGACTTCAATACGGTAATCAATATTACGCGTCATCCAGTCAGCCGAGGAAAGGTACACTTTTTTATCGCCGCCACTTTCGAAAATATAGACGCGATCGTGCTCCAGATAGCGGTCAACAATGCTGATGACACGGATATTTTCGCTGATCCCCGGCAGATCGGGAATCAGCGAACACATGCCGCGCACCAGCAGATTGACCTTCACGCCAACGCTGGAAGCAGTATAAAGCCGATCCACCAGGCCTTCATCCACCAGGTTGTTAATTTTCAGCGTAATGCCAGCCGGTAAACCCTGCTGCGCATTGGCGATCTCTTCATCAATCAATTGATAAAGCATGCGGCGCGAGTTTTGCGGCGACACCATCAGATGATCGAAACTAACCGGACGATACGGGTTTTCAATAAAGCTGAATACGCGGCGTACCTCATTGGTAATGCGCGCGTCGGCGGTCAGCAGCGAATAGTCGGTATAGATACGCGCGGTCTTTTCGTTGAAGTTGCCGGTGCCGATATGGGCGTAGCGCACCACGTTTTCCCCTTCGCGACGGGAAATAAGAAACAGCTTGGCGTGAATTTTCAGCCCCGGCGCGGAGAAGATCACATGCACGCCCGCTTCGGTCAGACGTTTCGCCCAGCGAATATTCGCCTCTTCATCAAAGCGCGCCTGCAGCTCCACCACCACCGTGACTTTTTTGCCGTTGTAAGCGGCGTGGATCATGGCGTCAATGATGCGCGAGTTCTTCGCCACGCGATAAATATTAATTTTAATCGCCAGCACATTGGGATCAAACGAGGCCTGACGCAGCAGCTCCAGCACATGTTCAAAGGTGTGATAGGGATAATAAAGCAGCACGTCCCGATCGCGGATAGCGTCGAAACCATTACGGAAACCATCAAAGCCAATATGGCGGATTTGCGGCAACGGCTTGTTAACCAGGTTTGCCTTGCCGACGTTCGGGAAACTGATGAAATCTTTGAAGTTATGATAACGTCCGCCAGGCACCACCGAGTCGTAATTGGAAATGGAGAGCTTATGCAGCAGCAGTTCCACCATCGCATCGGGCATGTCGCGCTGATAGACGAAACGCACCGGCAGCGCAGTAAGTCGCTGCTTCAGGCTGGAGGACATCAGTTCCAGCAGGCTCGACTCCATCTCGGTAACCAGATCGTAATCGGCATCGCGCGTCATCTTCATCGAGTAGGCGTTAAGCGCGTCGTAATCGAAGAAGCCTTTGAAAATTTCATCCAGACAATAGCGCAGAATGTTGTCCAGCAAAATCATCGGCTTGCGGCGTCGCGGCGATTCGGCCGGCAGGTTGACGAAGCGCGGCACTTTATCAGACGGAATTTCCAGCAGGGCGTAGCGCGTAGCGCTGCCGCGGATAATCTCTACCGCCAGATAGGTATAATCGTCTTTTAAAAACTCAGTCAGGTCGGTGTCGTGATTAATCAGAATTGGGGTGACGTGCTGGCGTAACTGATGTTTAAAGTAGTGACGCAGCCAGCTTTGCTGATTAGGCGACAGCTGGCGCTCGTTAATCAGGAAGATCTGATTGCGCGCCATTTCTAACAGCAGATCGTTATACAGGCCGTCGAATTCCTGTTCAGATTTTAATACCCGCTGTTGAATCTGTTTCAGTAACTGACGCTGCGCACTGGACAGGCCTTGCTCTTCGCTAATCAAAATGCGACGTTTCAGATCGGCGAAGCGGACTTTATAAAACTCATCGAGATTATTCGAATAAATGCCCAAAAACCGCATACGCTCAATCAGCGGGTTACTTTTATCCGCCGCTTCCTGAAGAACGCGTTCGTTAAAGGATAACCAGCTTAACTCTTTTTCAATGTACAGCTTTTCCTGGCCCATTCTGACTCCGTATTGCTGTTGCAGGACTGGAGATCCAGTGTCCAATACCATTATGGCGAGAGTATGGCAGCGTTGTCCAACCTCAATGGTTGTCTTATCAATCAGCTACGGGCAACATAGCGGCTTACTTCTGAGCGCAATTTCAGGCCTGCATGACCGATAACCGTATTCCCGTTCAATTTAGCGACCGTCGCAGACGCTGGGCAGACCGCCTGACGCGGCGTATCGTCACGGCCAGTGGCGTCGGCATTCTGGTACTGATGTTACTGCTTTTTTTCTGGTTGATCTGGGTGGTACTGCCGCTTTTCGTCTCGCCCGGCATGCAGGCGGGAGCCGTACGGCCGCTGAGCGATAAGGCGCCCTCGCTGGCGTTGGGGATGGAAGACAATATCGGCTGGCGCATCAGCGCATCAGGCGCGGCGCGCTTTATCCCGCTGAATAACGGCTCGCCGGAACCCGCGCTGCCGCTGGCGCAACCGCCTGACAGCGTGGCGACCAGCGCCGATCGCCGATCGATTCTGGTGGAGTCCCACGGCACGCTGCTGTTGATGCAGCCGACAATTATCAATGGCGAAGCGCAGTGGCGTTTTCCGCTGGGCGATAAGCCTTTCGTTTTGCCGGGCGGCGTCACGCAAAACATGGCGCTGGCTGCGCTGGATAACGCACGCTGGCGCATCGCCGCGCTGACGCCGGACGGCCTCTCAGTGACCACGCTCTCGGCGCGCCGGGAGGTGACGCATCTGCGCATCGATCAACACTCAGCCGATTTGCTGCTGCTCTCGCCGCAGGGCGAGCTGCTCTATACCACTGAAGGCAGCGTGCTGCGTGTTTGGGAACTCAGCAATGAGCGCGCGCGCCTCAGGGAGACGGTTGCGCTGGCGCAGCCGCCGCGCACTCTTCATCTGCTGGCGGGCGGACAATCGCTGTTGATTCAGGACAAGAGCGGCATCAGCCAGTGGTTCGCCATTGCGGGCGATCGCGGCGCGCGGCTGCAAAAAATCCACACCTGGAGACAGAGCCGCGATGCCGGGCTGATTGTTACCGAACCGAACCGTCGGGTGTTCGCCACCCTGACGCCGCAGGGCCTGCTGCGCCTCTGGGCCAGTAAGCAGCCGGGGCCGATCCTCAGCCGACAGCTGACGCCGGGTATCCGCACCGCGCAGTTTTCGGCCAGGGGCGACCGGCTGCTGGTGGAGCGCGAAAATAGCTGGCAACTTTACCCGCTCGACAACCCCTGGCCCGATTTTAGCTGGCGCAACCTCTGGCAGAAGGTGTGGTATGAAAACTACCCGAAGCCGGACTGGGTCTGGCAGTCGACCGCCGCTGGTGACAGTTATCAGGCCAAATTCAGCCTGATACCGCTGGTCATCGGCACCCTGAAGGCCGCCGCGCTGGCGCTGCTGTTTGCCACCCCGCTGGCGCTGGCGGCCGCCATGTACACCGCCTGGTTTATGGCGCCGGGACTGCGGCGCTGGGTGAAGCCCGCGATTGAGATGATGGGCGCGCTGCCCAGCGTGGTGATTGGATTAATTGCCGGACTCTGGCTGGCGCCGCGCATCAGCGATGCGCTTCTCGGCGTGCTGTTGCTGCCGCTAATGCTGGCAGGCACCCTGCTGCTTTGCGGAGCGCTCAGCGCGCGTTTGCCAGCGCGCTGGCGGCAGCCGGGCCGCGAGGTGGCGCTGCTGCTGCCTTTGCTGCTGATCGTTACCCTGTTAACCCTTTGGCTGCTGCCGTTGCTGGATGGCGGCCTTAGCGAACGTCTTCATCATTACGAGCAGCGCAACCTGCTGGTGGCGGGGCTGGCGATGGGTTTTGCGCTGGTGCCGTTAATCTTTACCCTGGCGGAAGATGCGCTGTTCAGCGTCCCGGCCGAGCTGGGGCAGGGATCGCTGGCGCTGGGCGCCACGCCGTGGCAAACCCTGACGCGCGTGGTGTTGCCGGGGGCATCGGCGGGCATTTTCGCCGCGCTGATGATCGGCTTTGGTCGGGCGGTAGGCGAAACCATGATTGTGCTGATGGCAACCGGCAACACGCCCGAGAGCGAAGGCGGGCTGTTTTCCGGCCTGCGCGCGCTCTCGGCGAACATCGCCATCGAAATGCCGGAAGCGGCGGCGGGCAGCGCTCATTACCGCATTTTGTTTTTAAGCGCGCTGCTGCTACTGATCTTTACGCTGGTGATCAATACGCTGGCGGAACTGATTCGCCAGCGCCTGCGGCAGCGTTACGGCCAGAATGAGGCGCAGGGATGAAGGCGATACAACAAAACGACCGCTGGCGCTGGCTTACCGCTGGCGCGGTAGCGGTCTGCCTGCTGGCTTTTGCGCTGCTGACCGGATTGCTGGCATGGCAGGGAATGCGCGCCTTCTGGCCGCAGCCGGTAGATCTCTACCAATTGCGCCAGCCCGATGGCGCCGTTTTGACGCTGCTGGGCGAAACGGTAGAGAAAACGCGCCTGCGTCACGATCGGCAAACCGCAGAAAACAAAGATAGCGGCACGGTAACCCGCTATCTGATCAAAACCGGCAACCGTGACGTCGCCGCGCCCGATTTTCACGTGATTTTGAGCCGGGATACGCTCGCCGTTAGCCGACCGAAACAGGCGATGGTATTGCAGCGGCGCAGCGGCGGCGATGCGCTGGGCTGGTTTGTTGAGCTGCGCGAAAACGATGAAATTCTCACCGCCCGCGATCGCAACGCGCTGTTGCAGCAGCGGCTGAGCCAGGTACATACGCTGTTACGTCAGGCCAGTGATATCCGCCGCACCGATATGGCGCGCGTTAACAGCGAGATGCGTGCGCTGGAGATGCAGGCAGATGCGCTGCGTAGCAAAGGCGCGTTCACGCTGCAGACGCAGTCGCAATATCAGGCGAACCTTGCGGCGTTGCAGCGTCGTTTCAGTGATTCAGGCGCGCAGCTGGCGGCGCTGCAAAAGGAGATCGATCGCGATGTGCTGATCCTGCGCGATATGCAGGGTCGCGATCTGCGTATTCCTCTGGCGCAGATTGTCGAAGCCTGGTATCCCAACGCCATGACGTTTAGCGAGAAATGGCATCACTTTATGCGCCAGGTCTGGCATTTTGTCAGCGATACGCCCGCCGCCGGGCAGAGCGAAAGCGGCGCGTTCCCGGCGATTTTCGGTACGGTGCTGATGGTGCTGCTGATGTCGGTTGTGGTGATGCCGCTCGGGGTGGTTGCCGCCGTCTGGCTGCATGAATATGCCGGGCGCAACGCCTTAACCCGACTGGTGCGCATCGCGGTGGTTAACCTTGCGGGCGTGCCCTCCATCGTATACGGCGTGTTTGGCCTCGGCTTTTTTGTCTGGCTGATTGGCGGCACGATTGATCAGCTCTTTTTCGCGCCCGCGCTGCCTAATCCCACTTTTGGCACGCCGGGCCTGCTCTGGGCGGCGTTAACCCTGGCGCTGCTCACCTTGCCGGTGGTGATTGTCGCCACCGAGGAGGGGCTGTCGCGCATTCCCGACAGCCTGCGTCAGGGTTCGCTGGCGCTGGGAGCGACCCAAGCAGAGACGCTGTGGCATGTAGTGTTGCCGCTGGCGCTGCCGGCGATGCTCACCGGCCTGATCCTTGCCGTGGCGCGCGCCGCTGGCGAGACCGCGCCGCTGATGCTGGTCGGCGTGGTAAAAATGGTGCCGGAACTGCCGGTTGACGCGATTTACCCTTATCTGCATCTTGACCGAAAGTTTATGCATCTGGGCTTTCAAATCTACGACCTGGCGTTTCAGAGTCCCAACGTGGAGGCGGATCGGCCGCTGGTGTACGCTACCGCGCTGCTGCTGGTGCTGATCATTCTCTCGCTGAATCTGGTCGCGATGGCATTGCGCCATCGCCTGCGTGAACGCTACCGGCTCCTGACCCAATAACAGAGACATTATGACTTTTGATTCCGACATCGCGCTCACGATAAATCAGCTCTCGCTCTGGTATGGCGAGCGGCAGGCGCTGCACAACGTTTCGTTGCAGGTGCCGAAAAATCGCATTACGGCGCTGATTGGTCCCTCCGGCTGCGGCAAATCCACGCTGCTGCGCTGCCTGAATCGCATGAATGACGTGATAGATAGCTGTCGCGTCGAGGGGGAAATTCTGCTGGATCAGCGCGCGATTACCCAGTCGGGCCAGGACGTTTCGGCGCTGCGGCGGCGGGTCGGCATGGTGTTCCAGCGACCCAATCCGTTTCCCAAATCGATTTATGAAAATGTGGTTTACGGCCTGCGCTTACAGGGGGTGCGCGACAGGCGCATTCTCAATGAAGCCTGTGAACGCGCGCTGCGAGCGGCAGCGCTCTGGAGCGAGGTCAAAGATCAGCTGGGGCAGAACGCGCTGCAGCTCTCCAGCGGACAGCAGCAGCGTTTGGTGATCGCCCGCGCGATCGCCATTGAGCCGGAGGTGTTGCTGCTGGATGAGCCGACTTCGGCGCTCGATCCCATTTCAACCCTGGTGATTGAGGAGCTGATGACCACGCTGAAACAGCACTTCACGCTGGTGCTGGTGACGCACAACATGCAGCAGGCGGCGCGCGTCTCTGACTACACCGCCTTTATGCACAACGGCACGCTGATTGAGTTTGGCGAAACGGATGATATCTTCACCTCGCCGAAACAGCGGCGCACAGAAGATTACATTACCGGGCGCTACGGTTAATCCTGGCGGCAATAAAAAGGGGAAAAGCCTCTGCTTTTCCCCTGAGCGTGTTCATAAGGCGCCTGCGCGGGCAACCCAGGCAGATCGTAAAGACGCAAAAAACGTCATCCCTGGCGCGGGACGCTTTACTCTTCTGCCTGGTTTACCCGCGCTTTGAGTTTATTAGCCGTCTGTGAGAAAAAATAGGTGAAGGCAGTTTACTCAGCCGCATAGCCCTGCGGCGGCAGCGGCTCGCCGTCGAGCCAGGCGCGATTATCGCGCATCGTCAGACGACCCGTGAGAAACCAGCCTATCGCCAGCGGATAGATCGCATGCTCCTGATGCTGTACGCGCGCCACGATCTCCTCTTCGCTGTCACCAGCGAATACCGGCACTTTGGCCTGGAGAACAATCGGGCCGCCGTCCAACTCGTCGGTAACGAAATGCACCGAGGTGCCATGTTCGGCATCGCCATTTTCCAGCGCCTGACGATGGGTATTCAGGCCGGGATATTTCGGCAGCAGGGAAGGGTGGATGTTCAGCAATCGATGCTGATAGCGCGCGACAAATGCCGGGCTCAGAATGCGCATATAGCCCGCCAGCACCACCAGATCCGGCGCGTAAGCGTCGATCTCTTGCATCATCTGACGATCGAACGCTTCGCGATCGGCAAAGTCAGAGGCGGCCAGGGCATGGGCAGGCACCTGCGCCTCACGGGCGCGGGTTAAGCCATAAGCGGAAGCTTTATTACTGAAAACGGCAGCGACGCTGCCGTTGATACGCCCGCTTGCGCAGGCGTCGAGGATGGACTGAAGATTGCTTCCGTTACCGGAGATCAGCACAACCAGCTTTTTCATGCGTTAATAACCACTCGCTCTTCAGAGTCAGAGGCTTTGATTTCGCCGATTTTCCACGCCTGCTCACCGGCGTCCTGCATCAGCTGTACCGCTTTGTCTGCATCTTGCGGGCTGAGGGCGATGATCATGCCGACGCCGCAGTTAAAGGTGCGGTACATTTCATGGCGGCTGACGTTGCCAGCCTGCTGCATCCAGTTGAATACCGATGGCCACTGCCAGCTTTTCTCATCGATCACCGCCTGGGTGTTATCCGGCAGCACGCGCGGAATATTTTCCCAGAAGCCGCCGCCGGTCAGGTGGGCCACGGCGTGCACGTCAACCTGCTCAATCAGGCTGAGGATGTTTTTCACATAGATGCGCGTCGGGGCCAGCAGGTGATCCGCCAGCGGCTTGCCGTCCAGCTGTTTGGTCAGCGGGTCGGTCTGGCTCACTTCCAGGATCTTGCGCACCAGCGAATAGCCGTTGGAGTGCGGGCCGCTGGAGCCCAGCGCGATCAGCACGTCGCCGTCCTGCACTTTGCTGCCGTCGATGATTTCTGACTTCTCTACCACCCCGACGCAAAAACCGGCCACGTCATAATCTTCGCCGTGATACATGCCCGGCATTTCCGCGGTCTCGCCGCCCACCAACGCACAGCCCGACTGCAAACAGCCTTCGGCGATGCCGCTGATCACCGCTGACGCGGTTTCCACATCCAGCTTGCCGGTAGCATAGTAATCGAGGAAGAACAGCGGCTCCGCACCCTGTACCACCAGATCGTTTACGCACATCGCCACCAGATCGATGCCGATGCTGTCATGGCGCTTGAGATCCATTGCCAGACGCAGCTTGGTGCCGACGCCGTCGGTACCGGAGACCAGCACTGGCTCACGGTATTTTTGCGGCAGCGCACAAAGGGCGCCGAAACCGCCCAGTCCACCCATTACTTCCGGGCGGCGGGTCTTTTTCACTACGCCTTTGATACGGTCAACCAGAGCGTTACCGGCATCAATATCAACACCGGCGTCTTTGTAGCTGAGAGAGGTCTTGTCGGTCACTGCGGAATCCCCACGCGAGTTGCGGTTGGTGGTTAAAATAAAGCGCGCCAATTCTAACAGCGCAGGCAAACGTTTGCGAGTCCCATCTCATCACGGTATTGCGCGCCGCGCTTTTTTCACTAATTCTTAATCAGAGCGCCATCAGCCTGCTGATTTGACCACGAGCATATGGCGAACGCAGGAAAAGGCGGTATAATCCCGCGATTTTTTTTCAGCTCAACTCACTCCGGGAGAACACCAATGAAGATCGTGGAAGTCAAACACCCGCTGGTCAAACATAAACTGGGCCTGATGCGTGAGCATGATATCAGCACCAAGCGTTTCCGCGAGCTGGCGTCAGAAGTGGGCAGTTTGCTGACTTATGAAGCCACCGCTGATATGGAAACCGAGAAGGTGACAATTGAGGGCTGGAACGGCCCGGTAGAAGTGGACCAGATCAAAGGCAAGAAGATCACCGTGGTGCCGATTCTGCGCGCGGGTCTGGGGATGATGGAGGGCGTGCTGGAGCATGTGCCGAGCGCGCGCATCAGCGTGGTGGGTATTTACCGCGATGAAGAGACGCTGGAGCCGGTGCCCTATTTTCAGAAGCTGGTTTCCAACATCGAAGAACGTATGGCGCTGGTGGTGGATCCGATGCTGGCAACCGGCGGCTCGATGATCGCGACCATCGATCTGCTGAAAAAAGCGGGTTGCAGCTCGATTAAGGTGCTGGTGCTGGTGGCCGCGCCGGAAGGCATCGCCGCGCTGGAGAAGGCGCATCCGGATGTGGAGCTGTATACCGCTGCGGTGGATCAGGGTCTGAACGAGAAAGGTTACATTATTCCTGGCCTGGGTGATGCCGGGGATAAGATTTTTGGTACCAAATAACGATACAGCCGACCAGAGAGTCGGCTTTTTTTTGGCAAGTTAACATCTCAAGGGGATACATCATGACTCGTCGCGCCATCGGCGTCAGCGAACGACCACCGCTGCTGCAAACGATTCCGCTCAGCCTGCAGCACCTGTTTGCCATGTTTGGCGCTACCGTGCTGGTGCCGATTCTGTTTCACATCAATCCGGCCACGGTATTGCTGTTTAACGGCGTGGGCACCTTAATCTATCTGTTCATCTGTAAAGGTAAAATCCCGGCCTATCTCGGCTCAAGCTTTGCCTTTATTTCACCGGTGCTGCTGTTGCTGCCGCTGGGCTATGAAGTGGCGCTGGGCGGCTTTATTCTTTGCGGCGTGCTGTTCTGCATCGTGGCGCTGATCGTGAAAAAAGCCGGTACAGGCTGGCTGGACGTGATGTTTCCTCCGGCGGCGATGGGGGCGATTGTCGCGGTAATTGGTCTGGAGCTGGCTGGCGTGGCGGCGAATATGGCGGGTCTGCTGCCGGCGGAAGGCAGCAATGCCGACAGCACCACCGTGATCATTTCGCTGGTGACGCTGGGGGTGACGGTGTTCGGCTCGGTACTGTTTCGCGGCTTTCTCGCCATTATCCCGATTCTTATCGGCGTGGTGGTGGGCTACGCGCTCTCTTTCGCGATGGGCATCGTGGACTGGACGCCAGTCTACAACGCCCCCTGGGTTGCGCTGCCGACCTTTTATACGCCGCGTTTCGAATGGGCAGCGATGCTCACCATTCTGCCCGCAGCGCTGGTGGTGATCGCCGAGCATATCGGCCATCTGGTGGTCACGGCGAATATCGTGAAGCGCGACCTGGTGCGCGATCCCGGCCTGCATCGCTCGATGTTCGCCAACGGCCTTTCCACCATTATTTCTGGCTTCTTTGGCTCCACGCCGAATACCACCTACGGCGAAAATATCGGCGTGATGGCGATTACCCGCGTTTACAGCACCTGGGTAATCGGTGGCGCGGCGATTTTCGCCATTCTGCTCTCCTGTGTGGGCAAGCTGGCGGCGGCGATCCAGGCGATTCCGGTGCCGGTAATGGGTGGCGTGTCGCTGCTGCTGTACGGCGTAATCGGCGCGTCGGGTATCCGCGTGCTGATTGAATCAAAAGTGGATTACAACAAAGCGCAAAACTTGATCCTCACCTCGGTGATCCTGATCATCGGCGTCAGCGGGGCGAAGGTGCATATCGGCGCGGCAGAGCTGAAAGGCATGGCGCTGGCCACCATTGTCGGCGTTGCGCTCAGCCTGATTTTCCGCGTTATCAGCCTGCTGCGTCCGGAAGAAGTGGTGCTGGACGCCGAAGAGAAAACGCAAGGCTAAAGGGCGGGGCGGCCCGTTTCAACTCTGGCAGAAAACTGTGGTAGACTTCCCCGGTTTTCTGCCCGTTCACACGCTGAGGTGCTTCTGAACACGCCGGCACAACTTTCACTGCCACTCTATTTACCGGATGATGAAACCTTCGCCAGCTTCTGGCCTGGGGATAATCCGTCCCTGTTAGCCGCGATCAAAGGCGCGCTCTCCCAGCAGCACGGCAGTTATCTCTATTTCTGGTCACGCGAAGGCGGCGGACGCAGCCACCTGCTGCATGCGGCCTGTGCGGAAATGTCGGCGCGCGACGAAGCGGTGGGCTATGTGCCGCTGGATAAGCGCACCTGGTTTGTGCCGGACGTGCTGGAAGGCATGGAGCAGCTGGCGCTGGTCTGCATCGATAATATTGAGTGCATCGCCGGGGAAGAAGCCTGGGAGATGGCGATCTTTGATCTCTACAACCGCATCCTGGAAACCGGCAAAACCCGCCTGCTGATCAGCGGCGATCGTCCTCCACGTCAGCTCAATCTGCATCTGCCGGATCTCGCCTCGCGCCTCGACTGGGGACAGATTTATCGTCTGCAACCGCTCTCTGATGAAGATAAGTTACAGGCCTTGCAGCTGCGCGCCGGGCTACGCGGCTTTGAGCTGCCGGAGGACGTCGGGCGCTTTATGCTCAAGCGGCTGGATCGGGAAATGCGCACGCTGTTTGATACCCTGGATCGGCTCGATCGCGCCTCCATCAGCGCGCAGCGCAAGCTCACCATTCCGTTCGTTAAAGAGACGCTGGGACTGTAAAACCCGCATCGGCGAAGAGGCGGGCTTGACGCGTCACCCTTTCTGATACTGGCGGAAACGCTGTTGCAGCCCGCGTAGCTGGTCGATACGTGCATCATAGCGCGCCTGCTTCAGGCTGCCGAGCTTCACTTGCGCGCTGGCGCTGCTTAACGTGGTGATCGCCTGATCGAGCTGGCCTGTCAGCGCCAGTCCTTCCGCACGCGCCGACAACTCTTCATCGCGCAGCCCCTGCATAGCCGCCGCCTGCGCCAGCAGATCCCAGCCGTTGGGATCGTCCCGGTGCGACCAGGTATAACGATTAAGAATACGCACCGCGTTGTCAGGCTGTTTGGCCTCAACGTAAGCATTCGCCAGGTTCAGTTGAAGCACCGGATTGTTGCTGCTGCCATGTGCGGCAGTCAGGCGCGCAATGGCCTGCTGCGGCTGGTTCAGACCGATATCGATATCGGTCATGATATCGAGAAACCAGACGTTGTCGGGCTGTTTCGCCAGCAGCGGCGCAATGACTTTTTTCGCGTTGGCAAAGCTTTTCGCCTCTAAAAACTGCACCGCCTTGCCATACTGCGCCGCCAGCTGTTCGCGGCTGTTGCCTTTGTTGTACTGATCCAATAAATCGTCGGTCAACTGATTTTGCCCGGTGGCGTACATGCCGAGCACGCGCACTTTCGCCAGATAGAAATCCTGGGAAGATTGCACCACCACCGGACGCATCTGGTTAGCGCGGTTGCGGGCGTCGGCCAGGCGGCTGTCAGGAAGCGGGTGAGTCAGTAAGATTTCCGGCGGTTTAGAGGAGAACCGGCTCTGATCGGCCAGCTTCTGTAAAAAGTTGGGCATCGCCTCTGGATCGAAACCGGCGCGTTGCAGCACCTGGATGCCGATGCGGTCCGCTTCCTGCTCGTTTCCCTGGGTAAAGCTGATAATCCCCTGCTGGGTGCCCGCCAGCGTGCCGGTCAATGCCGCCATGCCCGCCTGCGGACTGGCCATCGCCAGCAGGATAGAGCCGAGCGCGCCGACCCAGGTCAGGGGCGCGTTGCGCTTCTGATCTTCCATCGCGCGCGCCAGATGGCGCTGGGTAACGTGGGAAATTTCGTGCGCCATTACCGAGGCGAGCTGGCTTTCGTTATCGGCATAGCGGAACAGCGCCGCATGCAACACCACGTTGCCGCCAAAAAAGGCGAAGGCGTTCAGCTCGTCGTTCTGGATAAGAAAAAAGTGGAACGGCGTACGCACCGAATCGGCGTGCGCGACCAGGCGCTGGCCCAGTTGGTTGATATATTGATTCAGTAACGGATCGTTAATCAGCGGCGCGCTGGCGCGCAGCTGACGCACATAAAAGTCGCCCATCTGCAGCTCCTGATTAATCGAGAGCGTGGAGCCGGCAGTGGTGCCCATATCGGGTAACGAATCGCTGACGTCAGCATTGACGGGCAGCACGGCGGCGAGGCTCAGCGTAGTGATTAGCCCGGCCAGCAACGTTTTTTTCATCCGGTTAAACATGCCTTGATCCTGTTACAGAAACCTGAAGTTGGACAAAAAAGTGGAGCAAATGTTCTGCTCTTTTTATTTGGGATTAGCGCAAAGCCTATCTTAGCGACTGCCCCGGCGGAAAGAAACGCCGCCAATTTCTTTTATCCGCCTGAAATCTCTCTTTCTGGCAACCCTTGCCGCAAAAAATTGAACAGACTTTTTTACGGCCTCAATGATAAAAAATGCGCTGTTTCAGGCGTAACGAATCGTCTCTTTTTTGCCGGTCATGAGTTAATCCAGCTTTGCACGTTAATAAAAAGTCTGTTTTTTTTCGTTGAGCGCCGCTTTTTAATCTCCATAAATGCAAAGTCAGGTAAATTTGCTCAAAAAAACTGAACATGGCATGTATTTTGACCAGGCATACTCTGAAAAAATAGCGCAAATTGTTAAAAGTTGACGCAGGCGACAAATAAAAATTTATATCAACTTTGTTCTGGTCTGATAAATACTCCAGCAGCGGATGGCGATATTTTTTTCTTTAAGCAGATGAATGCTAAACGCAACCTGGTAAATAAACAGCGCCAGTGAAAAGTAAAATTAGTTTCCGGTGATGATTAATTATCGCGAATGATTGACCTTGCTAATAATTACTTGAGAAATGAATTGTACAAGAAGGAAAATAAAGCCGATCTTCTGACAAGGCTTCCCTGTGGTATAGATAATAATATCCTTTCTGGTGATGTGTGGAATAAGCGTACAGTGCTTTGCGGAGATCGTTTATATGCGTTCTGTGGTTTCGTATGCCTTAATTGCGATTGTGGGAGGATTTGTTGGTGCCAGCGCCAGCCAGAGCGGTGAAATTTATCACCGGGTAATCGATCATTTTTCGGCGAAACCCCGCGATCCGGCAGGGTTCTGGAGTACGCCGGCAATAGCGGGCTATGGCAAAATTCATTATGAATCGGACGCCGCGTTTAAACCTGAACCGGGGCTGAGCAATAAAATCGTTTTCCAAATCACGAAAAGTGAAGGCGCGATGAAAGATCCTAATCTGGGGCTGGAGCGCGTCGCACGAGTGGTTAATCTCTACATCGCCTCCGGCATTCCTGCCGATCAGCTTAATTTTGTGGTTTCCGTTACCGGAGATGCCACGCCAGCGATGCTGGATAATGCGCATTTTCAGCAGATTTACGGCTTTGACAATCCCAACCTGAAACTGATTCAGGCGCTGAATAAGGTGGGGGTAAAAGTCTCCGTCTGCGATCAGTCGGTAGCCTTTCATCACTATCCCGCCGCGTGGATTGATAAATCTGTGGTCCATGCGCTCTCGAGTCCGACCACCGTATCCACCCTGCAAAATCAGGGCTACGCCTGGCTACAGATGTAATTTAAATTTCATTTCTTAATGGCAAGCAGGAGAACAGGCTATGCGTCCAGCGGCGTATATAGTAGTGGCAGCCGTCGCCGGTTTTATTGGCGGCAACGTATTACAATTACCGGAAATGGTAAATAAACTCGGCGGGAAATTAACTGAGCAGAAAAGTGAGCCGGCAGATTTCTGGAGCACGCCTGCGATTGCTGGTTACGGAAAAATCCATTTCGTTAATACGCCCGCTTTTAATCCCGGCTCGACGCCGGGACTGAGCAATAAAATTGTTTTCCAGATTAACCGCAGCGAAGGGGATATTCGTCAGCCCAATTTAGGACTGGAACGCGTCGCGCGCGTCACTAACCTTTATTACGCGGCGGGCGTGCCGCTGAATCAGCTGAAATTTGTCGTTTCCATTAACAGCGATGCTGTACCGGCGGCATTAAGCAACGAGCAGTTCCGCAAAGCTTACGGCGTGGATAACCCCAATTTAAAACTGATTAGCGAGCTGAAAAAAGCGGGGGTTGAAGTATCGATTTGCGATCAGTCCGTGGCGTTCCACCAGCTTGAGCGGGAGTGGATTGACCCGATGATTACCCATACTCTTTCCAGCGGCACCACCGTCGCCACCCTGCAAAATGAAGGTTACGCCTTTCTGATGCTTTGATTCCCCACGCGGCATCGTCGTGATGCCGCTGTCATGCTTCTGTCATCAAAGCGCGATGGTTTTGTCATAACGCAGCGGTAGGTTAAGCGCCCATGAGATCGATCTCATCGGGACTTAACGAGGGCGTAATGACGGATTTACTCAGCGTGGCCAAACTGGCCGGTGTTTCTCGCGCGACGGCGGCACGGGCCTTTTCCGATCCCCAGCTGCTCAAGGCGAGTACGCGCCAGCGCGTACTGGAAGCGTCTGAACAGCTCGGCTTTCGTCCCAACCATATTGCGCGGCAGCTGCGTACCCAGACCTCGCGTACGCTCGGCGTGCTGCTGCCTTCGCTCCTCAATCCGGTTTTTGCCCAGCAGCTGCAGGCGATGGAGCGTCAGGCACGCAACGTAGGCTACGGTTTGCTGATCGCCACCAGCGACTACCAGCCGCAGCGGGAGGCGGCCATCGTTGAGCATATGCTGCGCCAGCGCGTGGCGGGACTGGTGCTCACGGTCGCCGACGCGGATAACAGCACGGTGCTGGCGACGCTGGCGGAAGAACAGATGCCCTTTGTGCTGACCCACAACGTTCCGCAGCGACATGACTATCCGGCGGTCTGCGTCGATAACCGTCAGGCGGTGGCCGATGCTACCGCCCATCTGCACGCGCTGGGACATCGTCATATCGGCATGGTGGCCGGACCGATGTTGCAGTCTGACCGCGCCCGCCTGCGTTATCAAGGCTACTGCGACGCCATGCAGCAGGCGGGACTGGCGCCGCAGCCGGTCATTGAGATGCCCAGCCACACCCATTCCGATTTTCGTCTGCTTAAGCCGCTGCTTAATGCACCAGAACCGCTCACCGCCGTTATCTGCACCAACGATCTGCTGGCGATCAGCCTGATGGGTGCCGCGATGCGCGCCGGCGTTCAGGTGCCCGGCGAGCTTTCAGTGATGGGGTTTGACGGCACCGATATTGGTGAACAGCTGGCGCCGTCGTTGGCCAGCGTGGCGCAGCCCAGCGATCTGCTGGGTGCCTGCGCCATCGAAATGCTTTTACAGCAGACCACCAGCGGCACGCGTGTTCTGGCCCATCGCCTGCGTCATGGCGAGAGCATTGCGCGCGCGCCCGGACACGCTTCTTTTTCGTCAACATCAGGGAACCATCATGTCAACGCCAAATAAAATAAAGCACGTTACGACCGCCGCGATCTTTGCCGCCTGCACCATCACCAGCCAGCTGGCGCAGGCGGCGGAGAACGCCATCTGTTACAACTGTCCGCCGGAGTGGGCTGACTGGGGCACGCAGCTGAAAGCGATCGCCAAAGATACCGCTATTCAGGTGCCGCAGGACAATAAAAACTCCGGGCAGTCGCTGGCGCAGCTGGTAGCGGAGAAAAACAATCCGGTGGCGGATGTGGTCTACTACGGCGTCAGCTTCGGCATTCAGGCGGCGGAAGCCGGGGTTGTCGCCGATTATAAACCCGCCCACTGGGACGATATTCCCGCCGGAATGAAAGATCCGGACGGCAAATGGGTGGCGTTGCACTCTGGCACCATGGGTTTTATGGTCAATGTTGATGCGCTGGGCGGCGCGCCGGTGCCAAAATCCTGGGACGACCTGCTGAAGCCGAAATATAAAGGCATGGTGGGCTATCTCGATCCTGCCAGCGCTTTCGTCGGCTATGTGGCGGCGGTGGCGGTGAATCAGGCCAAAGGCGGCTCGATGCACGATTTTACTCCGGCGCTGAGCTGGTTTAAAAAGCTACAGGCCAACCAGCCGATTGTGCCGAAGCAGACCGCCTACGCCCGCGTAATTTCCGGCGAAATCCCGATTTTGCTCGACTACGACTTCAACGCCTATCGTGCGAAGTATAAAGATCACGCTAACGTCGAATTCGTGATCCCGCAGGAAGGCACCGTTACCGTGCCCTACGTCATCAGCCTGGTGAAAAACGCACCGCACAGCGCGAACGGCAAAAAAGTGATCGACTACGTGCTCTCAGATAAAGGGCAGGCGATTTGGGCGAATGCTTATTTGCGCCCGGTACGTCCCTCCGCCATGTCGGCAGACGCGAAGCAGCACTTTCTGCCGGACAGCGATTATGCCCGCGCGCAAACTGTCGATTACGCGCAGATGGCCGCTGCCCAGAAAACCTTTTCCGCCCGTTACCTGAGTGAGATGCATTGATGTCGATGCTGGAATCACGCAGCGCCTTGCCGACGGCGTTACGCCGTCGGTTATCGAACCGCGGCAAAGCGGGGCACTGGCTCTGGATGCTGCTGCCCGCGCTGCTGTTTTTCGCCGCCTTCTGGCTGCTGCCTTTCGCCCGTCTGTTACAGATGGGCATGACGCCGGATCGCAGCAGCCAGCAGAGCGGCTACTGGACGGTGCTCAGCCAGCCGCAATACCTGCTGAGCCTGATTAATACCGTTGTTCTGTCGCTGGCGGTGACGCTGGCGACATTGGCGATCGCTGGCGTAGTGGGCTGCTTCCTGGCGCGTCAGCGCTTTGTGGGTCGCGGCACGCTACTGGCGCTGCTGACCTTTCCGCTGGCCTTTCCCGGCGTGGTGGTGGGGTTTCTGGTGGTGATGCTGGTGGGGCGCCAGGGTCTGCTGGCGCAGCTCAGTCTTAGCCTGTTTCATGAGCGCTGGATTCTCGCCTATTCGCTGAGCGGGCTGTTTATCGGCTATCTCTGGTTCTCGCTGCCGCGTGCGATCGTCACGCTGGTGGCTGCCAGCGAGAAGCTCGACCTGTCGCTGGAAGAGGCGGCGCGCTCGTTAGGGGCCAGCCAGTGGCGCATCGTTTGCGACGTGATTGTGCCCGGTCTGAAGCCCGCGCTGTTCTCCACCGGGGCGATCTGTTTCGCCACCAGCATGGGCGCGTTCGGCACCGCCTTTACCCTCGGCACCGATCTCAACGTGCTGCCGCTTACCATTTACGGCGAATTCACCAACTACGCCAACTTTGCTACCGCCGCAGCGCTATCGGTGGTGATGGGCGCGGTCGCCTGGCTGGCGCTGATGCTGGCGCGCGGCCTGACCACAACCTCTGCCGGAGACGAAAAATGAAACGTCGCGGACTCTTTTATCTACAGGCAGGGCTTACCATCCTGACCGCGCTGTTTATGATCGTGCCGGTGGTGCTCTCTATGCTGGCGGGAGTGACGGAGAACTACTTTATCGGCCTGCGCAGCGGGCTGACGCTGAAGTGGGTCGCCCAGGTGTGGGAGATGTACGCCGATACCTTCTGGCTCTCGCTGATTGTTGCGCTGAGCTGCCTGTTGGTGACGTTGCTGTTGGGCGTGCCCGCCGCCTGGGGATTGCTGAAATCGCCCGCGCGCTGGGCCGGCCGCATTGAAGAGTGTTTAATGCTGCCGGTCGCGCTGCCGGGACTGGCGACCGCGCTGGGCATTATTCTGCTTTATGGTCAGTTCAGCGGCCTGCGCGACAGCTGGCTGTTTATTCTCATCGGCCATGTGCTTTTTACTCTGCCATTTATGATCCGGCCTGTGCTGGCGGTGATGCGCGGCGTGCAGATGTCGCGTCTTGAAGAGGCGGCGGCCAGCCTCGGCGCCAGTTTCTGGCATCGTTTTTTTACCGTGGTGGTGCCCAACTGCCGCAACGGCATTCTCGCCGGCGCCTTTATGGTGATCACCCTGTCGGTGGGCGAATTCAATATTACCTGGATGCTGCATACGCCGCTGACCAAAACCCTGCCGGTGGGGCTGGCGGACGCCTATGCCTCGATGCGGCTGGAGGTCGGCTCGGCCTATACCCTGATTTTTATCATGATGATTTTACCGCTACTGCTGATGCTTAACGCCTGTAACCACTGGCTTAACCGGCAGCCCGCGCGGACGCAACCTGAGGAGAAGGCATAATGAATGATGCCGTAACCGTGACGCTGCGCGGCTGTTCGCGCCGTTTTCAGCCGCAGCATATCGCGCTGCATCCCCTCGATCTCACCGTGCAGGCGGGCGAGACGCTGGTGCTGCTTGGCCCTTCCGGCTGCGGCAAAACCACCACGCTGCGCATTATCAGCGGGCTGGAAACCACCGATGCCGGGGGCGAGGTTTGGTTTGACGATCGTAATGTTACCGATCTGCCGATTGAAAAACGCAATGTCGGCATGGTGTTCCAGAACTATGCGCTGTTTCCCAATTTGAACGTGGCGGAGAACGTCGCCTATGGCCTGAAGGTGCAGGGCGTGACGCGCGCCGAGCGCGAGGCGCGGGTAGCAGAGATGCTGCAAATGGTGGATTTAACTCATCTGGCCGATCGCGCCATCGACAAACTCTCCGGCGGACAGAAACAGCGCGTGGCGCTGGCCCGCGCGCTGGCGGCGCGGCCAAAAGTGCTGCTGTTCGATGAGCCGCTCGCCGCGCTGGATGCCAAACTGCGTGAACGTCTGCGTCAGGAGATTGGCGCGCTGTTGAAAAAGCTGGCGATTACCGCGGTTTATGTCACGCACGATCAGCAGGAAGCGATGGCGCTGGGCGATCGCATTGCGGTGATGGAGCAGGGCAGACTGGTACAGATCGACACGCCCAAACAGATTTATCAGCGGCCCGCCTCGCGCTTCGTCGCTGATTTTGTCGGTGCCATCAACTGCGTGGATGTGGATAGACGCGGCAATCCCATCAGTTTTTGTCGCCCGGAAGATGTGGTGCTGGCCGCCGATACGCGCTATCCGCGTCAGGGCTTTGTGATTGGCACCACCTTTCTTGGCGCCTCGCAGCGTTTGCTGATCGATATCGGTCTGAGCAAACCGATTCATGTCGAGCGCCCGGCGCGTGAGTCCTGGTCCGCCGGACAGTGCGTCAGTTGGACGCTGGCCGATGCCGCCATGCTGCATTTTACCCCGCTGTAAGGAGAATATTTTGACTGAGAAACTGACGCTGATAGCGCAAATCAGCGATTTACATATCAAGGCGAATGGCCGCCTCTCTTATCAGAAGGTGGATACCGGGGCGGCATTGATGCAGGCCATCGACACCCTGAACGCCTTGCAGCCGCGACCCGATTTCGTCGTGCTGACCGGCGATCTGGTGGATTTCGGCCATCCGGAAGAGTACCAGTGCTTACGCGCCGCGCTGCAACGGCTGGAACTGCCGTTTCGCCTGATGCCAGGCAACCACGACAATCGACAGGCGCTGCGCGAAGCGTTTCCGGACCACGTTTATCTGCAAACGGGGGAAACCCTGAACTGGCGTACGACGATCAATGGACTTACGCTGCTGGCGCTCGACTCCAGTGTGCCGCAGCAGCCATGGGGCTATGTGGATGAGGCGCAGCTGATCTGGCTGGATACGGAGCTGTCACGCCAGCCGCAGCAGCCCGCCCTGGTGATGCTGCATCATCCGCCGTTTGTCTGTGGCATCGACCATATGGATCGTCAGCGGTTGCGTAACCCGGAGGCGCTGGCAGCCATTGTGGCGCGCCATCCCCAGGTGGAGCGCGTACTCTGCGGCCATCTGCACCGCAGCGTGCAGGCGCGCTTTGCCGGAACGCTGGCCTGCTCAGCGCCGGGCCTGTCGCATCAGGTGGCGTTTGACCTGAGCGAAAATGGACCGGCGCATTTTGTCATGGAGCCGTCGGGTTTTTTGCTGCATCGCTGGCACCCGCAGCAGGGGATGACCACTCATCTCTGCGCCATCGGCGACTATCGCGGCCCTTATCCCTTTTACGATAAAAACGGGCTGATCGATTAGCGCCAGCTAAATCTTTGAAAAATGGGTGTGCCGACCTGAAGGATCGTTTCTAAACTCTGTAGCATGTGTAGAATCATTCCTGCTACACCAGCAAGAGACAACCACAAAAACAACAGAGTCAGGCACACGTATAATGAAAAATTTCACCATGGCGTTTATGCCATGTTAAGGCTGTTACGCCCTAAAAATGACCTGCGCACGCTGATAGCTTTGTTAGCTATTACCAGTATCGCGATCACGCTTGTCAATGCTCTTTACGCCACCTGGCGCGTTCAGCGTATGGTCCTGATCGATAATACGCTGGAAGCCAACCGCGCCTATGCCACCAAGCTGGCCGCCACCACGGAACTGTTTTTTCAGCTGGCGCAGTCGCAGCTGCATTACAGCGCTACGCGGCTGGCAAACGATTTTGATAATGCTGAGCTGCGCCAGAATGAGGTTAACCGGCTGCGGGAGCAGACCGCCAGCTTTAACTCGGTGGCGATTGTCGATGCCAACGGCTACGTCAAAACCATCTCGCCGGAATCGCTGATGCTGCAGGGTATGCAGCTGACCAGCAGCGCGTCGCGCGAGGCGCTGGCCGAGCGCCAGCCGCTGGTGAGCGAGCCGGTTATCTCGGCGGCCAATAACCTGATGGTATTTATCTCCTGGCCTATCTGGTCTGCGGAGGGGCGCTATCGGGGCTATATCGGCGGCACGCTCTATCTGAGAAAAAAGAGCATCCTCAACGCGCTGCTGGGCCAGCAGTTCTATCGTGACGGCACCACGGTTTACGTGCTGGACCGCAATAATCAGGTGCTTTATCACCAGAATGGTCAGTGGATAGGGCGCACGCTGCCAGCGATAATCAGCGACCGTCAGCGCCAGGAATCGAGTAACGGCTCTCTGGAACTGAATCAACCCAACGAAAGCGATAAGCTGCTGGGCTACGCCATCGTCCCGACTACCGGCTGGATGGTGGTGGCGCTGAAACCGACCAAAACCACGCTGGAGCCGCTCACCGGCCTGTTAATGAAGGTGCTCCGTCACGCCGTTCCCTTTGCGCTGTTGACCCTGCTGGTAGCGATTATCCTGGCGCGACTGATTGCGCTGCCGCTGTGGCAGCTGGCGCGCAGGGCAAGCCAGATGGACAGTCCTGGGGTATCGAAGGAGATAGGGGTTATCCACGCCTGGTACTTCGAAGCGGCGCAGGTGAAGCGGGCGCTGCTCACCGGTATCGGACTGATGCAGGATAAAATCGGCCGTCTCAACTCGGAGGTGCAGACCGATCCGCTGACCCAGCTGCTCAACCGGCGCGGCCTGAGCGCGGTGCTGGACTATTATCAGGCGACGCAGCAGCCGTTCGCCGTGCTGGCGCTGGATATCGATCACTTCAAAAAGGTCAACGATAGCTGGGGGCACGATACGGGGGATACGGTGATCAAACAGGTGGCGCAGACGCTGCATCAGCGCGCGCGTCAGAGCGATGTGGTCTGCCGCAACGGCGGCGAGGAGTTCCTGATGCTGCTGCCCGATACCTCACGCGAAGAAGCGCAGGCGATTGCCGAACGTATTCGTCAGAACGTCGCCGACGTCACTATCCCGGTGGTGGGGCAGGTTACGATATCCATTGGCGTGGCGGCGTGGCAGGGAGACGGTCTTCCGCTGGAGCAGAGCCTGAAACAGGCGGATGCGGCGCTTTATCAGGCGAAACATGCAGGTCGCAACTGCGTGGTGATGGCGGGCGCGCCACAAGTCGCCGTGCCGTAACAGCTGGGAAGGGTGCGGTTTCCGGCTGGTCGCCGCACCCCGTCAGGCTCAGGCAGTGGTGACATACTCCAGCACGAGATCGTGATGGTTTGCCGTTTTAAAATCGTCGAACACCTTTTCCACTTTCCCGTTGGCGTCGATCAGAAAGCTGATGCGGTGAATGCCGTCATAGCTTTTACCCATAAAGGATTTCTGACCCCAGACGCCAAACTGCTCGCATACCTGATGATTTTCATCGGAAAGCAAGGTGAAGTTCAGTAGCTCTTTCTCCGCAAAACGGGAGAGTTTCTCCGGCTTATCGGTGCTGATGCCCAGCACTTCAACGCCCGCTTTTTTCAGCTCGTCCATGTTGTCACGCAAGCCGCAAGCCTGTACGGTGCAACCTGGCGTCATGGCCTTCGGATAGAAGTAAACCAGTACGCGCTGTCCCTGGAAGTCGGTCAAATTTACTTGTTCGCCATCCTGATCGGGCAAGCTAAATTTCGGTGCAAGATCACCGGCTTTCAGTGGATTCATCACAACTCTCCATTTTCTCATCATGCTTTGGGTAATACACCATCGGGCGGAAAAGCGCCAGATGGATAATCACCTTCAGGGGTATTTCACCACATAGCCCGGCGCGTTCGCACCGCTTATTGCTAAAGATATGTGGAGAAATAGCCCCGGCCGTTACGTCCCACAGGGAAGTCGCGCCGGTCAGCGCGCGTGGCTGAGGCTGGCCGTTGCCGCGCCTTCCGCATCCATCACGCTGTAGAGTTTGATAGTGCCCTGCGCATTGAGTTCTGTACATAGCGTATTGAACGCCTGTTCGATTAATAAACCTTCCGCGCTGGCCGGACTGTGCGCCGTGATCTGAATATAGAGCATGGGCGGCAGCGCCTCTTTTGCCGGCCTGATGCGGGAAACCAGCTCGGCGATATTCATCTCATGCTTATCGAACAGGTCGGTAAAACGCTCGATGATATGCGGCGAATCCGCGACTTCTACCTGTACAAACACCGTGGCGGGCATTGGCGGGCGCGCTTTGGCGTTGGTGCGCTTCATCACGATCAGCAGCTCCAGCTCGGCCCCTTTTAGCGGCAGGGTGGATTCGATCAGCGTGATAGCGTTCCAGCTGCCGGAAAGTAGCATAATAAAGGTGAACTCATCCCCCAGCATCGCCAGACGGCTGTCTTCGATGTTGCAACCGCAGCTGCTGACGTGACGGGTAATGGTGTTAACAATACCCGGACGGTCAACGCCGAGTGCGGTGATGACCAGATGATGAGGCTGTGATTGCGGCAAAGTGGCGTGTCCTGTGTATTCGCTAATAACTATAAGGTAAACATAAAAAAAACTGCTGACAAGCGTGGTTATGGTGTGGCTCGCTTGCTTTTCACCAGACGTAAAACGTACCATGAAGCACTTGTTTACCGAGGGGATCGCCAATGTTCACAGGAAGTATTGTTGCACTCGTTACGCCAATGGATGACCAAGGTAATGTTGACCGTGCGAGTCTGAAAAAACTGATTGATTACCATGTCGCCAGCGGCACCGCGGCGATTGTTTCTGTGGGCACCACCGGGGAATCCGCCACCCTGAGCCATGATGAGCATGGCGACGTCGTCATGATGACCCTGGAACTGGCTGACGGCCGTATCCCGGTGATCGCCGGAACCGGCGCGAACGCCACGGCGGAAGGGATCTCCCTCACCAAACGTTTCGAACATTCGGGCGTCGTCGGCTGTCTTACCGTCACGCCTTACTACAACCGCCCCACGCAGGAAGGGCTGTATCAGCACTTCAAAGCGATTGCCGAAAGCACCCATCTGCCGCAAATGCTCTATAACGTTCCCTCGCGTACCGGCTGCGACATGTTGCCGGAGACCGTGGCGCGCCTGTCCGAAATCAAAAATATTATCGGAATCAAAGAGGCGACCGGGAACTTATCGCGCGTGAGTCAGATCCAAGAGCTGGTTGATGATGAGTTCATCCTGGTGAGCGGCGATGACGGCACCGCGCTGGACTTTATGCAACTGGGCGGTAAAGGCGTGATTTCCGTAACGGCGAACATCGCCGCGCGTGAAATGGTTGAACTCTGCGCGCTGGCGCAGCAGGGCGATTTTGCCCAGGCTCGCCGCCTGAATCAGCGTCTGATGCATCTGCACCAGACGCTTTTCTGTGAACCCAATCCTATCCCGGTTAAATGGGCCGCGAAACAGCTAGGATTAATCGCGAACGACACGCTGCGCCTGCCGATGACGCCGCTCACTGAAGCCGCGCGTCCAAAAATGGAACAGGCGCTGGTCAAAGCGGGTCTGCGATAATTAAGGGAGTTTTAATGACTTACTCAGTAAAGAAGTCAACGGTAGTGAAGGTGGTGGGCTTATCCACCATTATGCTGCTGGCGGCATGCTCGAACGATCAGCGTTACAAACGTCAGGTCAGCGGTGATGAATCTTACCTGCAGGCCAGCGAACTGCAGGAACTGAAAGCGCCGGCGGGCAGCATACTGCCGTTGCAGAACGGCGATTACGATGTGCCGCGCGTACGCGCAGCGGGGCAGGTTGGCAAGCAGCTGGATATTCGTCCGCCTGCCCAGCCGCTGGCGCTGCTGAACGGCGCGCATACCCAGTTCACCGGCAATAGTGGCGTACTGATGATTGACAGCAGCCGCGGCTCGATCTGGCCGCAGGTGACCAACGTGGTTCAGTCTTATAAGTTCCCGATTGCGCAGCGTGATGATGCCGGTCAGCAGCTGACCACCGATTGGGTGCAGTGGAACCGTGCGGATGAAGATAATCAGTACCGTGGACGCTATCAGATCAGCGTGCAGTCGCAAAACTATCAGCAGGCGCTGACGGTGCGTCTGCTGGAGCTGCAGCAGGAAGGCAAGCCGGTCACCTCGCCGGTGCAGATCCAGCGTTATACCGCGCAGATGCTGAACGACATCAGTACCGGTTTGGATAAGATCGATACCGCCAGTCAGGATGCCGCCGTAGGTCGCGCCAGTTCGCTGATTGATGTACAGAGCGGCGCTGACGATACCGGACTGCCGTTGCTGATTCTGCGCGCCCCGTTTAACGTGGCCTGGCAGCGTTTGCCTGCGGCACTGAAACGCGTGGGCATGGAAGTGACCGACAGCAACCGCTCGCAGGGCAGCCTGAACGTCACTTACAAAGCACCGGGCGACAGTGCCTGGGATGAAATCGGCGCCAAAGATCCGCAGTTACCGAATGGCGATTATAAGCTGCAGGTCGGCGATCTCGATAACCGCAGCAGCCTGCAGTTTATCGATCCCAAGGGGCACGTGCTGACCCAGTCGCAGAACGATGCGCTGGTAGCGGTGCTGCAGGGCGCGCTGAGTAAATAAAAAAAATTGCCTCAGGCCGGAGATTCTCCGGCCTTTTTTTTAAGAATTTGGCATAATAGCGCGCGGCGAGGTAAACGATTGCGTCACGCCGTTGCCGCAGCGGCGCAGGGCCGTTGAATAGTTCTTTCATGTTTGGAGTTAACAAGATGCAAAAGCGAGCTGAGTTGTATCGCGGTAAAGCGAAAACCGTATACAGCACCGACAATCCGGATCTGCTGGTACTCGAATTCCGCAACGATACGTCAGCAGGAGACGGGGCACGAATCGAGCAGTTTGACCGCAAAGGCATGGTAAACAACAAGTTTAACCACTTTATCATGACCAAACTGCAGGAAGCGGGCATTCCGACCCAGATGGAGGCGCTGCTCTCTGATAACGAAGCGCTGGTGAAAAAGCTGGAGATGGTGCCGGTTGAGTGCGTGGTGCGCAACCGTGCGGCTGGCTCGCTGGTGAAGCGTCTGGGCGTGGAAGAGGGGATGATCCTCAATCCACCGCTGTTCGATCTGTTCCTGAAAGACGACGCCAAACATGATCCCATGGTTAACGAATCCTACTGCGAAACCTTCGGCTGGGTGAGCAAAGAGAATTTGGCGCGTATGCGTGAGCTGACCTACAAAGCGAACGACGTGCTGAGCAAGCTGTTTGATGACGCTGGTTTGATTCTGGTGGATTTCAAGCTGGAATTTGGCCTGTTCAACGGCGAAGTGGTGCTGGGCGATGAGTTTTCGCCGGACGGCGCGCGTCTCTGGGACAAAGAGACGCTCGACAAAATGGACAAAGATCGCTTCCGCCAGAGCCTGGGCGGCGTGATTGAAGCGTACGAAGCGGTTGCGCAGCGTCTGGGCGTGAAGCTCGACTGATTGCCACTCTGCCCGCGTCATTTTATAAGGAGAGCTGAGGCTCTCCTTTTTTCATTCTCTTTTCGTGCTGGTGCTTAGCCTGCCGCACAACTAAAATCATCAGATTGCAGATAAAGAGAAGGAGCGCCAGATGCGTTGGCAAGGACGTCGCGAAAGCGACAATGTGGAAGATCGCCGTGGCCAGAGTTCCGGTATGGGCGGTGGTGGCGGACGTTTCCCGCTTCCGCGTGGCAAAGGCGGCATTATTTTGCTCGTCATCGTCGCCATTGCGGGCTA
The DNA here is from genome assembly GCF_044342975.1 of Pantoea osteomyelitidis. NCBI lineage: Bacteria > Pseudomonadati > Pseudomonadota > Gammaproteobacteria > Enterobacterales > Erwiniaceae > Pantoea > Pantoea osteomyelitidis. The sequence goes on from NZ_JBGFSN010000002.1 coordinate 140,368, forward strand.
TTACGGCTACGATCTCACGCCATTACTGACCGGCGGCGGCACCCCGGCACCCTCTTCACAACCGCGCAGCATCAGCCCGCAGGATGACGAAGCAGCCAAATTTACCTCGGTGATCCTCGCCACCACGGAAGATACCTGGGGCAATATATTCAAGCAGATGAACAAAACTTATCAGCCGCCGAAACTGGTGATGTATCGCGGCGCGACCCGTACCGGCTGCGGGACCGGTCAGTCGGTGATGGGGCCGTTTTACTGTCCCACTGACCAGACGGTTTATATCGATCTCTCGTTCTATGATGAAATGAAAACCAAGCTCGGCGCGGACGGCGATTTTGCCCAGGGCTACGTAGTGGCGCATGAAGTGGGCCACCACGTGCAGAAACTGCTCGGCATTGAACCCAAGGTGCGCCAGATGCAGCAGGGCGCCAGCCAGGCGCAGGTTAACCAGCTGTCAGTGAAAATGGAGCTGCAGGCGGACTGCTTCGCCGGCGTCTGGGGACATTACATGGAGCAGCAAAACATTCTGGAAGCGGGCGATCTGCAGGAGGCGCTGAATGCGGCTCAGGCGATCGGCGACGACAAGCTGCAACAGCAGAGTCAGGGCCGCGTGGTGCCGGACAGCTTTACCCACGGCACGTCGCAGCAGCGCTATAGCTGGTTCAAGCGCGGCTATGACGGCGGCGATCCCGGCCAGTGTAATACTTTCGCCAGCAACTGATGGATGTGCCTGAGGTCAGCCGCGCCATGCAGCGCGCGGGCTTACGTCGGCTTTGCGTCATCAGCGGCGAGTCGGCGTGGTGTCTGACCCAGGCGGAAGCCTGGCGCGCACGCCTCAGCGGCGACTGGATCACGGTAAGCGACGACGCCTCGCTGTTCTCCTCGCCGCACTGCGCTCCCTCCGCGCTGCGCAATCTGCTGGGACAAGAATTCCGTCACGCTATTTTTGATGCTCGCTCAGCTTTTCACGCCGAAGCCTTTGCGGCGCTGGCCGGTACGCTCTGTGCCGGCAGCTGGCTGCTGCTGCTGTTGCCCAAATGGGAACGCTGGCCACAGCAGATTGATAATGACAGTCTGCGCTGGGCGGACGTAGCGCAGGCGATCGCCACGCCTCGTTTTGTATATCATCTGCAAACCACTTTGCTTGCCGACGCGCAGGTCGTGTTGCAGCGTCAACATCAGCCGCTGCGCGCCGCGGCTTTACCCGATCTCCCGGAATGGCGCTGCGAGGCGCCGCAACAGCAGCAGGCGATTCTGCAACAGCTGTTGGCGATGAATCAGGGCGTGGCGGTGATCACTGCCGCCCGTGGCCGGGGCAAATCGGCGCTGGCGGGCATGCTGGCTAAACAGCAGGGCCGCTGTCTGGTGACTGCGCCGGCAAAGGTCTCCACCGCCGTGCTCGCCGCCTTCGCCGGAGAAGCGTTCCGCTTTATGGCGCCGGATGGGATTCTCGCCTGCAAAGAAACTCTGCCGTTTGACTGGCTGATTGTGGATGAGGCGGCCGCTATTCCTGCGCCGCTGCTGCAACAGCTGGTGGCGCGTTTCCCGCGCGTGCTGCTAACCACCACGGTGCAGGGGTATGAAGGCACCGGTCGCGGCTTTATGCTGAAGTTCTGCGCCAGCTTAGCCAGAGTCCGTACTTTTACGCTGGATGAACCGCTACGCTGGTCGCGCCGGGATCCGCTGGAAGCCCTGGTTAATCAGGCACTGCTGTTTGAGGACGCGACATTGCCACCCGCCGCCAGCGGCAGGGAGATTGCCCGTCGCGAGCAGCAGGCGTGGCTATCGCAACCTGAATCGCTGGCGGCGGCATATCGCCTGCTGGCGAGCGCGCACTATCGCACCTCGCCTCTGGATCTGCGGCGCATGATGGATGCGCCCGGCATGCATTTCTGGCTGGCAGGGCAAGCGCCCGGATTGTGCGGCGCCCTGTGGCTGGTAGAAGAGGGAAGATTGCCTGGGGCACTGGCGCAGGCGGTATGGGCCGGTACGCGGCGTCCGCGCGGCAATCTGGTCGCGCAGTCGCTGGCGGCGCATGCGGGCTTTCCTTCGGCGGCGACGCTGCGGTCGCGACGCATCAGCCGTATTGCGGTAGCGGCGGAACAGCGCCGACAGGGCGTGGGGCAAGCGCTGGTGGCGGCGGCCATCGCCTCGACGCAGGGCTGCGACTATTTTTCGGTCAGCTTTGGCTATACTGAAACGCTTTGGGCCTTCTGGCGCGCCTGTGGCTTTTCTCTGGTGCGCATTGGTAACCAGCGCGAAGCGAGCAGCGGCTGTTATACCGCCATGGCGATGCGCGCGCTGAGTCCGGCAGGCGAAGCGCTATTGCAGCTCGCCGCGCACCGGCTGGCGCGCGACTGGCCTTTACTGCGACACCAGGTTGATTTGGAACTCTCTTTTCCGCAGGCCGAGGATCAAACCTTCAACAGTGACGACTGGCTGGAAGCAGCAGGGTTTGCCTGGGCGCAGCGCCCATTTGAGGTCAGCTATGCGGCTTTGTCTCGTCTGCTGGCACGCAGCCCGCAGCCTTTGAGCGCGCTGGCGGCGCGCATTGTTCAAAAACAAACGGCGAGCGAGGTCGCGGCGCGTTTTGCTCTGAGCGGGCGCAAGGCGCTCATCGGCCTGCTGCGGCAAGAAGCGGCGCAGGCGCTGACGGCGCTCGACGCCGGACGGGCAGAATCGTTGCAAAAACAGATCGCTACGTTGCAATAAATCCACGGTGTCATTCAAATTTTCCCGCTATCTCTGCTTGTTGTCGGGCGTATAGTGAATGCAGGAGGCTATTATGATTTCTCAACACGTTATTGTTCAGCAGCCCACTACCGCCGCACAGCTTTTCCTGCTTTACCACGGCGTGGGCGATAATCCTGACTCCATGGGCGAAATTGGCAGCTGGTTCGCGCGCGCTTTTCCTGAGGCGCTGGTGATCTCTGTCGGCGCGCCGCAGCCGAGCGGTCCGTCGCCGGGACGCCAGTGGTTTGCCGAATCGGAAACGCATGACATGACGCCGCAACAGCGCGTGGATGCGGTGATGCCCGGCTTTGTCGAGTCGGTGCGCCACTGGCAGCAACAGAGCGGAGTGAAGCCGGACGCCACGGCGCTGGTGGGATTTTCGCAGGGCAGCACCATGGTGCTGGAAGGAATAAAAGCGCATCCCGATCTGGCGGGTCGTGTGGTGGCCTTCAGCGGTCGCTATATGACGCTGCCGGAGCAGGCGACGACGCTCACCACCATTCATCTGATTCACGGCGAGTATGACGAGAAAGTACCGTTACATTATGCCGAGGAGGCCGCGCGTCGGCTCCTGGCGTTGGGTGGCGACGTGACGCTCGATATCGTTGAGGATCTGCCGCACGCCATTGACGATCGCAGCATGAAGCTGGCGCTCGATCACCTGCGTTATACGGTTCCGCGTCGCTATTTTGATGAGGCGCTGAGCGGCTCTAAGCCGGGCGATGATGATGTGGTCATGATGATGTGAGAAATTCTCCCTCGCGATAGCGAGGGAGAATTTCGGCGAAGGCTATTTTTTCTTTGGCCAGTCGTCGTCATCGTCCCACTTATCGTTGAAGTCACGATGCGGCGGCAGATCCGGTTTGTTATCCATATATTTTTTATGATCGATGCGCTTCAGATCTTTATAAACATTCATCAGCACGCCAACCATCAGCACGATCACGATGATCCACCAGTACTCTTTTAACCATTCCATCTGCCTGCTCCTTAAGTGCGTTCTCAGGCGATCAGCTGTTCCATGATGCGCTGGTACATACGGCTCAGCATCTGCAAATCGGAAGCCTTTACGCACTCGTTAATTTTGTGAATCGTGGCGTTAACCGGACCCAGCTCCACTACCTGCGCACCCATCCGCGCAATAAAGCGGCCATCTGAAGTGCCGCCGGTGGTTAACAGCTGGGGCTTAATTTCATTATAGTGCGCAACGGCATTCACCACGGCATCCACCAGCTTGCCGCGCGTAGTCAGGAAAGGCTGGCCGGAGAGTTTCCATTCGATGGTATAACGTAATTCATGGCGATGAAGCAGCGCCTCCACGCGTTCACGGATCATGAGATCGGTCAGCTCGGTGCTGAAGCGGAAGTTAAACTGCACGAAAAATTCGCCGGGGATCACATTATTGCTGCCGGTACCCGCCTGTACATTGGCGATCTGCATACTGGTGGGTGGGAAAAACTCATTGCCGTGGTCCCACTCGGTAGTCACCAGCTCATTGAGCGCCAGCAGGGAGCGATGCACCGGATTGTCTGCCAGATGCGGGTACGCCACATGGCCCTGCACGCCATGAATCGTCAGGTTGGCAGTAATGGAGCCGCGACGACCGTTCTTCACCACGTCGCCTACCACTTCGGTGCTGGACGGCTCGCCCACCAGGCAGTAATCCAGACGCTCATTGCGCGCCATCAGGCGTTCCACCACCTTCACCGTACCGTTGGCGGCGCTCGCCTCTTCATCTGAGGTAATAAGAAACGCCAGACGACCTTTATGATGGGGATTAGCGGCAACAAAACGCTCTGCGGCAACCACCATCGCCGCCAGCGATCCTTTCATATCCGCCGCGCCGCGGCCAAACAGCATGCCGTCACGGATGGTTGGCTCAAACGGCGGATTAATCCAGCGGTTGACGTCGCCAGCAGGCACCACATCAGTGTGCCCGGCAAATGCCAGCGTTTCGCCCTGACCGCGCGTGGCCCAGAAGTTCTGCGTGTCGCCAATGTGCATCGGCTCAACCTGAAAACCAATCGCCTCCAGACGGGCAATCAACAGCGCCTGACATCCGGCATCATCGGGGCTGAGTGAAGGGCGACGAATAAGCTGCTGCGTCAGCTCAATGACCGGACAGAACATGTTATGACTTCTCCTGGATAAAAGCGTGATAAGAGGTTTCGCTGAAACCCAGCAGCATAGAGCCGTCCGGCGCGCAGAGCAATGGACGTTTGATCATCGACGGCTGTGCCAGCATAACCTGTTTCGCGCTGGCGGCGTCATTGACGGTATCGCGCGCTTCCTGCGGCAGCTTGCGCCAGGTGGTGCCGCGCGTATTCAGCAGATCCTGCCAGCCCAGCTGGTCGATAAAGCCTTGCAGCAGCACATCCGTGACGCCATTACTGCGGTAATCGTGGAAACGATAATCGATCCCGGCAGCCTCTAAATAACGACGCGCTTTTTTAATCGTGTCGCAATTCTTTATCCCGTACATCACCCATTCTGCTGTCATCATAAATTCCTTTAATCAATACGAAGTCATTAATTTATTGTAATCCTAACACAGAGCGCTTTGCCGGGGAAAATAACCTGCCGCTGCGTTTCTTTATATTTATCAATAAATAATTGCCAGCGCGTTAATAACCGTCGCGTCCGTGGAAAGCGTTTTCATTAACAATGGATATTGTTACTTGCCTTATCATCAGCGGCCTGAGGATATTCCTGGTGGGGTAAAATGGGTAAATCGCTGTTTTGCTGGCGTGGCGCGGGATTGCTGAAGTGTGCGTCAGTACGCAAATCTGAAAAGCATAAGGTTTTTGACGCCGCTGCCGATAGTGTTAACAGGTGAAAACGTATTCACCCGGATAAAAAAACACGTAGTATAGGCAGCACAATAAGAGAGGACAGTATGATTGACGTTGAAATGGGAAACTGGAAAGAATTTATTGAAGCGATGTTACGCAAGTAATTCGTGAAGATAAAAGCAGGGCAATTCCCAACTTGCTGTAATTCTGACCGCACACAACAATAAGGCAGCCATTTTTAATGGCTGCCTTTATTTATGGGGCGCGAAAAATCAGTCGGGCGGCATTTCCCGCAGGGGAAAACGACGGCGTACCAGCACAAAGAACAGCGGCACAAAAAAGATCGCCAGGATGGTGGCGGAGATCATCCCACCCATGACCCCGGTTCCCACCGCATGCTGGCTGCCGGAACCTGCGCCAGCGCTGATCGCCATCGGCAGCACGCCAAAAATAAAGGCCAGCGACGTCATGATAATCGGACGCAAACGCTGACGTGAAGCTTCCAGCGTGGCGGTAATCAGCTCGCCGCCTTTGCTGTTGATCTCGTTAGCAAATTCCACAATCAGAATGGCGTTTTTCGCCGAGAGACCGATTACCGTGAGCAGGCCCACCTGGAAATAAACATCGTTCTCCAGCCCACGCAGCCAGGTGGCAACCAGCGCGCCCACTACGCCCAACGGCACCACCAGCATCACCGAAAAGGGAATCGACCAGCTCTCATAGAGTGCGGCCAGACAGAGGAACACCACCAGCAGGGAGACCGCGTAGAGCGCAGGCGCCTGCGAGCCGGAGAGCCGTTCCTGATAAGAGGCGCCGGTCCACTGAAAGCCGACGCCGAGCGGCAGCTGACCCACCAGCTTTTCCATCGCCGTCATCGCTGTTCCGCTGCTGACGCCCGGGGCCGCTTCGCCGACAATCTCCAGCGATGAGTAGCCGTTATAGCGCTCCAGACGCGGCGAGCCGGTTTCCCAGCGGCTGGTCGCGAAGGCGGAGAAGGGCACCATGCCGCCGCTGCTGTTGCGTACGTACCATCTGTTGATATCGTCCGGCAACATGCGGTACTCCGGCGCCGCCTGCACATAGACTTTCTTCACGCGGCCACGATCGAGGAAATCGTTAACGTAGGTGGAACCCCAGGCGGTGGTCAGGGTGTCGTTAATGGTATCGATGGAAACCCCCAGCGCCTGCGCCTTGCGCTGATCAACGTCGATTTGCAGCTGCGGGCTGTCATCGAGGCCGTTGTGACGCACGCGCGTCAGCGCCGGATCGCTGTCCGCCATCCCCAGCAGCAGGTTGCGCATCGCCATCAGCTGGCTATGACCAATGCCGCCATGATCCTGCAGCTCAAGGTCGAAGCCGGATGAGCTGCCCATGCCGGTAATCGCTGGCGGGCTGCTGGCAATCACGCGCCCCTCTTTGATGTTGCGGAACGCTTTAGTGGCGCGTTCGATAATGGCAAAGGAGGTGCGATCGGCGCCCGGACGCTGTTCCCAGTCTTTCAGGCGCACAAACAGGCGCGCCACGTTTTGCCCGTTGCCCCCAGGCCCGGCGCCGATGGTGGAGAACACCGACAGCACGTTATCCGGCTCTTTGGTCAGGTAATAATTTTCTACCTTCTCCACCACGTTGGCGGTTTGCTGTAGCGTAGAGCCGGGCGGCAGCTGGACCTGAGTCAGGAACACGCCACGATCCTCCAGCGGCAGAAAAGAGGTGGGCAGGCGCAGGAAGAGAAACGCCATCAGGCCGATAATGGCCAGATAGAGCAGCAGCCAGCGCCCGGTTTTCACCAGTATGCGCGCCACGCCGCGCTCATAGCGTTCGGCATTGCGGTTAAAGTGGCGGTTAAACCAGCCGAAAAAGCCGCGCCGCTCATGATGCGTAGCGTCCAGCGGCTTCAGCAGCGTGGCGCACAGCGCAGGCGTCAGAATCATTGCCACCAGCACCGAAAGCACCATAGCGGAGACGATGGTGATGGAGAACTGGCGATAAATCGCCCCCACGGTGCCGCCAAAAAACGCCATCGGCACAAAAACCGCCGAGAGCACCAGCGCAATGCCCACCAGCGCGCCCTGAATCTGTCCCATCGATTTTCGCGTGGCGGCGCGCGGCGATAGTCCCTCTTCGCTCATGATGCGCTCAACGTTTTCCACCACCACAATGGCGTCATCCACCAGCAGACCAATGGCTAACACCATGGCGAACATGGTCAGGGTATTGATGCTGAAACCGCAGGCGTAGAGCACCGCGAAGGTGCCGAGCAGCACCACCGGCACCGCAATAGTGGGGATCAGAGTAGCGCGGAAGTTTTGCAGGAACAGGTACATCACTAAAAACACCAGCAGAATCGCTTCCAGCAGGGTTTTCACCACGTCCTGAATCGAGGCCTTCACGAAGGGCGTGGTTTCATAGGCGATTTTTGCCTCAAGCCCGTGCGGAAAATAGTGCGACAGCTCTTCAATGCGGGCGCGCACCAGCTTATCGGTGTTCATCTCGTTTGCGCCGGAGGCGAGCTTGATGCCGAGCCCGGAGGCAGGTTGCCCGTTATAGCGGCTGAGGTAATCATACTTTTCGGCCCCTAACGCCACCTCGGCCACATCTCCCAGGGTCACCACCGAGCCATCCGGATTGGTTTTCAGGGTGATGGCTTTGAACTGCTCTGGCGTCTGCAACATCGACTGGGCGTTCACAGTGGCGTTCAGCGCCTGCTTATCCACCGAGGGAAGGCCACCCACCTGGCCGACCGCCACCTGACTGTTTTGCGATTCGATGGCGCTTACCACGTCGTCAGTGGTGAGCGCATAGGCGATCAGCTTGTTGGGATCGAGCCAGATGCGCATGGCATATTGCGAGCCGTACGCATCCACCTGGCCGACGCCATCGATTCGACTCAGGGGATCCTGAATGTTACTGGCGACATAGTCGGAAATATCTTGCTTATCCATGCTGCCGTCAGTGGAGACAAAAGCGACCATCAGAATATTGCTGTCACCGGTTTTATTCACCGTCACGCCCTGGGATTGCACCGCCTGCGGCAGCTTGCGCAGCGCGCTCTGCAACTGATTTTGCACCTGCTGGCGCGCCTCATCGGGGTCGGTCCCGGCGATAAAGGTCAGGGTAATCTGCGCCTGGCCGGTATTGCTGCTGTTAGAGGACATATACATCAGGTTATCGATGCCGGTCATATTCTGCTCGATAACCTGGGTCACGGTATTTTCCAGCGTCTCTGCCGACGCGCCGGGATAGTTTGCCGTGATGCGCACGTTCGGCGGCGCAAGGTCCGGGTATTGTTCAATGGGAAGAGAAATAATGGAAAGCGTGCCGCAAAGACAAAGCAAAATCGCCAGTACCCAGGCAAAGATAGGACGGTCGATAAAAAATTTCGACATCGAAACGACACTCCTCAGCAGCGTATTGTTATTTTCAGAGCGTGCCGGGAAAGTGTTCCCGGTCACGCTGGCGGAGGATAATATTCCCGGTAGTCGACAGCATTCCGCCGTAGTTTACTCTACGCGGGAGAAATTAGAGAATCGTGGAGAAATTATGGAGAAAGTGTAAACGTCCTGTTTTTTCTAGCTGTTCATCCCTCAGCTGTTGCGACTTTCCAGCCACATTACCGTTGCTGCCACGCGGGAACGCACATCCAGCTTGCGCAGCAGGTTGCGAATATGCACTTTTACCGTCTCCTCGGAGATATGCAACTCGCTGGCGACCTCTTTATTCGACAGGCCGCGCGCCACTTCTTGCAGCACGTCCATTTCGCGTTCGGTCAGCAGACGAAAGGGATTGGCGCTGTGCTGGCGGGTAGCAAGATAATCATGCACCACCTCGCTGAAAACCTTTTCACCCGCTGCGCCCTGTAAAATTTGCGACAGCAGCAGCTCCGGCTCATTGTCTTTCAGCAGATAGCCATCGGCCCCGGCATCCACCAGAGCATAGATATCGCTGCGCGCATCGGAAACGGTAAGGATCAGAATGCGCGCGGCGATACCCTCATTGCGCAGCGCTTTCAGCGTATCCAGGCCCGACATGCCTTTCATATTCAGATCCAGCAGGATCACCTCTGGCGACAGTCGGCGTGCTTCCGCCAGCGCTTCGGTGCCGTTATTCGCTTCGGCGACGATCTCAATGCGCGGCTCCAGCGCCAGAAGCTGACGAATGCCGCGCCGCATCAGCGGGTGGTCATCGACGATCATCAGAGTGATTTTGTGCTGCTCCATCTGTTAACTCCCGGTAAAAAAGGCGAAACGTCGCCTGAAATGAGTATGTTTGCTGCTGGCGGTTTTGTCGCGCTATTCCAGCTGATGTGCCGGGCGCGGCGGAAAGCGCAGCAGAATCTGCGTTCCCTGTGCCTGCTGCTGTATAACCAGCGTGCCGGCCAGCCTGGCAGCACGCTCATTCATGATATTCAGGCCGTAGTGGCCGGATGGCTCTTCTGCAGAGGCGATGCCGACGCCGTCATCATCAATGCTCAGCAAATGATCCCCCTGCGCGCTGCGCTGATAAATCACGCGGATAGCCTGCGCCCCGGCATGGCGAATGGCATTCAGCACGGCTTCGCGCGCGATTTGCAGCACATGCACCTGCTGCCGCGCATCCAGACTCTGTAAGCCCGGCTGGTAGCTGAATTGAATCGATGCGGAGGTCTGTTCCTGCAGCGAGGCGATCATCGCCTGCATCGCCGCCACCAGATCCGCCTGCTCAATCGACAGACGAAAGGTAGCCAGCAGCTCGCGCAGCTGGCGATAAGCATCTGCCAGCGCGCGATCAAAATCGGCAATGATCGTCTGCGCCGCCAGGTTCTGCTTATCTACCGTACGCCGCAGTAAGGTCAGCTGAATACGCAGGAACGACAGGGACTGCGCCAGCGAATCGTGCAGCTCGCGGGCAATGGTGGCGCGCTCTTCAATCAACAGCATCTGCTGATACTGTTTTTGCGTCTGCCAGATCCACAGCGTTCGGCCCAGCATATTAGCGAGGCTTGGCATCAAAGGCGCCGGTAAGTTGGGCTGGCGCGTTTGCCAGCGCAGCTCGCCGGTCTGCTGCTCGTCCTGCAACAGCGGCAGGCTGTGCCAGGGCAGGCTTTCATCAACCTTTCCGGCGCTAAAACAGATCTCATCGCCGCAATCCAGCGCAATCGCCTCCAGGCGTTCGCGCTGCAGCAGCAGCGACAGAACATGCTGGAAAACCGCCGGGCCGGGCGTGTTGACGGCGAGCGCCTGTGAGGCGTCATAAAGCAGCGAAAGCGTGCGGTTCACTTCGGTTAAATCTTCGGTTTTTTCCTGCACCCGGCTTTCCAGCAGCTGATATTGCGCCTGCAATCGCGTCGCCATGCCGTTAAAAGCCGCCGCCAGCACCCCCAGTTCATTATCCAGCCTGACGCTCAGCGTCGGAAAGGCGAAGTTGCCCTGTTCTACATAACGACTGGCGGTGACCAGCGCATTCAGCGGCACCACTACCTGACGACGCGTAAAGCGAATTGTCCAGAGGGCGAGCACGACGATGGCGACCAATCCCACCAGGCTGCTCGCCGCCGCCAGATGCATCTTCAGTTCCGCATAGCGTTGCAGACCAAGCACGAAACGATCGATTTCGCCGACGTAATTAGCGACCTGCTGCTGGTAAACCTGGCTATCGCCGTGATTCAACTCGTCCCGCAGGTCGGGCCAGGCAGCAAGCAGATGATGATAGCGATTGCTCACCTCTTTCGGCACCCAAAGATGATTGAGATGTTGCAGGGCAGGGGCGTTCAGCGTTTGCTGATAGTCCTGAAGATGCTGGCTTAACAGCGAAGGTTGGCTGGTGGCATCCCAGGCCAGGCGATAACTCTGCATCCGCAGCGAACCCGCGACGTTAACCGCTTCCGCATCGCGCAGGCTGCCGGAAAGGGTCAGCAGCGCCAGACCGGTGGTCAGCAACGACAGCAGGACGATGCAGAGCAGGGCGCGGGCAATACTGATGGTAACGGAACGTTTTGCAATCACAATAAAAACCCTGTTTTGTGTCGGGGAATTATAGGCAAGAATGGCGTCTGAACCAATGATACGCAGCGGCAAATACATATATTGGCTTACAGGCTGCACGCAAAATAACCTGAACTGACACTTCCCAGGTTTTCACAACATAAAGTGGTTAAAGATTGAGCGTCTTTACCCTGGCAGCACGTTGGCTTTCATTGCAAGGCTAATAATCAGGACTCTTACCAATGTCCTTATTAAAGGAGCATCCAATGAAAAAGCTGACTGCTGTTCTGGCCGGTGCCCTGTTAGTCACCGCTTCATCTGCTGCATTTGCCGCCATGCCTGTTGATCATGAACAAGCGCAGGGAATGCAGAGTATAGGTAACGTTTCCGTCTCTAACGTCACAGGCTCAATGGATGACGCCACCCGCCAGCTTTCCCAGAAAGCGGCCGATATGGGAGCCAGCCACTATCGCGTTATCGGCGTTGAAAATCCCGGCGATTCCAGCAAGTGGACAGGCACCGCAGAGATCTATCGCTAACCCCCGATTCAATGCTTTCCATCCCTGTAGCTTTTGCCGGCCAACCCTGTTGACCGGCTTTTTTTATGCGCTCTTACAAATCATCTTGTGCAGCAAAGCGGTATATTTTGCTTCGTTCACGCAGAACAGGTAGGATTCACCGCCGTAATTTTCCTCATCCGATCTACTACAACTCTCAGGCTGAGGCGTTTTACTCCATTTCGCACGGTGGCACGCAATCGTTTGGTTCTGCCGTGATTGATGGTCAGGACAAACAGGAAAACTATGAAATCAATTAAGAAATCCCCGGCCGAAATGCGTGCTGCAAAAAGACGCTGGCTAAACTCCCATGACAGCGGCTACAACAAAGCGATGGGCAACCGACAGGTACAGATGATCGCCATCGGCGGCGCTATCGGTACCGGTCTGTTTCTGGGCGCTGGCGCACGTTTGCAGGCGGCCGGACCTGCGCTGGCGCTGGTCTATCTGGTGTGTGGCATCTTCTCGTTCTTTATTCTGCGTGCGCTGGGTGAGCTGGTATTGCACCGTCCCTCCAGCGGCAGTTTCGTCTCCTATGCCCGTGAATTTCTTGGCGAAAAGGCTTCTTACGTCGCTGGCTGGATGTATTTCGTCAACTGGGCGATGACCGGTATCGTCGATATCACCGCGGTAGCGCTCTATATGCACTACTGGGGGGCGTTTGGCGACGTTCCGCAGTGGGTATTCGCTCTGGCGGCGCTGGCTATCGTCGGCACCATGAACATGATCGGTGTGAAGTGGTTTGCCGAGATGGAGTTCTGGTTCGCGCTGATCAAGGTATTGGCGATCGTGGTATTCCTGATCGTCGGCGTGGTGTTTTTGGGCAGCGGCAAGCCGCTGGACGGCAACGCCACCGGCTTCCATTTGATCACCGATAACGGCGGCCTGTTCCCGCACGGCCTGCTGCCGGCGCTGGTGCTGGTGCAGGGGGTCGTGTTCGCCTTCGCCTCGATTGAGCTGGTCGGCACCGCCGCAGGGGAGTGTAAAGATCCCAAAACCATGCTGCCGAAGGCGATTAACAGCGTTATCTGGCGTATCGGCCTGTTCTACGTCGGCTCCGTGGTCCTGCTGGTGATGCTGCTGCCGTGGAATGCTTACCAGGCGGGAGAAAGCCCGTTCGTGACCTTCTTTTCAAAACTGGGCGTGCCTTATGTCGGCAGCATGATGAATATCGTGGTGCTGAGCGCGGCGCTCTCCAGCCTTAATTCGGGCCTCTATTCCACCGGACGTATTCTGCGCTCTATGTCGATGGGCGGTTCCGCACCGGCGTTCATGTCAAAAATGAGCAGTCACAAGGTGCCCTGGGCGGGTATTCTGGTGACTATCGGCGTCTACGTGATTGGCGTGGTGCTGAACTATTATGTGCCGTCGCAGGTGTTTGAGATTGTGCTGAACATCGCCTCCCTGGGCATTATCTCTTCCTGGGGCTTTATCGTGGTATGCCAGATGCGCCTGCGCAAGGCGATCAAAGAAGGAAAGGCGGAAGATGTCAGCTTCAAGCTGCCGGGCGCGCCTTTTACTTCCTGGCTGACGCTGCTGTTCCTGGCCAGCGTGCTGGTGCTGATGGCGTTTGATTACCCGAACGGCACCTGGACCATCGCCTCTATTCCGCTGATCGCCGTGGTGCTGGTGCTGGGCTGGTTTGGCGTGCGCAAGCGCGTCCATGCCATCGCGCAAACCGAGCACGATCATCTGCACAGCGATACGGATGAGGAGCTCAAGCCGCAACAGCAGGCGGAGTGATCGATTCCCGCTGAAATTAACAAGCCAGCCGCGTGCTGGCTTTTTAATTCGGATAGTTTTCCTGCACGCTTCAGCCTATTATCACAGGCTCCCTCAAATCGCAGCGGAGCCTTCATGTCCCTAAAAATCAATCTCATCAAAGAGAAGTTGCTGTCAGAGAACTGGTTTGTTCTGCGCAACTACACCTACGAACTCACCAACAAAAGCGGCGAAACGCTGCTTCACAAGCGCGAAGTTTACGATCGCGGCAACGGCGCCACGATTCTGCTCTATAACCGTGAAAAAAACAGTGTGGTGCTGACGCGCCAGTTTCGTATCGCCACCTGGGTTAACGGCAACGAGAGCGGTATGCTGATTGAGGCCTGTGCCGGTCTGCTGGATGATGACTCGCCGGAAGATTGCATCCGCAAAGAGGCGATAGAGGAGACCGGCTACGCCGTGGGCGCCGTGGAAAAACTGTATGAAGCCTATATGTCGCCGGGCGGCGTCACCGAGCTGATTCACTTTTTTGCCGCAGAATATAATGAATCCCTGCGCGATAACGCCGGCGGCGGCGTCGATGATGAAGCTATCGACGTGCTGGAGATGCCTTTTACCGAAGCGCTGGCGATGGTCAAAGATGGCCGCATCCGCGACGGTAAAACCATTATGCTGCTACAACATGCGCAGCTGGCGGGCTGGCTGAAAGCCTGACCAAATGACCGACGCGCAGCGAACCCGCCACGCGTCGCTGCTTCTCACACCCATTCGGCCAGCGGCTGTGGCGCCAGATCGGCAAAGGCCTTGAGACGCGCCAGCCCATCGGCGTATGAGGGCATGGAGTGCGCCGCCCCGGCGTGCTCCACGCAGACGGAGGCGTAGGCCGAGGCGAACAGCGCCGCCTGCGGCAGCGTTTCTCCCGCTGCCAGACGTGCCGCCAGCGCGCCGTTAAAGGCATCCCCTGCGCCCGTGGTGTCCTGCGGCTGTGCCGGGAACAGCGGGATGTGCAGCTGCTGCGTCTCCGTCGACAGCAGCGCGCCCGCCATACCCAGGGTAATAATCACCTGACGCGCCCCTTTGCGATGCAGCGCCTCGGCCGCGCGCTGGGCGCTGCTGATATCAGTGACCGTCACGCCGGTGAGCAGCATCGCTTCCGTGCTGTTGGGCGTCAGCAGATCCACTTTCGCCAGCAGCGCATCGCTGATTTTCTGCCAGGGCGCAGGATTCAGAATCACCAGGGTGTTCGCCGCGCGCGCGTTATCGATCATGCGCTGAATGGCGCTAAGATTGTTTTCCAGCTGCAACAGCAGAATATCGGCGGCAGCGACCGTGGGCTGACAGCGTGCCACTTCGGCGGCGCTTACCGTGAGATTGGCGCCGGGGTAAACCGAAATCATGTTCTCCGCGTCGTTGCCGGCGACATAGATCAGCGCGTTGCCGGTGGGTTTCTCTTTGCAGGTAAACAGGGTTATAGCGTCAAACCCGGTCTTTTCCAGATGCCGCCGGGCAAAGGTGCCGAAATCGTCGTTGCCTACTTTCCCGATGTAGTGCACCCTGGCGCCGGCACGCAGCGCGGCGGTCGCCTGATTCGCGCCTTTGCCGCCGGGTCCCATCATGCTGTGCTGGGCGATAAGCGACTCGCCAGGCAGCGGAAAGCGCGTCATTCCTGCAACCACATCCAGGTTGAACGAGCCAAACACACAGACTTTGCCTTTCATGATTCGCTCCTGAATAACCGTTCGGCGGCGAGGCAGGCGCCACGGCAGCCGGTGTGGTCAGTGGCGTGGCTGAAAATAATCTTCAGTCCGTCGCGCGTCGCGGGAGGACGCAAATGCTGCTGAATAGCGCTGCGCAGAGCGGCGAGGGGGAAATCCGCCATCGCCAATACGCCGCCGCCAAGGATCAAATACTCCGGGTCGAGGATGTTCATCTCACAGCTGATCAGCTGCGCCAGCCGCTGAATAAATGCCTGTAGCTCAGGGTGCGCGCCATGCAGGCTAAAAAGCTGCGACAGCGGCGTGGTTGGCGCCTGCTGCTGCGCCCAGCGGCTCAGCCAGTGGCCGGAGGTCACGGTCTCCGCACAGCCGACGTTGCCGCACGGGCAGGGCAGCGCATTGCCGAATAGCGGGATATGTCCCAACTCGCCCGCGCCGCCATGTTGACCATGATAAAAGCGGCCATCGATCCACAAACTGTTGCCCATGCCGGTGCCGGGATAAAGCCCCACCGCGTACTGCGGCAGGCGTTCAAGCTGGAGCAGATCCCAGAGCATCAGATGGTTTACGTCTTTGTCCATCGCCACCGGCACGCCGAGCCGTTCGGCCAGCAGCGCCGCCACCGGCTGATGATCCAGCGCCTGGATAAAGGGCAGCGAAATCACCTGCTGCCGGTCGCGGCTGAGAATGCCCGGCAGGCCGAGCATAACGCCGCTGACCTGCTGCTGCTCCAGGGTCCCGGCAATCAGGGCGCTCAGCGCCGCCAGCGCATTGGGCTGTTGCGCCCAGCTGGCGGTGGCGACCTTGCGAAAACCGGACCACTCTCCGCCATCCTCCATTAATTGCAGACGCGTGCTGGTGCCGCCAATGTCGATACCGAGCCAGCTTCTCTTCATGCCGACTCCCGTTGTAAGCCCTGCGCCGCGTCAATACTCTCGCGCATCATCGTCCAGGCGGTAGCCAGATCCTCATGTACGTTAAACAGGCCGGAGGTGCCGACAATCAACACCTCCGCCCCGGCGTTCAGCAACTGACTATAGGTACGCTGGTTGCAGGAGCCGTCGATCTCAATCAGGTAGCGATGGCCGTGCGCCTGTTTCAGCGCCTTCAGCTCAACGATTTTTTGCACCATTTCCGGAATAAACGGCTGGCCCGCGTAGCCGGGATCCACCGTCATCACGGTGATTTTGTCCAGCAGATGGATGTAGTGATGGATAAATGAAACCGGGGTAGCCGGGTTCAGCACGATGCCCACCTTTTTCCCCAGGCTGCGGATCTGATTAATCACGCGGAAGGCGTCGCGATTAATGGTTTCCGCGTGCGGGCAGATGTAATCCGCCCCGGCGTTGGCGACCGCCTCGATAAAATGGGTCGGCTCCTCCACCATCAAATGGACATCAATCGCCAGCTCGGTATGAGGTCTGATCTGCTCAATAAAGAAAGGCGACAGGGTAATGTTTTTCACGTAGTGACCATCCATGATGTCAACGTGAAGGAAGTCTGCGCGGGAGTTCAGCACGGCCAGCTGCTGTTTGATCTCCATCAGATTCATGCACATCAGCGAAGGGGAGATTTGAGTACGCATTACACTTCCTTTTTTTCAGTCAGAGGGTTAAGCGCCGCGCTCAGCCTGCTGAGCTTTACTGCGCGACGATCGTTGAAGCGGGCTTTGCCCTGTTTGAATGCCAGCACCACAATCAGCACCGCGCCCCACATGGCGAGACTGATGTGCTGGCTGATGTTCATCAGATTGAAACCGGTCGAGAGGATCTGCAGCGCGATCAGCGCCAGCACCACGCCGGTAACGCGGCCAAAGCCGCCGTTGGGATCGGTGCCGCCCAGAATGATCGCCAGTACGGTTAACAGCAGGTAGGCGTCACCATAGCCCATGCGCGCCGAGTTGAAGCGGGCCATCATGATAAGTCCGGCCAGTACGCAGAGCAGGCTGGAGATGACGTAAACCAGAATCACCATGCGATGGGTGTTCACGCCGCTGAACCAGGTGGCGTTGATGTTGCTGCCGCCCATGTAAATACATTTACCGGCGCGGGTTTTACCGAGGAACAGCGCCAGCAGCGCAGCGGCAATCAGAAACACCCAAAGCGGCAGCGGAATGCCGAGCAGGGTATTGGCCCCCAGCGCCTGCACCACCGCAGGCATGCCGCTTACCGCCGCGCCTTTGGTCAGCCAGATACCCAGACCATTGATGGTCATCATGGTGGCGAGTGTGACCAGAATCGGGTGCGCGCCGATACGCGTCACCATCACGCCGGTTATCAGCCCGATCGCGGCGGCAATCGCCATCGCTCCCAGCAGCGCCAGCGCCAGCCACAACAGCTGCTGGCCGGTGCCCGCGCCCACAGGCAACGCATGCAACAGCACCCAGGCGATAAACAGGCTGGTGAGATTGGCGGTGGAGATAATCGCCAGGTTAAGCCCGCCGCTGAGGATGGCGATAAACATCGCCAGCGTTAGCAGACCCAGCTCCGGCAGCTGAAACGCCATGCTCATAAAAGTGGAGTCGGTGAGAAAGCGTCCCGGCAGCAGCAGGGTAAACAGCGCCAGCGCCAGCGCGATCAGCAGCATCAGACCGATATTGGTGCCGTCAGGTTTCAGCGCAGATAGAGATTTCATCGAATCACTCCTCGCGTCAGACAAAGCTGACGTCGGTTTCTTTGCGTTTTTTGTAATGGGTGACGGCAATCGCCACCATGATGACGCTGCCCACCACGATGTTCATGAAGTAGTTAGAGACGCCAATCAGGTTGAGGCCATTCTTCAGAATGGCGATCAGAAAGACTCCCATCAGCGTGCCGCTTACCGTGCCTTTGCCGCCCATCAAACTGGCGCCGCCCAGCACCGTGGCCGCCAGCACGTCCAGCTCGCCGCCCACCAGCGCGTTGGGCACCACTTCGCCCATGCGGTAGACCTGCACCAGCCCGCCAATGGCCGCCATCGCGCCGAGCCAGCCGTAAGCGAAGAGATGGATCAGGCCGACGCGGATGCCGATGCGCCGCGCCGATTCCGCATCGCCGCCCACCGCGTAGAGCTGACGTCCCAGATGAGTTTTATTCAGCAGCAGAGCGGTAAGGCCAGCGATAACCAGCATGGTGAGCAGCGGCAGGCCAAGCTGGAAGCTCTGTCCGTGCAGCTCAAACGGCAGCACGTTGCGCAGGGTGATCCACCAGTCGGGCAGGGCGTAGAGGCTGCGCCCGCCGGTGACCCACATCAGCAGGCCAAACAGCAGCGACTGCATGCTGATGGTGATAATGATCGAGACCACACGCAGCGAAGTGATAAGCAGCGCGTTGATCACGCCGAACAGCGTGCCGCAGGCGATCGCCAGCAGAATGCTGAGCAGGGCGTTGTCGAACTGAAACTGAACGAACAGCGAGGCGATAAGGTATTGCACCACCGAAGCCACGGCGGCAAAGGAGATATCGATGCCGCCAGTCACCAGCACCACAAACAGCCCGAGGGCGAAAATGCCGGTTACTGCGTAGCTTTCCGCCAGATCCAGCAGGTTTTGCAGGGTAAAAAACTGGTCGCTGGCGAGCGAAAAGAACAGGATAAAAGCCAGCAGCACGTAGCTGAGCCAGCCCTGACTGCTGTGCGGACGTAAACGGGAAAAGTCAGGCATTGATCACCTCCGCCAGCTGCTGCTGTTCTACAGAATCGGGTTGGTATTCGGCATGGATAGTGCCGTCGCGGAAGTGCAGGATGCGGTCGCAGTTGTACCAGACCTCCGGCACCTCGTCGGAAATCAGGATGATGGATAAGCCTTCCCGCGCCAGCTCGTGAATCAGCTGGTAGATGCTGGCTTTGGCGCCGACGTCCACGCCCACCGTCGGCGAGTCGAGGATCAGGATGCGCGGCTGCGTCAGCACCCATTTCGCCAGCACAATTTTCTGCTGGTTGCCGCCGGAGAGGGTAGAAATCGCCAGGTTGGGATCGGCCACGCGTACGCCGAGCTGCTGAATCCATTGCAGGATCAGCTTGTTTTTGCGGTATTCGTCAATCAAATGAAAGCGGTTCTGCAACTTGTCGAGAATCGGCAGCACCATGTTGTCCGCCACCGATTGCTGCTGCACCAGGCCCAGTGTCAGGCGATCTTCCGAGACATAGCCGATGCCCGCCTTGATGGCGTCCTCATGGCTGCGAAAGCGCACCGGCTTGCTGTCGAGCCAGATTTTGCCGCTGTCGGGTTTGGTCATGCCGAACAGCGAAAGCGCCAGCTCGGTGCGCCCGGAGCCGAGCAGGCCGCAGAGGCCCAGCACTTCTCCCTCGAACAGACGAAAATTGACGTTCTGGTATTGACCGGCGCGGGAGAGGTTTTCCACCTCCAGCATCACGCGATCCGGGTTGCGCGTCGGTGACTTGAGCTGATAATCCAGCTTCAGGCCGGTCATCAGCTCGGTGAGATGGTGCGGCGTCATATCGCTCGCCGGCCAGCAGCCCATCTTGCGGCCGTCGCGGATCACGGTCACGCGATCGGAGATCTCCAGCACCTCATCCAGACGATGGCTGACAAACACCACGCAGATGTTTTTCTCTTTCAGGTAGCGCACGGTGCGCAGCAGTTGATTCACCTCGGTGCGGGTCAGCGACGCGGTAGGCTCATCCATAATCACCAGCCGGGCATCCGCCACCAGCGCGCGGCAGATGGCGACCTGCTGGCGCTGAGCGATGGAGAGCGCGGCGACCTTTTCGTCGAGATCCAGATCGAAGCGCAGTTCCTCAATAATGCGTTGTGCGGTGGCGCGCAGTTTGCCGGCGCGATGCCAGCCGAGCAGACTCTGCATGTTGTGCTCGAAAGCGATGTTCTCCGCCACGCTCAGATTGGGAAACAGCGAGAGATCCTGATAAATCACCTGGATGCCGAAGTCCCGCGCCTGGCGTGTGGTCAGGCGGGAAAACGTCTGGCCGTCCCCCAGGCGGATTTGACTGCCGCTATCCGGGGCGTGCACCCCGGCGATAACTTTGATTAAGGTGCTCTTGCCACAGCCGTTGGTGCCGGCCAGGCAGTGCACTTCGCCAGCCAGCAGTGTCAGCGAGATATCGCTCAGTGCGCGGTTGCCGCCAAAGGTCTTCGACAGATTGTCGAGGGCAATCAGCGTCTGTGGTTCGACAACTTTCATAGTTACAGTCCCATTTTCACCAGTTTTGGCAGGTTGGTTTTATCCAGGCTTTCGGTGTTGTTGCCGAGGATGGTGTGGTTCTGCTCATCCACTTTGACTTTGCCCAGTCCTTCGATGGTCATGCCATCGGTGATCGGTTGGTTTTTCTGCATCATGTCCGCGATGCGCACAAACACTTCGCCCGCCGTCTGGGGATTCCAGATAAAGCCGCCCTTGATGGCGCCACGATTCACCAGCGACGCGCCCTGACCCGGACTGAAAGCGCCGATCACGCACACCTGATTGGTTTTATTGCGGTTCATCACCGCGCGTCCGGCGCCGATAGGACCCTGGGAGCCAAAGGCCATGATCCCTTTCAGATCGGGGTATTTCGACATCAGCTCATTGGTGGTGCGGATAGAGTCATCCAGCGATTCGCCGACGCCGAATTTGTCGGTCACCAGCTGCATGTTGGGGTAGTGCTGCTTCTGGTAGTCCAGCGCCGCATCGGTCCACTGCTGATGCAGAGGCACCGTCAGGCTGCCGACATACATGGCGTACTGGCCCTGCTCGTGCATACACTGTGCCAGCGCTTTCATGTGGTTGATGCCGTGCGTGGCGGCGTCCACCAGCTCGAAATCCCAGTTGGCATTGGCCTGGCCGGGGGATTCGTGGGTAATCACCTTGATGCCCGCCTCACGCGCCCGTTTCAGCACCGGCTCCAGCACTTTCGGGTCATTGGGCACCACGCCGATGATGTCCACTTTCTGGGCGATAAGGTCTTCGATGGCGCGCACCTGCAGGGCGGGGTCGGCGGCGGTCGGCCCGACCTGCCAGGCGTCGATGCCGCGTTTTGCCGCTTCGCTTTTGATGCCTGCTTCCATGGCATTAAACCAGGGGATGCCGCCGATTTTGACCACGATACCCATGCGCAATTTTTCTGCTGCCTGAGCGTGCGCGGCGGCAAACAGGGCGAGTAAGGAACAGGCGATAAGATGTTTTTTCATAAAAACTCCGTTTAATTTTTTATTAACTGCATTGCCTGGTTGCGCTGTGAACAATCAATAATATTTACGCCGCTCCAGGCCAACTCTTGTTCCAGCTCTTTATCTTTAAGTTGGTCGGTAATCAGAAAATCCACATCGCGGTAATGACAAATACGCGCAAATGAGGGGCGTAAAAATTTACTGGCGTCCATCAGCAGATGTTTTCTTTCTGCGGCCAGGATCATCTGTTGTTTTAAATGGGCGTTATGTTCATTTCCTTCACGTAAATAGCCGTCGTTGCCCAGGCTACTACAGGAAAAAAAGATCTTATTAATCTGAAATTCTTTTAGCGGCTGTTCGGCAATAATGCCGTGGAAATCTTCATAGCGATCGGAATATTCCCCGCCAAGACAGATGGTGCGAACACTGCTGCGCGCCGCCAGGGTTTGCACGATACGCATTGAATTGGTTAATACCGTTAATTCAATGTCCGGCAACTGCCGCGCCAGATACCAACAGGTGGTACTGCTGTCGAGTAATAAACAATCACCCACGCTAATAAAATCGAGCGCCCGTTTGGCAATCGCCATTTTTTCCGCGACATTTTCATTCATCCGCTGGCGAAACGATAATTCATACTCATTTACCCCACGCGTATTTCCCTGCGTGCTGGCGGCCTCTCTTCTTGCCATAACCGCGCCGCCATGACTGCGCTGTAATAAACCGCGTTTTTCCAGCTGGCTTAAATCACGTCGAATGGTTTCCTGTGAAACCTGGCAGAGCGTGACTAATTCCGTCACGATAACCCGGCCATTTAAATTTAATTCATCAATGATCCGCTGCTGACGTTCTATCGGCAACATACTGCCCTCCCGTATAAATAAGGTACTGAATGACGCGTAACAAAAGTGTGCCCTGAGCAGGAGTCCGCAGGGCGATATTTTCACGACGATAACAAGGTGATGCTTTTCAGGTTTTTTATGTAACTCAGAACAGAGCGTACAAATATTTTGTGATGGAATTCACGAAAATAAGGGGTTCAACGCGAGTATTCACGATGATATTTCGCTTTTACTAACATGGGTAACATCACTATAACATGACTGTTTTTGCCCGTTTGTGTGGATTTGACTGAATTGTATCGGCCTGAATTTGTCCGA
Organism: Pantoea osteomyelitidis; assembly: GCF_044342975.1. NCBI lineage: Bacteria > Pseudomonadati > Pseudomonadota > Gammaproteobacteria > Enterobacterales > Erwiniaceae > Pantoea > Pantoea osteomyelitidis. The sequence continues at coordinate 163,107 of NZ_JBGFSN010000002.1, forward strand.
CAAATCCGATTGAGCGGTTCACAGGCGAGCGTGATGATTATGCTCTATGCTTCATCCTTCACGGTATGCCTCAACACCGTATGCTTTTTCAGCAGTTAAATGCGCTTTTCAGCCAAGGTCACAGATTCATTCCGATCTTACCGCTGCGATTGCGCTATCATTTCTGCTCTATAAATTTGAGGATCCGTTTTTTAATGTCGTACTGGACGAAATCGCTGCTGTTAATGCCTTTTCTCTCTGTTGCCTGCGCCCATGCTGAGCCACTGCAAAAGTCATTTTCTGACTGGCAGGTGACCTGCAACAATGCAGCTTACTGCGTGGCACGCAACATTCCCGGCGACAACGGCCTGGTAATGACCCTTTCACGACATGCGGGCATCGACGATCGTCCCTTGCTGCGTATCGACTACGGCAGCGCCTGGAGCGGAGAGCTGCCCGGCGGCGCGCTGCGGGATAATCTGCTGATCGATCAACGACGGCTGAAACCCGATCTCAAACACTGGGTGGTTGAACCCCACCATCTTGCTACCAGTAACGCCATCGCCATCGACGAATTTCTCTCGCTGGTGATGGATGCTGATAACCTGCAGCTGACCTTTCATCCGCAGGCGATGATTTCGCTGCACGGCCTGAAAGCGGCGCTGCTGCTGATGGATGAACTTCAGGGCAGGGTGAATGGCATGAGCGCCTGGGTGAAGCGCGGCGATCGCGCGGTCTGGGATGTGCCGCCGCCGCCAGCCTTGCCGCGTCCGGCGCCGCCCGACGTCGCGCCGACGCCGCTGACGCGGGACGAGACCAGCGGCCTGATCGATTTTGGTACCTGGCGCGTGAATGCGGAAAACTGTTCGCTGGACCCGATGCGCCGCGAAGTGAGCGTGGCGCCGCTCACCAACAGCAAAGCGCTGCTGCTGATCGGCTGCGAAATGGGCGCTTATAACGTGATCGACCTGGCGTTCGAAGTGACGCGCAGCCAGCCCTATGTGGCGCGCGGGATGTCATTGACGTTGCCCTTCACGCCGCCATCGCGCAGCGACCGGCAGCTTGAGTTGATTAATGCGGATTATGATGCCGCCAGCGGTCAGCTCTATACCTTTAATAAAGGACGCGGGCTGGGCGACTGCGGTTCAGCTTCGCGCTGGCAGTTTAACGGCACGCAGTTTGAACTGGCGGAGTATGCCGAGGAATCGACCTGCGACGGCTGGCACAGCAGCGAAGACTGGCCCACCCTGTGGGTGAGCCAGCCGGTAAAAGCGGCTGTGACGGCGTCACATTAACGCATCGCCTGAATCATCATTGGCGAACCGCTTTCATTACCCGCCAGCTCCGCCAGCAGATCGTTAACGCCGTCGCTCATCGCCGTGAAGCGAGTCAGTGCAGAACGCGTAACCACCACAAATACCCCGATATTCTGCTGCGGCACCATCGCCATATAGGTAATGAAGCCGCCGCCGCCGCCGGTTTTCTGAATAATGCCGGGATGGCCGTTTTTCGGTGCCATATAGACCCAGCCCATGCCGAGTGCGTCCGCTTTGCCCGGCACATCCATTCCTTCTAATTTTGTCAGCTGGTCGCGACGATAGATCAGAGTTTGCAGACGATCCGCCTGGGCGCTGCGTGGACTCACCGCCGAGCTGAGAAACTGCTGCATCCAGCGCCCCATATCATCCGGCGTAGAATAGACACCGCCGCTGCCGATGGCGGCCAGGGTGTTGTTACAGGGACTGGCCCCTTTTTCCGCCACCATCAGGCGGTCACACTGTTCCGGCGAGGGAGTGAAGGTAGTGTCTTTCATTCCCAGCGGACGGGTGATTAACTGCTGAAACAGCGCGGGGTAAGGCGTGCCCGCCGCACGCGACAGCGCATCGGCCAGCAGGTCATAACCCAGGTTCGAGTAGGAGGCGCGCACGCCTGGCGGCACCGTGATTCTGGCGCGCTCAAGCCATTGCCAACGCTCGTTGCGCGAGGGCCAGACAAACACCGGACGATGCGGCTGCCCGCCGGGCTGCTCACGCGGCAGTCCGCTGGTATGGGTAGAAAGATTAATCAGGCGAATGGGTTGTCCGCCGTAAGCAGGCACCGTGACGCCCGGCGGCGCATATTTGCTCAGTGGATCCTTGAGACTAATCTGGCCTTTTTCCGCCATTTTCACCATCACTTCGCTGGTCATCAGCTTGCTGAGCGAGGCAATACGGATCAGGGAATCTTTTTGGGGCCGCACATTGTTGCCGGGTCGCGTCTCGCCAAAGCTGGTAAAGACGCGCTGGTTGCCGTCGATAGCGACCATCGCCATGCCGACCGCGCCGCTGCCATAGAAAATATGTTCGGCATAGCGATCAACGATTTGTGACGCAAGCAGCGGATCGGGGGCGATAGGCGCGATCTGCGCCATGCTTGTTAATGGCAACAGCGCAACCGTTAAGGCCAGTCGCCAGAATATATGCTTTTTCAACAGAAGAGGGTCCGCAATCTGAAACGTGAGAAAATCTATAGTAATGAGTTTGCGTCAGACGGGAAGAGGGCGGCAGGAATTTTTTTCTGTTTTATGCTGAGGGTGAAACAAGACCCTTTCTGCGACAGCAGAAAGGGTCAAAAACATTAATGCGGCTTGAGTAAGGTTTCCGCATGGCTGACGATATTTTCTACCGTGAAGCCAAATTCCGCGAAGAGTTTATCCGCAGGCGCAGATTCGCCGAAGGTGGTCATGCCGACGATCGCCCCGTCCAGACCGACATATTTGTACCAGTATTCGGCAATGCCCGCTTCGACCGCGACGCGCGCTTTTACCGTGGAGGGCAGCACCGACTCGCGGTACGCCACTTCCTGCTTGTCAAAGATGTCGGTACAGGGCAGCGAGACCACGCGCACGCGATGACCGTTGCGGCTCAGTTTCTCCGCCGCGCCGAGGGTAATCTCCATCTCTGAACCGGTCGCGATCAGAATCACTTCCGGCGTGCCTTCGCAATCCTTCAGCACATAACCGCCGCGGGCAATATTATCCATCTGCGCTTTGCTGCGCTCCGGCTGCGCCAGGTTCTGACGCGACAGAATCAGCGCGGTAGGACCGTGGTGACGTTCAATCGCCGCTTTCCAGGCCACGGCGGTTTCAACCTGATCGCACGGACGCCAGACGCTCATGTTCGGCGTGATACGCAGGCTGGCGAGCTGCTCAACCGGCTGGTGCGTCGGACCATCTTCGCCCAGACCGATGGAGTCATGGGTATAGACCAGGATCTGACGCGCCTTCATCAGCGCTGCCATACGCGCGGCGTTACGCGCATATTCCACGAACATCAGGAAGGTGGCGGTATACGGCACAAAGCCGCCGTGATGCGCGATGCCGTTGGCGATGGCAGTCATACCAAATTCGCGTACACCGTAGTGAATGTAGTTACCGGCAGGATCTTCTTTGATCGGCTTCGAACCGGACCAGATAGTCAGGTTACTGGGCGCCAGGTCAGCAGAGCCGCCAAGGAACTCCGGCAGCAGCTTACCGTAGGCTTCCAGTGAGTTCTGCGACGCCTTACGGCTGGCGATCTTTTGCGGGTTAGCCTGCAGTTGTTCGATAAACTTCTGCGTTTCCGCTTCCCAGTTGGTCGGCATTCCGCCGCTCATACGACGCAGATACTCCTGCGCCAGCTCCGGGAACGCTTCCTTATAGGCCGCCAGCTTCTCGTTCCAGGCCTTCTCGCGCTCAGCACCGCTCTCTTTCGCATCCCACTGCTGATAGATATCAGCCGGAATTTCAAACGGCGGATAGTTCCAGCCCAGCTGCTTACGCGTCAGGGCCACTTCTTCCTCGCCGAGGGCTGCGCCGTGCGCTTCCTCTTTGCCCGCTTTGTTCGGCGAGCCGAAGCCGATAACCGTCCGGCAGATAATCAGCGAAGGTTTATCCGTCACGCTCTGTGCTTCTTTGATGGCGTTCGCCACCGCCTGCGCATCGTGTCCGTCGATTTCGCCGACGACATGCCAGTTATAGGCTTCAAAGCGTTTATGGGTATCGTCGGTAAACCAGCCTTCGGTTTCACCGTCGATAGAGATTCCGTTGTGGTCGTAGAAGCCGATCAGCTTGCCCAGCCCCAGCGTACCCGCCAGCGAGCAGACCTCATGGGAGATCCCCTCCATCAGACAGCCGTCGCCCATAAAGACGTAAGTGTGATGATCAACGATATCGTGGCCGGGACGGTTAAACTGCGCCGCCAGCGTGCGCTCGGCAATTGCCAGCCCCACCGCGTTCGCCAGACCCTGGCCCAGCGGGCCGGTGGTGGTTTCCACGCCGGGGGTATAGCCGATTTCCGGGTGGCCCGGTGTTTTGGAGTGCAGCTGACGGAAATTTTTGATCTCTTCAATCGGCAGGTCGTAGCCGGTAAGGTGCAGCAGGCTGTAGAGCAGCATCGAGCCGTGACCGTTAGAGAGGATAAAGCGGTCGCGGTCGGCCCAGGCCGGATTGGTTGGATTGTGCTTCAGGAAATCACGCCATAACACTTCGGCGATATCCGCCATGCCCATCGGCGCACCGGGGTGGCCTGATTTTGCTTTTTGTACTGCGTCCATGCTCAGCGCACGTATCGCATTCGCCAACTCTCTGCGTGAAGACATAGTTTTCTCCCTTCATATTGGAGATAAGCGGGCGGGAACAGGCCCGCCCGACGTAAAAAAGTGGAGTGAATTACAGTTTGGCAGCCAGCACATCTTCCAGCTTCTGCTGGTCAACGGCGAACTGGCGGATGCCGTCGGCGAGTTTCTCTACCGCCATCGGATCCTGGTTGTGCTCCCAGCGGAACTCCGCTTCGCTAAGCGGCGACGGCTGGTGGAAGCCCTCGGTTGACGGCTCCAGTTTGCGTTCTACCGGCGCATCGCTGGACTGTAGTTCTTCCAACAGATTTGGCGAGAGCGTCAGGCGATCGCAGCCAGCCAGCGCCAGAATCTGCTCAACCTTACGGAAGCTGGCGCCCATGATGACGGTTTCGTAACGGTGCTTTTTGTAGTAGTCATAGATGCGACGCACGGACTTCACGCCCGGATCTTCATCCGCCACATAGGGTTCCATCGGTTTGCGGCTGTTGTACCAGTCGTAGATACGGCCCACAAACGGCGAAATCAGGAATACGCCCGCTTCGGCGCAGGCGCGCGCCTGGGCAAAAGAGAACAGCAGCGTCAGGTTGCAGTTAATGCCGTTTTTCTCCAGCTCTTCCGCTGCGCGAATGCCTTCCCAGGTGGAGGCGAGCTTGATCAGAATACGGGAGCGGTCGATGCCGTTCTCTTCATACAGACGCACCAGCTTTTCCGCTTTGGTCACGCACATGCCACGATCGAAGGAGAGGCGAGCATCCACTTCGGTCGAAACACGACCCGGCACGCTTTTCAAAATTTCCATACCGAGGTTAATCGCCACTTTGTCGCTGGCGTTGATAATCTGCGTTTCTTTGCTGCCGCCCTGTTTTTTCGCGTATTCGATAGCGTCATCAATCAGATGGTTGTAGGCGTCGAGACCGGCAGCTTTGAGGATAAGAGAGGGGTTGGTCGTGGCGTCTTCAGGGTGATAATGGCGAATGGATTCGATATCGCCACTGTCCGCCACCACGGTGGTGAACTGTTTTAATGCGTCTAGCTGGTTCATCTCTGGACTCCTTGATAAGCAATCGATAAGGCAAAAAGGCTTGCACCTCAGTCGTGTAGGGTTATTTCACGCCGTTTGCGTCAGACACAGGACAAACACATTGCAACAGCCGCTTCTCTATGAAAATGCGTTTTCTCTGATTGTTGCGCTGGAGATGTTTGAGCGACCGTCGATTGCGGCGCCTGTGCCGCCTCCTTGCGCAAGCGAAGAAGGCGAGAGAGCGGCAGAGCCAATGTTGCGGTGTAAACGACCCTGAGATGCGCCTTGTGCCATCACTAAGCATAGCAGCTCAGCAAAAAGGCGTAGCTGCCGCTGTGGCAATCTGTGCCCCTTTGAAACGGCGTTCTTTGACCTTGTTCACCTCCGTCATGCCGGGCGAGTTTTATACTGGGGCGTGATTACCACGCCAACAAAGGAAGCCCCATGGACGATCAACTCAAGCAGAGCGCGCTCGACTTTCATCAGTATCCCACGCCCGGAAAGATTCAGGTTTCGCCGACCAAGCCTCTCGCAACCCAGCGCGATCTGGCGCTGGCCTACTCGCCGGGCGTGGCCGCGCCCTGTCTGGAGATTGCCGCGGATCCGCTGGCCGCGCACAAATATACCGCACGCGGCAATCTGGTGGCGGTGATCTCCAACGGCACGGCGGTGTTGGGGTTAGGCAATATCGGCGCGCTGGCGGGCAAGCCGGTGATGGAAGGCAAAGGGGTGTTGTTCAAGAAGTTCGCTGGCATTGATGTGTTCGATATTGAAATCGATGAGCAGGACCCGGACCGGCTGATCGAGGTGATCGCCGCGCTGGAACCTACCTTCGGCGGCATTAACCTGGAAGATATCAAAGCGCCGGAGTGCTTCTATATAGAGAAGCGACTGCGCGAGCGCATGAACATTCCGGTGTTCCATGACGATCAGCACGGCACCGCCATTATCTGTACTGCTGCGGTTCTGAACGGCCTGCGCGTGGTGAACAAGACGATTTCTGACGTGCGGCTGGTGGTATCGGGGGCTGGCGCATCGGCCATTGCCTGTATGAATCTGTTAGTGGCGCTCGGCATGGCGAAGCACAACATCGTGGTGTGCGACTCGAAGGGGGTGATTTACCGTGGTCGCGAAGAGCGGATGGCGGAAACCAAGGCCGCCTATGCCATTGAGGATAACGGCAAGCGCACGCTGGGCGAGGTGATCGCTGATGCCGATATTTTTCTCGGCTGTTCCGGTCCTGGCGTGCTGACGCCAGAGATGGTGAAGGAAATGGCGCCGGATCCGCTGATTCTGGCGCTGGCGAACCCGGAGCCGGAGATTATGCCGCCGCTGGCGAAAGCGGTGCGGCCTGACGCCATTATCTGTACCGGCCGCTCCGACTTTCCCAATCAGGTTAACAACGTGCTCTGCTTTCCCTTTATTTTCCGCGGCGCGTTGGATGTCGGCGCGACGGCGATTAACGAGGCGATGAAGCTCGCCGCCGTGGAAGCCATCGCCGCGCTGGCGCAGGCAGAGCAGAGCGATGTGGTGGCGTCCGCCTATGACGATCAGGAGCTGAGCTTCGGGCCGGATTACCTTATTCCGAAACCTTTCGATCCAAGGCTGATCGTGCAGATTGCCCCGGCGGTGGCGAGAGCGGCAATGGAATCGGGCGTCGCCACCCGGCCCATTACGGATTTTGACGCCTATCGTGAGCGGCTGACCGAATATGTCTACAAAACCAATCTGTTTATGAAGCCAATCTTCTCCCAGGCGCGCAAAGCGCCGAAGCGCGTGGTGTTGGCGGAAGGGGAGGAGGCGCGCGTGCTGCACGCTACCCAGGAGCTGATCTCGCTCGGGCTGGCGAAGCCGATTCTGATTGGCCGCCCGAGCGTGATTGAGATGCGTCTCAAGAAGCAGGGGCTGAAAATCGAGGCGGGAAAAGATTTCGACGTGGTGAACAACGAGTCCGATCCGCGCTTCAAAGCCTACTGGAACGAATATTACCAGCTGACCAAACGGCGCGGCGTCACGCCGGAGCAGGCGCAGCGCGCGGTGATCGGCAACCCCACGCTGATTGGTGCCATTATGGTTCACCGTGGCGAGGCCGATGCGCTGATTTGCGGGACGGTAGGCGACTACCGCGAGCATTATGACGTGGTGGAAAAGGTGTTTGGTTTCCGGGACGACATGAAGGTGGCGGGGGCGATGAACGCGCTGCTGCTGCCGAGCGGCAACACCTTTATCGCCGATACCTATGTAAATGAAGATCCCACGCCAGAGCAGCTGGCGGATATCACCCTGATGGCGGCGGAAACCGTGCGCCGTTTCGGCATCGAACCCAAGGTGGCGCTGCTGTCGCACTCCAGCTTCGGCTCGTCAAACGCTCCCGGCGCGCGCAAAATGCGCGACGCGCTGGCGTTGATTCAGCAGCGGGCGCCGGAACTGGAGATCGATGGCGAAATGCATGGCGATGCGGCGCTGCATGAGAGCATCCGTCGTGAACTGATGCCCGACAGTCCGCTGAAAGGCACGGCCAACCTGTTGATCATGCCGAACGTAGAGGCGGCGCGCATCAGCTATAACCTGCTGCGCGTCTCCTGTTCCGAAGGCGTTACCGTCGGGCCGGTGCTGATGGGCATCAGCAAACCGGTGCATGTGCTGACGCGCGTCGCCTCGGTGCGACGCATTGTTAACATGGTGGCGCTGGCGGTCGTGGAAGCGCAGACGCAGCCGCTATAAGCGGCTGCACACTCAAATCCAGGCTTTCACCGGCAGGAAATCGCTGTAAAGCGCCGCTTCCGGCGAGCCTGGCTCAGGCTGGTAATCATATTCCCAGCGCACCAGCGGCGGCATCGACATCAAAATTGATTCGGTGCGGCCGCCGGTCTGTAAGCCAAACAGCGTGCCGCGATCCCACACCAGATTGAACTCCACGTAGCGCCCGCGACGGTAGAGCTGGAACTGGCGCTCACGCTCGCCCCAGGCATGGTCTTTGCGGCGCGCCACAATCGGCAGGTAAGCGTCGAGATAACCTTTGCCCACTGCCTGCATAAAGGCAAAGCAATGATCGAAATCAGGCGTATTGAGATCGTCAAAAAACAGTCCGCCGATGCCGCGCTGTTCGTCACGATGCTTCAGGTAGAAGTAGTCATCGCACCACTTTTTATAGCGCGGATAAACATCGTCGCCAAAGCACTGGCAGAGATCGAACGCCGTCTGATGCCAGTGCACCGCATCCTCTTCGAAGCCGTAGTAGGGCGTCATATCGAAACCGCCGCCAAACCACCAAACCGGATCGGCCCCTGGCTTTTCAGCAATAAAAAAGCGTACGTTGGCGTGGCTGGTGGGCACATAAGGATTTTCGGGATGGATCACCAGCGAGACGCCCATCGCTTCAAAGCTGCGTCCCGCCAGCTCAGGACGATGCGCGGTAGCCGAGGCGGGCATCTGGTCGCCATGCACATGGGAGAAGTTCACGCCTGCCTGCTCAAAAATTGCGCCGTTGCGCAGCACGCGGCTGCGTCCGCCGCCGCCGCCGGGACGCTGCCAGCTATCCTCGGCAAAGCGCGCTCCGCCATCTGCGGCGGCCAGCTGTTCACAAATGGTGTCCTGTAGCGCCAGCAAAAACGCTTTGACGCGGGAAATATCGGGAGTGCTCATGACTGCTCCTGCGAAGAATTTTCCGCGATTATACCTAACCTGGCCGCCGATTGTGACGATCGTACTCATCGAAATAGTTGACGATGCCGTCAGCAATGGCGGAGGCGATTTTATGACGAAACGCGCTGGTGCCCAGCAGCTGCTCTTCACGCGGGTTGGTAATAAAAGAGGTTTCCACCAGCACCGACGGAATCGAGGGGGATTTCAGCACGGCAAACGCTGCCTGTTCGGTATGCTGGCTGTGCAGATGATGCACCGGGCGGATCTGATCGAGCACATGTTTGCCCAGCGTCAGGCTGTTTTTAATGGTATCAGTTTGTACCAGGTCGAACAGGATCTGCTGCAGGTAGTGATCTTTCTCAGCGACCTTTACGCCACCTACTTCGTCCGCCGCGTTCTCCCTCTCGGAGAGGTAGCGCGCCATGGTGCTGCTGGCGCCGCGATTGGAGAGGGCGAACACCGAGGCGCCGTTGGCTTCCGGGCTGGTAAAGCCGTCGGCGTGAATCGACATAAACAGGTTTGCGCCATGCTGATGGGCGATCTCTACGCGCTGATAAAGCGGAATAAAATGGTCACTGTCGCGCGTCAGACGCACTTCGATCCGCGGATGATCCTGCAACAGCTGGCGTACGCTATCCGCAATCGCCAGAACGATATGCTTCTCTTCCGATCCCTCTTCGCCTACCGCGCCGGAATCGATGCCGCCGTGGCCGGGATCGATCATCACAATTTTTTTACCGTTGCTCGCCGGGGCCGCCGGGCGGCTGCGACCTGAGGAGAGACGCAGATCGGCATTCTCCTCTTTTGCCTGAATCGCGCGGGGCGACAGAATGGCAAGGGCAAGGCCGGAGAGCAGAAGCTGTCGACGATTGGTCAACCGCTTGAGTAACGCGATTTTTTTCATATGCAGGTCCCGAACAGAGAAGCGTGCCGAGTGTTATATCGTAACACCTGGCCGTCCGCGACCCCGGAACCATTTCAGAGCTTTACTTTCTATTTCAGGTCGCTAACAGAAAAATCGTCGCTTTTTTCTTTCAGACGCCGAATCCAGGGTTGCACCCTGAAAAGAATGCGTGATAATCAGCGAATTGTGCTTAACCGCTGGGTAACGATGATGGAAATTCGTGTTTTCCGCCAGGAAGATTTTGAAGAGGTGATCACGCTCTGGGAGCGTTGCGATCTGCTACGGCCATGGAACGATCCGGAAATGGATATCGAACGTAAGCTGAACCACGATCCCGATCTCTTCCTGGTTGCGGTGGTGGGCGGCGAAATCGTCGGCACGCTGATGGGCGGTTACGATGGCCATCGCGGTTCGGTCTACTACCTGGGCGTGCATCCCGACTATCGCGGACGCGGCTTCGCGAATGCGCTGATGAACCGGCTGGAGAAAAAGCTGATTGCGCGCGGCTGCCCGAAAATCAATCTGATGATACGTGAAGAGAATGACGCTGTGCTCGGCTTCTATGAAAAGCTCGATTATGAAATTGGCGATTCGGTGGTGATGGGCAAGCGGCTGATTGAAGATCGTGAATATTAATTATTCAGCTGTCTGCCTCCGCCCATGATCCTGAAATATCTCCCCGACGACTACGATGCCAAAGGGCAGCTGCGTTTGCCGCTGCTCTTTTGGCTTATCCTGCTGCTCCAGGCGCGTACCTGGCTGCTGTTGCTGATGGCGGGCGCTTCCCGGCAGCAGGGCAACGATCTGCTGGCGCTGTTTTATCCCGACCGGCAGAGCTTCTGGCTCGGGCTGGCGCTCGGCGTCCCGGCGGCGCTCGGGCTGCTGCTCACCGGCTACCGTCAGCGCTGGCCGCGCCTTTGGCAGGCCTGGCGCGGCGTACTGAGCCTGTCGCTACTGATTAATCTGCTCTGGCAGGGCGTTCAGCTGTTTCAGGGCGATATGCAGGCGTCGCCGCTGCCGCTGCTGCTCAGCCTGTTCGATCTGCTGGCGCTTATCTGGTTACAGCTTAATGCGCGTCTGCGTGACTGTTTTTTGCCGGATCAGAATCACAGCTAAACTTTTTGCTGCTTTGCGACTCCAACCTGATTCGCAATTTGCACTTCGTTAACAGGAGTTTCCATGAAAGCTGTTCGTCCCGCGATTCTTATCGCCGCCATGTTGCTGGCTGGCTGCGCCAGTTCCGGTTCCGGCACCGCAAACCAGGGCAGCTGGTGGAATCCCTTCAGTAAGATTTCATGGTCGGCGATGGCCCCCTGGAACTGGTTCGGCTCCTCGCTGGATGTCACGGAGCAGGGGGTTGGCGGCCTGAGCAGCAGCACCGCCATGACGCAGCAGGCGATTGATGACGGACTGAACGGCGACTATAAGCTGCGCCAGGGCATGCGCGGGCAAAATGGTCAGGTGATCACTTTCTGGCAGGCGCTGGATGACGATCAGGTCAAGCTGGTGATTTACGGTCAGAGCAGCGTGGAGCGCATCGAAGTCATGGACCGCGCCATCGCCAGCGCCAACGGTCCCCGTCTCGGCAGCCAGTTCAGCGATACCTTCAGCAAAGCCTTTAACCACTGTCAAAAAGCCACAGGCATGGATAACAGCGACGTGGAGTGTAAAGCGCCCGGCAGCCAGCATATCCGCTACGTCTACAGCGGCGCATGGCATGGACCGGACGGCCTGATGCCGTCGGACGATACGCTGAAAAGCTGGACGCTCAGCAAAATTATCTGGCAGCGTTAATCTCCAAAAAAGCTGCGACGCTTTTCCCTCTCGCCGTCAGTGGAAAAACCGCTGGCGCTGTAAGCACTGACAGGCAGGTTTATGTCTGCCTGTTTGCCCACTCAGACGGCCCGTGGCGCGGGCTTTCCGTTAATGCCGTATTCCGCATAACCTCTGCCGCAAGCTTATGCTTTTTTCGACTTTGAAATCATCAAACGATATATAAAACCGTTACAGCTTTTCCCTGAGTTATAAATAAACTGGTCGTACGGCTGGCGTGTGCCGGATCAATTTTCAGGGTGCTGAATGACCTTTCCAACGATAAAAAAGATCGTAAGCGGTGTGGCGCTCTCGCTGACGTTGGCGAGCGCGGCGCAGGCGACTGAACTGCTGAATAGCTCGTATGACGTGTCGCGCGAGCTGTTCGTTGCCCTGAACGCGCCATTTGAAAAACAGTGGGATGCCAGCCATCCGGGCGACAAGCTCACCATCAAACAGTCACATGCTGGTTCCTCCAAACAGGCGCTGGCGATCCTGCAGGGACTGCGCGCCGACGTGGTGACCTATAACCAGGTGACCGACGTGCAGGTTCTGCACGACAAGGGACATATGATCCCCGCCGACTGGCAGGCGCGCCTGCCGAACAACAGCTCGCCGTTTTACTCCACCATGGCGTTTCTGGTGCGTAAAGGTAACCCGAAAAAGATTCATGACTGGGCGGATTTAACGCGCGGCGACGTCAAGCTGATTTTCCCCAACCCGAAAACCTCCGGTAACGCCCGTTACACTTATCTGGCTGCCTGGGGCGCAGCGGACAAAGCGGACGGCGGCGACAAGGCGAAAACCGAGGCCTTTATGACGCAGTTCCTGAAAAACGTCGAGGTGTTTGATACCGGCGGCCGCGGCGCCACCACCACCTTTGTGGAACGCGGTCTGGGTGACGTGCTGATTAGCTTTGAATCGGAAGTGAATAATATCCGTAATCAGTACGGTAAAGACGATTACGAAGTGATTGTGCCGAAAACCAATATTCTTGCCGAGTTCCCTGTGGCCTGGGTCGACAAGAATGTCGAGCACAACGGCACCACTGACGCGGCCAAAGCTTATCTGAACTATCTCTATACGCCGGACGCGCAGAAAATCATTACGGATTTTTACTATCGTGTGAACAACCCGCAGCTGATGACAGAGCAAAAAGCGCGTTTTCCGCAGACCAACCTGTTCCGCGTGGAAGAGGCTTTTGGCGGCTGGGATAACGCGATGAAAACGCATTTCGCCAGCGGCGGTGAACTGGACAAATTACTCGCAGCGGGGCGTGGTTAATGTTTGCGGCAAGCCATAAACGCGTTCTGCCCGGCTTTGGTCTGAGCCTCGGCACCAGCCTGCTGTTTACCTGCCTGATCCTGCTGCTGCCGATCAGCGCGTTGCTGATGCAGTTGTCCAACATGACCCTGACGCAGTACTGGGAGGTGATCACCAACCCGCAGCTGATTGCCGCCTATAAAGTGACGCTGCTCTCGGCGGGCGTCGCCTCGCTGTTTAACGCGGTGTTCGGCATGCTGATGGCGTGGATTTTGACGCGCTATCGCTTTCCTGGCCGCGTGCTGCTGGATGGCCTGATGGATTTGCCGTTCGCGCTGCCTACCGCCGTGGCGGGCCTGACGCTGGCCGGGCTGTTTTCCGTCAGCGGCTGGTATGGTCAGTGGCTGGCGCATTTTGATATCAAAGTTTCCTATACCTGGCTCGGCATTGCGGTGGCGATGGCCTTTACCAGCATCCCGTTTGTGGTGCGTACCGTGCAACCGGTGCTGGAAGAGTTAGGGCCTGAATATGAAGAGGCAGCGCAAACCCTGGGCGCGACACCCTGGCAGAGCTTCCGCCGCGTGGTGCTGCCGGAAGTGGCGCCGGCGCTGCTGGCCGGAACCGCGCTCTCGTTTACCCGCAGCCTCGGCGAATTTGGCGCGGTGATCTTTATCGCCGGCAATATCGCCTGGAAAACGGAAGTAACGTCGCTGATGATTTTTGTCCGTCTGCAGGAATTTGATTACCCGGCCGCCAGCGCCATCGCCTCGGTGATCCTTGCCGCCTCGCTGCTGCTGCTGTTCGCGATTAATACCCTGCAAAGCCGCTTTGGCCGCCGCCTGGGAGGTCACTGATGGCTGAGGTATCGCAACTCAACGTTGAGCGTCAGCCGTTCAACTGGGGCAAATGGCTGCTGATCGGCACCGGTGCGCTGATCTCCATTCTGCTGCTGGTGGTGCCGATGATATCGATCTTCTGGGAAGCGCTCTATAAAGGCCTGGGCGTCACCTTCAGCAACCTGATCGATCCCGATATGCTGCACGCCATCTGGCTGACGATTCTGGTAGCGCTGATTACCGTACCGGTTAACCTGGTGTTCGGTACGCTGCTTGCCTGGCTGGTGACGCGCTTCACCTTTCCCGGACGGCAGCTGCTGCTGACGCTGTTTGATATTCCGTTCGCCGTGTCGCCGGTGGTTGCCGGTCTGATGTATCTGCTGTTCTGGGGCGTGAACGGCCCGGCAGGCGGCTGGCTGGATGCGCATAACATTCAGCTGATGTTCTCCTGGCCCGGCATGACGCTGGCGACTATTTTCGTCACCTGTCCCTTTGTGGTGCGCGAGCTGGTGCCGGTGATGCTCAGTCAGGGCAGCAATGAAGATGAAGCCGCCGTGCTGCTGGGCGCGTCGGGCTGGCAGATGTTCCGCCGCGTGACGCTGCCGAATATTCGCTGGGCGCTGCTCTACGGCGTAGTACTGACCAACGCCCGCGCCATCGGCGAGTTTGGCGCGGTGTCGGTGGTTTCAGGATCGATCCGCGGCGAAACCTATACTTTGCCGCTTCAGGTTGAATTACTCCATCAGGATTACAACACTGTGGGCGCGTTTACCGCCGCCGCGCTGCTGACCCTGATGGCGATTGTCACACTGTTTCTGAAAAGCATTGTGCAGTGGCGTTTGGAGAATCAGCATAAACGTCTGCAACAGGAGGAAAATCATGAGCATTGAGATTAACCAGATCAACAAAGCCTTTGGCCGTACCCGGGTGTTGAACGACATCTCTCTGGATATTTCTTCTGGGCAGATGGTAGCGCTGCTTGGGCCATCCGGCTCAGGAAAAACCACGCTGCTGCGCATTATCGCCGGGCTGGAGCATCAGAACAGCGGCCGGATCCTGTTCAACGGCAAGGATGTCAGCCGCGTGCATGCGCGCGATCGCCAGGTCGGCTTTGTGTTCCAGCATTATGCGCTGTTTCGCCATATGACGGTGTTCGACAACATCGCTTTTGGCCTGACGGTGCTGCCGCGTCGCGAACGTCCCTCTACCGCGGAAATCCAACAGCGCGTGACGCGCCTGCTGGAAATGGTGCAGCTGGCGCATCTCGCCAACCGCTATCCGGCACAACTCTCCGGCGGTCAGAGACAGCGTGTGGCGCTGGCGCGTGCCCTGGCGGTGGAACCGCAGATTCTGCTGCTTGATGAGCCGTTCGGCGCGCTGGACGCGCAGGTGCGTAAAGAGCTGCGCCGCTGGCTGCGTCAGCTACATGAAGAGCTGAAATTCACCAGCGTCTTTGTTACTCACGATCAGGAAGAGGCGATGGAAGTCGCCGACAGTGTGGTGGTGATGAGTCAGGGCAATATCGAGCAGGTTGGCGCACCCGACGAGGTGTGGCGCGATCCGGCTACCCGCTTTGTGCTGGAATTCCTCGGCGAAGTTAACCGCTTTGACGGCGAAGTGCACGGCTCGCAGTTCCACGTCGGCGCTCATCGCTGGCCGCTCGGCTATACGCCGGCGCATCAGGGCGCAGTGGAACTTTTCCTGCGGCCGTGGGAGGTTGACGTCAGCCGCCAGAGCAGTCTGGAAACGCCGCTGCCGGTGCAGGTGCTGGAAGTGAGTCCGCGCGGCCATTTCTGGCAGCTGGTGGCGCAGCCGTCAGGCTGGCAGGGTGAGCCGATTACTATTGTGTTCGAAGGCGACCAGACGGCGCCGATTCGCGGCGAACGGCTGTTTGTCGGCCTGCAACAGGCGCGTCTCTATCATGGCGCAACGCCGCTGCGCGCGGTTGCCTTTGCCGAAAGCGCCTGATATTTTGACGAGGCGATAAGCATCTCTTCGGGCGGGACTTTTCCCGCCCGACTTTTTTGCGCCTTTTCTTACCGGGAACAGATACCGTGACGACTCTGGAACAGACCATCGGCAATACTCCGCTGATTAAACTGCAGCGCCTGACACCCGCCAACGGCAGCGAAGTCTGGCTGAAGCTGGAAGGAAATAATCCTGCCGGATCGGTAAAGGATCGCGCCGCGTATTCGATGATCCAGCAGGCGGAGCTGCGTGGCGATATTCAGCCAGGCGATCTGCTGATCGAAGCAACCAGCGGCAATACCGGCATTGCGCTGGCGATGATCGCAGCGATGAAAGGCTATCCGTTAAGGCTGCTGATGCCGGAGAACATGAGCCAGGAGCGGCAGGCGGCGATGCGCGCCTACGGCGCCGAGCTGGTGCTGGTCAGCCGCGAGCAGGGGATGGAAGGCGCACGCGATCTGGCGCAGGCGATGGCTGCCCGTGGCGAGGGCAAACTTCTCGATCAGTTCAATAATCCCGATAATCCTCTTGGCCATTATCGCACTACCGGGCCGGAAATCTGGCAGCAGTCGCACGGACGTTTAACTCACTTCGTCTCCAGCATGGGCACCACCGGCACCATTACCGGCGTGGGGCGCTATCTGAAAGAGCAGGATGCACGGGTACGGATTATCGGGCTGCAGCCCAGCGAGGGCAGCAGCATTCCAGGCATTCGTCGCTGGCCTGCGGCTTATCTGCCGGGCATTTTCCGTCCCGAACTGGTAGATGAGATCATGGATATGTCGCAGCAGGAAGCGGAAAACACCATGCGTGCGCTGGCGCAGCGCGAAGGCATTTTCTGCGGCGTCAGCTCCGGCGGGGCAGTGGCGGGCGCGTTACGCGTCGCGCAGGCCCAGCCCGGCAGCATAGTGGTTGCGATCGTCTGTGACCGGGGCGATCGCTATCTCTCGACCGGCGTCTACGGCTAAGCCTTTTTCCCACAGATTATCTGGCCTGTGCTCGCCTTTATGGTGATCGCAGGCCATTTTTGTTTATAGTCACCTGAATAATTGTCTGAGGCCGGGTCTGTAAGGATCGCGTAAAACCTGCTGCACGCAACGCGCGCTCAGGACAAAATAGCGACAATTTACATGAGAGATAAAGATGAAAATTCTGCTTGTTGATGACGATCTGGAGCTGGGCACCATGCTGAGCCAGTACCTGATCACGGAAGGCTTTGATGCACAGCTGGTACTGAACGGCACGGCGGGCGTGGAAGGCGCGCTTTCCGGCAATTATACCGCCATGATTCTGGATATTATGTTGCCGGACATGAGCGGCATTGACGTGCTGCGCCAGGTGCGCCAGAGCAGCCGCATCCCGGTGATTATGCTGACGGCGAAGGGCGATAACATCGATCGCGTCATTGGTCTTGAGATGGGCGCGGATGATTATGTGCCGAAGCCGTGCTACCCGCGCGAACTGGTGGCGCGCCTGCGTGCGGTGCTGCGCCGGTTTGAAGAGCAGGCGCCGCTGCCGGACAAAAAAGAGCTGCTGCGCTGGGGCGAGCTGACGCTTAATCCCGCCACGCGCATCACCGAGTGGCAGGGTAAAGCCTTTGACCTGACTGCATCAGAGTTTAACCTGCTCGATCTGCTGATGCGCGCGCCCGATCGCGTGGTATCCAAAGATGAGCTGTCGGAGAAGGGGCTTGGCCGCCCGCGTGAAGCCTATGACCGCAGCGTGGATGTGCATATCAGCAATATCCGCCAGAAGCTGGCCGCCCTGACCGCTGACAGCGTAAATATCGAAACCGTGCGCAGTATCGGCTATCGCATTCGATGAAACACAGCTATCGCGGACGGATGTTCTGGAAGATCCTGCTGGGGTTCTGGCTGGTATTTGTGATTATCAGCCAGCTGCTGTGGCTGGGCTTTTCCTTTATCGGAAATCGCCATGAACCGCCGGAAATCGTGGCGATACGGCGCATCGTCAATCTGCAAATGGCTTCCGCGGGATCGGTGCTGGAGCGGGGCGGTCCAGCTTCGCTGGAAGATATGCTGGCGGACTGGGAACCCAACGATCGCCAGTTCTTTTCTGTGATCCAGCATGACAAGCCGCTGAAAGAGGTCAACGCGCCGCCGCAGAATTTTAACCCGCCTTTCCAGGGGAAATTTCCCGATGTGATTGTGCGCTGGGTAAAAGGCGCCGATGGCAAAACCTATGAGCTGCGTTATGACGTGAAGGGCCTGCGTGCAGACAGCTCGATGGGCATGGAAGAGCGACGCCATTTTCTTAATATTCCTGAACCGATGTTTGTTTTCGCTGGTTCGGTAGGATTGCTGTTCAGCCTGCTGCTCGCCTGGAACCTGACGCGGCCGATGCGCCAGCTGCGTGAAGGCTTTGCCCGCGTCTCCAATGGCGATCTCTCGGTGCGGCTTTTCCCGGTGATGCGCAGGCGACACGATGAATTGTCGATCGTGGCGCAGGAATTTGACGCCATGGTCGAGCGGCTGGGCGTACTGGTTCGCGCACGCGAAGAATTGTTGCATGATATCTCTCATGAATTGCGCTCGCCGCTGGCGCGCTTGCAGCTTGCCACCGGACTGGCGAGGCAGACGCCTGAAACGGTAGAGGCCTCGCTCGATCGCATCGATGAGGAGGCGCGTCGGCTCGATAAGATGATTGGCGAGCTGCTGACCCTGTCGCGGGCGGAACATGAAAGCATGCCGGATGAGCAATATTTCGATCTGACCGGGCTGGTGGAAGCGGTAGTCACCGATGTGCGCTATGAGGCACAAATCCCTGGCGTGCTGATCGATTTTGAGACGGATGACGACACAGACTACACCGTGCGCGGCAATGCGGAGCTGATCCGGCGCGGCGTTGAAAATGTGCTGCGTAACGCGCTGCGTTTCTCGCTGCCGGGACATCATATCCGTGTGCGCCTGAAACATGAAAGCCGCTGGCTGGCGATAAGCATTTGCGATCAGGGGCCGGGTGTGGATGAGGATAAGCTTTCCAGCATTTTCGATCCCTTTGTGCGCGTCAATACGCCGCTGCTGGGCAAAGGCTACGGGCTCGGCCTTTCCATTGTACGCAAGGTGGTGTTAGCGCATCACGGCGAGGTGCAGGCGGTGAATCGCGCCGAAGGCGGGCTGGAGTTGACGATACGGCTGCCACACTGGCAGTCAACATAAGCGCCAACAAAAACGGCACCCGTGGGTGCCGTTTTTTTACTGTCCGGTATTACTTCTTGATGCGAATAACCGGCGTTTCCCCAACGGTGACCTGACCCGTTAATTTGATCAAATCTTTGATCTCATCCATGTTTGAGATCACAACCGGGGTTAAGGTTGATTTTGCTTTCTCTTCCAGCAACGGCAGATCAAATTCGATTACCACATCGCCTTTTTTGACCTTCTGGCCCTCTTCAGCGATGCGTTTGAAGCCTTCACCTTTCAATTCAACCGTGTCGATACCGAAGTGAACAAACAGCTCAATGCCGTTATCGGACTCGATTGAAAATGCATGATTGGTTTCGAAAATTTTCCCGATGGTGCCATCAACCGGTGCAACCATTTTGTTGCCGCTTGGTTTGATGGCGATTCCGTCACCTACGATTTTCTCTGCAAACACGACATCTGGTACGTCTTCAATATTCACGATTTCGCCTGACAGAGGCGCAACGATGTCAATTGTTCCGGACGCGCTCTCTGTTTTGTCGCCAAAAAGTTTAGAAAACAAACCCATGATCTTCTCCTAAGCAGTAATTTTGGGCCAGCGTCTCGCGGATCAGCAGAGTGTTTTTTCTTTAATGAATTTATTGACTAAATTCATTAAATCTTCCGCTGTGGGTTGAGCCAGAGCCTGCTCCGCCAATGCCTTCGCATCTTCAAAATTGGTGTTACGTATAATTTTCTTGATGCTCGGGATTGAAATCGCACTCATGCTGAATTCGTCCAGCCCCATTCCCAATAACAGTAGTGTAGCACGTTCGTCACCTGCCAGCTCACCACACATGCCGGTCCACTTACCTTCGGCGTGAGAAGCATCGATAACCTGCTTGATCAGACCCAGTACAGAGGGCGTCATCGGGTTATAAAGGTGCGAAATCAAATCATTACCACGATCCACCGCCAGAGTATACTGCGTCAGGTCGTTTGTCCCAATACTAAAGAAATCGACTTCTTTCGCCAGATGGCGCGCGATAACCGCGGAAGCTGGAGTTTCCACCATAATGCCCACTTCAATGGTCTCATCAAAGGCTTTGCCCTCTTCACGCAGCTGAGCTTTCAGAATTTCCAGCTCGTGTTTCAGGCTGCGTACTTCTTCCACAGAAATGATCATCGGGAACATAATGCGCAGCTTGCCGAACGCCGAGGCGCGCAGGATAGCGCGCAGCTGGGCGTGCAGAATTTCTTTGCGATCCATAGCGATACGGATGGCGCGCCAGCCGAGGAACGGGTTTTCTTCTTTCGGCAGGTTCATGTACGGCAGGTCTTTGTCGCCGCCGATATCCATGGTACGCACGATAACCGCCTGCGAGCCCATCGCTTCCGCAACAGCTTTATAGGCCAGGAACTGCTCTTCTTCCGTTGGCAGCGAGTCGCGATCCATAAACAGGAATTCTGTACGGTAGAGGCCGACGCCTTCTGCGCCGTTACGCTCCGCGCCGGCGATATCGCGCACGGTGCCGATGTTGGCGCAGACTTCAACCTGATGGCCGTCCAGCGTCACGGCCGGCAGATCTTTCAGCTTCGCCAGCTCATGTTTGTCTGACAGATACTGAGTCTGCACGGCTTTCAGCTCTTCCACCACTTCAGTGCCAGGATTGACGAAAACCTGGTTGTTCACGCCGTCGAGGATCAGGAAATCGCCGTTTTTAATGCTGGTGGTGACGTTGCCGGTGCCGACGATGGCAGGCAGTTCCAGCGAACGCGCCATGATCGAGGTGTGCGAGGTGCGGCCGCCCAGATCGGTGATAAAGCCCAGCACTTTTTTCAGATTAAGCTGTGCGGTTTCCGACGGCGTCAGATCCTTCGCCACCAGAATGGATTCATCCTGAATAGCGCTCAGGTCGACAATATGCAGGCCGAGAATGTTCTGCAGCAGACGTTTACCGATATCGCGTACGTCAGCGGCGCGCTCTTTCAGATATTCGTCGTCCAGCTCTTCCAGCGCCTTTGCCTGGCCATCGATCACTGAGTTAGCCGCTGCATCCGCAGAAGCGTGCTCTTTCTTGATCAGGTCGATGATTTCCTGCTCCAGCTCTTCATCTTCCAGCAACATAATGTGGCCTTCGAAGATCGCTGCTTTTTCTTCACCTAAGGTCTCACCGGCTTTGACTCTGATGGCCTCAAGCTGTGCAGCCGCTTTGCTGCGACCATCCAGAAAGCGCTGTACTTCCTGCTCAACCTGATCGTCAGAAATCTTTTTGCGGTTGATGACGATTTCATCTTCTTTCAGCAGCAGTGCCTTGCCGAAAGCGATACCTGGTGACGCTAAAATGCCTGAAATCATAACCCTACCTTTTTATCACGATGGCTCATTGACCCGATGCGTTGCCATTTTTCTGGAAAGTGTACTCTACGGATGCAATAACGCGGACAGATTGTCCGCGATCAAGATGTTTGCACTCAATGGGGCAAATGAGACGGTTTAGTTAAAAACTGAGCGGCGTTATTCCAGCTCAGCCATCAGTTTAACCAGATGCTCAACGGCTTGTTGCTCATCTTCGCCTTCTGCTGACAGCGTAACAACGGTACCCTGGGTCAGACCCAGCGTCTGCAGCTTGAACAGACTTTTCGCGCTGGCGGACTTGCCGTTAGAGGTAACGGTAATTTCAGACTGAAACGCTTTGGCTTCTTTCACAAATTGCGCAGCAGGGCGGGTATGCAGACCGTTAGGTGCGGTAATGGTAACTTCTTGCTGGAACATTCTATTTCCCCAACTTTATCAGGTTTGGTTTTATGGATCTAAAGTCTAGCCTGGAGCCGTCACTTTAGCCTGTCCAGGTGCGCTGGTATAGCCTGTCGCTGACCAAAAAATGCGCCTGAATGAATAACTCATTCCAGGGAACGGGTCAGGTCATGACTGACGCCTTTCCTCTGTTCATTATGCCGTGTTTCGCCGTCTCGCCAAATGCCTAAATCGATTCAGCTTGATCCAGTTCACGGTATGATTAATTTCGGGCAGTGAAATAATTGCCAGCTTAAATACCAGAGCCTCAACACTGAAATCAATCTGCCGGTGAGTGAAAGTGAGATCCAGCCCACAAAAAAGCACCCATCAGGGTGCTTTTTCATCGTTTTTCAGACTTTCAGCATTACTGCTGCAACTCTTTTTCCGTGAACAGGTCGGCAAACAGTGCGGTACTCAGGTAGCGTTCGCCGGAAGAGGGCAGAATCACCACGATATTTTTGTTAGCGAAGGCTTCATCTTCCTGCAACTTGAGCGCGGCGGCAACGGCTGCGCCGGAAGAGATACCGGCGAGGATGCCTTCTTCTTCCATCAGCTTGCGGGCCATGCCGATCGCTTCTTCGTTAGTGATCGCTACCACGCGATCGACCAGGCTCAAATCCAGGTTGCCCGGAATAAAGCCCGCGCCAATACCCTGAATTTTGTGCGGACCTGGCTTAAGCTCTTCGCCTGCCAGCGCCTGAGCGATAACCGGCGAATCGGTCGGTTCTACCGCGACGGTGAGCAGATCTTTTTTGCCCTTGGTATTCTTGATATAGCGACTGACGCCGGTCAGCGTGCCGCCGGTACCTACGCCGGAAATGAAGACGTCAACGCTGCCGTCGGTATCTTCCCAGATCTCCGGGCCGGTGGTTTTTTCGTGGATTTCCGGATTCGCCGGATTACTGAACTGCTGCAGCAGAACATATTTGTCCGGGTTGCTGGCAACAATCTCTTCCGCTTTGGCGATGGCGCCTTTCATGCCTTTGGCGCCTTCGGTGAGTTCGAGACTCGCGCCCAAGGCTTTCAGCAATTTGCGACGCTCAACGGACATGGTTTCCGGCATGGTCAATGTCAGCTTGTAACCGCGCGCGGCGGCGACATAGGCTAATGCGATACCGGTATTGCCGCTGGTGGGTTCTACCAGTTCAACGCCGGGCTTGAGAATGCCGCGTTTCTCTGCGTCCCAAATCATATTGGCGCCGATACGGCATTTCACGCTGAAACTGGGGTTACGGGATTCAACCTTTGCCAGGATACGGCCATTGCCGATGCGGTTCAGTCGAACCAGCGGCGTATGACCAATTGTCAAAGAGTTATCTTCATAGATCTTACTCATAGCCCGTCCTTAAACTGTATGAAATAGGGTGAATCATCAGAGCATACGCTTTCTGCCTCTGCACGGAAGTAAAGAAATCGTATATCTATATGTCGCACGGCAATAAGCCTTTGAGAAAAATGCATAAGCCGATGTGGCGCACGTTTTTCGCTTACAGCCGTCCTGACTGCGCGCGATAACGATCCACCCACATGGCCGTCGCGCCGCAGACCGCAACCGGCATAATCGCCAGGTTAAGTATCGGAATCATGGTAAACAGGCTGACCAGCGCGCCAAACTGCATATTGGCGGTTTTATGCTGGCGCAGGGCGTTGCGCATCTGCCGAAAGCTGACCTTATGGTTATCGAAAGGGTAGTCGCAATACTGCACGGAAAGCATCCAGGCGCTGAACAGAAACCAGAGCACCGGCGCCACCGTCTGGCCAAAGCCGGGAATAAAGTAGAGCAGTAGCAGGCCCAGCGCGCGCGGCAGGTAATAGCCCAGCTTTTGCAGCTCGCGCTTCATAATACGCGGCACATCTTTCACCATCGCGGCCCAGCCGCTGTCCGGCAGGGGCTTGCCGGTAAGTCGTCCTTCCAGCTGCTCCGCCAGCAGGCCGCAAAAGGGCGCCGCGATCCAGTTGGCGATGGTGGAAAAAAAGTAGCTGAACACCAGCACGATGGAGATCACCGAGAGCGGCCAAATCAGATAGCTGAGCCACTGCAGCCAGTCCGGAATATGGCTCAACAAGCGCGGAATCCAGTCGCCAAGACGATAAAAAAGCCAGATAAAGGCGCCGCCCAGCAGCAGGATGTTGACCAGTAGCGGAATTAACACAAAGCGACGGATGCCCGGCAGGCGAATCAGCCGCCATCCTTGCGTAAAGTAATGCACTCCATTAAATGATGAGACGGAATTCTCACGGGCCATAAACGGCGAATCTCCACAATTGTCAGGGCGCAACTATCATAACCTGGCTTTTTGTCCTGACCATGGGAGTTTTGAACGAAAAATCAGCAAAAAAGCGTGGGGCAGCTATCTTATTTGTCAGAAAATACTGCGCACACTTGCACTTGTGTAGCAGGGCAAATACAGTTAGAGGATAAAGTTTGCCGCGGTGGCAAGGTATTGGAACAACAGAGAATACAATGATGCAGGATTTGCGTCTGATATTAATCGTTGTTGGCGCGATCGCCATTATAGCGCTTCTTCTTCACGGTCTGTGGACCAGCCGTAAAGAACGCTCGTCGGTGTTCCGCGATCGCCCGCATAAACGTCTGAAACAGCGTGATGATGAACCCCTGAGCGACGACGACGAGGAAGAAGAGGGCACAGGCGAAGTACGCGTCCGCCGCGATCGTCCCGTACATGAAGAACCCAAATTTGACGGTTTCAGTGAAGCTGATGACGCGCCGCAGTCACAGCCTGAGCCTGTGCGTCAGCCTGCGCCGCGTCGTGAGCCGCAGCCTGACAACGATCCGCTGTTTACTGCGCCGACAGAGCCGCGTCCGCAGCCGCCACGCGCGCAGCCTGCGCCGCAGCCGGAGGTAAAACCGGTTGCGCAGCCGCAACAGGTCCAGGCCGATCCGCTGCTGGATCAGGAACCGCTGACCGCCGTTCAGCCGCAGCCGGAAATTCAGGCGGAGCCGGAACCCATGCCGCAGCATGCGCTGGAAACGCAGCCGCAGCCGAAACCCAGCGAATCAGCCCCCTCCGGCAATAAAGAGGCGGTACTGGTGCTACACGTTGCCGCTCATGCGGGCGGCGCTCTGAACGGCGAAGCGTTGTTACAGGGGATTTTGCAGGCGGGATTCCAGTTTGGCGAAATGAACATCTTTCATCGTCATCTCAGCCCGGCAGGCAGCGGCCCGGTGCTGTTCAGCCTGGCTAACATGGTGAAACCGGGATCCTTTAACCCGGATGAGATGTCTAACTTCACCACGCCGGGGATCTCTATCTTTATGATGGTGCCTTCCTACGGCGATGCGAACCAGAACTTCAAGTTGATGCTGCAATCCGCACAGCGTATTGCCGATGATGTGGGCGGCGTGGTGCTGGATGACGAGCGTCGTATGATGACGCCGCAAAAGCTGGAAACTTACAAAGCCCGCATTCGCGAGGTCGTTGAGGCGAAAAGCTAACGCGCCGTGCGGCAAGTTAATGATGACGTTTTACCAAACCCCCGCCTGTCGGGGGTTTTTTATCTGATGGGGCCATATGAAATCCGTTCAGGAGCAGTTAACTGAGTTGCGCACCACGCTGCGCCATCATGAATATCTTTATCACGTTATGGATGCGCCGGAGATCCCGGATGCGGAATATGATCGTCTGATGCGCGAGCTGAGGGCGCTGGAAGAGCAGCATCCCGAGCTGATTACTCCCGATTCGCCCACGCAACGCGTGGGGGCCGCACCGCTTACCGTTTTCGAGCAGGTACGCCATGAGGTGCCGATGCTGTCGTTGGATAACGTCTTTGACGAGACGAGTTATCTGGCTTTCAACAAGCGCGTGCAGGATCGTCTGAAAAGCAGCGATGCGATTACCTTCTGCTGCGAGCTGAAGCTCGATGGCCTCGCGGTAAGCCTGCTGTATGAAGAGGGTCTGCTGGTGCGCGCGGCGACGCGCGGCGACGGCACCACCGGTGAAAACATCACCAGCAACGTACGTACCATCTATGCCATTCCGCTGCGGCTCAAGGGCGACAACATTCCTGCCCGGCTGGAAGTGCGCGGCGAAGTCTTTATGACGCAGAGCGGATTTGAAAAGCTCAACGAGGAAGCGCGCAGAACAGGCGGCAAGGTATTTGCTAACCCGCGTAATGCGGCGGCGGGATCGCTGCGTCAGCTCGATCCGCGCATTACCGCGAAACGTCCGCTCACCTTCTTCTGCTACGGTTTCGGCCTGCTGGAAGGGGGCGAGATGCCCGCCAGCCACTGGGAACGATTGCAGCAGCTCAAGGCCTGGGGCCTGCCGGTCAGCGATCGCCTTCGTCTGGTGAACTCTGCCGAAGAGGTGCTCGATTTCTATCACCAGGTGGAAAACGATCGCCCCACGCTCGGCTTTGACATCGATGGCGTAGTGATCAAGGTCGATTCTCAGGCGCTGCGCGACCAGCTCGGTTTTGTCGCGCGCGCGCCGCGCTGGGCCGTTGCGTTCAAATTCCCGGCGCAGGAGCAGATGACTTTTGTGCGTGACGTGGAGTTTCAGGTGGGGCGAACCGGCGCCATTACGCCAGTGGCGCGCCTCGAGCCGGTGCTGGTTGCCGGCGTGATGGTCAGCAACGCCACGCTGCACAATGCCGATGAGATTGAGCGTCTGGGACTGCGCATCGGCGACAAAGTGGTGATTCGCCGTGCCGGCGACGTGATCCCGCAGGTGGTTAACGTGGTGGAATCTGATCGTCCGGCGGAGACGCAAGAGGTGCATTTCCCAACCCACTGTCCCGTCTGCGGTTCTGACGTCGAGCGGGTAGAGGGGGAAGCGGTGGCGCGCTGCACCGGCGGCCTGATTTGTGGCGCGCAGCGTAAAGAGGCGCTGAAACACTTCGTCTCACGGCGCGCGATGGATGTTGACGGGATGGGCGATAAGATTATCGACCAGCTGGTGGAAAAAGAGTATGTGAAAACCCCGGCCGATCTGTTCCGTCTTACGGCAGGCAAGCTCACCGGCCTGGATCGTATGGGGCCGAAATCGGCGCAGAACGTTGTCGATGCGCTGAACAAAGCCAAAGAGACCACGCTGGCGCGTTTCCTCTACGCGCTGGGGATTCGTGAGGTCGGCGAGGCCACGGCGGCAAATCTGGCGAGCCATTTTGGCTCGATCAACAAGGTAATGGAGGCCGACCTGGAGGCGCTGATGGCGGTGCAGGATGTCGGCAAAGTGGTTGCTGCGCACGTACGTAACTTCATGGAAGAGGAGAGCAATCGCGAGGTAATTCGCCAGCTGATCGAAGAAGCGGGCATCCACTGGCCAGCGGTTGAGGTGGTTAATGCGCAGGAGATGGATAACCCCTTTGCAGGTAAAACCGTGGTACTCACCGGCTCGCTGACCATTATGACGCGTGACGATGCGAAAGATCGCCTCACCGCGATGGGCGCGAAAGTCAGCGGCAGCGTTTCAAAGAAAACCGATCTGGTTATCGCTGGCGAAGCGGCCGGTTCCAAGCTGGCGAAGGCGCAGGAGCTGGGCATCGACGTGATTGATGAAGCGGAAATGATCCGGCTGCTGGGAGAATAAGGTGGAGAAACAGCATCTGATTGAGATCGCCAACACCGCGATGCCCTTTGGCAAATACAAGGGGCGGATGCTGATCGATCTTCCCGAGCCTTATCTGCTCTGGTTCGCCCGCAGCGGCGAGTTTCCATCCGGCCATCTGGGCGAGCTGATGCAAATGACGCTGGCGATCAAAATCGAAGGATTAGAGGGGCTGGTAAAGCCCCTTAAACAGGGGTGACGCGGGCTGCTCAGGCCCGCGACTGATTTACTTCTGTGACTGCACCACGCGCTTCGCTGTCGCCTGGTGCTGCTTCTCCGCTTCCGCCTTCTCATTACTCTTTTTGTAGCGCTGGGCGATGAAGGAGCAGACCATCAGCTGCACCTGATGGAACACCATCAGCGGCAGCACGATAATCCCCACGTTGCTGGCCGGGAACAGAATGTTCGCCATCGGCACGCCGTTCGCCAGGCTCTTTTTCGAGCCGCAGAACAGCACAACGATCTCATCGGCGCGTTTGAAACCAAACAGGCGGGCAGCGCCAAAGTTAATCGCCAGCGCTACAAACAGCAGCAGCAGGGTACCGGCAAGGATCCAGAGCAGGGTATCCAGCCCAACGCGATGCCAGATGCCGTTCACTACCGCCGCACTGAAGGCAGAATAAACCACCAACAGAATCGAGGTCTGATCCGTTTTACCAATCAGGCTGCGATGTTTTTCAACCCAGCCGCCAATCCAGCGACGGGAAATATGCCCAAGCACGAAAGGCACCAGCAGCTGCAGCATGATTTTACCAATCTGCTCCAGGCCGTTGCTCGGCGCATCGCTGTGGACATTCATCACCAGATTGACCAGCAGCGGAGAAATAAAGACGCCGAGCAGGCTGGAGGCCGATGCGCTACATACCGCAGCCGCCACGTTGCCGCCCGCCATCGAGGTAAAAGCGATAGCTGACTGCACAGTCGCAGGCAAAATACAGAGATACAAAAAGCCGGTATAGATTTCCGTGCCGATGTTCACCGGATGCCACCAGACCAGCAGCACGCCCAGAATCGGAAACACCACAAAGGTGCTGCACATAATCCACAGATGCAGACGCCAGTGGCTGCTGCCGGCAATGATCTTCTCACGCGACAGTTTGGCGCCGTGCATAAAAAACAGCAGCGCAATCGCTGCCGTGGTCAGCCATTCAAAAAAATCTACAAAGCCGCCTCGTGCCGGCAGGAAGGTCGCCAGCAGTACGGTGATGATGAGCTTGATCATCATCGGATCGAGTCGTAAGAATCCCATTGTTACAATCCGGTTAAAAAAAGATGCGGATGATTGTGCGCGATATGGGTTTAGAAATAAAATTGATTTATTGCATTAATCTATGAGCGCAATCGATGAATTACACCTTACGGCAGCTGAAAATTTTTGTGGCGGTGGCGCAACATGGCGGTTTCAGCCAGGCGGGACAGGTAATCGGCCTGAGCCAGTCGGCAGTGAGTCACAGTATCAAAGAGCTGGAAGCGGAGATGGGGGTACGCCTGCTGGACCGCACCACGCGCGAAGTGATACTCACCGAAGCGGGCCAACAGCTGGCGTCACGCATGGAAAGATTGCTCGAAGAGCTGAACACCACGCTGCTTGATATTCGCAGTTTTGGCGAGCAGCGCAGCGGTACGGTGCGTGTCGCCGCCAGCCAGACCATCTCGGCTCATCTGATGCCGCAATGCCTGGCCGCCAGCCAGCAAAGTTATCCTGAGATTAAGATTATCCTGCACGATCGCGTCCAGCAGTGGGTGCTGCAAAGCGTGCGCAACGGCGAGGTGGATTTCGGTATTGTTATCGGTCCCCTGGCCGATGCGGATTTTGATTACCAGCCGATTCTCGACGAGCCGTTTTTACTGCTGTGCCGTAACGATGATCCGCTGGCCCGTGAAGCGGCGCCGCAGTGGCAGATGCTGAACGGGCGCACCATGGTGCTACAGGATTACGCTTCGGGCAGCCGACTGCTGATTGATGCTGCGTTTCGCCAGCAGGGGATTAAGGTCAATATCGTGCAGGAAATTGGACATCCCGCCACGCTGTTTCCCATGGTTGAGGCGGGAATTGGCATCAGTATCCTGCCGGCGCTGGCGCTGCCCTTACCGGCCGGACGCGCTTTGACGGTACAGCGACTGCGCCCGGAAATTAACCGCAGCCTGATGCTGATCAAGCGTAAAAACCGGTCGCTGACGCCTGCGGCCGAGGCGATATGGCAGGAAGTGCGTCAGCAGGCGGAGCTGCTGACGCAACAGCGTTTACTCAAACCGGCGTTTTAGACGTAAACGTTTATCTGATTGCTCTCCGTCGGGCGGTTAATCCCGTCGGCCTTTATCTCATTAACCTGACTGGTTTCCTGATTTTGCTGGCTTTTTTCAGCCTGCTTCTGCTGAATTTGCGCCAGCTGTGCTTCCAGCATCTGAATCTGTGATTCCAGCAGCTGCTGCTGTTCGTTTTTCTCCTCGGTGGTGAGATCGTCGTTATTGGCCAGATCGTCAAGCTGCTTGGTGATGCTCTGAATCTGTTTATTGATGCTGGCAACCTGCGAAGCGGTACTGCCGCTGCTGCTGCCGCTGTTACTACTGATAGCTGAAATGGTGGACATCATTTTCTCCCTTGCAATAGTTCACTATCGTTATCGGAAAAGGCGGCTGTTGGCTTGAGGGAAGGGAGTGTTAAGGTTGTGAAAAGATGGGCACGCCAGGCATCGGGCGCTCAAAACGAAAAAAGCGCCCTGAGGGCGCTTTTTTCTGAAATCTGGTGGGTCGTGCAGGATAAGCCTCGGCCCATCCCTGGGCCTCGCCCTGCGGGTGATGCTGGCGCATCAGCCTGAATCGCTCCCGGCGATTCAGTCGAACCTGCGCAGGTTCTCATCCTGCACGCCAGGCATCGGGCGCTCAAAACGAAAAAAGCGCCCTGAGGGCGCTTTTTTTTGAAATCTGGTGGGTCGTGCAGGATTCGAACCTGCGACCAATTGATTAAAAGTCAACTGCTCTACCAACTGAGCTAACGACCCGAAATGGTGGGTGATGACGGGTTCGAACCGCCGACCCCCTCCTTGTAAGGGAGGTGCTCTACCAACTGAGCTAATCACCCATTCCGGTACTGCTTAACAAGAGAAGATTATGGTGGGTGATGACGGGTTCGAACCGCCGACCCCCTCCTTGTAAGGGAGGTGCTCTACCAACTGAGCTAATCACCCAATCTTATCTCTTGTTCACTGCGGGCCACCTGAAGAGTGGTGGGTGATGACGGGTTCGAACCGCCGACCCCCTCCTTGTAAGGGAGATGCTCTACCAACTGAGCTAATCACCCCCGCTGTGTGGAGTCGCATTATAGGGATAGTTGGAAGTGAGTCAACGCTTTTTAAAACTAAAATGTGCGTTCGCCGTAATTTTAGTCAGGATGGCTCGCATTTAGCCAATATGCTGGTTTTATTACCAGAAACGCGGCAAATCCTTGTTCCATTGCCCCGTCCCGGTCATTGAGGATTCATCGACAGGTGCTAGAATGTGCGCACTGTTTTTCGCGTCCAACCCGTTTTTTGTCATCCGGACAGAAAACCCGCGCATTAAGGCAATGCTGAATGAAACTGAAAACTCGCTTCGCGCCAAGCCCCACCGGCTATCTGCATGTGGGCGGCGCTCGTACCGCGCTCTATTCCTGGCTTTATGCCCGTCATAATCAGGGCGACTTTGTTCTGCGTATCGAAGATACCGATCTTGAACGCTCCACGCCGGAAGCCATTGAAGCCATTATGGATGGCATGAACTGGCTGAGCCTCGACTGGAATGAAGGTCCGTATTACCAGACTAAACGTTTTGATCGCTATAACGCCGTGATTGATGAGATGCTGGAAGCGGGCACTGCCTATAAATGCTATTGCTCCAGAGAGCGCCTTGAGCAACTGCGCGAAACCCAGATGGCGAACGGCGAAAAGCCGCGTTACGACGGCCACTGCCGTGACAGCCATGAGCATCACGCCGCTGATGAGCCTTGCGTGGTGCGCTTTCGCAATCCGCAGGAAGGTTCGGTGATCTTTGACGATCAGATTCGCGGCCCGATCGAATTCAGCAACCAGGAGCTGGACGATCTGATCATCCGCCGTACCGACGGTTCACCGACTTACAACTTCTGCGTGGTGGTGGACGACTGGGATATGGGCATCACCCATGTGATTCGTGGTGAAGACCATATCAACAACACGCCGCGTCAGATCAATATTCTGAAGGCGATTGGCGCGCAGGTGCCGATCTACGCGCACGTCTCGATGATTCTGGGCGACGACGGGAAAAAACTCTCTAAACGTCACGGCGCAGTAGGGGTGATGCAGTATCGTGATGATGGTTATCTGCCGGAAGCGCTGCTCAACTATCTGGTGCGTCTGGGCTGGTCCCACGGCGACCAGGAGATCTTTAGCGTGCCGGAGATGATTGAACTCTTCACGCTGGATGCCGTCAGCAAATCCGCCAGCGCCTTTAATACTGAAAAGCTGCTGTGGCTGAATCATCATTACATCAATACCCTTGAGCCGGAGTATGTGGCGACGCACCTGCAATGGCACATTGAGCAGCAGAATATTGATACCCGCACCGGCCCTGAACTGGCGCAGCTGGTTAAGCTGCTGGGCGAGCGCTGCAAAACGCTGAAAGAAATTGCGGCATCCTGCCGTTATTTCTATGAAGATTTTGACGCTTTCGATGCCGATGCGGCGAAGAAACATCTGCGTCCGGTCGCCCGTCAGGCGCTGGAAGTGGTGCGCGACAAGCTGGCGGCCATCAGCGACTGGACGGCAGAAAACGTGCATCAAGCGATTCAGAATACTGCTGATGAGCTGGAGCTGGGAATGGGTAAAGTCGGCATGCCGCTGCGCGTGGCGGTAACCGGCGCCGGGCAGTCGCCGGCACTGGATGTTACGGTGCAGGCTATCGGCCGCAGCCGCAGCGTGGCGCGCATTGAAAAAGCGCTGGCCTTTATCAGCGAGCGCGAAGCGCAGGCATAATCGTTTAAACCGGAGGCGGCGACGTTTCCGGTTTTCGCTTTACTCTTCCTGAATACCCAGTCGCTGCAGCACGCCTTTTATCCCTTCCCGCAACAAAAGCGCAGCCAACTGTTCCCGCTCGTGGAACGTCATTTGCTGGACAGAATTAATTAATAAGGCAGGTAATGTATTTTGCTGAACGTTATAGCTGGCGCCCGGCTCACTGGCGTGACGTGTGGATTTAATAAAACTTTTGACGCGTTCATCAATATGAACCAAACGCGCTTTGCCGCCCTGTACACCCGGTTTTGGCGCGGTTGTCCAGTTCTCACGTTTAATCCATTTATTCACGGTCTGACGGCTGTAACCGGTTTCCTGAGCAAGCTCTTCGGGAGTTAACCATTCCTTTTTCACGTCGCTATCCCTGTTGAATACATTAGCTGTACATCTTACAACAAATCGTAACAGGAAAAAGTAATGAGAAAGGGGGAAATTGCCTTTCGCCGGATGACAAAAGGCAAGGCTTATCAATTACTGAACGGTGCCGACGCGTTCGTTGCCGGGGCGGAAGGCGAGGAAATAGGCGAGACCAACAAACACTGCGCCGCCGACGCCGTTGCCGAGGAACACGGCCACAAAGTTCGGCAGGTATTCAGCCCAGCTCAGCTGACCGGCAAAAATGGCAGCCGGAACGATGAACATATTGGCGACGACGTGCTGGAAGCCGATTGCCACGAATGCCATCACCGGGAACCACATGCCGAAAATTTTGCCGACCACATCTTTACTGGCGAAGGCCAGCCAGACGGCGAGGCATACCAGCCAGTTACAGCCGATGCCGGAAATAAAGGCGTGCATGAAATCAGCGTTAACTTTCGCAGTAGCGATCGCCACGGTTTTCTTCAGGTAATCGCCTTCGGTCATGCCGAGCAGATGACCAAAGAACCAGGCGACGGCCAGGCTGCCGATAAAGTTAGCGATGGTGACCCAGAACCAGTTGCGCAGCAGGCTGTAACCGCTGATGCGACGCGCAAACCAGGCGATAGGCATGGTCATCATATTGCCGGTCAGCAGCTCGCCGCCCGCCAGCACGGTCAGGATCAGACCTACCGGGAAAACAGCCGCGCCCAGAAAGCCGCCGAATGAACCCCAGTCAGCCGGCAACTGGTTAATAACATGCAGATCGAGCAGGAACCCTGTTGCGATAAAAGCCCCGGCCATAAAGCCGAGAATAAGCAGTGTTGAGATGGAGGCCTGACTTTTAACAACGCCCGCCTGAATCGCCAGTTGTGCGATCTCTTTTGGTGTATGCAACGACATTATTATCTCGTTTTTATCAGTAGAAATGTTGAGGAGTAAAGCGCCAGCAAACAGCACAGCACGGCGTTGTCTGCTTAATTAGCGCGCTAAGTTTTGCACGGACCTTTAACGAAAACAAGAAAATTCCTATAACATCCTTAACGACTGATTAACCTGTTTATGCGCTTTTATTCTGGTTGCGGGCATTGCCGCAGCCTTAAGGCAAATTTATTGAGATGGGTACTAAAGGAAGGGGAAAGGGGGAAATCTGCTGCGGCGCTGCTGAAAAAAAATCCACTCTGTTGGCGGTTTGCCGCCTTTTTCAGCGATTAAGCGCAGAATCCAAAATTGGCGTTGACACCCTGAGGCCTGTTTCATATTATGCCGTCCGTCGATTAGTTACGACGGTTTTTCAGTTCGGGGCTATAGCTCAGCTGGGAGAGCGCTTGCATGGCATGCAAGAGGTCAGCGGTTCGATCCCGCTTAGCTCCACCAAACTGCTTCCCAACAGTTTGGCACTGAAAAATGATTCCAGATGTGGGGGTATAGCTCAGCTGGGAGAGCGCTTGCATGGCATGCAAGAGGTCAGCGGTTCGATCCCGCTTATCTCCACCAAATTCTCTGATTCCCTTTTATTGATTTTCAGGCGACTCCCTTCGCCCGATACCCTTATGCCGTGACGCTATCGCGCAATACGTTAAATCCGTGCGTGCCGTCGCGATCCAGCTGCGCGACCAGACCATATTCCCACTCCAGATAGGCCTGCATGGTTGCCGGATCGATATCCGTTCCTTCATAGGGACGACGGTAACGATCGATGGGCGGCGACAGTAACTGCTGTTCACCCGACTCCTCGGGCAGACCTGCCTCGCGCCAGGCCGCATTGCCGCCCGCCAGCACAAACACCGGCTTACCGCTCAGCTCAGCCACCTGCGCCAGCGCATAGCGCGCCAGCAGGCTGCTGCCGCAGGTGACTACGTAGCGTTCAGCCTCGGGCAGCAGCGCCTTGCCCTGTTGATGCAGCGTCGATCGCAGCAGCCAGGCCGCGCCGGGGATATGGCTTTTGATATGGTTGGCGCGCGTAGTGAAATCCAGTACCTGAGTGCCGCCTTGCTGCAGCCACTGCGCCAGCTGCTGCGGAGAAACTGTCTGCTGCGCAGGCAGTTCCGGCGTCTGCGCTCTCCAGTCGCCGCGCTCGCTGAAATCCGCTTCCGTCAGGCCATCCAGCACCGCCACCAGCCAGCCCATCTGCGCCAGCCAGGATGCCGTCATGTTGGCGCGAACGCCATCATCATCCGCCAGCACGATGCGCGCGCCGCGCACGCTGGCATAGTGATCGGTTTCCTGCACCAGCTGGCCGCCCGGCACATGACGACTGGCGGGCAGATGGCCTGCCGCAAACGCCTGCGCATCACGCACATCAAACAGGTAAGTGGTATGCGCTTCCTGCTGCCAGCGCGCCAGCTGCTTTTTGTCGATACGCTGCACCCCGGCCCGATCGGCCACCTGGCGCGCATGCTGAGCCGCGTGACGCCGCGCGGTTTCGCTGGTGTCTCCGTAGCGACGCGACTGCCCCTGCTCCAGTGCCAGGCCGGCCAGCGTCCAGCCGATAGTGCCATTACGCAAGGCATAAACCGGATTGCGAATCCCGGCGTTCACCAGCGACTGGGTGCCGATAATGCTGCGTGTGCGGCCAGCGCAGTTGACGATCACCGTGGTATCCGGCGACGGCGCCAGGTCGCGCACCCGCAGCACCAGCTCGGCACCGGGCACGCTGATGCCGCGCGGAATGCTCATCGTCTGGTATTCGTCAAAGCGGCGCGCATCCAGCACCACCACATCCGCCTCGCTGCGGATCAGCGCATCCACCTCGCGGGCGCTCAGCGACGGGGTGCGATTATGATGCTCCACCAGCTCGCCAAAGGCTTTGCCGGGCGAGTTAACGTCAATAAACAGCTCGCCGCCCGCTGCCTGCCAGCCGTTGAGATCGCCTGCCAGCAAGGCGACATCCTGATAACCCAGCGCGACAATACGCGCGGCGGCACTCTGCGCCAGCCCTTCGCCATTGTCATACAGCGTGATCGGCGTGGCGCGCCGCGGAATGCGATCCAGCAGCTCCAGCTCCAGTCTGGAGAGCGGAATATTCACGGCAAACAGCGGATGTCCGCTGGCGTAAAGCGCTTCATCGCGCACGTCAACCAGCGCCACTTCCTGCTGTTGGCGTAGCGCCTGCAAAATATCTGCGGCCTGGCGCAGAGGAAAATTCAGTTCAGCCATGTGAGAGATCCCAAATATTTGGCAGATAGCGGTTGCTGTAGCCAGAGATAAAGGTTTTTTCGCTGCCATCTTCGCGGTAAACCGCGCGCTTAACCGCGCCGATATTCGCGCCGTAAACGTGAATGCTCAGGGAAACGCGGTCGTCGAAGGCATTGCTGACGCGGTGAATATCGCCGACAGTGGGCGAGACCGCCTCCACGCTGCCGGGCTCAAGCCGCACGGGCGCGCCATCCGGCTGCAAGCCCCGCTCGCCGGGCCGCCAGGATTGGGAAATTTCCGCGCCGCGCAGCATGCCGATCAATCCCCATACGCGATGGTCGTGAATGGGCGTTGACTGGCCAGGTCCCCAGACAAAGCTCACCACCGAGAAACGCTGTTGCGCATCGGCGTAGAGCAAATATTGCTGGTAGCGCTCAGGATGCGGTTGGGCAAAGGTCTCGTCGAGCCAGTCATCGTGCTGAATCAGAGCGCGCAGCCATTCGCTGCCTTTTTCCAGAATGTCGCTTTCCGGCGGCTGGCTGTCGAGCAGGCCAGCCAGCCTGGCGACAAAATCGCGCAGTCGTTGATGATGCAGTTCACTCACGATTTGTTCTCCTTCTGCTGCTGTGCGATCTGGTTCGCCCCGGTGGCGAGGCTGAAGTCAAAAGCCTTGCTGACGTCAACACTCTGCGGCAGTACCTGATAGCGATGGAAAAAGTCCGCCGACCGTTGCAGGGTCGGGATCAGATCGGCATTAAAAACCAATGGGCGGATGCGTGCGTCGTCGATCCAGCTGGCGGTAATGGTTGTCGGCATATTCAGGGTTTTACCCAGTACGCGGGCAAACTCCTGTGGATGCTGCTGCGCCCAGACCTGCGCTTTGGCGAGGCGCGTCAGCAGATCGGCAATCGCCTGCCGCTTAGCGGGATCTTTCAACGCCTCGTTACGCGCCAGCGCGTAGGAGTAGCCGGACATAATATCGCGCCCGCCGCCATCCGGCACCCGTACCGTTCCGTCAACCTGGGTTGAGGTGGCGATATAGGGTTCCCAGGGGGCCCAGGCGGCTACCGCGCCCGACGTCAGCGCCGCGCGGCCATCCACCGGGTTAAGAAAACGCAGCGTCACGTCGGTGGGTTTCAGACCGGCGCGCTCCAGCAGTCCGAGGATCAGATAGTGGCCCCAGCCGCCGCGATTCACCGCAATCTGTTTACCCTTCAGATCCTGCAGCGAATGAATACCGGCATCGGGCCGCGTCAGCAGAGCGATGCTGTCCGGGTTGTTCTGCCACGCGCCTACCGCTTTCACCGGCGCGCCAGCGGCATAGACAAACAGGAAGGGCAGATCGCCGGTAAAGCCCACGTCCAGCGCACCGGCGTTCAGCGCTTCCTGCACCGGCGCGCCGGAGTCAAAGGCGGTCAGCCTGAGATCGTAAGGCAAATCTTTCAGCTCGCCGGACGCCTTCAGCGCGGCAAAACGATCGCCTTTCACATCGCCCAGACGCAGCGTTACCTTTGCGGCTGCCAGCGCGGGATGCAGGCTGAGCGCCAGCGTCAAACCAGCAAATAGCGCAGCCAGACGCATCAGGCGCTCCTTTTGCCAGCATTAAGCGCCGCGACTTTCTCGCGCGTCAGCGGGATAAGCTCCTCGCCATATTCCACCGCATCATTGAGCGGGTCGAAGCCGCGAATCAGCACGCTGTCGATGCCGAGCTGGTAATACTCCAGCAACGCATCGGAAACCTGATCTGGCGTGCCGACCAGCGCGGTGGAGTTATAGCCGCCCTGTACCAGTTTGGCGACGCCGGTCCACAGCACCTTATCCAGCCGGTCGCCCTGGTTTGCGGCCTCCAGCAGACGCTGCGCCCCCACGCTTTGCGGTTTTGGCAGGCCAAAGGTATAACCGCTCTCGTTCAACTGGTGCCTGGCCAGCTCGCGGATATGTTCTGCGCGCTCCCACGCCTCTTTTTCCGTTTTTCCCAGGATTGGCCGGAAAGAGATATTGAATTTGATATCGCGTCCCTGCTTCGCCGCCGCCGTGCGCACGTTACGCACGGTTTCCGCCGCGCCTGCCAGCGGCTCGCCCCACAGTGCAAACACATCGGCATGACGCGAGGCAACATCAATCGCTTCCGGCGACGAGCCGCCGAAATAGACCGGCAGCTTTTTCTGAAGAGGTTTAATCGCGGAGAAAGCCTGTTCGGCGCGGTAGAAATCGCCTTCATGATCGTAAGGCGCGGCGGACTCCAGGCTACGCTTCAGAACGCTGAGAAACTCATCGGTCCGCGCGTAACGCTGCGCCTTATCCAGATAGTCGCCATCCCGGCGCTGCTCGCTGTCGCTGCCGCCGCTGATAATATGCACCGCCAGGCGGCCATCGGTCAGGTGATCGAGCGAAGCGAGCTTACGGGCCGCGAGGGTGGGCGAGACAAATCCGGGGCGGTGCGCCAGCAGGAATTTCAACGTTGAGGTGTGCGCCGCCGCGTGCGCGGTCACCAGAAAGCCGTCTGGTTGATCGGACCAGTAGCCGACCAGAATGCGGTCAAAACCGGCCTGTTCGTGGGCGCGGGCAAAACTGGCGATATACTGCTTATCAAACAGCGGGCCGCTGGCGGGAATAATTTCCGAGGCCAGACGATGGCCGATCATGCCGAGGAATTGAATGCTCATGCTTTTCTCCTGATGTGAGGTCAGGAATCAAAACTACGGGCGCAGGGCGGCACAAAGGAAATGCCATATTGTGCAGAGGATTTGCAACAGGCGACTAAAGACGGCGAGGCGGGCTTAAGCGGCAGAAAACACAGATATAAGGATTGGAAATAAGATAGAAGAGAAGGGCGAGCATCATTGCTCGCCCTTGATTATCAGGCCAGTACCAGACCGGCAATGGCGGCGGAGAGCACGCTCACCAGCGTTGAGCCGTAGAGCAATTTCAGACCAAAACGGGAAACCACATTGCCCTGTTCTTCATGCAGACCTTTAATCGCACCGGCAACGATACCGATCGAGGAGAAGTTGGCAAAAGAAACCAGGAACACCGAGAGAATCCCTTCCGCGCGCGGTGAAAGCTGACCGGCAATTTTCTGCAGATCCATCATCGCCACGAACTCATTCGACACCAGCTTGGTCGCCATAATACTGCCGACCTGCAGCGCTTCGCCCGATGGCACGCCCATCACCCAGGCAAACGGGAAGAAGACGTAGCCCAGCACGCCCTGGAAACTGATGCCAAAGATGAAATCAAACAGGGCGTTAATGCCGGAAATCAGGGCGATAAATCCGATCAGCATCGCTGCCACGATAATCGCTACGCGGAAACCGGCGAGTATATATTCGCCCAGCATCTCAAAGAAGCTCTGTCCTTTATGGATATCCTGCAATTGCAGATCTTCTTCGCTATCAACGCGGTAGGGGTTCACCAGCGAGAGCACGATAAAGGTGCTGAACATGTTAAGCACCAGCGCGGCGACCACATACTTAGGCTGCAGCATGGTCATATAGGCGCCGACGATGGACATCGACACGGTAGACATCGCGGTCGCGGCCATGGTGTACATGCGGCGCTGCGACATTTTGCCGAGAATATCCTTATAGGCGATGAAGTTTTCTGACTGTCCCAGAATCAGAGAGCTTACGGCGTTAAAGGATTCCAGCTTGCCCATGCCGTTGATTTTTGACAGCACGGTTCCGATACCGCGAATTACCCACGGCAGAATGCGGAAATGCTGCAGAATGCCGATCAGCGCGGAAATAAAGACGATCGGGCAGAGCACGTTCAGGAAGAAGAAGGCGAGGCCTTTATCGTTCATGCCGCCAAACACGAAATTGGTTCCCTGAGCAGCATATTTCAGCAGCGAGTCAAACAGGCCGGCAAAACCTTTTACGAAGCCCAGACCCGCTTCAGAGTTAAGGAAGAACCAGGCCAGCAGCACTTCAATAACCAGAAGCTGTATGATAAAGCGGATGCGGATGCTTTTGCGATCGTGACTGACCAGCAAGGCCAGTACGCCCACCACCACCAATGCCAAAATAAAATGCAAAATATGGGACATGTGTGCTCCAAATTTGAGGAGGGTTGTATTTTGTTGCGTATTCTATGTAACGCGTTACTTAAAAACGAGATCTAAAGCACATTATAAGTTTTCAGTATCGTGTTTTTCTCAGAAAACTCTTACCGATCACAACCCTTTCACGATCGCATTACAAATTCAATAACCACAAAGAGATTGTCTATAATTTGCTCTGCGGGTAGAGTGAAACCGATTGCCCGAACTTTTGTGATGGTTTACTGTACCGGTATATATAGCAATGGCTATACTTTATAGCACTATCTATCACACTGATAACAACATCCGACTTTCACTCGCGTCTGTATCCCCCTAATTTTAAGGGCGAACAAGCGTTCAGACAGGGTAAGACACTATGTTAGAAAGCCGCACCGCCGAGCGTGCCGCTCGCGGAGCCAGAAAAATCAAGCTCGCGTTGCTGGGGCCCGCCTTTATTGCCGCGATTGGTTATATCGATCCGGGCAACTTCGCTACCAATATTCAGGCAGGGGCCGCTTACGGCTACAAGCTGCTGTGGGTAGTGGTCTGGGCCAACATCATGGCGATGCTGATCCAGCTGATGTCCGCCAAACTGGGCATCGCGACCGGGAAAAATCTTGCCGAACATATCCGTGATCGCTTTCCGCGTCCCACCGTCTGGTTGTATTGGGTGCAGGCGGAGATTATCGCCATGGCCACCGATCTGGCGGAGTTTATCGGCGCGGCGCTCGGTTTCAAGCTGCTGCTGGGCATATCGCTGTTTCAGGGTGCGGTGCTGACCGGCGTCGCGACCTTCCTGATTTTGATGTTACAAAGCCGCGGGCAGAAGCCGCTGGAGCTGGTGATTGGCGGCCTGCTGCTGTTTGTTGCCGCCGCCTATATTGTTGAACTCTTCTTTTCGCAGCCGAAAGTCAGCGAGCTGGTTAAAGGCATGGCTTTGCCGTCGTTGCCTGGCGCTGATGCGGTGTTTCTTGCTGCCGGAGTACTTGGCGCCACCATTATGCCGCATGTGATCT
The DNA here is from genome assembly GCF_044342975.1 of Pantoea osteomyelitidis. Classification (NCBI taxonomy): domain Bacteria; kingdom Pseudomonadati; phylum Pseudomonadota; class Gammaproteobacteria; order Enterobacterales; family Erwiniaceae; genus Pantoea; species Pantoea osteomyelitidis. The sequence goes on from NZ_JBGFSN010000002.1 coordinate 204,224, forward strand.
ATCTGCATTCGGCATTAACCCAGGCGGGCAAGCACGGCACGCAGGCGGAACGCTACTCCTCCACCAAGTTGGATGTGGCGATCGCCATGACGATTGCCGGTTTCGTTAACCTCGCGATGATGGCGACTGCGGCGGCGGCGTTTCACTTCAGCGGTCATACCGGCATCGCGGATCTCGATCAGGCCTATCTGACGCTGCAACCGCTGCTTAGCCACGCGGCGGCCACGGTGTTTGGCCTGAGCCTGGTGGCGGCGGGCTTATCTTCCACCGTGGTCGGCACGCTTGCCGGTCAGGTAGTGATGCAGGGCTTTATCCGCTTTCACATTCCGCTCTGGGTGCGCCGTACCGTAACCATGCTGCCCTCATTTATTGTGATCTGGGCAGGCTGGGATCCGACGCGCATTCTGATTTTCAGCCAGGTGCTGCTCAGCTTTGGTATCGCGCTGGCGCTGATACCGCTGCTGTCGTTTACCGGCAATCGCGAACTCATGGGCGATGAGATGGTGAACTCAAGGCTGATGCAAAATGCGGGGCGGCTGATTGTGCTGCTGGTTGTGGCGCTGAATCTCTATCTGCTGGTAGGCGAGGCGCTGGGGCTATAACAGCGCCCGGGCTGACAAAAAAGCCCCGGCGTTGGCCGGGGCTTTTTATTAGTGACGATCGTGACCGTGGCCATGACGATCATGATGCTGTTCGTGGCGGCGGTCGTGTCGCCACTCCTGACGACGATGCATCTCATGTCGGCGATGCTCGCGTTCCCAGGCCTGCTGACGACGCCACTCTTCATGTCGCCACCAGCGATGATTATTGTACTGATAGCGGCTGTGCCACCAGCGCGGTGCACGCCAGCGACCACCATCCCAGTAGTTGCCGTGACGATCGCGGTCACCCAGGTGCAGCGTAACGCCGGGTGCAAGGTTAATGGTTGCGCTTGAGGCTTCTGCTGTGCTGATAGCCAAAGGCGCCAGTGTTGCCAGCAAGGCGGCAAACAGAATCGCACGTTTCATCTTTTCTCCTTATCAGTAGCTTATCACCTGCTACCCTGGCGCTATTCTGCCACAGCCAGGATGCGCGAGCTTCAGTACCACTCTGAAAAAGATAAGAAAATCTGAATCGGACATTTTTTGCTTAACGTTCCCGCCTCTTGTAAAGGCGGGTAAGCGTTTACATCAACGCAGCCTCAATGGTGGCCAGCTCGTCGGGGGAGAAGGCGCGTTGTGTGAGCATCTGCACCGCATCATTAATTTGCGCGGTTTTACTGGCGCCGATCAGCACCGAGGTAACGCGCGGATCGCGTAATACCCAGGCGAGCGCCATTTGTGCCAGCTTCTGCCCGCGCTGCTGCGCAATGGCGTTGAGTTTGCGCACCTTATTCATCTTCTCGTCGGTCAACTGTTCCTGCTGCAAAAATTTGCTGCCGCTGGCGGCGCGGGAATCTTCCGGAATGCCCTGCAGATAACGGTCAGTCAGCACGCCGCCAGCCAGCGGCGAAAAGGCGATACAGCCAACGCCATTCTCTCCCAGCGTGTCCAGCAGCCCCATTTCCGGCGTGCGTTCAAACAGCGAGTAGCGCGGCTGATGGATCAGGCAGGGGGTGCCGAGATCGCGCAGAATGGCTATCGCCTCTGCCGCCCGCTCGGCCGGGTAGTTAGAGATCGCGGCATAAAGCGCTTTCCCCTGGCGCACCACCTGATCCAGCGCGCGCATGGTCTCTTCCAGTGGCGTATCGGGATCGGGGCGGTGGTGATAGAAAATATCCACGTACTCCAGCCCCATGCGCTTCAGGCTCTGGTCGAGGCTGGCAATCAAATATTTGCGTGAGCCCCAGTCGCCATACGGGCCTTGCCACATGGTGTAGCCCGCCTTAGTGGAGATAATCAGCTCGTCGCGCAAGCCACGGAAATCCTCCCGCATAATGCGACCAAAATTCTCCTCCGCCGAGCCGGGCGGCGGTCCGTAGTTGTTCGCCAAATCGAAATGGGTGATGCCCTTATCAAAAGCGTGACGCAGCAGTTCGCGGCTGTTATCCACGCGCGTGCTGTCGCCAAAGTTATGCCACAGCCCCAGCGAAATGGCGGGAAGCTTCAGGCCGCTGCGTCCGCTGCGGCGATATTCCATCTGCTGGTAACGTTCGGAATGCGGAAAAAAGGTCATACAGCGTTCCTGTTCAAAGGGGAAAGCAAGCCGAGATCATAGCAGTGTATACGTTTACACACAGCGGCAACGCGCGGCAGATCGCAACTTGCGGATTTTTCCGGGCACGTAACGATTGCTTGCCAGCGGCAGCGGTTGCGCTGGCACGGCAAAGGTCGACGAGGCGACGGAATCTTCGATACTGCAACTATGCCTGCGAAAAAGGAGAGGCGGATGAAAACCCTGACGGTTGGTGAGTACCTGCTTGCGCGTCTGGACGAGATTGGCGTGAAGCATCTGTTCGGCGTTCCCGGCGATTACAATCTGCACTTTCTCGACAACGTTATCAGCCATCCCGCTATCCAGTGGGTGGGCTGCGCCAATGAACTTAATGCCGCCTATGCCGCAGATGGCTATGGCCGCTGTCGCGGCGCGGCGGCGCTGCTAACCACCTTTGGCGTGGGCGAGCTGAGCGCGTTGAACGGTATCGCCGGCAGCTATGCGGAATATGTGCCGGTGATTCACATTGTTGGCGCGCCCGATTCCCGAGCGCAGCAGCGGGGCGACTGTGTGCATCACTCGCTGGGCGACGGCGATTTTCAACATTTTCTGCGCATCTCGCAGGAGGTAAGCGTGGCGCAGGCGGTGCTGACGGTGGAAAACAGCGCGGAGGCGATTGATCGGGTGATTGAAAGCGCGTTGCAGCAGCGCCGACCGGGCTACCTGCTGCTGGCAGTGGATGTGGCGCAGGCGAGAATCCCGGCGCCTTCCCGGCCGCTGGTGCGGGAGTTACGCTCATCTGACCAGGCGCGGGAAGGCTTCAGAGTGGCGGCAGAGAAGCTGTTGCAGGATGTCCGGCGCGTATCGCTGCTGGCCGATTTTCTTGCTGACCGCTGGCGATTGCAGCCTGCGCTACAGGCGCTGCGTCAGCGACGCGCCATCCCCTGTGCCACTCTGCTGATGGGCAAGGGCGTGCTGGACGAGCAGCAGCCGGGCTATGTGGGTACCTATGCCGGTCAAGGCAGCGAAGAGGCGGCGCGCGCGGCGATTGAGCAGGCAGAGGCGACGATAAGCGTTGGCGTGCGCTTCATCGATACCATTACCGTGGGTTTTACCCAGCAGTTTGACGCCCAGCGGCTTATCGATCTTCAGCCCGATCGGGCTGTGGTCGCAGGCAAACTGTTTTCTCCGCTCACCATGGCGGATGCCCTCGGGGTTCTCGACCTGCTTTTTCAGCGTTATGGCGAGCAGTGGCAGGAAGCCGCACCGGTCAGGGCGGAACGCAAAAGCGACGCAGCGGCGCCGCTCGCACAACAGTCGTTCTGGCAGGCGATGCAGGATTTTCTGCGGCCCGGCGATGTGATTCTGGCCGATCAGGGCACGGCAGCCTTTGGTGCCGCGGCGCTGCGACTGCCCGCGCAGGCGCAGCTTCTGGTACAGCCGCTGTGGGGATCCATCGGCTATACTCTTCCCGCAGCTTTTGGTGCGCAAACCGCCAATCCGACGCGGCGCGTTATCCTGATCATTGGCGACGGCTCGGCCCAGCTGACCATTCAGGAGCTGGGTTCCATGATGCGCGACGATTTGCACCCAATCATTTTTCTTCTGAATAATGCGGGTTATAGCGTAGAGCGCGCCATTCACGGCGCAACACAACGTTACAATGATATCGCGCAGTGGAACTGGACCGCGCTGCCGCAGGCCTTTAGCCTGCACTCGCCAGCGCAGAGCTGGCGCGTAACCGAGACGATACAGCTGGAAGAAGTGATGAAGGTGGTCGCCCAAACCCGTCGGCTTTCGCTTATTGAAGTGGTGATGCCGCAGGAAGATCTGCCGCCGCTGCTGGAAAAGGTCGCTACAGCCTTGCATCAGCGTAACGGCGGATGAGATTCGGAAAGTTGCCGCTGGGCAGAAGGGCAGCATCAGGGTTAAGGTTATGCCTCGCATTTTAGCTGATACGCTCACCTTTCGTACCGGTGAGCGTTGTTGTTTTATTGGCAGGATTTTATAGTGTCCTCCAACTCTTTAAGACCCCAAGCGGAGCAGCAGAAGAATGACAAAATATGCCTTGGTCGGCGATGTGGGCGGCACCAATGCCCGTCTCGCCCTGTGTGAGGTGGAAAACGGCAACATCTCCCAGGCCAAAACATTCTCAACATCAGAATACGACGGCCTCGAAGCCGTCATCCGCCGCTATCTGGAAGAAGCAAAACAGGATATCAAGGACGGCTGTATCGCTATTGCCTGTCCGATAACCGAAGATTGGGTTGAGATGACCAACCATGACTGGGCCTTTTCCACCCGTCAGTTAAAGGCCAATCTGGGCTTTGAGCATCTGGAAATCATCAACGATTTCACCGCCGTTTCCATGGCGATCCCCATGCTGGCGGAGAGCGATATGATCCAGTTTGGGGGCAAAGAGCCGATCAAAGACAAGCCGATCGCGATTTATGGCGCCGGTACCGGCCTCGGCGTCAGCCATCTGGTGCATGTGGATAAACGCTGGGTCAGCCTGCCGGGCGAAGGCGGGCACGTCGATTTCGCGCCGAACAGCGAAGAGGAAGATCAGATTCTGGAAGTGCTGCGCGCAGAGATGGGTCACGTATCGGCCGAGCGCGTGCTTTCCGGCGCTGGTCTGGTGAATCTCTACCGCGCCATTGTGAAATCGGACAGTCGTGTGCCGGAGAACCTGAAGCCGAAAGATGTTTCCGAGCGCGCGTTGGCGGACAGCTGCATCGACTGCCGCCGCGCCCTGTCGCTGTTCTGCGTCATTATGGGTCGTTTTGGTGGCAACCTGGCGCTGAATCTCGGCACCTTTGGCGGCGTCTATATTGCTGGCGGTATCGTGCCGCGCTTCCTGGACTTCTTTAAGGCGTCCGGTTTCCGCGCCGCCTTTGAAGATAAAGGCCGCTTTCGCGATTATCTGGTGGATATTCCGGTCTACATGATTACCCATGACCAGCCTGGCCTGCTGGGCGCTGGTGCCCATCTGCGTCAGACGCTGGGCCGTATTCTCTGATTTTCCCCTCTGCGAACGGCCTGCGCGCCGTTCGCTTCACAGGCGCATCAGCTGACGAAACTCCTTAACCTTGCTGCGGCTGACCGGCACCTGAAAATCCATATCGCGCAGTTTAAGAATGTAGGTGTTGTTGAACCAGGGCTCAATTTCGCGGATCTTGCTGAGATTGACGCAGTAAGAGCGGTGGCAGCGAAAAAAGTTCGCCTCCGGTAAACGGCTGCAAAATTCGCTAATCGCCATCGACATCACATAAGCTTCCCGTCGCGTATAAACAAACGTCAGCTTTTCATGGGCTTCAATGTAGTAGATATCGTTGATGTCGGTGACAATGATGCGCTCATCTTTCGTTAGATTAATGGTCTGCGGCGCGCTGCGGCTCTGCATGCTGCTGCCCGGCTGCGGCTGTTGCCAGCTCGTTTCCAGCTTGTTGAGCATGGTGACGATGCGCGCCTCATGGTAAGGCTTGAGAATGTAGTCGAACGCTTCCAGCTCAAACGCCTCAACCGCGTGCTCTTTCCAGGCGGTAATAAACACGATAAAGGGCTTATGGGCGAACTTGCTGATGTTCTGTGCCAGCAACATGCCATCCAGCGAGGGGATATTGATATCGAGAAATATCACGTCGACCTGGTGATTTTGCAGATACTTCAGCACCTCAAGTCCGTCATCAAAACACGCCTCGATCTGAATCTGGCTGTGCTGTTGAATCATCCAGCTCAGCTCCTGCTGAGCAAGAAACTCATCTTCAACGATAATGGCTTTCAAAACGCGTTCCCCGATTATATTGCTGGTAAGCGCTGCTGCTCCGTGAGTCGCTGACCGTTTTTCGTCAGGGTAAAGGCGATTTCCGTGCCGGGCTGATGGCGGGTAATCTCCAGCCCGTGACCATACAGCAGTTTTACCCGATGATGCACATTCAGCAGGCCGATTTTATTGCCTGGCATTTCGTTGCATGCCACGCGCGCCATTACATCCTCGCTGATCCCCTGGCCAGTATCACGCACCGCAATACGCACCCGATCGCCAAGATCCTTCACGCTTAACGTCACCACGCCTTTGCCCCGGCAGGGCTGAATGCCATGTACGATGGCATTCTCCACCAGTGGCTGGATCAGCAAGCTGGGGAGGGTAAAGTGCAAATCCTCGTCGATGTCATAGATCATTGACAGCTTATCGCCAAAGCGCGCCTGCTCAATGGCGATGTAATCTTTCACCTGCCACAGCTCTTTTTTGATGTCGATAGGCTCGTCATCGTTCAGCTCCAGGTTATAGCGCAGGTAGCGTGACAGGTTAATCACCAGCTGGCGGGCAGTATCGGGGTTGAGACGAATCGAGGAGGAGATGGCGTTCAGCGCGTTAAACAGAAAATGAGGATTGATTTTGCTTTGCAGCGCCCGCAGTTCCGCTTTGTTCGCCATCTCCCTGAGCTGCTCTGCGCGCGAGACTTCAAGCTGCGTGGAGATGATCTGCGACAGACCGATCGCCATCTCCTTCAGCGATCCGGTAATGCGATGGGCGCGCCGGTAGTAAATTTTCAGCGTGCCGGTCACCTCTCCTTTCTCCCACAGCGGAATCACGATCATCGAGTGGATATCCCGGGTGCGGTGCGCCTCGTCGTTATTTTTTATGATAATTTTTCCGCTTGAAATCGACAGGGCGGTGGTGGGGCTGATGCCGTCGTCGCCGTTCTGGTAGTTATGCTCGCCATAACCCACGTAAGCGAGGATCTGATTTTTGTTGGTGATCGCCACCGCATCGGCATGGATATCGCTGCGAATGATGTCGCACACTTTACGCAGCGAATCGCTGTTTACCTGACGAAACAGCGGCAGAGTTTTGTTGGCGATTTCCAGCGCCAGCTTGGCCTGGCGCGCCGCTATCGCCTCTTTTTCACCCTCCACGCTCTGCACCAGCAGCACAATCAGGCCGATGCTGGAGGCGCCGAGAATCATCGGCAGGGCGATCTCAGAAACGATCTCCAGCCCAAGCGCCATCGGTCGCGCCCAAAGCACAATCAGCAGCATGGTCAGCGACTCGCACAACATGCCGCCCACAATGCCGACGCGCCAGCGTTTCTCTTTACTGACGCGGCGATTAATCGCACCGGCGACCATGCCCGCAATGATGCTGGTAAACAGGCAGGGCACCGAAGTGACGCCGTGAATATCAATGAGAAAACGGTGCACTCCGGCGATAACGCCGGTGGCAATGCCCACCCAGGGGCCGAATAAAATACCGCCCGCCATCACGGCAATCACGCGCACGTTGAGCAGAGAACCCTCAACGTTGATTGCGGACCAGGTGCTGAACAGGGCGAACAGGGAAAAAATGGCGGTCACTACCAGCTTCTCCTGCACCGAATGTTCATCTTTTTGCAGCAACTGGCGAAACGGACGCGTGCGGGTCAGGAAGAACAGGCAGATAAGCATCAGCGCGGCACGGTCAAACACCGCCAGCAGCATGTTGAAATGGGATTGCACAAAGTTCTCTTGTCGGGAAGGCGTTACGCCTATGATAAAAAATGTGATCGCGATCCGCCAGCGGCGCGGCACACAGAAGACACGAAAGCGGCTTTAGATCAATTTTATCGCCCACCGGCGCTGAAAATAGCAAATGCCGGTTATAAAAAGGGGATCACGCTTTCCCACGCAATATCACTGGTTGCACAGCATTGGGTTTGTTATTTTGCGGAGTTCTGGTTTGGTCTGTATAGCGCTTGCAGGCCGCCTTCCTGCCCGACAGAGGTGTCATATGCAGTTGAAAACAGAGCGGTTAATCATCAGCAAGCTTCAGCCGGAAGACTGGCTGTTGTTTAAGCGCGTGCATCAGGACAGAACCAGCATGACCTGGGTCAGCGAGATCCCGGATGAAGAAGATCTGCGCCAGCGCTTTAACGGACGCCTTGCGCCCTGGCAGGTCACCAGTTTTCATATGCTCTGTCTGGTGGCGCGTCTGCGTGACGGCGGCGAAGCGATAGGGTTGTTCGGCTGTACCGCCGAGTGGCAGCCTTATCGTCAGGCAGAAGTGGGTTACATGTTGCTGAATGAGTACTGCGGGCAGGGCTACGGCAGCGAAGCGCTGGAGGCGCTCTGCGCATTTCTGCTCGACGCCGATTTTCATAAGCTGAAGGCGTTGGTGGTGGAGGGTAACTGGCCGTCGCGGCGAATCCTGGAAAAAAATGGTTTTCAGCTGGAAGGAACCATGCGGGATAATTATCTGCTGAACGGTCAGTGGGTAAACGATTGGATGTTTGGTCGTCTGAATCCGAAAAAATAAAAAAATTTTCTCCGCCTCTCGACAAGATTGTTATCGCCACGTTATGTTCATGTTTCGGTCACAGCAGTGACCCACGTCGCTCGGACGGTCCGGGCGCTTACGTACTCCAGAGGATGCTATGGCTGATAACAGCACACCCCGTCGTTTTTCCCGTATCGATCGCCTTCCCCCCTATGTTTTTAACATTACCGCTGAACTGAAGATGGCTGCGCGTCGGCGCGGCGAAGATATCATCGACTTTTCAATGGGGAATCCTGACGGCGCTACCCCGCCGCACATTGTTGAGAAGCTGTGCCAGGTCGCTCAGCGCGATGATACGCACGGTTATTCCACCTCAAAAGGGATCCCGCGCCTGCGTCGTGCGATTTCTCGCTGGTACGCCGATCGCTATCAGGTGGAAATCGATGCGGAATCGGAAGCGATTGTCACTATCGGCTCGAAAGAGGGGCTGGCGCATCTGATGCTGGCCACGCTGGATCACGGCGACACCGTGCTGGTGCCGAATCCCAGCTATCCGATTCATATCTACGGCGCGGTGATTGCCGGTGCCCAGGTGCGCTCGGTGCCGCTGGTAGCGGGCGTCGACTTTTTTAACGAGCTGGAGCGCGCGATTCGCGAAAGCTATCCCAAGCCGAAGATGATGATCCTCGGCTTCCCGTCGAACCCCACGGCGCAGTGCGTGGAGCTGGACTTTTTCGAGCGCGTTATCGCGCTGGCGAAACAGTATAACGTGCTGGTGATCCACGATCTGGCCTACGCCGATATCGTCTATGACGGCTGGAAAGCGCCATCAATTATGCAGGTGCCGGGCGCGCGCGATGTGGCGGTGGAATTTTTCACCCTGTCGAAAAGCTACAACATGGCGGGCTGGCGCATCGGTTTTATGGTCGGCAACAAAGAGCTGGTCTCGGCGCTGGCGCGCATCAAAAGCTATCACGATTACGGCACCTTTACGCCGCTGCAGGTGGCGGCCATCGCCGCGCTGGAAGGGGATCAGCAGTGCGTGCGCGATATCGCGGAGCAGTACAGACGCCGTCGCGATGTGCTGGTGAAAGGGCTGCATGAGGCGGGCTGGATGGTGGAGACGCCCAAGGCATCGATGTACGTCTGGGCGAAAATTCCTGACCACTACGCGCATCTGGGATCGCTGGAGTTTGCTAAACATCTTTTGCAGGAGGCGAAGGTCTGCGTTTCGCCGGGAATCGGCTTTGGTGACTATGGCGACACCCATGTCCGTTTCGCGCTGATTGAGAACAGCGATCGTATTCGACAGGCGGTAAGAGGCATTAAAGCGATGTTCCGCGCCGACGGTATCCTGCCGGGAACAGTTAAAAATATGGAAGAGCAAGCCTGATACTAACGGGGCGACCAGGCGTCGCCCCTGCGGCATTACAGCATCAGCACAAAGGTGCCGAGCCAGATCAACAGGAAGAAAGAAACTCCCATCAAGGCGTATTTCACCAGTTAACTCCTCTGAGCGGTTACGACGATGGCGATCCCAGGCCAGCGCAACGCGAACAGATAAGAGAAAAGGTGCGCCGCACCCTTTCTGCTCAGGACGTTCTGAGGAACTCAGAACAGGATCGCGTGCTAATTTACGCGTAATCGAGGGTGAAATAAATAGGTCTGCTCTTAGTGCATTCTCTCATTTTACTGCACATCAATGTCCGGGATTACTGACATACCCACACGCAACTGCGCCAGATCGGCCTGGTGCGCATCCAGAATGATTTTTACCGGCAAACGCTGCACCACCTTGGTGTAGTTGCCCGTTGCGTTATCAGGCGAAATAGCGGAAAAGGTCGCACCCGTGGCTGGCGCGATGCTGTCCACATGGCCGGTGAAAGTCTTGCCGGGCAGGGCATCCACTTTTACCGTGACGCGCTGGCCCTGACGCACATCCGCCAACTGGGTTTCCAGATAGTTCGCGGTGATGTAAGTCTGCTGGAGCGGCACTACCGCCAGCAGACGCGTGCCCGCCGAGACATAAGCGCCAAGACGCACCGAGCGTTGACCTACCATGCCATCTACCGGCGCGATAATATGCGTGTAGGAAAGATTGAGCCGCGCCTGATCGACGCTGGCTTTGGCCGCCGCCACATCCGCTTCCGCCTGACGCACCGCAGCTTGTAACACCCCAATCTCTTTTTGCGACGAGGCGAGGGCGGCCTGATTCTGACGCACCTGCGCGGCAGCAGAGCGCAGGGTAGAGCTGGCTTTTTGCTGATCGTCAGCGGCGACCGTGCCGCTCTTGTAAAGACGGTCATAGCGGCCAGCGCTCTGACCGGCATATTGCGCGGAGGCCTGGCTGGCCGCGAGTGTGGCTTTCGCCTCGTCAATCACCGACTGCTGCTGCTCCAGCTGCGCCTGGCTGCTGACCAGCTTCGCCTCGCTGACCTGTAAATTGGCCTCAGCAGTCTCCAGCGCCACGCGATAGTCGCGATCGTCCAGCGTCGCCAGCACGTCGCCCGCCTTAACACGCTGGTTATCCTCCACCTTGACGCTGGCCACGTAGCCCGACACTTTCGGGGCGACCAAAGTGTAATCCGCATTAACGTAAGCATCGTCCGTACGGTGATCGTTGCCGGTCATCGCAGACCAGACGAAGAAAGCCATCGCCAGCAAAACCAGCAGCAGAACGCTCAGCAGCACGGTTTTTCTCATCATTAAAGCACGCATAATCTTATTATCTCGTAGTGGGCGTAACAGATTGAATCAGGGTTTGCGGCGGCCAGACGCGTTTCGGCAGCCAGGCGGTTAACAGCAACATTACGGCAGCGAAACCGATCAGCATCAGCCAGGTGTCGCTGATGCTCAGCACGGTCGCCTGATGTTTCAGCAGCGTGGCGAAACCGCTCAGGTTTTCGCTGGCGCTGACGCTGCCGTCGCTCAGCAGCGGATGGCTGCTGTTCGCCTCGCTGGCCGACTGCGCAGTCATCAGCCACGGGCGGCTGGCGGCGTTATTCACCAGCACGTTGGAGTGAAACTGTTCGCGATAGCTGAGGAACCACTCCACCAGGGTGGAGGCCGCCACGCTGGAGAAGCCGCGCACGGTGTTAAACATCGCCGAGGCGAATGGGCCTTCTGGCGGCGCCACGACGCTGGTGGCGCTCATCAACACCGGCAGAATCACCATTGGCTGACCAAACGCCTGCAATGCCTGGATCAGCCAGAAATTCTCACGCGCCCAGTCGCTGGTAATGTGTGAACCGAGCAGGCAAGAGGTAACCAGTAGCGCCACGCCGCAGGTCAGCATCCAGCGACAGTCGATTCGGCGAATATTCAGCAGCGCCGCTATCATCGGCGCTATCAGCAGCTGCGGCAGGCCGATCGCCAGCGCCAGCGGGGCGAATTGCAGAGTGCGAAACCCCTCGACCTGACCAAAATATGCCGAGGGCAGGGCGGAGCCGGAGAGAGAAAGGATCAGCACCCCCGCCAGCGCCAGCAGGCCGTGGGTCAGATTGCGCCGCTCCAGCATTTGCAGTTTGAACAGCGGCAGCGGGTGAAACCACTCGTTAATCAGAAAAACCACCAGCAGCGCCAGCGCGGCCAGCAGCATGGCAAGGAACAGCGGCGAGGCCAGCCAGTCCAGACGTTCGCCCTGTGTCAGCGCCAGAATCAGCAAAGCAATGCCGCTACAGCCGGTCAGCATGCCAAACAGATCGATCTGCTTAAAGCGTTCGAGGCGCAGCGGATCCTGCGGCAGACCCCAGCCAATCAGGGCCATGGCGATTGCCATCAGTGGCACCACCTGCCAGAACACAAAGCGCCAGCTCACCTCATCGGTCCAGAACGCGGCCAGCGAGGCCGCCATATTCGGCCCAAAGGTGGCGGTCAGGGCATAGGCGCTGAGGCCAAACAGCTTGATCGGCGGCGGCAGAAAGCGCAGGGCAACGGTCATCAGCAGCGGTGGCAGCGCGCCGCCAAACAGGCCCTGCAATACGCGCAGCGCAATAAACAGGGTTGGCGAATGCAGCAGCGGCAGCAGAATGCCGGAAAACATAAAGCCGAGCGATACCGCAATGGCAAAGCGACGCAGAGAAAAGGTCACGGCGAACCAGGGCGCAATCATCATGGCAGCAACTTCCGCCGCCTGGTAAGCGGAGATAATCCAGCTGCCCCGATCGTAGCTGACGCCAATCGCGGCGCGAATATCGGCCAGCGCAATGTCAGTAACGCGATCGTTTAATCCCGATGTCAGCGCCGCGATCAGCACGCCCAGCAAACCCAGCGCCAGGCGAAGCGTAAAAGGATGAGGCGCCGGCGCGGCGGCAGGCTGAACGGTCATAGCAGCAGTTCTCATTATTTTATGATGCAGTGTATTGCAATGTGATACAGGAGCGTATCTTACATCCTGATATGCTGTATTGCAATGTGGTACAGACTGTGAAAGCGGCGCATTTCGCGCTACAGTAAGGCAGCACACAAAGGAATGCGTTATGGCTGAATCCTCATCCTGCCGCGATGATGAAAAAACGGGTGGCATCCAGGTGATTGCCCGTGCGGCGAAAATACTTAATGCGTTGGGAGAACATCCCGGCGGCATGAGCCTGGGCGAAATTGCACAGACGGTGGATCTTCCCCGCTCTACGGTGCAGCGCATTATCGCGGCGCTGGACAGCGCGCAGCTGGTGCGCAGCGCTGGCGCTGGCGGGCTGCGCCTGGGACCGGCTCTGCTGAAACTGATCTCCGCCGTACACAGCGACGTGGTGGAGATTGCCCGTCCCTGGCTGGAAGCGCTCTGTAGTGCCACGAATGAAACCGTGTCGCTGGCGCGCGCCAGCGGCACACAGCTCGCCATCATCCATTATCTTGTCGCTTCGCGTGAACTGCGCGTGGTGCCCCGTATCGGGCTTAACTTACCGCTCTACAGCACCTCCGGCGGTCGGGCTTTACTGGCGCTGGAGAGCGATGAGGATGTACGCGTGATGGTTGGTGAGGCGTATCGCGAGCTGACGGAAAACACGGTAAAAACCCTGCCTGAACTGCTGAATCTGATAGCCGAGGTGCGCCAGACCGGCATCTCTTACGATCGGGGCGAAACGCTGGAAGGGGTATCGACCATGGCAGTAGCGCTCGACACGCTGTTTGGCCGTTTCTCCATCTCGCTGCTGGTGCCTTCGGCACGTTTCCACAAAAATGAAGCGCGTTATCGTGAGGAAATGCTGAAGTGTAAAGAGGCACTGACGCGCGAAATCGGCAAAATCGCCGCTCCAGAAGGATAACCTGTGATGAAAACGCTACTGATCGCCGTGGATAATACGCCGGTCGCGGAAAAAGTGATCGCTCTGACCATCGAAGAAGCGCAGGCGCATAAAGCCAGCGTGGTGGTGCTCTGCTGCGTGGATCCCGCTTACTCCTCCTGCAATCAGCCCATTGAGATTGATGCCGGAGAAGATCCGGTGGATTTCACCGTGGCGCAGGATGAGCAGAACACGGCGGAAATGGTGGTGCGTCATGCGCTGGCGCCGCTGCTGCGCGCCGGTATTGATGCGCGCGGCATTATTCTGGCAGGCGATGCGGCGGAAACTATCGTGGCGCAGTCGCAGCAGCTAAACGCCAGCATGATCATCATGGGACGACGTCATCTTTCCGCTTTTAATCGTCTGCTGAAAGGCTCCGTGAGCGCGGCAGTGATTGAACGCGCCCACTGTCCGGTGCTGATTGACGTGCGCAAGGAGTGATGGTTCCGTCATGATTCTGATGCTTACGCTTGTGGCCTTTTTGCTGCTGGCGTTGATTATTATGCTGCTGGTGCGCACCACGCGTCTGCGTCTCTGGCAAGGCGTGATTTTGCTGCTGTTGCCGCTGCTGCTGGCGAATCTGCTCTGGTTTAGCTGGCTACAGCCGAAACAGCAACGGGCTGCCTTCGCCGCGCAGGCGGAAAAAAGCCTGACGGAAATGCCGGGCTATCGCGTATTGAAAACTCAGGAACCCGCGCTCTGGCAGCTGCTTCAGCAGGAGCTGGCGCATAAACTGCGGGAAGGTAAAAAGCTGCCTGTTGCGCTGGGCGAGCTGCGCGGCCTGCTTGCCGATGTGGTGAATCAGCGCCTGGCGCGCGCCGATGACGCCAGCGTCATTAATTATGTCGCCACCTCGGTGCAAGAGATGCGGGCGCTGCAGCGTCAGGATCCGCGACGTTGTTTTCGCTTTCTTTTTCCTCATGTAAGCGGGGGAGTCAATCTGGCTGAAGCGCTTTCTCCGCAGCTGAATCAGCAGGATGCCGACGCGATGGAAAAATTGCTGCTCGACAGTAGCGGCGCGGAGCGGAAGGTCGACATGACGGAAGCACGCCGTAACCTGCAGCAGCTGATCGCGCCGCTTTATGCTAAATGGGGCGATAAATTGAAGCAGCTTAATATGCCTGCCGATGCGGCGGTGGACCGCGACGCCATGTGCGCTATGTCAATCGATCTCTACAGCGCTATTCTTGCATTGCCTGACAAACAGGCCGCCAATCTGCTGCGTAAAATGATGACGCTTTCCGGTTAAGAGACGAAAAAAAGCCCGCTCAGCGCGGGCATAAAGGTCTTTATATTTACTTCTTTTTATCTCAATTACCTGGTGTGGTGCAGGGTCGTTCTTGATAGAAAGATCATCCCACTTTTCGGCTGATAGCTCCAGCCGCTTAAATAAATTGATACGATTGGCAAAATCTTACTTTAGAAATTAAAATCGCGCCCCATTCCTATAGCCTGGGCGAACGCCTCTGAATATACTGCGCGGCGATATGAGGATATTACGATGAATAAAAAGATAGTCAGCGCGTTGGCGCTTTTACTGCTGGCAGGCTGTAGCGCCAGCAAGCCGGGTGGATTTGAACGGGTAGATGAAGATGCCAGTTCACATACAGTGCAATACCGCTACGATCCGCATAATTTAAATAAAGATGCGATGCTAACAGACTTAGCGCAATATTGCAGTGAACGTGGATTTGATAAAGTAGAAGCCTTACCGGCGCAGGATAGCCATATTCCCGGTTTAAAGAAGGCCTGGTTCCAGTGTAATTATGCGATTAAAAGTTAAACAGGGCGGGTAATATCCCGCCCTTTCTTTTTTATAAATTGCTGTGTGTAATCTTTGCCCGGGTGTTATCCGCCGCGATGATGGCCGTAGCCGTGCCCATGTCCCCAGCCGTGTCCATGTCCCCAGCCCCCGCCGTGACCATGATCGATAATACATCCGCTCAGCATGCTCATAATGGCAACTACCGATGCGACTTTAATCAGCTTTTTCATAGAAAGCTCTCCTCTTTTCCGTTGGGTATAACGTTACGCCGGAAAAGTGAAGCGAAGATGCAGCGAATGTAGAGTTGTTTATATAAGCATTACAGAATATTTCTTTTACCCCGAGGGCAACAGGCAGATATAACAAAACCAATCGGAATGAGCTGAAAGCAAATAAATAGTAGAGAGAATCCTCTGAAAAGCAAGTAAAAAGAAAGGCTGGTCACGGCGCTATTACCCGCTACATTAATGTCATCTGTGAAAAAGGGAGAGAGCATGATGACACGTAAAGTAGTAAACGTTTTATCGCTGCAGGCGGAGCTGGGGGAATGCCCGCTCTGGTCAGTGGAAGAGCAGGTATTATGGTGCGTGGATATTCTGGCGCCTGCTATTCATCGTTTTGATCCGCAGAGCGGCGAATTACAGACCTTTCCGCAAGCGGAAGAGGTGGGCTGTATCGGGCTGCGCGCGCAAGGGGGGGTGATTGCCGCGCTGCGCGGCGGGGTCTGGCTGCTGGATGCGCAGGGCAAGCCGGAACGCAAGATCGCGGATAACCCCGGCATCGCCAGCAAAAGCCGCTTCAACGACGGTCGCGTCGATCCCTGGGGCAATTTCTGGTGCGGCAGCCTGTGGGAGCCGCAGGATAAAGATGGTGCTCTGCTTTGCCGCGTCGACAGCGATCTCAATATCAAGGTCATGGCGCGCGATATCAAAATCTCCAACGGCGTGGCCTTTTCACCCGATCGGCGCTGGATGTACCACAGCGATACGCCCAATAAGGTGCTCTGGCGTTATCCGTTAAACCCTGCTGGCGAACCCGGCGAACGCGAACTTTTTCGTCGTTTCGATGCAAAAGGCGGATTGCCGGACGGCGCGGCAGTGGACAGCGAAGGTTTTTACTGGTCGGCCCAGTTCGACGGCGGACGAGTAGTGCGCATCGATCCCCACAGCGCGGAAATCGTGGACGAGATTGCATTACCGGTGCGCTGGCCGACAATGGTCGCCTTTGGCGGTAAAGATCTGAAAACGCTTTATATCACCAGCTCGCGTGAGGATCGCAGCGCAGAAGAGCTGGCGCGTTATCCGCAGTCGGGAGATATTTTCGCCGTTGAGGTTGAGGTGGCTGGCGTGCCGGAGCCGCGATTTATCGAGCGAGGATAAAGCTAAAGCCGTGTCGTGATGACACGGCTTTGTTTTGTTTAACTGCCTTGTAGCACCTGCTCCGGCTCAGCACGTCGCTGCGGCAACCGAATCGTCAGCGACAGGAACAGGGAGATGGCCAGCAGCGTCATGATCAGGCTGAAGGTCACGGTAAAACCGCCAAACAGCGACGCCACCAGCGAGCCCAGCACGCTGCCGATGCCGAAGCCGAGATAGAGCACGCCATAGTTCTTTGTCAGATTATTCAGGCCAAAGAAATCACTGACCAATGAAGGGTAGACGGTGATGGTGCCGCCGAAGCTGAACGCAACGCAGGCCAGCGACAGGAAAAAGGTGGTTTCATTCATCCGGGTGAAAAGCAGGATGCTCATCCCCGCCAGCGAAACAATCTGCGCCAGTGAGATAACCCGGATACGCGCCATTTTATCGGAGAGCACGCCCAGCACCAGTCGTCCGCTCAGGTTTGCAATGGCAATCACCGTGACGGCATTGGCAGCGGTTTGCGTGCTGAGATGCACCAGCCCTTCGCCAATATCTTTTGCCACGCCAATGACATAAAGGCCGCTCATGCAGGCGGTAAGAAACATCAGCGCCAGCATCCAGTACTGCGGCATACGTATCGATTGCGCCAGCGTATAATCACGCGCCTGAAGCGTACTGCTTGCGCTGCCGTTCTGTAACGGCGCTTCGCGCATCAGCAGCGCACCGGCAATAATCAATGCCATCGCCAACACGCCCCAAATAATGAAGGTATTTTCTAAACCTTGCGTCGACAACAGCCAGCCGCAGATGAACTTAAAGCCGAGGCTGCCAAGACCGTAAGCGCCAATAGCGCAGGCGGAGATGACCCCTTTGCGTTCGGGAAACCATTTGACGCAGTTGGAGAGAGTCATCAAATAGCCCGCGCCGTCGGCCAGCCCGACCAGCACGCCCGCGCTTAGCCAGAGCGTCATCAGGTTATCGGCATGAGAAGTGAGCCAGAAGCCCAGCGCCATCATTATCCCCGCGCCAATGGTGACGTTGCGCACGCCAAAACGCTCCTGCAATTTGCCCGCCAGCGACGACGCCACCGCCAGGCCAAGACTTAGCAAACCAAATGAGAAGGCGACCTGGCTAATTGGCGCATCCAGCTTGTGTGAAAGCTGGCCGTTGAACAAACTCCAGGTATAAACCGAACCCAATGCGAACTGCGTCAGGATGGTGCCAAAGAGGGTTAGCCAGCGCGTACGCTGATAAGAGTGCTGCATTAACTGGTTCATGATTTTCTCTCCCGCGTGGGAATCCGGAAACTGGAGAGATGATAAACCGGGCAACTATTTCAGGAGAAAATTCCGGCATGAACAGCATCCGGCGCGGCATGAAATGCCTTGAAAAAGGCATGAATGCGTTTGCAGGCGGAAGCTGTGTCAAAGGACGAAAATAGATGAACAATGCAAAGCTTCGGTAAATAAGTATGTCGCAGGCAAAAGGAGAGAGCAGCCTGACAGATTTTTTGCCAGGCTTAAAAGCCAGACAACAGGAGGAAATATGAAAGACCGAGCATATGAATCCCTTTCAAACGAGGATGAGGTCCGCTGCATCATCGGTCAGGCTGTTATTGAGTTGAGCGACGAGCATCAGCCCGTGAACAAATCGACGCTCTCCCTCAAGCTGCTATCGATGGCCGATCGGGATCGCGACGATGAACGTGTACTGCTTTACTGGATCGCCAGGAAAGCGATCAATCAGCCGCATCAACTGAATAACAGCGCCCGGCGCTGGGGTTAAGTCCTGATAACGGGCGGGCAGAAAGCTCGCCCACCCTCATCAGGCCGTGGTCGTCCGGCGGATGCCGGGCAGGCGCGCAAACATCACCAAATTTCCTGCCAGAATCATCATCAAACCAATTAGCGCATTGGCGTGCCATACGTAGCCTTCATACAGTGTGGAGAGCGTCAGCGCCACCAACGGAAAGAGCAGCGTACTGTAAGCTGCCTGGCTGGCCCCAATCCGCCTCACTAACGTAAAGTAAGCGCCAAAGCCCAGCACAGAGCCAAACAGCGCCAGATAGCTGACGGCGCCCAGCCAGGTCAGATTCCACGCCGGAGCAAGCTTTTCTCCCGCCAGCAGCGACAGCAGCGCCATGACCAGCGCGCCGTACAGCATGGCGTAGCTGTTAGTGGTCAACAGATCGCACTGCTGGCGTTGATGTCTTGTGGCAATCATATTGCCAAAGGAAAAACCGAGCGTACCGAGCGCGCTGAGGCCGACGCCCCACAGAATTTCCGGCGCCTGCCGCGTGGCAGCGATATCCTGCCAGAACAGCGCCACGATGCCGCCGAGGCCGAGCAGGGCGGCGGGCAGTAAACGTGGGGAGGGGCGCTGGCGGAAAAATAGCCAGCTATTGAGCGCGTTATAAATCACCGCCATCGAAAAGATGACCGATTCCAGCCCGCTGCTGATCCACGCCGCCGCATAATAAAAACAGACGAAGTTAAAGCCAAACACGCAGCAACCCTGCAGCATACAAAAGAGATGGTCTTTCCGGTTCAGGGTTTTCAGCCGTCCGGAGAGGCGCAGCGCCGCCAGCATCACCAGCGATGCGATCAGAAAGCGCCAGAATACCGCAACGGTAACTGCCGTCACTGCCGCCTGCTGCTGAATAAAAATCGCCAACCAGGTTGTTCCCCAAATCAGCACTACCGCAAGATATAACATCAGGTTCATCATTGTTCTCCACGCCAGAAATGGGTGAAGTGTGCGGCAGAGCGTGCGGCGACGCTTGCAGCAACCTGCGCAATAGTTGCAAATTCTTGCGCTTTTGTTGATGCCCGCGCTTCGCCGCACTGGTGCCGCTCCCGGTTGCGCCGTAGACTGGCGATCTCTTTTTTAAACCGCTGATGTTTATGACGCCGACTTACGAAACCTTCGCCATCCTGCAACGCCATAAGGCCCGCCTGTGCGACAGCGTACGGTTAAGCTCTGGTATCCAGCTGGCGGCATGGTTCAACAGCGGCGATCGCGTGACCAATCTCAGCAATCACCATACGCTGAGCCTTTATACCGCCGAGGGCTATGATACCTGGCACAAAACGGCGCATGGCTGGCGCAACGGCGGCGGACCCGATCGCTTTTGCCTGATGCCAGCCGGAAAAGAATCCGTCTGGGATATTCGCGCCGATCTGGCCTTTACGCATCTTTACTGCACTGAGGCGCATCTGCGCCAGCTGGCGGAGCAGATCTGGGATCGCAGCCCGGCGCAGCTCAATCTGCACGAAAAAATTTTTTCTGGTGACGATCGTATCACTCAGCTTTATCGTGCTTTTTTGCTGAGCTGCGACTGGCAGCAACCGGCTAATCATCTGACGCTGAGCAGCGCCTCGACGTTGTTAATAACGCATCTGCTGCAACATTACAGCGAAGTGCGGTGGCGCGCGCCGGGCGTGCGTGGCGGATTGTCGCCAGCGGTGCTGCGTCGTTTGAAAAATTATATCGAGGCGCATCTGGATCGGCCGCTGACGCTGGCCCAGCTGGCGGCGGAGGCTGCGCTGAGCGAGTTTCACTTCGCGAGAATGTTTCGCCATTCAACCGGCGAAGCGCCGCATCAATATGTGATGCGCCGTCGTATGGCGCGAGCGGAACAGTTGTTGCATCACTCGGCGCTACCCCTGACTGATATCGCGCTCGCCTGCGGTTTCCATTCGTCCAGCCACTTCAGTAACCGATTTCGCCAGGTTTACGGTATTGCGCCGTCTGCACATCGTAAAGCGTATGCGGCTTCGCGTTAGTTTCCTGTAATATTTATATTTATTTTTATAATGAAAAAATTATATAAAATAACTGCTTCTGTTTGGTGTTCATAATAAAGCGATGACTTTCTCTCACATACGTCATCTCTCATTTTTAGAAAAATAATTTAAACCCAATATTTTTACAATTGGTGATACTTTGTGCAATTTTAAGCCGCAATTGAATTCTCGCTTAGCTTAGACCTTTATTTCACAAGGTGTACAACGGCTTCCTAAGGAAATTTCTTATAAATCAATATTATGATCCGATTTTGTTAAGGGTTTTCTGGTAATAATTTATTACAAATTTTCATTTCCAATGACATCGATGCTGTTTTTACACTCCCGCCCACAGGTTGAAATCCGAAGTTTTAAATTTTTGATAAATACCTAAAATACAGCGTCAGCCTGCTGGTGAATGGAATGTGCTCGCTTGTGACCTCAGTGTTTTGATTTACGTCGTATAACGTGAACAGGAAAATTGTTCTGGCAGGGGAAGCCTTTCTTAATTAATTTCTCACTGGCATTGACCATTTCTATTATTCCATAGAAAAGGGACAGTCATGTCTAATTCCTATCAGTCCGAGATCCCCAAAGCCCGCGTAAACATTCAATTAAGTGTGCATACAGGCGGCGCGCAGAAAAAAATCGAATTGCCCCTCAAACTGATGATATTGGGCGATTACAGTAACGGCGCTGAGCATCGTCCGCTCTCTGAGCGTGAACCTGTCAGCATCAATAAAATCAACTTCAACAGCGTGCTGCGCGCATTTTCTCCTTCCATAAATCTTTCCGTTGCAAACACTCTGGCAGGTGACGGCAGCGAAGAGAACGTCAGCCTTTCCTTCCATGAAATAAAAGATTTCGAACCGGAGCAGGTAGCCCGCCAGATCCCTCAGCTGAAAGCCATGCTTGCCATGCGTAATCTGCTTCGCGATCTGAAGGCGAACCTGTTGGACAACGGTATCTTCCGTAAAGAGCTGGAAAAAATCCTGCTTGACCCAACGCTCAGCGCAGAACTGCGCAGTGAGCTGGCTACTCTGGCAGCGAAACAGGCCTGAGAACAGCGTTATTTTAACGGATTAATTAAGGAATGCTGATGTCTGTAAAAAATGAATACGCCGCTGGCGCTGAAAGTATCGTACTGGAACGAGCGCAAGCGGGCAGCGTCTATGCCTCTCTGTTTGAGAAAATCAACCTGAGCCCGGTCACTGAGCTGAGCGCGCTGGATATCTGGCAAGATAATCAGGCGATGTCGGATGCCACGGCTGATGAGCGTTTGACCGCCGGTATGCAGGTCTTTCTGGAGTGCCTGCGAAAATCGGGTTCGAAAGTCGAAAAGCTGGACAAGACGCTGATTGATCACCATATCGCGGAGCTTGATTACCAGATTAGCCGTCAGCTGGATGCGGTGATGCATCATGAAAAATTTCAACAGGTTGAGGCGTTATGGCGGGGTGTTAAGTCGTTGGTCGATAAAACCGACTTCCGCCAGAACGTCAAAATCGAGCTGCTTGACCTGTCAAAAGAGGATTTGCGTCATGATTTTGAAGACGCGCCGGAAATTATTCAGAGCGGGTTATACCAACACACCTACACAGCCGAGTATGACAGCCCGGGCGGAGAGCCGATTGCCGCGCTGATTTCTGCTTACGAGTTTGATGCCTCTGCGCAGGATGTAGCATTGCTGCGTAATATCTCCAAAGTTTCCGCTGCCGCCCATATGCCGTTTATCGGCTCTGCAGGGGAAAAGTTTTTCCTCAAGGAGTCGATGGAAGAGGTTGCCGCCATTAAAGATATCGGCACCTACTTTGATCGCGCCGAGTACATCAAATGGAAGAGTTTCCGCGAAACGGATGATAGCCGCTATATCGGACTGGTGATGCCACGCGTGCTTGGTCGTTTGCCTTATGGCCCGGATACCGTGCCGGTGCGCAGTTTCAACTATGTTGAAGAAGTAAGAGGCCCGGACCACGCGAAATATCTGTGGACCAATGCGTCGTTTGCTTTCGCTGCGAACATGATACGCAGCTTTATCAACAACGGCTGGTGCGTACAAATCCGCGGACCGCAGGCTGGTGGGGCGGTGCAGGATTTGCCGATTCATCTGTATGACCTCGGCACCGGTAATCAGGTAAAAATTCCGTCGGAGGTAATGATCCCGGAAACCCGCGAGTTTGAGTTCGCCAATCTCGGCTTTATTCCGCTGTCGTACTACAAAAACCGCGACTATGCCTGCTTTTTCTCGGCAAATTCCACGCAGAAACCGGCGCTGTATGATACGGCTGATGCCACCGCCAACAGCCGCATCAATGCGCGTCTGCCCTATATCTTCCTGCTCTCCCGTATCGCCCATTACCTGAAGCTGATTCAGCGCGAAAACATTGGCACCACCAAGGACCGCCGCCTGCTGGAGCTGGAACTGAATACCTGGGTTCGCGGCCTGGTGACGGAAATGACCGATCCGGGCGACGAGTTGCAGGCGTCACACCCGCTGCGCGATGCGAAAGTGGTGGTGGACGATATTGAAGACAACCCGGGCTTCTTCCGCGTGAAGCTCTACGCTGTCCCGCATTTTCAGGTGGAAGGCATGGACGTCAACCTGTCGCTGGTTTCCCGGATGCCGAAGGCGAAATCATAAAATAAAGCAGGAAGCTAATGAAAACGGAACAACCGTTATGGGGAAGAGGCCAGATGGTCTCCCCCCAGCATTTTCAACAGCAGGCCGGGTATGCGGCCTGGACAGCTGAGTGTATTGCACAGATGGGCCTCAACCACCCCTGGGGAGTGATTGAGGCCTCGTTTGAACCGGATGCGCTAAAGCTGGGGCGTTTACAGGCCCGTCATCTGCATGTTCGCTTCCAGGACGGCACGCTGATAGATACCAATAATGCCGATGTGCTGCCGCCGGCCCTTTCACTTGAGAGCGAATCGCATGAAGCGTTGGTGCTGCTGGCCTTGCCGCTGATGCGCGCTAATGGCGGCAACTGCCTGAAGCCCGATGAAGTCGCCGAACGTCCGGTACGCTTTCGCCAGCGCTGGCGGGATGTGCGTAACACCTTTGGCGAGGATACCCGCCAGATTGCGGTGATGCAGCCTGAGCTGACCCTGCGTTTTGCTCATCAGAACAACAGTGATTACCTCACCTGCCCGGTAGCCTGTTTGCAGCAAGATTCGCAGGGCGCCTGGACACGGGATGAGACCTTCCTGCCGCCATTACTGGCGCTACAGGGCAGCCGCTGGCTGGTTACCCAGCTGGAACAACTGATGACCCAACTGCGCGCCCGTCTGAGTCGTCTGATGGCCATGCGCCGTGAAAGTAATGAGCGAATGGCGGATTTTGCCGTCGCCGACGTTTCTCTCTTCTGGCTGCTGAATGCCCTGAACAGCGCAGAGCCGGTGCTCGGACAGTTTCAGCGTAACCTGCAAAGCCCACCTGAACGACTCTATCCCGAACTCGCCCGTCTGGCTGGCAGCCTGTTGACGTTCTCACTGGAGCATCAGGTCAGTGCCATTCCGGCCTGGCAGCATGAGCAGTTAAATAGCGTGTTCCCGCCTCTGTTTGATTTACTGGGCGACCTGCTGGAAGCGAGCCTGCCATCACGGGTGGTGTCGATTGAGCTTGAGCATGACCCGCGCCTTCACTTCTGGCAGGCCCGTCTGCACGATCCTCGTCTGCGCGAAGCGGCGGATTACTATCTCTCTGTTCGCTCACCAATGCCGGTGGCTCAGCTACAGGAACAGTTCCCGCGCCAGTGCAAAGCGGGCAGTCCCGATCATGTTCGAGGGATCGTCAACTCCTCCCGTGTGGGCGTTCCACTGATGCCGCTGCGTCATGTGCCTGCCGCTATTCCACTGCGCCTGGAAAACCAGTATTTCAGCCTTGATCTCTCCCATCCTCTGGCCACCGAAATGCTCCAGAGCGGCAGCTGCATGTTTTATGTTCCGGGCATGCTCGGCGAGCCTGAACTTGAACTCTTTGCGGTACTGAGAACATGAGTGAGCGTAAACGCGGCACGGCTGCGTCCATTGATATTGATGTCCTGTTGCAGAACACCTGGCTGCAAGTCATCAGCCTGCGCCACAGCCCTCAGTTTCAGGAAGGAGAAGGGCGGGTGCTGTGGGAGCGCTGTATTGCTGATGTGGAGCGCGTACAGCGCGAGCTGAAAGCAAGCGGGCTGGATGAGGCCAGTTGTCAGCACATCCTGACGGCGCAGTGCGCGTTACTTGATGAGGCGGTAAAAGGCCGCGGCGTGGACGACGATGCCTGTGTGCAGTGGTATGACATCCCGCTGTTGGGCCATTTTCTCGGCATCATGGATGCCGGTGATACCCTTTGCGACCGGATGCGTGACGTGCTGCGAGAGCCAGCGCCTGACAATGCCGTGCTGACCTGCTTCCAGCGGGTGATGATGCTGGGATTTCTTGGCAGCTTCCGCTCCCTGAACGATCCGGAACGCCAAAAGCTCGTCAGCGTACTCAGTGAACATGTCGCGCCCTTTAGCTGGCCGCAGACTCATCCGGTGCTGGCGGAAAGCCCCGTCGGATGGGGACTGGGCGGCTGGCTGGCATCGTGGCCTGTGCGTATCGGGCTGAGCGTGATGATGCTGGCTGCCCTGTGGTGGGGGCTTGATCGCTGGCTGGATCAGATGTTGGCCACCCTGTTGCCGGGAGCGGTGAAATGAATCCTGCACAACAGTGCTGGCTGGCATTGTGGGCCGCACTGCTCAGTGTCATGGTATGCCTGGGTTTTCTGCCCGTCACACCCAGGGTGTCGGTGCTCATTCTGCTGGCCGTGCCGGGACTGATCACCGCAATCGGGTATCTCACAAGCCGTCGCGTGGAGCATGAAGTCGCTTTGCTTCTGGAAAATCTTCCGGACACGACGTATCGCCAGCCTGTGGTGCTTGTCTGTGGTGACCTGCCGCAGGCCTGGCCGGAACAATCGCAGGTGCTGACCGTTACGCAGGGATGCTGGATTAGAGTGGAAGATCCTCAGAATCTGGAGCAGGTAGCGCGACAGCTGTTGCGGCAGCGTCCGGGCTGGGGGTGCCAGCTGTCGGTGATGGTCAGCGTCTGTCCGCAGATGCATGCGGACGGTGAAGCGCTCCTCAGCTGCCTGCTGGCCTTGCGCTGGCAAATCAGCCAGCTGCGTCGTGCAACCGGACAAGCTCTGCCCCTGATCCTTAACGGTCAGGCGGGCGGCGCGATGATGAACGACATGCTATGGCAGGCGGCCATGCCGGGTAATGGTATTGGTGTCTGGCGTGCGTCTTCAGCACCGAGCTCGATTGCAGCGTGGGTCGCCACCGGCGGTGCCATAGCCATGCAGCAGCAGGTGGTGATGAACAGCTTCATAAGCTGGTTCCGGCATCATGTCGAAGCGGTGTTTATGGATGAGAACCGCGATATCCCGGCGATTGCGCCCACTGCTGTGCTGTGGGGTATGGGGCCCATCCTTGCCGGAAGCCTCGTGTCATCCCTCTGGACAGCCTGGCTCTCCCGGCATACGGCGATGCAGCATGTGGCAGGCTGGCAGCCGGTGGGCACCCACCGCACGGAGATGTCGCTGTTGCCGGATTTTGTGCTGCCGCTGCTGCCGGAAGGCCAGGGAGTGACACCACGGGGCAGAGCCTGGCACTGTGCGCTGGGGCTGTTCACACTAGCGGCCATTGCCGCTCTGTTCAGCAGCGGCTGGAACAACCGCCAGTTGCTTCACCGCGTGAGCTTCGATATTGCCCGCTACGACCGCATCTCTATGGATAACTATGGCCCGAAAGCCGATGCGGTGAAGATGCTGCGCGACGATGCCGCACAACTTGATGGCTGGGCGCGCAATGGCGAACCGGTTCGCATGCGACTCGGTCTGTATCAGGGCGAGCGTCTACGCATGCCGGTGCTGGATGCCATTCGTTCCTATGTGCCACCCCCTGCGCCGCCAAAACCGCAACCAAAGCCAGAGCCGGTAGCGAAAATCATTCGCCTCGACAGCATGTCGCTGTTTGATTCCGGTAAGTCCGTGCTGAAAACCGGCTCCGCCAAAAAGCTTATCAACTCGCTGGTCGGCATCAAAGCGAAGCCGGGCTGGCTGATCGTCGTGGCTGGCCACACCGATAACACCGGCAACCCACAACGGAATCAGACGCTGTCCCTGAAGCGTGCTGAAGCGGTGCGTGGCTGGATGCGCGATACCGGTGACGTGCCGGAAAGCTGTTTTGCAGTACAGGGCTATGGCGCAAGCCGCCCTGTCGCAACCAATGACACCCCGGAAGGGCGCGCCCTCAACCGTCGTGTCGAAATCAGTCTGGTTCCGCAGGTGAATGCCTGCCAGCTACCGGGCAAAACCTTAGCGTCATCACAGGATGATGGCGCATCACTACACAATGGAGAGTAATTCCATGGCAATTCCTGTTTATCTTTGGCTGAAAGACGACGGCGGCGCGGACATCAAAGGGTCTGTGGACGTTCAGGATCGTGAAGGCAGCATTGAGGTGGTGGCGCAGGAGCATAACCTGTACATCCCGACCGACAACAACACCGGCAAGCTGACGGGAACTCGTATCCATACGCCGTTCCTGTTTACCAAGGAAATCGACTCCGCCAGCCCCTATCTGTACAAGGCGGTAACTACCGGCCAGACCCTGAAGTCTGCGGAATTCAAATGGTACAAAATCAACGACGCGGGTCAGGAAGTGGAGTACTTCAATACCAAACTCGAGAACGTGAAAGTGGTGAAAGTGGCACCGGTGATGCATGACATCAAGGATCCTGCTTTCGAGAAGCACAACCACTTTGAGCAGATCGAGCTGCGTTACGAAAAAATCACCTGGACCTACAAAGACGGCAACATCATTCATTCCGATTCCTGGAACGAACGCGCCACCGCATAAGTTGCAAGCGGACAGAGCTTCTCTGTCCGCTTTTTCTTTTTGCTGAACGCCTGCCTGTGCGAGCTTTCAGCAAAGAGATTCACAATCTGCCTGCCTGACCTCGCGCACTCTGGTCTCCTGAACAACAGGAAACGGCGAGGGCGGTAGCGTGTCCCGAATCAACCGAACAGAGAGAACACCGAGAAATGGAAAATCCAGCCATCCTGTTACGCCGTCTGAATCCCTATTGTGCCCGTGCGATGGAGGGGGCGGCCTCGTTGTGCCAGACTCGCGCCCATGCAGAGATCCTGCCGGAGCACTGGTTGCTGAAACTGCTGGAGCAGGGGGAAGGGGACCTGACGGTGCTAGCGCGTCGCTATGAATGGGACATGGATGCTATCTGGCAGGATTTGCTGGGCTGGCTGGACAAACAACCGCGTTCGGTGCGCCACCGTCCGCAATTGTCAGATTACATTCAGCAACTTATGCAGGAAGCCTGGCTGATTGCCTCTCTGAATAATGAAGAACAGATCCGTAGCATTCATTTGCTGATGGCGCTGGTCGCGAAACCTAACCTGGCTCGCTGTGATGGACTGTGGCCATTATTAACGCTTGGCCAGAGCCAACTGGAACGCCTGCGCCCGTTGCTGGATACACAATCGGATGAGCGCCCGGATGTACAGCAGGAAGCTGAGCTGGCGCAAAGTCATGGTGGAGAGGTGGAATTTATCGGTCGCCCGGCCGGGGCCAGACTGAAAGATGGTGAACTGGATCCGGCACTGCAGAACGCGCTGGATAAATTCACCCTCGATGTGACCGCCAAAGCGAAAACCGGCAATATCGATCCGGTGTTTGGCCGTGATACTGAAATTCGTCAGATGGTGGATATTCTCTCCCGTCGCCGCAAGAACAACCCAATCCTGGTCGGCGAGCCAGGCGTGGGCAAGACCGCGCTGGTCGAAGGGCTGGCGCTGCGTATTGTCGAAGGCAATGTGCCGGAATTACTTAAACCTGTTGCCCTGCGTACCCTCGATGTGGGTCTGTTGCAGGCAGGGGCGGGCGTAAAAGGCGAATTTGAGCAGCGCCTGAAAAACGTGATTGAGGCGGTACAGCAGTCACCGGCGCCCATCCTGCTGTTTATTGACGAAGCGCATACTATCATCGGCGCAGGCAACCAGGCCGGCGGCGCGGATGCAGCGAACCTGCTGAAACCGGCGCTGGCGCGCGGCGAGCTGCGCACCATCGCCGCCACTACCTGGAGTGAATACAAGCAGTACTTCGAACGCGATGCTGCGCTGGAGCGTCGCTTTCAGAGGGTAAAAGTGGACGAGCCAGATGATGATACCGCCTGCCTGATGCTCAGGGGCCTGAAATCCCGCTACGCCGAACACCACGGCGTACACATTACTGACGATGCTGTGCGTGCCGCCGTCACGCTGTCGCGCCGTTATCTGACGGGGCGCAAGTTACCGGATAAGGCCGTTGACCTGCTGGATACCGCCTCTGCCCGCGTGAGCATGAGTCTCGACACCGTGCCGGAACAGCTGACCCGCATCCACGCGCAGATGACCGCGCTTGAAATGGAAAAGCAGGCGCTGCTGGAAGACATTGCCGTAGGCAATCAGAATCACGATGAACGCCTGGCCGCCATTGAGCAGGAAGAGAATATCCTCATCGTCGAACTCGACGAGCTGAAAACGCAGTATGACCAGCAGCGCAGACTCACAGAACAGTTGCTGGAAAGCCGCCAGGACATCTCCCGTCAGGAGGAAACCCGTGACCTACAACAGCAGCTAAACGGCATACAGCACAGCAACCCGCTGCTCTCGGTGGACGTCGATGTGCGCACCGTTGCCAACGTCATTGCCGACTGGACGGGTGTACCGCTTTTCTCGTTGATGAAAGATGAGCAAACCGAACTGCTAAGGCTGGAACACGAAATCGGTAAACGCGTGATCGGCCAGGATGTGGCGCTCGGCACCCTTGCCCGGCGTCTGCGTGCGGCGAAAACCGGTCTCACTTCCGAGAATGGCCCACAGGGCGTGTTTTTGCTGGTCGGCCCAAGTGGCGTCGGTAAAACCGAAACTGCGCTCGCACTGGCGGATGTGATGTACGGCGGTGAAAAGTCGCTGATTACCCTCAACCTCTCGGAGTACCAGGAGCCGCATACCGTTTCCCAGTTGAAAGGTTCACCGCCGGGCTACGTGGGCTATGGTCAGGGCGGTATTCTGACCGAGGCCGTACGCAAGCGCCCGTACAGCGTGGTACTGCTGGATGAAGTGGAAAAAGCGCACCGCGACGTGATGAACCTGTTTTATCAGGTTTTTGATCGTGGCTTTATGCGCGACGGCGAAGGACGCGAAATCGACTTCCGCAACACGGTTATTCTGATGACCTCCAATCTTGGCAGCGACTCTCTGATGCAACTGTTGGACGAACAGCCGGACGCGACAGAAAGCGATATGCAGAAACTGCTGCACCCGATCCTGCGCGACCACTTCCAGCCCGCGCTGCTGGCTCGTT
This sequence comes from Pantoea osteomyelitidis, assembly GCF_044342975.1. Classification (NCBI taxonomy): domain Bacteria; kingdom Pseudomonadati; phylum Pseudomonadota; class Gammaproteobacteria; order Enterobacterales; family Erwiniaceae; genus Pantoea; species Pantoea osteomyelitidis. Next base: position 234,198 of record NZ_JBGFSN010000002.1, read on the forward strand.
TCCAGACGGTGATTTACCGTCCTTTAGCCGAAGCAGCGATGCGTACTATCGTGGAGATGAAGCTTGCACAGGTGAGCAAGCGTTTACATCGTCACTACGGCCTGACCATGCATATTGACGAGGGGCTTTATGACGCGCTGACCGCCGCCTGCCTGCTGCCGGACACCGGCGCGAGAAACGTCGATAGCCTGCTCAACCAGCAAATTCTGCCGGTGCTGAGCCAGCAGTTGCTGACCCATATGGCCGCGAAACAAAAACCGCAATCCCTGACGCTCGGCTGGAGTGAAGAAGAGGGTATTGGGCTGGAATTTGACCGGATACAGGGAGTGAACGCATGAGCAACCATCCCCCGATAAAATTCAGCCACAGCCACCATCTGCTGGCGGTGAAAGGGTGTGACTCCGGCATGGACGTGCTGGCGTTTGAAGGAGATGAGGCTCTGAGCCAGCCATTCAGCTACCGTATTGAGTTCACCAGCGCAGACCATGCCATCAGCAAAGAGATGATACTGATGAAAGCCGCCTCCCTGACGCTGCAGGTGCCGGTGGACCAGGGTTTCGGTATTAAAATGCAGCAGCCGGTGCGGGTGAGTCAGGGGGTGGTGAGCGGCTTTGAACGACTCAGCACCTCAAAAGATGAAACCCGTTATGCCCTGACGCTCCGGCCACGTCTGGCCCTGCTCAGCCGCTCGCATCAGAATGCCATTTATCAGGACATGTCCGTTCCGCAAATCGTGGAAAAAATCCTGCGCGAGCGGCACAACATGCGCGGCCAGGATTTCCTGTTTACACTGACTCGGGCCTATCCCCGTCGTGAGCAGGTGATGCAGTACGGTGAGGACGACCTGCATTTTATCACCCGCCTGCTGGGTGAAGTGGGTATCTGGTTCCGCTTTACCACCGACACACGCCTGAACATCGATGTGGTGGAGTTTTACGACAGCCGGCAGGGCTATGAGAAAGGCCTGACGTTGCCATCGGTGCCGCCGTCGGGCCAGCATTCGGAAGGCGTGGACTCGGTGTGGGGGATGGAGAGCCGTCACCTTGTGGTGCAAAAACAGGTCAGTACCCGTGATTACAACTACCGCCAGGCCACGGACGACATGAACAGTCAGGTTGATGTGACCCGGGGCGATGCTACCACGTACGGGGAGGCTTATCACTGGGCTGATAACTGGCTGGGGCCGGGCAGCGCGTATGACCGCAATCCGGCACCGGAGTCCGGGGCGTTTTACGCCCGCATTCGTCATGAGCGCTACCTGAACGGCCAGACACAAACCCGTGCCATTACCAGTTGTCCGACCCTCTCTCCGGGTATGTTGCTGAAAGTCACCGGTGGTTATGAAGTGGCGGAGGTGTTCACTAAAGGCGTGGTCGTGACGGCGATGCGCAGCCATGCGCGGCGTGATGAAGACTTCGGCGTCAGTTTTGACGGTATCCCGGACAGCCCGGATTTCAGCTTCCGCCCTGAGCCAGGCTCACGCCCGGTGATGGCCGGTACGCTGCCTGCGCGTGTGACCAGCACCACCGAAAATGACATCTACGGCCACATCGATAAAGATGGCCGCTATCGCGTCAATATACTGTTTGACCGTGATAACTGGGAGACGGGATTCGAGAGTCTGTGGGTGCGTCAGTCCCGCCCCTATGCCGGTGACACCTACGGGCTGCACCTGCCGCTGCTGGCCGGAACCGAAGTGGCGATTGGTTTTGAGGACGGGAATCCGGACCGGCCGTACATCGCAGGCGTGCTGCACGACTCTGCGCACGGCGACCCCGTCACCATCCGTAACTACAAACGCAACGTGCTGCGCACCCCGGCGAACAACAAAATCCGCCTCGACGATGAGCGCGGAAAAGAGCATATCAAGATTTCCACAGAGTACGGCGGCAAGAGCCAGCTGAACCTCGGTCACCTTGTCGACAGCGAGAAACAGAAGCGCGGCGAGGGCTTTGAGCTGAGAACCGATGCGTGGGGCGTAATACGAGCGCAGAAAGGGATATTTATCACGGCTGACGGCCAGACAAAGGCACAGGGTCAGGTGCTGGAGATGCGGTCGGCCATCAGTTTGTTAAAAGGGGCGCTAAATCAGGTGACCGGATGGGGAGCTGTTACGCAGACTCACCACAACGTTGCCCCTGATGCTGAGCCATTAAGAGAATTTGTTTCCGGTGCCAGTGAACTTAAAGAACCGACCCTGCTGATGTCTGCGCCGAAAGGCATTGCCGGCGTCACGCCGGAAACGACCCTGATGCACAGCGGGAAAGGGCTGTATCTGCAGAGCTTGGGCGAAGTCAATATCAGCACAGCACAGCGCTGTTCGGTGAACGCGAGACAGACAGTCTCAATCCTTGCCCAACAGGAAGGGATGCGGCTGGTATCCGCCAGAGGGCCGCTGGCGGTGGAGTCCCACGCGGACACGCTGTCGCTGACGTCCCTGAAAGATGTCACGGTGCAATCCACGCAGGGGCATTTGCAGCTAACGGCGAAGAACGGGCTTACGCTTGCCTGCGGGGGCGCTTACATTCAGCTTACCCCGCAGGGAGAAATTCACGTTCATGGTCCGGGTCTGCTGAGTCTGAAGGGGCGGCATAAGCTGCTGGGTCCGGCAGGCGAGGATTATCCCCTGCCTGAACTGCCTTCGTCAGTGTGTAAAGAGTGTCTGAAAAAGGCACAGGATCTGGCACAAGGATTTGTGCCAAGGAGGCATAGTTGAGCATGACCGGCATAACAGACTGGGCGAGCAAGCTTCAGCATGCTTGTGCTGATATTGAAACGAACCACCTTGATTTTATTGTCGACCAGTGTGGTATCAATTTTTCAATCATCCCTGCGCTCCGGGATTTTTCACCGCCTCTTAAATGGCAATCTCTTTACCAGGGATTGCCGGAGGAAATGTTGCAAGAAGAGGCGCCGCTTTTGGTTCGGATCACATTAGATGATCCCTTACAAAGAGAGTGGTTTGTTGAGCTGGCTCAGACAGCAAAAGAAACGGCTCCGTTGCTGGCGATCTGTTCCCTGTGGCCTTTCACAGCGTTAGCTAAATGGTTAACAGACTGTATCGATGCGACGCATGAGGAACGTGCGGGCCTGTTTCGATACTTTGATACGCGAATTTTCCCTTTTCTGTTTTCCGATATTCTGACACCTGAACAGCAGGCCCAACTGCAACGTCCAGCACTTTTCTGGAGCTGGCTGGATCGTGACGACAGGCTTGTACTGCTGAGCGGTAACGGTTCACAACCCCGAAAAAAGGAAAAGTGTCAGAAAATCGCCTTAAGCGATGACCAGTTTGAAGCCCTGATGTGTATTTGCGACGTAAAGCTGTTTCTTCGCCACCGGGACATTCCTGATGCATGGTTTACCTCCCGGGAGGAACAGTTTTTGGCCTGCTTCAAAGCTACGCTTTCTGCAACAGAAAAAGGGATCCTTCTGGATAAAGAGCGAGAGGAATGGGTGATAAACACGCTGGCAGAACGACATCGTATCAAAGCCTGAATGCTGTCTTATTATGCGGCCTGCTTTCAGGGGGCAGTTATGGCTGAGCAGGATGCACGTGAGCCGTTCATTTAAATAAAGGAATATCAGATGAAAATAACATATGCCGTAACGCTCGGCGCGTTGCTGCTGGTCACCGGCAGCCAGGCAGCCCTGGCGGGCACCCTTGAAGCCGTTAACCATACCAGATGGGCAATCAACCATTTCAGCGTTGACGGCCAGTCGGGCATTGACATTATCGGGCCGTATCAGGGGGGCGGCGGGGGTTGCTGTTACGGCGTGCCCCCGAAATGGCGGCCGGGTATGACGGTAAAAGTTGACTGGGAAACTGGGGTGGGAGATATGGATGGATTTCCTGGATTCGCAGATAGGAAAAAATA